>JBFWSG010000009.1:0-145980 GCA_050248495.1 Pirellulales bacterium | reverse complement strand
CGCGGATCGCGGCCCACTGTTCGTTCGTCAACGCATGTCGCTTCGACATCCAAAGTCCTCCTTGAACTTCACGAAGACTCCCACAATCGCTACTCTGCGTCGAGATGAATGTCCGTACTGCCTAGTGTCAACGTCACTGGCCCTTAAGTTTCGGGTCCAGTGCGTCGCGTAAGCGGTCGCCTAAGAAATTAAGCGCGAAGAGCGTGAGGCCCAGGGCGAGGCTGGGGTAGACGATCAGCCACCAATAGATTTTTACCGGCGTGATGACTTTGATGCCCTCGTTCGCCAATAGACCCCAGGAGACGTCTGGTGGTTCGACGCCCAGGCCGAGGAACGATAAGAACGCTTCAAAGAGCATCACGCGGGGGATCGTGAGCGTGAGGTAGACGATCACGATGCCGACGAGGTTGGGGAAGATGTGGCGGGCGATGATCCGGCTTTGGCTCGCGCCCATCGCCTCGGCCGCTTCGACGAAAGGCTCGGTGCGGAGCGAGATCACCTGGCCGCGGACGACGCGGGCCATCGTGAGCCAATAGACCGCACCGACCACGAGATAGAAAATCGTCAGCCGGTCGATGCCGCTTTCGGCCAGCCATTTCTTGACGTCTTCCTGGCCGAGGATCGTGAGCAGGAAGATCACGATGAAGATGAAGGGCACCGAGTACAACACGTCGACGAATCGCATCATCAGCTTGTCGACGTTGCCGCCCAAGTAGCCGGCGATCGAGCCGTAGGTGACGCCGATCACCAGTGACACCGCGGCGGCCACCAGGCCCACGACCAGCGAAATACGGGCGCCCCAGAAGACGCGCGACAAAAGATCGCGGCCGAGCTCGTCGCGGCCGCAGACGGAAGCCAGACTCCACTCGCCGAAGAGCCGCGTGCGCGCCTGGACCATCGTGCGGCTGAGGAAATTGAGCTGCGGGAAACCGACGTCGCGGTAGGGACGCTGAATCAAGTCGGCGCGATCGGCGGCGTCGGTTGATTCGTAAGCGCGGGCGATTGCGTCCTGATCGAGTTGGAGCGTCTTTTCCCAGAGCGGCGTGAATTGCGGGGCCGCGTATTGCAGGCGAGTGTTGATCGCATCGGGCGGTGGCAGCGGCAAGAGGGGCGTGAAGAACGCCAAGGCGAAGATGGCGACGAGCAGGGCGAGGCAGAGCATGGCGACGCGGCTTCTGCGCAAGCGGCGCCAGGCGTCCTTCCCCAGCGAGACGCCTTCCTCGGTTTTCAGCGGTGGCGGGACGCTAGCCATCTAGTCCAGCTCCACGCGCGGGTCGAGGAAGGCGTACGAGATGTCGACCAGCATGTTCATGAGGAACAGCACCACGGTGTAGAGCATCACGCAGCCCAGCGCCAGCGTGTAGTCGCGCTGCAGGGCGGCTTCGACGAAATGGGAACCGAGGCCGGGGATCGCAAAGATCTGCTCGATCACGAGTGAACCGGTCAGCACGTAGGCGGTGGCGGGGCCAAGATAGGACACCACCGGGAGCAGCGCACCGGGCAGGGCGTGGCCCCAGATCACGCGGAGCGGGCTGAGGCCTTTGGCGCGGGCCGTGCGGATGTGATCCTGTGACAAGATGTCGAGCATGCTGGTCCGCGTGATGCGGGCGACGTCGGCCGCATGGGGCGCGCCGAGGCAGAGGGCGGGCAGGATCAATTGATCGAACGAGCCCCAGCCGGCGGCGGGAAAAATGGGAATCAGGAATACGAACAGCAGGATCGACACGCCCGCGACGACAAAATTTGGCACCGCGATGCCCACGGTGGCCAGCGACATCAGCGTCACGTCGGCGACCGAGCCGCGGCGGACGGCCGAAGTGATGCCGGCAACCAGCCCGAGCACGAGCGCGAAGGCGAGCGCCAGAATGCCGAGGGCCGCGGAGATCGGCAATCCTTCGGCGATCACGCGGTTCACAGTGTAGTCTTGCAACTTGAATGGATAGCCGAAATCAAAACGGGCGTAGTTCGAAAGCTCGCGGAGATACTGCTGCCAGAGCGGCTCGTCGAGGTGATAGCGCCGCAGCATGTTCGCTTCGATTTCTGGCTCCAGGCGGCGATCGCCGGAGAAAGGGCCGCCAGGAACGGCGCGCATCAGGAAGAAAGAAATCGTGAACACGGCCCACAGCGTGAGCAGCATCCAGAGCAGACGTACGAAGATGAACTTGAGCATGCGTGTGAGACAGTAGCGCTAATCTTTGGCGCCGTTGCCGGAATCGGGCGTGGGGCTTGTGGGCGGGGCATCCGTCGTGGCCGACGGCGCTAACGCTTTGACATCGTCGGCCGATTTGTCGAGCCAGATCTCGGAGAGGGGGTGGTGGTCGAGCGGGTTGCGATAAAAACCGCGGACGTTGCGTTTGAGCATGTTCTTGTCGACGTAGTAGTAAATCGGAATGATCGGCATCTCGTCCATCAGGATCCGCTCCGCCTGGTGAAACAGCGCGAAGCGTTTTTTCTCATCTGGTTCGGCCCGGGCGGCGGCGATCAATTTGTCGTACTCCGGATTCGACCAACCGGTGTTATTGTTCTCGCCGTCGGTGACCATGATGTCGAGGTGCGAATTCGGATCGATGTAGTCCGCGATCCAGGCGCGGCGGGCCGTGTCGAACTCCAGCTGGCGAATGCTGGTCTGGTAGGAGCCCCATTCCTCGTTGCGGGTGGTGGCGGTGATGCCGAGGTTCTTTTCCCATTGTTTGCGGATCAGCTGGGCGATCGTCTGGTGGGCCTGGTGGGTGTTGTAGAGGATTTCGAGCTTGGGGAAGCCACGGCCATTCGGAAAACCCGCTTCCGCCAAGAGCCGCTGGGCCTCTTTAACGTTTTCTTCGCCGAATTTTTCCGGCGTGTAGCCGGGGATGCCGAGCGGCACTAGGCTATAAGCGGGAACTTCGCCGGCGCCGGTGGCGGTGCGAGTGATTTCTTCGCGGTCGAGCGCGAGGGCCAGGGCACGGCGGACGCGAACGTCGTCGAGCGGTTTGCGCGTCGTGTTGAGTAGATAGTAATAGGTGCCAAGGTAGGGCTTTGGATCGAGTTCGCCGCGGGCCGCGCCAGTCTTGATCAACTCGCGGAGCACGATCGCCGGCAGGTCGGTGATCCAATCGACCTTGCCCGTGGCGAAGAGGTTGAACATCGTCACTTGCGGCGTGATCGCCAGGGCGTCGATCACGTTGAGCTTCGGACGGCTGGGATCCCAGTAGTGTTTGTTTTTCACCAGCCGAATGCGGTCGCGGATGCGGCGGAAGGCGACGCGAAAGGGGCCGTTGGTGACGATGTTCTCGGCTTCGGTCCATTCGGGAGTGCCGTAGGTTTCCAGGCATTTCTGGTTCATCGGCAGCAGGGCGTGGTAGTTGAGCAGCTCGAGCCAAAAGGGAGTCGGGTATTCGAGCTGCATTTCGATCGTGTAGTCGTCGAGCGCCTTGATGCCGACTTCGCTGAAGTCGAGCAGCACCTGCTTCGCGGGTTCGATCCCGGCTGATTTGTCGCCGGTCTCACCAGCGCGGAACTTTCGCTCCCGGCCATCGATCTCGACAACAAACACGCGGTCGTCGCCTTCGCCCTCGGTGCGAATCAACTTGCCGTGGAGCACTTTGCCGCGGGCGAAGGGGAGGGCGCCCACGGGGCGCTCATTGAGCTCGACTTCGACCGGATCGCCGGGGTTAATGCCTTTGGCGCCGAGACTGTAACGGCGGGCGTTCACGAGATACCAGGCCTGGTAGGCGTATTCAGCCGCGGTCATGGGGTCGAGGAAGCGGCGCATGGAGTAGAGAAAATCGTGCGCCGTCACGGGGTCGCCGTTCGACCATTTGGCGTTCTTGCGGAGATGGAAGGTGTAGGTCTTCTTGTCGTCGGAGATGTCCCAGCTCTCGGCGACGCCGGGGATCGGCTCGAGCGTTTTGGGATCGAGCCGCGTGAGGCCTTCAAAGATGCTGCCGACGATGCGGTGCTCGGGAATGCCGGTTACCACGGCCCAGTCGAGCGATTTGACCTCGGTTTCGTTGATGAATGTAAAGTCGGCCGGCGGCAACTGCACTCGGAGCACCGCCCAAGCGACCGCGGCGAGGCCAAGTGCGATTAAGATCAAAGGAAACCAAGCGCGGGTCGACATATATGGTTTAGCTTAGCGATCAGGCATTGTGGAGCAAGCTCCACCGCCAAATGGGCAGTTAGCGGCGGAGCTTGCTCCGCGCCGTGTGGCATTTACAATGGGCTGCATGCTGCACGGCTTCCACGTCATTTTCTCGACGTACGGATTCCGGCTTCCGAACGATCCACGTGGCTCGTGGTCCGATTGGATTCGCAATTGGGAACTGCTGCAGTTCGGCCCGGCGACGAAGGTGGAGACAAGGAGATCGGTCGCCGGCGCGAAACACGACGTTGCGCTGCGCAAACGAGCGAAAGAGGCGCTGAGGTTTCCGGAGGTCCTCTTGAGTGGGCCGCAGGCTCAGGCGGCAGGGCTTGGTTTTCGGGCCGCGGTCGAGGAGGCTGACTATGCGATCTACGCCTGCTCGATCCTGCCGCAGCACGTGCATCTGGTGATCGGGCCGCATGAGCGGGATATTGATCGAATTGTCGGTCACTTGAAAGCGCGGGCGACACAGGCGATGAATGCGGCGGGGCTGCATCCGCTGGGTGCGCATCGAGAGGCGGATGGAACGGTGCCGTCGCCTTGGTGTCGAAGGTGTTGGAAGGTGTTCATTTTCTCTCAGCGCCACCTGCGGGAGGCAATTCAGTACGTGGAAGACAATCCGTTGAAGGCGGGGAAGCAGAGGCAGAATTGGTCGTTTGTGACGCCCCGTGTCAGGCGACCGCGGTGACGCGGGGCTAACACGCGGAGCAAGCTCCGCCGCTAAATGGGACCGGCAATGTTTGAACATCAACGGCATAAGCCGCCGGGGCGATTGGAGCGGCCGCGGGAGTTGGTGCTCCTTTGTGCGCCGATGCGCAGCAATGTCAATCTTTCGCGTATCGCGCGGCTCGCCGGCTGTGCGGGCATCGAGCGGATCTATTGCACGGGGCAGGCCAAGCTCGATCGGAAGATCGCCCGGGATGGGTCCGACACCGTAGAGATCGAAACGCACCGCTCGCTCGTCCCGGTGCTCGACAAATTGCGATCTGACGGCTATCGACTCGTCGGCCTGGAGCAAACGACCAACTCGCAGAGTCTGCACCATTTCCAGTTTGCCCGGCGAACGGCGCTCGTGATCGGCAACGAGCGCACGGGTTTGACCGACGACATCCTGCCAATGCTCGACGACGTGGTCGAGATTCCGGTGTGGGGCATGCCGTACAGTTACAACGTGGCCACCGCGACGACGATGGCAGTGTACGAATACTGCAAGCAGTTTCCGAGTGGCTAGCGCGCGTCAGTGGGCGACCTTGGCGGAGCCGGGAACGACGAGCGTGCGGCCGACGATCTCGCCGGCGAGGATTTCCTGAACGAACTTGGGCAGTGTGTCGAGCGTGGCCACCTCGACGATGTCGTCCAGCACCTCCACTCGCCACGGGCCGGCGAGCTTCTGCCACATTTCGAGCCGCTGCGGCCGCGGGCACTTGGCCGAGTCAATCCCGGCGAGCGTCACGCCGCGAAGGATGAAGGGGTGCATCGTGAGCGGCAGATCGGTGCCGGCCACGAGTCCGCAGGCGGCGGCGCAACCGCGATGGTCGAGCGAACGGAGGATCGTCGTGAGCGGTTTGCCGCCCACGGTGTCGACCGCGGCGGCCCAGCGTGCGGCCAGGAGCGGCTTGTCGCTCGTGTCGACGACCTCGTTGCGGCCGAGGATCTTGGCGGCGCCCAGTCGCTGCAGCCACGAGCGTTCGCCTGGCTTGCCCGTGACGGCAGCCACCTCAAAGCCCAGTTTGGCGAGGATGGCCACCGCGATGGACCCGACGCCGCCGGTGGCGCCGGTGACGACGACCGGGCCACGCTCCGGCTTGATGCCGCGGTCGACGATCGCCGTGACGCACTGGGCGGCGGTGAACCCCGCCGTGCCGTAGATCATCGTGTCGCGCAGCGTGAGCCCGGCCGGGAGCGGCACGATCCACTCGGCCGGTACGCGCATGAAATGGGAATAGCCGCCCCAATGTCCCGCGCCGAGTTCGTAACCGGTGACGAGGACTTCGGCGCCCGGTTTGAATTGCGGCGAGCGGCTTTCGACGACGGTGCCCGCGCAGTCGATGCCCGGGATGTGTGGGAAGCTGCGGACGACGCCGGGATGGCCCTGTGTGGCGAGCGCGTCCTTGTAGTTGAGCGAGGAATACGCGATCTCGATCAGCACTTCATCTGGCGGCAGCTGGTCGAGCGTGAGCGGTTCGACGGCCGCGGACACGTTACCGGCATCATCCTTGCGAACTATGTAGCAAGGAAATCGAGCGACGTCGGCCATGCGGGCACCTCACGTTTTCTTGAGCTCGATCGGCAGTTGGTCGATCTTGGCGGCCAGGATAAAGTCGTTTTCTGACAGGCCGCCGATCGCGTGCGTCCACAGCTCGACCGCCACATTGCGGTAGCCTTCGAGATGGAGGTCCGGATGGTGGTTGTCGGCTTCGGCGACTTCGGCGCAGCGCTTGAAGAAGTCGATCGCCGCCATGAAATTCTTGGCGACCCATTGCTTGCGAATCCGCTGGCCGTTGTGGACCAGCTGCCAGCCTTGCAACTGCATCAGTTGTGCTTCCGCTTCGGGCAGCGTAATGGGTTTGACGCCGCCTTCGCAAGGGAGGCATTTCTTGTGGACCAGCTCGGCGGGCGATTGAGCGGACATGGCAATGCTTTCTCCGGCCGTGGATCGCAGCGACACCATTAATTATCGAAAGCCTGGCGCGGTGGTCAATGCACAGCCGGCTATCGACAGAAGAGATGCCAGATTGCCGCCAGCAGGAAGCCGAAAAAAACGGCAACGCAGGCAGCGGAAATCGTGCGATCGCGGGGATGGAGCATCGCGGCGAGGGTTGCGGCCGTGCCAGTCCAGAGAAAAATCTGGACGGCTGTGCTTTGATAGTCACCCCAGACCAAGGCAACTGCAAACGTTGCGAGCGCGAAGGCGGCGGCGGCGCGGCGACCGAACGCAACGGCGAATGTGCGGTGGCCGGCAGCGCGGTCGGCTTCGTAGTCGGCCGCCGTGGCGAGGGCGTGAATGCCGCACACGGCCAGAGCGAGCAAATAGTACTTGAGCGACATCTGTCGCGGATCCGCGCCTAAGCTGTAACCCATCGCAAACGGTAAGAGAAAAAAGCCCAGTCCGTTGGAGAGCGAATCGAGCGGCGGCCGCTCCTTGAGTCGCAGCGGCGGCACCGAGTATGCCCACGACACGACAACGAGCGCGATGGTCGCCGCCACGTTGAGTGGCTGTTTCGTGTAAAGCGCCGCACCGATCACCAGCGGCGCCATCGCGATGGCACTTCGCCAAACGAACATATGATCCGCGGGGCCGACGACGGCGCCCCAAATCTTGCGCCGCCGCTCACTTCGGCGATCGGAGTCGAAGTCGTAGATGTCGTTGAGCCCGCAGCCGATGAGGTTCATCGGAAGGGTGAGCGACAGCAGTTGAACGATCGCAGCCGTGGTGAGCTCCGCCGGCGCAGCATGCAGGCCGAGGTAATACACCAACGGCAATACCGGCCAGAGAATCGGCCGGCTCACTTGGACCACGAGCAGCAATCGCCTCATAGGGCCGTATGCTAAGCTTGTGGCGGGCATTTCCCAAGGCCGTATTGCCGCTCAATCCTACCGCACGGCGAATCATGAAACTCTGCACACCGGATCAGTTGCCGGGCGTGATACCTGGCCGCGTGTGCCGGCAGTCGCGCCTGGTGTCGCTGCTTGGCGCGGCCCTGATGGCGGCGATGATCAGCGGGTTTCCGCTGTTTCTCCTGTCGAAGGCCGATGTGTCGCCATGGATTTGGAATGCCGCTCTGGCGTTCGCCGGACTGGTGGTCCTCGGGCTGGGGCGATGGGCCGTCAAATCGCTTCGCACCGACAACTGGTTGCTGCGGATCGCGCCGGACGGACTGTGGATCAATCTGCGCTCGTATCTGAACCGCGATTTTTCCCAGCCGGCAACCGTGCTTCATTTGCCCTACGGCGAAATCGCCAGCGTCGCCGAGCATGCGGTGAAACGTGCCGAGCGCAATAGTGGCAGCACGGCCACCTGGACCGACCGCTTCCTCGAAATCCGGCTCAAAGAGTCGGCGCTCGGACCGCTGCGGGCGGAGATTGCCGAGGAGCGGCGGCGGGTTGTGGAGGGCGTCCACCTGGGAGGGCTCGTCACGTCGCGGAGCCGGCATAATCACGTGCCCGTTACCGTCCCGGCCGACGACGTGCTGCGAATCGCCTGGCGGGGCCGGCAGGATTTCGTCGTGCCCTCGCTGCAGCGCGTGCTGCGAGAATTGGCGGCCGTCTGCCAGGTCGGTAATTCGACTGCCGACGACGTCCGCGACGTCGACGGCATGACCACCGCGGAGCTCGATCAGCTGATCCTCGACCGCGTGGAAGCCGGTGACACAATCGGCGCTTCCACGCTGCTGCGCGATGAACGCGGTTATTCCCTCAAGGAAGCAAAGGACTTCGTCGACGAATTGACGGCCAAGCTCTAGCCGCTCCTCGGAATGGCACGCGACTACCGATTACAACTACCAATCGAGCACCGGCGGCAAATACTTGCTGATCAGCGCTTCGTAGTAGGGCCGCAGCGCGTTCCAATCGGGTGGCGTGGGCAACTTCGAGTAGAGATCGAAGGGATTGAACGCCCGCACCCAGTGGAGCATCTGGCGATCGTGGTCGTCGCAGAGGTAATCGTACTCGCCCTCACGGTGCCAGGCGTAGAACGAATGGAAGCGGATCATGTACAGCGCCGGTTCCGGCAAGTAGTCCTTCATGCGGTGGTACATGTATTCGTCGTGTCCCCAGGACAGCGAAACACTCCGCAGCCCACAGCCTTCCTTGTACTTTCCCAGTCGCGAGTTGAAGCGGTCGTCGTCGGCGTCCGGATTCGCGGCAAAATATTCGCTGTAGACGACGCGGTCGCTGAACTGACAGCCCACCGGAAACGTGTCGCCCACCACGGCCCACTGCGGCTCACCGAACAGGCAGAGCACCTTGCCCAAGTCGTGGACCAGGCCCGTGAGCACGAACCAATCGGGATGCCCGGCCGCGCGGATCGCCTCGGACGTCTGCAGCAGGTGCTGGAGCTGCGAGAGATCGATGTCGGGATCCGAATCGTCGACCAGCGTATTGAGGTAGTCGAGGGCCTCGAAGATCCCCATTTGCCGCCGGCCAAAACCGAGAAACTCACGTTTTTTTTGGTGGACGAAATCGTACGTCTGGAAGCGATGGTTCTGGCGATAGAACTCGCGGACCGTGTCGCGGGCCGGCGCGTCGTAATTGCGATAATCCTCGCGGGCCTTCGCGGCCGGCTCGGGGTAGACGGCATCGGTAATGAACGCCTCCCAGGCCTCACCGACGGACGAATCGCTTTCGGCTGATTTCTGTTCGCTCATATCGCCACTCCTATTCCTCATCTTCTCGCAGCTTGGCGAGCACGCTGTAGTCCTCGAGCGTCGTCGTATCGCCGACTGTTTCCTTGCCGGCCGCAATATCTTTTAGCAGCCGCCGCATAATTTTACCACTGCGGGTCTTCGGCAGCGCCCCCGTAAAGCGGATGTCGTCCGGTTGGGCCAGGGCGCCGATCTCCTTGCGGACATGCTGTTTCAACTCGCTGCGGAGCGATTCGGAGGGCTCGCCCGCTTTCAGCGTCACGAACACCGCGACCGCCTCGCCCTTCAGATCATCCGGCCGACCCACGGCCGCCGCCTCCGCCACCTTTGGGTGCGACACCAGTGCGCTTTCGATCTCGATCGTGCTTAGGCGGTGGCCGGAGACATTGAGCACATCGTCGATGCGGCCCATGATCCAGTAATAGCCGTCTTCGTCGCAGCGGGCGTTGTCACCGGCCAGATAGTGGTGCGGCACTTTACTCCAGTAGACCTCCTTGAACCGCTCGTCGTCGCCCCAGATGCCGCGAAGCATACCTGGCCAAGGGTGCGAGATCACCAGCCAGCCCCCTTGGTTTGCGGTGACGGGGTTGCACTGCGGATCGACGATCGCCGGCACAATGCCGGGGAGCGGCTTGGTGCAGCTGCCGGGTTTGGTGGCGATCGCACCGGGGAGCGGGCTCATCATGATCCCGCCCGTCTCGGTCTGCCACCAGGTGTCGACGATCGGGCAGCGCTCGCCGCCGATCACGCGGTGGTACCACATCCAGGCCTCGGGGTTGATGCCTTCGCCCACCGTGCCCAACAGCCGCAGGCTGGAGAGGTCATGCTTCGTCACGTGGTGGTCGCCCCACTTAATGAACGCGCGGATCGCGGTTGGCGCGGTGTAGAACACGGTGACTTTGTACTTCTCGATCAGCTCCCAAAAGCGACTCTCATTCGGCTGATTCGGCGCGCCTTCGTACATCAGGATCGTCGCGCCAGCCGACAGAGGGCCGTAGACGACGTAACTGTGGCCGGTGATCCAGCCGCAGTCGGCCGTACACCAGAAGACGTCGTCCTCCCGATGGTCGAAAACCCATTGAAACGTCTTCTTGGCGAAGAGATTGTAGCCGGCGGTGGTGTGCTTGATGCCCTTGGGTTTGCCGGTCGAGCCGCTGGTATAGAGGATGAACAGCGGGGCTTCGCTGTCCATCGGAACCGCGGGGAAATCGGACGAGGCCATTTCCATTAGCTCGTGCCACCAGAAATCGCGGCCGGGCTCCATGTGGACCGCTTCGTTGACGCGGTCGAGCACAACGCACTTTTCGACGCTCGGCGACTTGGCAAGCGCTTCGTCAACGGTGTTTTTCAGTGGCAGCGCTTTGCCGCGGCGCCAACCGGCGTCGGCGGTGATCATCAATTTCGCTTGCGAGTCGCGGTTGCGTTCGGCGATCGCTTCGGCCGAGAAGCCGGCAAAAATCACGGAGTGGACTGCGCCCATGCGGGCACAGGCCAGAATCGCGACCACCAGCTCCGGCACCATCGGCATGTAGATCGAAACACGATCGCCCGGTTTGATGCCGAGGTTTTTGAGCACGTTGGAAAACTTCTCGACGTCGCGATGCAATTCGGCATACGTGAGCTTCCGCGTGTCGCCCGGCTCGCCTTCCCACAGGATCGCGGTGCGATTGGCGAGCCCGGCCGCGAGATTGCGATCGAGGCAGTTGTACGAGGCGTTCGTCTTGCCGCCGACGAACCACTCGGCATATGGCTCCTTCCATTCGAGCGTCTTGGTGAAGGGCGTGAACCAGTGGAGCTCTTCGCGGGCCAGCTCGGCCCAGAAACGCTGCAAATCGGAGGCGGCGTAGTCCCAGAGCTTCTGGTAATCGTCGAGCGATTTGAAACGGGACCGGGCCGAGAACTCGGCCGGCGGCGGAAAGACCCGCGTCTCGTGCATCACCGTGTCGATTTGTCCGCCCGATTGCACCGCCATTACCAACCTCCGGAAACCAGAACCGCCGCCGAGAAGGAAAACTCAGGTCAGTCCGATTGTAATGAGCGGGCCTGCCGCTGAACAATCGCCAGACCGCGCCGGCGCGAGAATTTGGCCGTTAACGCCGCGAGGCGGCATCGGTTAGCCACTTGGAGGAACGCCATGAAAAGCATCCGCGCCGCAGGCCGATCCGCGGTTTCGTTCGAGCCCGGTGATACCGCACTGGGGCTGGCAATCTTGGGCGGCCTGCTATTAGTGATCGTCGCCTCGCCGCTCTATCTCCCTCCCTGGGCGAGCATGCTTGCGAATTGCGCGGCAGTGTTCCTGGGGCTGAAGCACCTCATTTGGACCGGCTCGCACAGGTCGACCGAATCTGCGACCCTCGCCGACCGGATGGCCTTCTATGTGCTTTGGCCGGGCATGGATGTGGACGCTTTACTCGGCAAAAGTTTCGCCAGGTTGGCAAAACCGTACGCGGGCGAGTGGTTGCACGCCGTGGTCAAAATATCTGTCGCGGCCGTTGCCATCTGGATCATGTTGCCGTGGTCGGACGGCTTCTCTCCTGCAGTTATCGGCATGCTTGGAATGCTGGGGGCGATCTTGTTGATCCATTGTGGCCTGTTTCACTGCGTGGCACTCGTCTGGCAGTCACAGGGCAGGAACGTGCGGCCGATCATGAATGCACCGCTGCTTGCCAATTCTCTTGCCGACTTCTGGAGCCGCCGCTGGAACCTGGCCTTTCGCGACGCGGCCGCGCAGATCGTATTTCGTCCGGCCGCGCGGCGCTGGGGCGTCACGGCCGCCACGTTCGCGACCTTTCTGGCATCCGGCCTGATCCATGATGCGGCCATCTCGCTCCCCGCGCGGGGCGGTTACGGCTTGCCGACGCTCTACTTCCTGCTGCAGTTCTTGGGGCTGATGTTCGAGCGCCAGGTGCTGTGGGGACATGACCACGGAACGCGCGTCGCCACACGGTTCCTTGCGGCGATCGTGATCGTCGTCCCGCTGCCCCTCTTATTCCATCCACCCTTTGCCGAAAACGTCATCGTGCCGATGCTCGAGGCCCTTCACGTTTTCGGTGTCCACGGAGTACGCCTGCCATGACCAGCGCATCAACGTGGATCATGCTCGCCGGGATGTGCCAATTCGGCATCTTGATTGCCAGCGCCGCCGCGCCGCAGTTGCTTGACTGGAAGCACTCCCTCGCGCCGCTCAAGCGCCTCAACCGGCAACTGATCTGGACACACGGTGCCTACATCGCCGGTTCGATTGCCGCGTTCGGACTGCTGTCGGTCGTCGCGCCGCAATTGCTCACCGACGGTTCGCCGCTGGCGCGGATCGTATGCGGATTCATTGCGGTCTTCTGGGGCGTGCGACTGCTGCTCCAATGGTTCGTCTTCGACCCGGCCGAACACGTCACCACGTTCTGGCTCGCCGCCGGATACCACACGCTGACGGTGGTATTTCTGTTCGTTACCTGCGCCTACGCATTCGCCGCAATTAACTGTTTCCGGCTCTTTTAGCGCAAGTTGCACCGACGGGTTTCCCATTACCGGCCGAGAGTTGCGACTTTTTGACGCGTGATTTAGAATCGTTTTCGCAGCTTCGGTTCTCGTGGCGACACCTTTCCAGGCGGGTTAGGTATGTGCGATGAGCGACAATCACAGGCCGCGCAAGGCCGGTGGCGTCAGTCTGCAGCTATTAGACTCCTCTCAAGGCAAACCGATCCAAACGTGGCGATTTTCCGATCAGGCTGAAATCACGATCGGGCGCGAAGACACTCGCGACATCGTCATTTCCGATCCGCACGTATCGCGGCACCACGTCACGCTGTTCAAGGGTGCCGAGGGTTGGACGCTCGTTTCCTGTGGCCGTCACGGCACGCTGATCGACAACCGCATGGTCGTCGAAGCGACGCTGCGGCCGGGAGTCATCTTTCGCCTGGGTCCGTCGGGCCCGATGCTGCGGTTCGACACTGCCGAACTCTCCCCGAGCGGGAGCATGACAGTCGACCAGATCGATATCGACGCGCTGGCGCTGTTCGAGCTGGATCAGGAGAAGAACCGGCTGGAGGCCGACAAGATCGCCAGTGGCTCGTTATTCGATGAGCTGCTGCAGGAGTCGCAGCGACTCAAGTCGGCGCGGCACGATGGCGGCAAAGGGAGTGGTTCCGCTCCGCGATCCAAATAGCGCCTCGGCCAATTTCGGGCGGCCACCATCATCTCTTTTCCACTTCCCTCATCCCGCTTCCGAAGGACGTCTTGTGGCCAAAATCATCTCCACGCACTCGTACCGCGGTGGCACAGGCAAATCAAACACCACGGCCAACCTCGCCGTGCTCGTGGCCCGGGCTGGCAACCGCGTTGGCGTCATCGACACCGACATCCAGTCGCCTGGCATCCACGTCATCTTTCAGCTGCCGGAATCGCGCGTGAAGCACGCGCTCAACGATTTTCTTTACGGCAAGTGTTCGATCGACGAGGCGGCCTACGATGTGACCGACGCCGCGATCGGCACCGCGGATCCCGAGGACGACCGGCCACGCGTGTTCCTGATCCCTTCGAGCGTGAATGCCGGCGAAATCGGCAAAGTGCTCAAAGAAGGCTACGACGTCGGCAAGCTCAACGACGGCATCCAGCGCCTGATTCGTGCCCTGGACCTGGACTACCTGTTCATCGACACGCACCCTGGAGTCAACGAAGAGACGCTGCTCTCGATTGCCATCTCGGACAAGCTGGTGCTCGTGATGCGGCCCGATAGCCAGGATTTTCAGGGCACGGCCGTGACCGCCGAGCTCGCCCGCCGGCTCGAAATTCCTGAGATGATGATCCTGATTAACAAGGTGCCGCCCAATATGGACGTTGTGCAATTGCGGGAGCGGGTCGAGCGCGCGTACGGCGCCGAGGTGGCGGCCATGCTGCCGATGAACTACGAAATTGTGCGGCTGGCAAGCAGCGGCATCTTTGTGAATCGTTACCCCGAACACCCGATGACGCTGGAACTCAACAAAGTGGCCGCTCGCGTGATGGCTTAAGAAAGAGACCTTCAAATCACGGTGGCTGGGGTCGAGGTGGAGCCGAGCCCCCAGCGATTTATTAACTGGGGGCTCGCTGTCGCTCGACCCCAGCCACCCCGAACTAAAAGATATTTATGACACAATCGAACTCCACCGGCGCACTCGACGAACTCCTGGGCGGTCTCAAGTCGAAGGTCGCGCCATTTCGCTCGACGCTCAACGATCTGCACGCCAAGTATCGCGGCAACATGGAAGGCAAGGTCGCGGACTACATTCCCGAGCTGGCCCTCGCCGATCCAAATTGGTTCGCGATTTCGGTCGTCACGGTCGACGGGCAGTCGTACGACGTCGGCGATCACGAACAAATCTTCAGCATTCAATCGGTCTCCAAGCCGTTCATGTTCGGCCTGGCGCTGGACGACCACGGCCGCGAAGAAGTGCTCTCGAAAGTGGGCGTCGAACCGACCGGGGAGGCGTTCAACGCGATCGTGCTCGACGAGGTTTCGAACCGGCCGTTCAATCCGCTGGTGAACGCGGGGGCGATCGCCACGGCCGACCTGGTCCGCGGCAAGGATTTCGCCGACCGCATCAAGCGGACCCTGGCCATGTTCGGCCGCTACATCGGCCGCGAAGTGTACATCGACAACGCGATCTTTCTCTCCGAGCGCACGACCGGCCATCGCAATCGCGCGATCTCCCATTTGATGCTCAACTTCGGCATGGTCAGCGAGCAGATCCCCGATTCGCTCGAACTCTATTTCCAGCAGTGCTCGATCATGGTCAACGCGCACGATCTGGCGGTGATGGGAGCCACGCTGGCCAACGCCGGCGTGAATCCGGTGACCAAGGAGCGGGCGATCGAACGGCGTTACGTGAAAGACGTGCTGAGCATCATGCTCACTTGCGGCATGTACGACTACGCGGGCGAGTGGGCCTATCGTGTCGGGTTGCCGGCCAAGAGCGGCGTCGGCGGCGGCATCTGTGCCGTCGTGCCCGGCCGGGCCGGCATCGGCATCTTTTCGCCGCTCCTGGACGCCCGCGGCAACAGCGTCCGCGGCATCAAGGTCTGCGAAGAGCTCTCCCAGCGGTTCGGCCTCCACTCGTTCGAGTTGGGCTTCGACGGCGAGCAGATCGACGAGCAATTTCAGCTGCGGCGGAACAAAGGCTAGCGCCGTGGAGAATGGCAGTGGCACCGGCCGCTGGCCTGTGACGGACAATTGTCCTTTGTGTTCACCGGCCAGCGGCCGGTGCCACACCTCACCTACCGCGAGCGATTGGCCGTCGCGCGTTCGCGTTCCAAGCGGCGGGCGCGGAAGCTGAGGATGCCGGGGCGATCGTCGTCATCGTTGTCGCGTTTCGAGCGGGCGTTTCGTTCGTTCGCGTCTTGCTGCGGCGACGGACGGCCGCTGCGTGCGTTGGGATTCGACTGCTGACGCGCTCCACCCCACGGCGCGACGTAATTCGCGGCCGTACCTTGCTGCGGCGAGATCATGCGGCCGTAGCGGTCGAAGCGCGTCCGCGGTTGGGGCGCGGCCTGCGAGCGGATCGGAGTGCCGCCGTAAGCAGGCGCCAAGTCCGGAGAATTCAGTTCCAGCTCGCCTTGCGCCGGCGCATCGGGCGGACCGGGGAGCGGCATTTCTTCCTGTGCGAAGTCTTGCTGTGCTACTGCTGGTTGCACCATGGACGTCGAGCCATCGGCAGCTTCCGGGCCGGGCAGAATCGGCGCGAGCGACAGCGAAGCAATGTAATTCTGGTCGGCGGCGCTGAGCCGCTCGATCGGAATCTCCTCCACCTTGCCGTCAATTTTGACATACACCAGTCCGCCGCGGACCGCCACGAGCTCGCCGTCGGCCGTGTAAACTTCCCGCGCAATCGTCCACGTTCGCTCTGCGGCTTGTACGCTTGCGACCGCCAGTAAAAGTGCCAGAACCAGTGTCGCGCGCATGGTATCGCCTCATCGATGTAAAAATAGGTGCTCCGGGGTCAGTTTAACGGTCGGCGGTCGCACGTCAACCGCGCCGACGGAGCGACAGACTGGGACGCCGCAAAGTGAAGCGGAATCCCCGCTCTTTTCGTAGGATGGGCTTGCAGGCTCGCCCTTTTTGCGCGATCGCAGAGATAATTTCCGGCGCGGAGATCTAAGTAGAACTCCGAGACAGCGCATCTCGCGCGGCGGAAGAACATGCAGTCCAAACGCTGCTGCCAAAACTTCGCCGGCTGAGGCGGAATTACTCGGCCAGCGCCTCTTCTGCCGCCGATTCGGCCAGGTCCAGCACGAACACTGCGTCTTCTTCGACTTCAACGCTCGTGATCACTTCGCCGATGCCCACGACAAACGGACTGGCCGTGTGGCTGCCGGCGCCGAAGCAAATGCCCAGCGCGCGGGCCGCCTGGACCGCCGCGCCGTCCGGGTCGACCGTGCGAATGCGGTTGACCGCCTGCATGATCGGAACGCTGTCCATTTGCGGCGGATGATAGCAGATCATCTCGCCCAGGCGGCCCTCGACGATTAGCCGTACCGCGTGGGCACCATATTGTGTGGCCAGGACGCGATCGAACGTCGTCGGCGCGCCGCCGCGCTGCAGGTGTCCGAGGACGACGGTTCGCGTTTCCTTGAGCAACCGCCGCTCGATTTCGCAGGCCACGCGTTCGCCGATGCCGCCGAGCTTGGCCTGGGCGCCATGCCGCTGCTCGCCGACGATGCCCCCCTCCGGGAGTTCAGCCCCTTCGGCGACGACGATCAGCGTGAAGCGTTTGCCGTGCTGCTCGCGCTCGAGAATCTTGCGGCAGACACTTTCAAACGTCCAGGGAATCTCTGGCATCAGGATCACGTCGGCACCGCCGGCGATCCCCGCGTGAAGCGCGATCCAGCCGGCGTGGCGGCCCATCACTTCCATCACGAACACCCGCTCGTGGCTCTCGGCCGTCGTGTGGAGCCGGTCGAGTGCGTCGGTCGCGCAGGCTACGGCGCTGTCGAAACCGAAGGTGAAAGCCGTCGCGGACAGGTCGTTGTCAATCGTTTTCGGCACGCCGACCACGGGGATGCCGTATTCGTGAAACTGCTGCGCGACGGCCAGCGAGCCATCGCCGCCGATGCAAATCAATCCGGCGAGATTCAACTGCTCGACCGTTTTGGCCACGCCCTGCAGCAATTCCGGTTTGATTTCTTGCCGGTCGCTGACGCCGACCGTGGCCGCGAACCGGCCCCGATTGGTCGAGCCCAGAATCGTGCCGCCTCGATTGAGGATGCCCGTGGTGTTCTGCGGCGTGAGGGTCACGAACTGCACGGGATCGTGCAGACCTTCGTAGCCCTTGAGAAAGCCGACGCAGTCGTAGCCGAGGCTCCAGCAGGTCTTGGCCGCGCCGCGGATCACCGCGTTGAGCCCCGGGCAATCGCCACCGCTGGTGAGTACGCCGATTCGTTTCGTGGTCATATCGCGGAGTCCCATGCTGGTCCCAATCTGGCGAAGCGCCAGACAAGCATAGGCCACGACATTTCGCCGCGCTGAAAGCGGCGGCGCCGCGCAATCCGCACGGCCTGCAAAGACTGCACCGGCCGTCGACTGGGACGCGGGTTCTATTCGTCGTCGTCCGCAGGTGGTGCGTGGCCGTTTGAAGAATTGGCCCGATTGTTGCGAGCGGACCCATCGCGCGACTTGGCCGGCCCGGTCGAGCCCCGCACGATCAGCTTCGGCTTGATCGTAAAGACGGTCGGCTGCTTCTCCTCCGCCGTCGAACCGGAGTCCTTGAGCACGAGCTGAGCGCCCATCTCGCCGATTTTGGCCGCATCGAACCCGACGGTCGTCAGCGGCGGCGTCATGTAACGGGTCCCGAACACGTCGTTGAAGCCGATTAGACTGACGTCGCCGGGAATCGAGACGCCGACCTGCCAGAGCCCGTGGACGAGCAGCGTCGATTCCAGGTCGCTATAACAAATGACGGCGGTCGGCCGCGCGTCGCCGCGGACAATCGCGTCGATCGCATCCCCTTCATGGACGCGAACCAGCTCGCGGGTCATCAGCTTCGCCTCGTCCATCGCGGCGCGGTAGCCGCCCAGCCGCTCCTCCACGCTGCAGTGCGGTTTGACCGACTCGTGGACAAACAGCATGATCCGCTCGTGTCCGAGCCCGAGCAAGTATTTCGTCGCTGCAAAAGCGCCGCCAAAATCGTCCACCACAACTTGGGACATCGTCGGATCGCTGTCATCGCCCAGCAGCACCAGAGGCAAATGGCGTTCGCGTACGGCGTGGGCGACTTCGGCCGGCAGGGTCTGAAACACGACGCCGCCGTCGATCTGTCCGCCGAGCACGATTTCCTGCCACGCGCTCCCTTCGTCGATGGGGCAAAACACGAGGTGATGCCCGGCATGTTGCAGCGTGCGGACGAGGCTGTTGACGACCGTCGTGTTGACGCCTTCAAAAATCCAGGCGTCGTCGGTGTAGAGCAGTCCGATGCCGCGCGTCTTGCCGCGCGAGAAGGCCCGCGCCCGCACGTTGGGCCGGTAACCCATTTCCTGCGCGATCTTCAACACCCGCTCGGCGGTTTCAGCGCTGCGGCGATACGAACGGCGATTGTCGCCGCGTAAAATCCGCGCCACCGTGGAACTCGACACACCGGCCCGTTCCGCGATCTCGTAAATGGTGACCGACATCGAAAACTTCCCGGGCTGATCGCCGCCTATACGAGGAGCGAGTGACGAAAAGTTGCCCGAAATGCCGCAGCTTTTAGAATAGGCTCCGCTCGTACGCCGGTCAACGTGGCGTTACCGCGGCCGCTCGGCTCGATATCGGGAAAGCCGCACGAGCGTCGCGACTTTTCCCACCGCTTCGCGCACGCTGGTCTTCGATTTGCCCGCGCGGCGCTCGCGGAACGTGATTGGTACTTCGGCGAACGTCGCGTCGATCCGAGCAAAGTGCCACAGAATTTCTTCAAGGTACGCGTAGCCGGTAGCACGAATCTTGTCCAAATCGAGCTGCCGCAATTTCGCCACGCGATACGCGCGATACGCACCGCTGGTGTCCCGAATCGGCAGCCGCAACAGCGCGCGGCTCAGCCGATTGATCGCTCGGCTCAGGCGGCGGCGGTGCCACGGCCAGCCCTCGATCTCGCCTCCCACGATGTACCGCGATCCGATGGCCACGTCCGCATGCTCCGTCGCAGCGACTAGCGCCGGCAAATGCTTCGGGTCGTGACTCCAATCGGCATCCATCGTGACCACGATGTCGTAGCCGCGCTCGATGGCCTCACGCAGCGCGACGAGCGTCGCCGAGCCGAGGCCGAGCTTTCCCGGTCGATGAATCGAGCGCAACCGCGGTTGCGATTTCGCCCTCTCGTCGCACCAGCGGCCGGTGCCATCCGGCGAATTATCGTCGACCACCAGCACATCGGCCATCGGTAGCACGCGCAGAATCTCGTCGACTAGCCCCGGCAGATTCTCGACCTCGTTGTAGGTGGCCAGAGTAACGAGCGTCCGCGGGGTCTTCATGGGGCAAGCAGGCCAGATTCACCACGGAGAGACGGAGGACACGGAGCAGGAGCTTCCAAACCACTAATCGCCGCTAAGGAGCGCTAGTGAAAACAGATTGATTCAATCGCTATGTACCACAGGCTGATTAGCGATCATAAGCGAAAATTAGCGGTCGTCTCGATCGTTTCTCCGGGATCTCCGTGCCCTCTGTGGTGAATCCTACTTCTTCGCCAGCGTGCGGTAATATTCGATCGACCGGCGGAGGCCTTCGTCGAAGTCGACCACCGGTTTGTAACCGAGCACTTGCTTCGCCTGAGAAATATCGGCCAGGCTGTCGCGGACGTCCCCGGCCCGCGGCGGATCGAAAATAGGCTCGATCTTCGTTCCCAGCACGCGATTGATTGCCGCAATCAGCTGCAGCAGGTCGAGGCTCTCGCCGCAGGCGATGTTGAACGTCTTGCCGGGCGCGTCGGGAGCACTTGCCGCACGAAGATTGCCCTCGACCACATTGGCCACGTACGTGAAATCGCGCGATTGCTTGCCGTCGCCGAAGATTGTCGGCCGCTCGCCGGCGAGCATCTTCATCACGAACTTGGGAATCACTGCAGCGTATTCGCTCTGGGGGTCCTGCCGGGGACCGAAGACGTTGAAGTAACGAACCGTCACCGTCGCCAGCCCGTACGTGGCGCAGAACGCCTGGCAATACAATTCGCCGGCCGCCTTCGCGGCGGCGTAGGGTGAAATCGGATCGGGGAGATCCGTCTCCTGCTTTGCCCCTTTTCCAGCGCGGTCGCCGTAGATGCTGCTCGAGCCGGCGTAAACCAGCCGCTTCACTTTCGCTTGTCGTGCCGCGTCAAGCAGATTCACCGTGCCCGTCACGCAAGCCGCGTTCGTGTCGAGCGGCGCGGCGACGCTCCGTGGCACCGAGGCGAGTGCCGCCTGGTGGAAGATGATGTCGACACCCTCAAGCGCCCGTTCCACCGCAGCCCGATCCTGCAAATCGCCGGCGACAAACTCGAACTTCCCCTCGAGGTGTGCGAGATTCGCGCGTTTGCCGGTGCTGAGATTGTCGAGAACTCGCACCTTGTCGCCGCGATCGACGAGCGCTGTGGCAATGTGCGAACCGATGAAGCCGGCGCCGCCGGTGACCAGGTAAATGCTCATGCAACTAAGCTTACACGGCCGCTATGCACCGAGCCAGTCGCCGCCCGTCAGGTGCCGTGGCGAAGCCGCGTAAACAGTTGCCGGTAGCTCTCGCGCCGCACGCCGGGCTGCGGTCGGACCGCCGCTTCCTGGTCGTCTTCGATGATCAGGATCGGCTGTTCGGGCGGCTCCGGCGCCGTCGTCGATTGGACGGTCGGCTCTTCCGGCAGAGTAATCGATTCGTTGACCAGAGCGAGGCGGATCGTCGGCCGCAATTCGTGTTCGTCGGTTGCCGCAACTTCCCCGCTGGCCTCGCGCCGGGATTCAATCTCAAGGCTCGTTGTCGCCGTCGCATCCAGGGCGTTTTGCACCATCCGCGAGATCGCCGGTTCGCGGCCATTCTCAACGCGCGGCGTCCTCCGGCCGAAAATGCTCGCCAGGGTGGCGAAGCTTTCCAGCACCAATTCTTCCTCTTCAAACGACTCGCCGCCGAATGGATCAATGGCCTCGGGCGTCGGTGCGCTGAACACTCTCGGCCGGCGGATCCGCTCGGTCGGCCGTGAGGAGCGTTCGGGCGATTCGGTTGGTTTCTGTTGCAGCTGTTTGGCAGCCGAGGCGACCGGCGGCGGCTCAATGGCAAGTCTGCGCGGCAGCGCCGGCGGCGGAACGGGCGCGGTGGCAATAACCGCAGCGGCAGAGACAGGCGCGAGCGAACCGAACTCGACGACGCTCGATGGCGCCGACGATGTCGATCTCGACGAATCACCAGCGGCGGGCGACTCAATGACTGCACCCGGCAGCTGCTGCAAGTCAGCCCAGGCCGCCTGCACGAGTTTGTCGTCAATCGTTTCCAGATGCCGCGCCTCGGCGAGCACCAGCGCCCGATCGCAGATTTGATTTACCAAACGCGGCACGCCATCCGAGTGGGCGAAGATCGCATCGTATGATTTGGGCGCGATCAGCCGATCCGCGTCGGCGTGCGACGCGGCCAGTTGAGCCCGCACATATTGCTCGGTTTCCGTGCGCGAGAGCGGTGCAAGATAACAGCGGGCGGCGAGGCGTTGGCTGAACGACTGCAGTTCGGGAGTGGCGAACTTTTCTTCCAGCGACGGCAACCCGGCCATCACCAGGCGAATTCGCGGAGCCCCGCCGCGCGAGAGATTTGTCAGCAGCCGCAGCTCTTCCAGCAAGTGGTTCGCCAGTGCTTGAGCCTCGTCGACCAACAACAGTAACCCTTGCGTCGACTCGTCAGAGGAAAGTAATGTGTCCATCAGACTCAGTCGCAGCTCTCCCTCGTCGCGGCGACGGTAGTCGAGGCCCAGCTCAAAGTGAATCGCCTGCAAGAGCGCCCGCCGCGTGCACAGCTGCGCGCAGGCCAGGAGCACCACGTCGAACTTCTCGCGGTACTGTGAGGCCAGCACCTGCAGGAGCAGCGACTTGCCGATCCCCGCGCCGCCGATCACGACCCCCGGCCCGTCGCCGCGCTCGATCGATCGCGCGAGACGCTTCCGCGCTTCTTCCAGCGAAGCGGCGGGAAAGTAGCGGGCGACCTGCGGCTGGCTGGCGAACGGTCGATCGGGGCGTTCCACGAGTTGTCGCAAGTTCATTGCAGAGCGTCCTTGGCGTGGCAGCGAGCGGTTGCGAGAATGAAACTTGCAGCACGAAGCAGTTTCGGCGATAGCATCTCCCGCGCCTCCCAAACGGAGACGATGGTCCCTGTCGTCTTGAATCGGCATCGTCAGCGAGTCGCTGTAGCGTGATAGCACGAATTCCTAGAGATCGCCGCGGTATTCGCGAAGTGCAATTCAAGATTAAGATTTGCGGCATCACCAGCGTCGAGGACGCCTGCGCCGCTGTCGATGCGGGAGCCGATGCGCTCGGCCTCAATTTCTATCACGGCAGCAAACGCTGCATTGACCATGCAGTCGCAACCGGCATTGCAGAACAGATCGACTTTCGTACGGACCGGGTCGGCGTTTTCGTGAACGAATCAGCGGAGCAGATCGACGCGGTCTGTGAAACTGCGCGATTGCACCTCATCCAACTGCACGGCGATGAACCACCAAACTTGCTTGGGCAGTTGAATCACGAACACGATGTTATTCGAGCAGTACGTTTCGGTGCCGGCGGAATCCGGTCGGTTCGAAAAGACTGGGAATGTTGGGCAATGGCTGGAAGCTTTGGTCCGGATGCGATTCTCGTCGATGCTGCGGCCTCCGGTCAGTTCGGCGGAACGGGCAACACGGTCGACTGGAAATTGCTCGCAGGCTACGATGCTTGGCTCAACGATATTCCGCTCATCCTCGCCGGCGGGCTAACTCCAGCAAACGTCGCGGAAGCCATCCGCATCGTCCGCCCACATGCTGTCGACGTCGCCAGTGGCGTCGAGTCGGCACCGGGAAAAAAGGACACCGCCATGATGCGCGATTTCGTCGCCGCCGCACGGGCCGCGTTCGCGGAGCTCTAGGCCGCGACTTGTGGGAGGCGACTCGGTCGCCGATTGCGGACTCTTCTCAAGTGGTCACGCGAAATCGGCGTGGGAGACGCCCCCACAAACATGCTGTTTTTACGCTACACTTGTCGGGTGAATCGCGCGCTCCTTGCCAGCGCCGCTCCACCCCATTTACAATGCAAGCTTGTCAAAAATTTGACCCATCTCGAGGAGATACCCGTGTCGCAAGTGGCCACGAAGAAGCTGCCGTACAAGGTCGTCGATTGTTCGCCCGCCGAGTTCGAACGTCTCGCCGATTGGGGCCGCAAGGAAATCGAGCTCGCGCAAAACGAAATGCCGGGCTTGATGGCACTCCGCGAAAAGTACGGCCGCAGCAAGCCGCTCGCCGGCGCCCGCATCGCCGGCTGCTTGCACATGACAATCCAGACCGCGGTTTTGATCGAAACCCTCGCCGAGCTCGGCGCCGAAGTCACCTGGAGCAGCTGCAACATTTTCAGCACCCAGGACCACGCCGCCTGTGCCATCGCCAAGGCCGGCATCCCGGTTTACGCCTGGAAGGGCATGTCCAACCAGGAATTCGACTGGTGCATCGAGCAAACGCTGTTCTTCCCGTCGGGTGAACCGCTCAATTTGATCCTGGATGACGGCGGCGACCTCACCGCGATGGTCCACGACAAGTTCCCCGAACTGCTCTCCAACATTCGCGGCCTCTCGGAAGAAACGACCACAGGCGTCCATCGCCTCTACCAGATGCATGAGCGCGGCGAACTCAAGGTCCCCGCGATCAACGTCAATGACTCCGTGACAAAGAGCAAGTTCGACAACCTCTATGGCTGCCGAGAATCGTTGGCCGACGGCATCAAGCGGGCCACCGATATCATGGTCGCCGGAAAGGTGGTCGTCGTCGCCGGCTATGGCGACGTCGGCAAGGGTTGTGCCCATTCGATGCGGAGCCTCGGCGCCCGCGTGATCGTCACGGAAATCGATCCCATCAATGCTCTCCAAGCGGCGATGGAAGGCTATCAGGTCACGACGATGGAAGAGGCCGCCGACCAGGGCGACATCTTCGTCACGACCACCGGCTGCCGCGACATCATCACCGGCAAGCACATGCTGCAGATGAAGAATGACTCGATCGTCTGCAACATCGGCCACTTCGACCTGGAGATCGACATGGCCTGGCTCGAAGGCGAAGTGAAGGCCGGCAACGTCAAGAAGGTGAACATAAAGCCGGCGACCGTCGGCGCGGTCGACAAGTACACCTTTGCCGACGACCACTCGATCCTGGTGCTGGCAGAAGGCCGGCTGGTGAACCTCGGCTGCGCCACCGGTCACCCGTCGTTCGTGATGAGCAATTCGTTCACGAACCAGGTGCTCGCGCAGCTGGCGCTGTGGAACGAGACCGACAAGTACGAGCTCGGCGTCCACGTGCTTCCCAAGAAGCTGGACGAGGAAGTCGCTCGCCTCCACCTCGACAAGCTCGGCGTGAAGCTCACGAAGCTCTCCCAGAAACAGGCCGACTACATCGGCGTGCCCGTCGAAGGGCCGTACAAGCCGAACTATTACCGCTACTAATGCGGCGGAACGCGTCGCCGCGCTGGTTAGGGTTTGACAACCTGCACAGGCTCCGGGAACAATTCTCGGAGCCTGTTTTGTTGGTGCAGCACACAAGTGTGGTCGTAAATCTCGGGGGCGAGGACGCCCCGGCTCGCTGCCGGCCCTCAATCCTCAACTCTCGACCCTCAACCCTCCCATGCCTGACATCCAAGCCTTCCACGGCATTCGCTATGACCTCGGCCACGTTGGTTCGCTCTCAAACGTGATTGCGCCGCCGTACGACGTGATCGATTCCCAGCTGCAGAACGCCCTCTACGACAAGCACCCGGCGAACGTCGTGCGGTTGATCCTCAATCGCGATGAGCCGACGGATGACGAGCACAGCAACCGCTACACCCGCGCGGCCCGCCTGTTTCGCAACTGGCAGCGCGAGGGCGTGCTCTTCACCGAGGCCCAGCCGGCGCTCTACGTCTATCATCAGGTGTTCACCGAAGGCAGTGTCACCCACACGCGGCGCGGCTTCATGTGCCGAGTGCGGCTCGAACGCTTCGGCGAGGGAAGCATCTATCCGCACGAGGAAACGCACGGCAGCGCCAAGGCCGACCGTCTCAAGCTCTGGACGACGTGTAAGGCAAACCTGAGTCAGATCTTCGGCCTCTATCCCGATCCGGACAACGACGCCCAGAACGTCCTCGAAGACGCCACCGCCGGCGTCGCGCCTCTCGAAGCCACCGATCATCTCGGCGTCGTGCACCGCATCTGGCCCGTGAGCGACGTCGCGGTAATCAGCGAATTGATCGGCGCGATGGGCGGCCGGCCCGTTTACATCGCCGACGGACACCACCGCTACGAAACCGCATGTAACATCCGCGACCAATTAGCGGCTGAGCTTGCCGAGCGCGGCGAAACGCTTCCGCCCGATCACCCAGCCAACTTCGTCCTGATGATGTGCGTCTCGATGAGCGACCCCGGCATGCTGGTCCTCGCCACGCACCGCCTCTTCCGCGGCCTGCCGCCAATGACCGCCGAAGAGCTCCGCACCAGGCTCGGCACGAACTTCGAAACGCAGAGTGCCGGCAACGGCCCCGATCGCGCCCGCTCGCTGTGGGAAGAGATCGAGCTCGAAGGCAGCCAGGGCACGCTCGGCCTCTACACGGCGAAGGACGACCAATGGACGATCGTCCGCCTCACTGACGCGGGCCGCCAACGCATGGCTGATGTCGCCACGGAGCACTCAACCGACTGGCAGGGACTTGGCGTGAGCATCCTCCATCGCCTGGTGATGGACACACTCCTGGCTCCTGGCTCCTCGCTCCCCGCTCCTAAATATGTCCGCGACATCGAAGAAGTCGTCAGCGGCCTCAAGTCGGGCGACGCCGCCGGCCGCGACGCCACGGGCCAGCAAGGCTCCGGCGGCCGCTTCGAACTGGCCGCCCTGGTGATGCCGGCCACCGTCGAGCACATCCGCGCCATCTCCAGCCACGGCGAACGGATGCCCGCCAAGAGCACCTATTTCTACCCCAAGCTGCTCAGCGGCCTGGTGATCAATCCGCTGGAGTGACCGCAGACGAGTTCGAGCCGAGCGAGCCGGGCCGTCCTCGGCCCCGGGTTGACGCTGTGATCGGGGGCGAGGACGCCACGGCTCACCCCTTCCATCAAAGAATCCGCCTTCGCCTGTTTCACGTGAAACGGTTGCGTGAACGGGTGCGATCGTGCGTCGCGCACGCTCTGCGTGTTTCACGTGAAACGCGCTCTTTGCGGCGATGCGGCGAAATGTTTCACGTGGAACATTCGCGCCGACTGGCCCGACTGGCGAGGATGCCGCGATTTGGATGTTTCACGTGAAACCTGCCGCCTGCGGGCTGTCTGCCGATTGTTTCACGTGGAACGCTGCCAGCAGCGGCGGCCTGGCCATCGCCGCTCGAACGGCGACAGCATGCTCCGCGGCGTGAGTTCCGCACGTTGCGATTTTCAATCGTACCCGACCTGCCGATCGTGCCGATGAGTAACGGGCGGCGACTTGTGCGCCGCCGACCCTCGCTGCCGCCCCTGCCAGAACACGTGTCGATAAGTGCTAGCGGTATTTGCGTCGCCTTGAGCTGAGCTTCAAGACGAGGCTAACGCAAATCGCCCGTGCAGCTCGCACTAGCGGTAGCGACCCCGCGACCCCAGGTTCCGTGGCATGGATGCCAGAGGAGCTGGCCCGCTTGGGCGGAGGTGGCGGCACAACTGGAGTTGGCCCGGACCGGCCGCACGCAATCAGGGAGGATTGGACGTGTCGAGAGAGCGACGTTTGGGACGTGGTTTGGAAGCTTTGCTGGGCCGCTCTTGGGAAGAGCCGGAACAATCGCCGGAGGCAAACTCCGGAATGGAAACGCAATTCTCGGCTCCCGTCGATTCAACTGACCCGCACACGACGCGGGATGAGCATGGCCAGCTCTGGCTCAACTGCTCGGCGATCGTCGCCAATCCATACCAGCCGCGACAGACTTTTGATGAAGCCGAGATCGCGGACCTCGCGGACAGCATCCGCACTCATGGCATTCTGCAGCCGCTGGTGGTCCGCCGCACGGGCGAGGGTTACCAGCTGATCGCCGGCGAGCGCCGGCTCCGCGCCGCCCAGGCCGCCGACTGGAACCAGGTGCCGGTGCAGATTCGCGAAGTCGACGACCGCCAGATGGCCGAACTGGCGATTGTCGAAAACGTCCAGCGCAAGGACCTCAACGCGATCGAAAAGGCCGAATCGTTCCAGCGGTACATCGATCAATATCACTGCACCCAGGAAGAAGTCGCGGCGCGGGTGAACGTCGACCGCTCGACCGTCGCCAATCTGATTCGTCTGCTCGACCTGCCGCCGGATGTGAAGCAGATGGTTCAGGACGGCCAGATCTCGCAGGGCCATGCCCGCGCTCTGTTGCCGCTCGGCGACGAGCAGGAACAGATTCGCTTCGCCGCCCGCATCGAAATGGAGGGCCTCTCGGTGCGCGCGACTGAGCAGGCCGTGCAAGAACACGTTCAATCGAGCGACGGCGAAGGCCTGCGGATCGTCGACGAAAATGGCAACTCGCGGCCCGTCGCCAAACCGCGGAGCGAACAACTGGCGTCGCTCGAACAGGAGTTGCGGACCGCGCTCGGCACCAAGGTGGACCTGAGCCAGTCGGCCAAGGGCCGCGGCAAGATCACGATCCACTTCAAGAACCACGATGAATTTGAGCGATTGCGGCAAATCTTGAACGCCGCTAATATGCCGATGCAACAGTTCGGCTAAGTTTTTGGCGAGTCAAATCTTCGCCCCCTCGCATGAGCGTCGCTAATTCGCATCGGCTGACTCCCAAATTGGTGGAGACACTGCCGACGTACACGCGGCAAAAGTTTGCAGCCGATCTCGTCGCGGGAGTGACGGTCGGCCTGGTCGCCTTGCCGCTGGCGATGGCCTTTGCGATCTCGTCCGGCGTGCGACCGGAAGCGGGCATCTACACGGCGATCGTCGCCGGCTTTATAGTCTCCGCGCTGGGCGGCTCACGCTGCCAGATCGCCGGTCCGACCGGTGCGTTTGTCGTAATCGTGGCAGGAATCGTCGCCAAATTTGGCGTCTCCGGCCTATTGATGTGCACTGCCATGGCCGGCGGAATGCTGCTCGTGATGGGCCTCACGGGGCTCGGCACTGCGGTCCGCTACATTCCGCGGCCGGTCACGATCGGCTTCACCAACGGCATCGCCGTGCTGATCGCGTCGACGCAGATCAAGGATTTCTTCGGGCTTGCCGTCGACGAGGTGCCGAGCGAATTCGCGCCGCGGATGATCGCGCTTGCGAAGGGCGCTGCGACAATAAGTGTTCCCGCTACTGCGGTGTCGCTCGCCACCGTCGTGCTGATCTTGGTCTGGCCGCGAATTACCAAGAAAGTGCCGGGCACCATCGTGGCACTCTTGGCCACGACGATCGCTTGCACTTTGGCAGGCATCTCGGTGGGCACCATTGGTACAAAATTCGGCGGCATCCCGACGGGTCTCCCTGCCCTGTCGCTCCCCGAGTTTCGCGCCGATCTGATCCTGCCACTCTTGCCGTCGGCATTCACCGTGGCGATGCTAGCGGCAATCGAGAGCTTGCTATCAGCCGTGGTGGCGGACAACATGAGCGGCGACCGGCACAAGCCGGACGTCGAGCTCGTAGCCCAGGGCATCGCTAATCTGGTCGTGCCGATCTTCGGCGGCATCCCCGCGACGGGCGCGATCGCTCGCACGGCCACCAACATCCGCAGCGGCGCCACTTCGCCCGTCGCCGGCATCGTGCATGCACTTACGCTGCTGGTGATTGTGCTGGCGGCCGCACCCTTAGCCAAATACATTCCGCTGCCGACGCTCGCCGGAATCCTCATGATCGTGGCCTATCGCATGGGCGAATGGCACGCGATTCCGTCGATCCTCCGCCTCTCGGCCGCCGACCGCGTCGTCTGGGCTGCCACCTTCGCGCTCACGGTGTTCGCCGATCTCACGGTGGCGGTGGAAGTCGGCATGGTGCTGGCGTCGCTGCTTTACATCCTTCGTGTCTCCGAGACGACCACAGTCAAATCGATCACGGACGACGATCTGCTCGACAGCGGCGGCGCCAGCGTGCTCACGGGAAAGTACATCCCGGCGTACGTTTCGGTGGTGCGCATCCGCGGACCATTTCTGTTTGGAGCCACGGACAAGCTCGAGCACGCCACGGCCGACGCAACAAAATTCGCAGAAATCGTGGTTCTGAAATTGACCCACATGACAGCCGTCGACGGAACGGGCATCCACGCCTTCGAGTCGCTCGCCGCGCGGCTCCGAGAATCAGGCCGGCCGCTGATCATCTGCGGCGCCCAAACACAGCCGGCCCTGTTGATCAGCCGCTCGAAGCTCTTAGCACTCGTCGGCCCGCGGAACATGCAACCCCATTTGGACGCCGCCCTCGAACGAGCTGCCATCATTCACGGCGGCTTCGACGACCCGCGGGCCCGCGCCACGGCGTGAAAGTAGCAGGCACACTCCGTGTGCCGCAGCCTGCACTGCGCTCAGAATGACTGCGTTTTCCTGGGATTTTGCCGGCGTCGAGCTGCGGCGGACTGCACGCGGAACATGCCTGCTACGATCTCAGCCATCGTTGCCCGTTATCGAGCGAACGACTACGATGGACGACGTGTCCTCGTGGCATACGAGGCATTTTCGGGGTGTAGCTCAGCCTGGCTAGAGCGCCTGCTTTGGGAGCAGGAAGTCGCACGTTCGAATCGTGTCACCCCGACTTCGCGGCTTTTGTAAGGTGAGGCGATGGATCAGATCATTGTGGATGCCGGTACTGGTCAGGCGCTAAGCGTTGTGGTGAATCAGGTCGTCGTTTGCGACAGCAATGGCATCGCCCTAGGGTTCTTTTCGCCGCTAAAGGACCATCCGCCGGTTAGTCAATTACAGCTTGAGCCGCCACTCTCGATTGCGGAAACCGAAGAACTGCGGCAAAAGCATCGGACCGGCAAGCCGCTGGAAGAAATCCTCCGCCGGCACGGCCTCTAATGTCCTACCGCGTGTTATGGGCGCCGAACGCGGAAATTAAGTTCGATCAGTTCCTACAGCAGTCGCCGAGGGACCAAAGGTCACTTGCATTGGCCGCAAGAGAACTGGATCGCCGCCTGATGCAGGATCCAATCGACTTTGGCGAATCGCGTTACGAGAACATGCGTATCGGATTCGTTCATCCGCTTGGCACACAATTCGAAGTGATGGACGATGTTCGCACGGTAATCGTCCATGATGTTTGGCGAATCGACCGAATGTAGGGCCATGAATTTCGATCTCGCCCGGCACAACATGGTGACCGAGCAGCTCATCGGTCGCGGCATTTCTGATCGCCGCGTGCTGGAGGCGCTTGGCAGGGTTCCGCGCGAAGAGTTTGTGCGGCCGTCGTTGCGGCACAAGGCGTACGACGATTGCGCGCTGCCGATCGACGAGGGTCAGACCATCTCGCAACCGTATACTGTGGCATTCATGTGCCAGGAAGCCCGGCTTCACGGCGGTGACACGGTGCTGGAGATCGGTACGGGTTCCGGCTACGGCGCCGCCGTGCTAGCGGAGCTCGTGCAAGCAGTCCACACCATCGAGCGGATCGAGCCGCTCTACCACGCGGCCGCCGAACGGCTCGCGCGGCTCGACTACGAAAATGTGCTGGTGCATCTGGACGATGGATCGCTCGGCTACATCCGGGCATCGCCATTCGATGCCATCATTTGCACGGCGGGCGCTGAAGAACTGCCGACGGCGCTGCAGGACCAGCTCGCCGACGGCGGCCGGCTGGTGATCCCCATCGGCCCGCCCGGCCGCCAGCAGATGTACCGCTTCACCCGCCGCGGCGACGACTGGTACGCCGACCGCCTGGGCAACTTTGGCTTTGTGCCGCTGGTGAGCGGCGTCTCTCAATAGCGGCTCTTCGCGCCCCAGTCGTTTCGCACGCAGAGCCAGGCGATGATCGCAAAGGCGATCGAGCCGATGATCATCGAAGCGGCGACTTCAGCGGACGAAGGATCGCTCCATTTTTCCCAGGAAATCTGCCGAGTAGCGAGCAGCCACGCGCGGGTCCCGCCAACGATCAGCAGAAAATTGAGATACATCACCGCCCCGCTTAAGATGGCGGCGTAGATCGCGTGCCGGACCAGGCAGGTCATCATTACTGCGGCACAATAAAGCCAGATCGGGACGAGGACCGCCCACGGCCCGATCGCTCTGAAGTCCGGATGCGAAATCCCGTTCGTGGCGGCTGCACAGAGGAACGGGACGGCGAACGTTGCCGCCAGCACGGCAATCCCTGTAACAAACTTCAACCAAAAGTATTGATCCGGTGGAACGGGGCGGGATCGCCAGAAGGTGTGAAGCTGTGGCTGCAAATCGTGCAAGAACAAACCGACAGCGACGACTAGTGTCACCAGAAAACCAAAATACAAGCTGACTCCGGCCACGATGGTGCCAACGTTTTGCAGATTCATTTGCTGCCAATTCGCCGCGCTCACGGCCAGTGACAAGAGCCCAATCCCCGCGAGCCCGGTCAACACGATGGGCCGGCTCTCGCGATATTGCTTCCAGATCGTCGCCAGCGGGCGACTGGCAAATGGCGGTGCCAGCCAGGCAACTTGGAGACAATCGACTTCTGCGGATTTTTGCGAGCGAACCAAAGCGCTGGGAGACGACTGGAAGCGGACCAGATAAACGACGGCCAGCAACAACAGCATGGCGACAGCCGCAGCCATTCCTAGTCCGATTTGGAGATTTTCACGTTCTGCGACGGATGCATAGGCGAACCAACCGCCGGGCGACGCAGCATAGGCCAGAGGTATGACTCCGCGCCAACGCCACAGCATCATCGCTCCGATCAGAATGGTCCACCACAGAAAAATGCCGAGTAGTGCCCGCGCGCAAGCACTGACCTCGTCCTTTGCTCGCACTCCGAGCGCTGCCGTCCAGACAAAGATGCTCAGGGCCGACAGCGTGGCGAGGATCAAGCTTTCGACCAGCCACTCGTGCAAATCGAGTCGATTGTTACTGCCCAGCCCCGGCAGCGTCAGCACTGCATCCGACTTGTTGAGAGCGTACTTCAGGGCAGCGTATAGCGCCAGCACCAGCAAAATATTGACGATAATCGGAACAATGCAGGTCAACGCGCCGGCGGCGAGCTTGTGAGCGGCGACCTTCCACTGCGGAACGGGAAGCGCTCGCGTGAATTCGAGAGTCCCGCGAGAGCGCTCGCCAGTCGCGACGCCGGCGCCGATGAACATGGCCAGCGGCAAGATGCAAAACACCGCCAGAAATGTCGCCGCACCGAACGACATGCGGTCGTAATCGTACAGCGGCATGCTCGAAACGCTCACGACAATCGCCGTCGCGGCCGCGAGCTTCCACTTGTGCTCGTGCCATTCTTTCCAAGCCAGGGCTTGCCAAATCATGTACATGTTCGATCCTAAGAAATAGGCAGAAGTTCGGCTTGCGGCGTGGATTCCGCCGCCGGTTCGCCCTTGCGGCCGACAACATACGCCTCGAAAATTTCGTCCAGATTCAAGTCGACGACTTGAAAGTCCACGCCCTCGTAGCCGAGGATCTCGCGAGCCTTTTCGGCGCCCTCGACTGCAACCACCACGCGATCGGCGTCGGAGCGGACGTCCAGCACGGACAGATGCTTGCGGTTCACCGCGAACGCTCCGCGACTGAGGATCAGCTGTTTCACGTCGCGGCGAAGCGTCTCGGTGTCTGCCTGCCGCAGCACGCGGCCCTGATCTAAAATCGCGACCTCATCGGCGACCGGCTCTACTTCGTAGAGCAAGTGGGAACTGTAGAAGACGGTTCGCCCTTCGCCCTGCAGGTGCGTGATGAGGTCGCGATTGAACTGTTTCCGCATGATGGGGTCGAGCCCTAACGCGGGGTCATCCAGAATCACCAGCTCCGGCCGGTGGGCGAGTGCCAGCACCAGCCCCAGACGAACGTTCTGGCCCTTCGAGAGATATTTGATCTTGGTGCCGATCGGCAGCTCGAATTCGCGGACGTAGCGGAGCGCGAGATCGTGGTCCCAGGTCGGATAGAACGGAGCGACGAAGCGCAGTATCTCGCCGATCTGCATCCAGCCATACATCGTCTGATCTTCGGCCAGGTAGCCCACGCGGCGGCGGAGCTCAATCGGTTCGAGCGACGGATCAAGACCTAACACGCGGATCGAGCCGTCGTCGCGCTTGAGGAGCCCCAGCAGCATGCGAATGGTGGTCGTCTTCCCGGCCGCGTTGCGGCCGAGGAAGGCGAATGTCTTGCCGCGCTCGACGCGGAGCGTGACGCCGCAAAGCACTTCGGTGCGGCGAAACGACTTGGTGACGGCCTGCAGCTCGATCGCTGGATCATTCATGTTGTGTCCCCTGGTTTCCCGTTGACGGCGACAGGCTGCTCGACCCCATCCAGCGCCTCGGAGAGAAGTTCGTGCAATTCGTCGGACGACAAACCCAAACCGACGGCCTGCCGTCCGATCTGTCGCAATTCGTCGACGAGCCGCTCGCGGTGAATGGCGAGTTGCCCCCGCCTGGCCCGTGCCGCCACAAAGGTTCCCTGGCCATGCCGCATCTCCAGCAGCCCCTCGCCCACGAGCCGCTCGTACACGCGGAGAATCGTATTCTGGTTCACCGCCAATTCCCGGGCGAGCTCGCGGACCGAAGGCAGCCGGTCGCCGGTTCGCAGCGACTCCGACGCGCAGAGCGTGGCGATCTGCTCCGCGATCTGCCGCGAGATAGGGACGGCCGAGCCTTTTTCGATTCGCAGGAACATGGCGAAAACCGCTGAAAACCAGAGGCAAGAGGCAAGTGACTACAGAACTATAACAGTTATCAGCGGCCGTTGCAAGCAATCCTTTACAAACTTTTCAGACTCCACCGGAGCATACTCCAACTCCCGAACCGCAGCACGAGTCGGCCTGTCTATAATTCCCATTCCCCACAGGAGCGCACCTCTCAGGCACGAAGCGAAATGGCTAGCGAAACTACCGCGGCGACTGGCGAGAGCCGCGCGATCTTTGAAGAATCCACCGTTCTGGCTGTCTTGGGTGCGCTGAGCCTGTCGCACCTGTTGAACGACATCATGCAGTCGCTGTTGCCGGCCGTGTATCCGCTGCTCAAGCAGAACTACGCGCTGAGCTTCTTCCAGATCGGGATGATCACATTCGCGTTCCACGTCACGGCGTCGTTGCTGCAGCCGCTGGTGGGACTCTACACGGATCGAAGGCCATGGGCCTGGTCGCTGTTGTTGGGCGCGTGTTTCACGCTCACGGGCCTGGTGAGCCTGGCGCTAGCGGGCAGCTTTCCGACGATCCTGGCTGCGGCGTCGATGATCGGCATCGGCTCCTCAATCTTTCACCCGGAGGCATCGCGCGTGGCGCGCCTCGCTTCCGGAGGGCGCTATGGGTTTGCGCAGTCACTGTTCCAAGTGGGCGGCAACACGGGCTCCGCGATCGGGCCGCTCTTAGCCGCGTATATCGTGATGCCGCGCGGGCAGGCAAGCATCGCTTGGTTCAGCGTGGGGGTGATCGTCGCGGCCGGTTTGCTGACGTTCGTGGGCCGCTGGTATGAACGGCACCTGACCCACCGCCGCGCGAATCCGCGCCCCGCACAGCACCTGCCCCATGCCCATTTGTCGCCCACGCGCGTCCGCTGGGCGATCGCCGTCCTGCTCTTGCTCGTTTTTTCAAAGTACATCTATCTGGTGAGCATCAGCAGCTATTACACGTTCTACTTGATGCACCGCTTTGATGTATCGATCACGACGGCCCAGTTGTATCTGTTCGTGTTCCTCGGCGCGGTGGCTGCCGGTACCTTTGGCGGCGGGCCAGTTGGCGATCGCATCGGCTTCAAATCCGTGATCTGGATCTCGATCCTGGGAGTGTTGCCGTTCACGCTAGTCATGCCGCACGTAAATTTGTTTTGGACGGCAGTTCTCACGGTGCCGATCGGCCTGATTCTGGCCTCGGCATTCTCGGCGATCATCGTCTACGCCCAGGAGTTACTGCCGAGCCGCGTCGGCATGGTTGCCGGCATGTTTTTTGGGTTCGCGTTTGGCATGGCGGGAATCGGCGCCGTAGCGCTCGGCTGGACGGCGGACCACATCGGCATCGAGGCGGTTTACGAAATCTGCGCATTCTTGCCGCTGATGGGTCTCTTGACCTGGTTCTTGCCAGACTTGGAGCCGGGATCAAAACAACATCAGAATCCGGAAGCGCATCTGGCGTCGCCGGAGCTGGATGTGTGAGAAACCGCGGCCGGGCTTGTCTCCCGTCAGGCGTTGCTGGCGGAGGCATTTGCGGCCGTTGTGGTCGAGAGGGGCGCGGCGGAATTCGCATCCGCGAACTGCCCCTCAGCGTCGCGCAAGCATCGTTGAATCTGCCGCACCGCTTGCCGCAGCCGGGCCTCATTTTCCACCAGCGACATCCGCAAGTAACCTTCGCCGGCGGGGCCGAAGCCGCTGCCGGGGCTCACGGCGACGTTGCCCTTTTCGAGGAGCATCATGCCGAAGTCCATCGTGCTCATCCGCGAGCGCCAGGGCTCGGGGATCGGCACCCAGCAAAACATGCTCGCCTTGGGCGGCGTGACGTTCCAGCCGATCCGCGTGAGGCTCTCGCACAGCGCGTCGCGGCGCCCTTCGTAGATCCCGGCCTGATTTTCCATGCCGGCGTCGCCGTGTCGCAGGGCCATGATCGCGGCGATCTGCACAGCCTGAAACATGCCATAATCGTAGTAGCCCTTGATTGTGGCGAGGGCATTGATCATCTCGCGATTGCCGCTGCAGAAGCCGACGCGCCAGCCGGCCATGTTGTAGCCCTTGCTCATCGTGGTGAACTCGACGCCCACGTCGATCGCGCCGGGCGACGCCAGGAAGCTGGGCGGCTTGTAGCCGTCGTAGGCCACGTCGGCGTAGGCGAAATCGCTGATCACCAGGAAGCCGTACCGCTTGGCGAGTCGCACCACTTCATCGAAAAACGGCTGCTCGACCACGGCGGTCGAGGGATTGTGGGGGTAGTTGATGATCAACAGCTTCGGCTTCGGATAGAGATGCTCGCAGGTGTACGCGACGTTCTGCAGAAACTTCTCGCTGTCGCGGACTTCGAGCGCGATCACGTTGCCGGAGGCGAGGGCCACGGAATAGACGTGGATCGGGAAGTAGGGCGCGGGAACGATCGCCGTGTCGCCCGGGCCCATCATCGCCAGGCACATGTGGCTGAAGCCTTCCTTCGAGCCCAGGCAGACGATCACTTCGTGGTCGGGATCGAGCCGCACGCCGAACCGCTTGTGGTACTTCGCGCAGACCTCGCGGCGGAGGTTGACGATGCCGTTCGACTTGCTGTAGCCGTGGTTGTCCGGATCGCGGGCCGCCTCGGCCAGCTTCTGGATCACGAACTCTTCCGGTGGGTCGGAGGGGTTCCCCATGCCCAGATCGATCACGTCGTCGCCGGCGCGGCGCTTGTTGTAGAGCAGCGTGTTGATGCGGCCGAAGAGGTACGGCGGCAAACGCGTGACGCGCTCGGCGGGGTGGACACGAAACGGCGGATCGGGCGAAGGAATCTGGGGCGAACCGGGCATAAGGGGCCTTTCGTGCAGGAGCGAAAAGTCCTGCTAGGACCCATTATATCGCCGCGCGGTTCGCCAAGTCATGGGGAGCGCAAAGGACGACGCGGTGTCCAGTCCGAACGATCGTCAGGCCTTACCGCGCCTGCCCGGCGGTCGGCCGTACGGCGGAATCGACCCGATACGTGTCGCTGAGCGTCTTTTTCGGCAACTTGCCCACGTTTCCGGCCGCCTGGTTGCCTTCTTTGACCCGATCGGGCGACTGGGAGGTGCCGGCGAGATAGTTGTCGATCCGCGCCTTGTCGTGGATTTCCGTGAACTTGTCGTTCATGGCGATCCGCAGCTTCTTCTCGAAGATGTCCTGTTTGAGGATTTCGGTAACCTCGTCGACGCGCACTTTCACCGGTTCCGTGCGACCCTCGCACATCAGGATCACGAATTTGTCGCCCAGCTGGACGATGCCCGAGAGCTCGTTCGGCGCGAGGTCGAATGCGACGCTCTCCAGCTGCGGCTGGCCGCCGTTCTTGCGAATCGGCGGCACCTCGCCGCGGAGGGCCTTCGATTGCGGCTCGATCGAATACTGTTCGGCCAGGTCGCTGAAGAATTCGATGGTCGGATTCTGCCGCGCCTTGGCCCACACTTCCTGGGCCCGGCGCATCTCGCCCAGCACGATCGCACGGCAACGCACCCGCTCGCCGTAGTTGGCGTCGAAGCTCTTCTGCAGGTCTTCCTGTGATACCTGGACCGTCCCGCCGGTCAACTTCTTAAGCGCGGCCGACGGCCACACCGAGTCGCGCAGGTATTGTTCCTTCTTGAGCCCCTGCTCTTCCGTGGCCAGCTTGAACCACTTGTCGAAGTCGGGATTCCCCTGTTTGTCGACGACGCCGGCGAGCTTGGCGGCGTGAGCGATCTCATCGTCGAGGTCTTGCTGCGTCACGGTCACATTCTGCTTGGTAATCGCCTGCTGCAACAACAGGTGGGAAATCTCGACCTGCAGCACTTCTTCGCCGTGCCGCAGCAGGCACTCTTCCGCCAGCTCGCGGTACTGGATCGGCTGGCCGTTGACAGTCGCCACCACGCCCGGCATCTGCTGCCGCAGTTGCGGATTGTTCCACACGTTTTGAATTGTCGCCGAGTTTTGCAGCTGCTCGAACAAGCCGCTGGCGACGTCACGCAATTTGTCTTCCTTGATCCGCTCCACCAACTCGTCGTGAACATTGGCCAGCGGCACCTCGCGGGCCGGCAGGCGGCCTTCGCATTTGAGAATCGCAAACTGGTCGGCGACCGGAATCACCGGCGTGAGTTGATTATCCTGCAGGGCGAACACGGCTTGTTCGATCGCCGTATCGCCGACGTGACGGCGAATCGGCTGGATCATCCCGCCGATGCTCGCGCTGTTGACGTCCTGTGAAAGCTGAAGCGCCAGCCGGGCGAAATCGTCCGGGTTGGCCGTCAACTGACGATGTACCTTATCCGCCTCTTCGCGCGTTTTGAGCACGATCAGCCGGCACTTCACGGCTTCGCCAAATTGCGACTCGTACGCTTCCTGGATCTGCTGGTCGGTCACCTGCAACTGATCGGCGGCGAGCTTCCGCAGGGCGAGAGTCGGCCAGAGAATGTCGCGGCGGTATTGCTGCTCGTTGATCCCCCGCTCTTTGGCGAGCATCTGCAGCCACTGTTGGCGGCCGATCTTGAACCGTTCCGCCATGCGATCGATTTCCGCATTGATCTCGGCGTCGGTCACCGCGATCTGGCGGTTCTGGCAGTGGTGTTCGATCAGCTTCTTATTGACCAGGCCTTCCAGCACTTCTTCGCCGAAGCGGTCGACGCAGGCGGCCGCCAGCGCTTCGCGGCGGATGTCCTCGCCGTTCACGACCGCCATCACGTCGTGCTGCGGACGTTCGACGCGGGGCAGGGCGTCCGGATTCTTGCCCGTACCTTGCGACTTGCCGGCCTGGCCGTTGCCGCCCACCACCTGGGCGTCGGCGATCGGTGTGCCGGTGTAGGTGCGAATCGCCAGCGCCACGGCCAGCCCCGCCACTCCGCAGCCCACCACGATCCAGCGCTGTTTGCGGCGCTCCTTCTTGGCGACGTTTTGCTGTTCAACAACCGGCGACGATTGGTCTGCCATGGCGGTTTCTCCGTAAACCGTGCGGGAAAATATGCGAACTCGCTCGCGTGGTCATCACGAGCCATCTCAGAATCAGCCGCGAGCGAACCGCTCGCCGGCTTCACGGGGAGCGAAACCATAGCAACTGCCGCCAGCACCGGCAAGAGAAGCCGGAGAGAGTGCTAGCAGGCAAAATGAGCACCCAAACGACTTAACCGATGTCGAGTCGGTCCTGCATCGACGACAATAGCTGCTTCATCCGTTGTCGTTCAATTTGAGGATCTTCCGATTGAATGTACTCGACTGCGGTAAATCCATCACCGCGCCTGCGATTCTGCGTTGGTTCCAGTCCCTCAATTAGCAGGGCTTCAAGGGTCGCCGCAATTACTTCTTGAGTTGGAACACTACTCGATTCGGTCAGAAGTCCAGCCTCAGTGACGCCCAGTAACCCAAACCACGAAAACCGATCCCATCGACCCTGCAGCCGGTCGAGAGTGTGTTCATACAGCCTGCGTCCTAACGGCCTTTCAGTTGCACGGCCGACATAGACCACGTCACGACCGTCGTACAATAAATAAACCCCAGTTTGCTGCGAAAAGTCTACGTCCGTGGCGCCAATCTGCTGTTTTCCAAGGAGCGTTGGATTTCCCTTCCAAAGTACTCGATCGCGCCGCCAAAACATGCCAAATGCATGAATTAGCCGCTGTTCAACCTCGGGTTCGGGCTCCTCCACAGAAGGCGAGGGAGAATGCGATACCTGAGATTGCTGTCCATCAGCGTATTTACGCAGGATATACTCACCCCGGTCCGTCCGCATAAATGGCGACGATGAGGCTTCGTATTTGATCGATTGGCAAATCTGCGAATTGACTGTCGCAGCAGGAGTAGCACCGACATTCTCGCGAAGTCCTTTTTCGACGACTTGCTCAGCGATGTCTGAGTAATGCATCGCTACTGCGTTGTCATCTAGAATTTTAAGAATTGCGTCCTTCCAAGGCATGTCGGACATACAAGTCGCGCCCCTCGGCTACTCCTCCATCACTTCCGCTTCCTTGGCCTTGGCGAGGTCGTTGGCCCGGTCCTCGAACTTCTTGGTCAGCTCCTGAATGTCTTCCTTGGTCTGCTTGGCCTCGTCTTCGGTGAGCTGCTTGTCTTTCTCTTCGGACTCGGCCGCCTTGTTGGCGTCGCGGCGGACGTTGCGGACGGCGACCTTCATCTCCTCCGCGAGTTCCTTCGTTCTGGCGACCATCTTGCGGCGGACGTCGCCCGACAGCGGCGGAATGTTGAGTCGGATTACCTTGCCGTCGCTCTGCGGTGCGAGGCCCAGGTCGCTGGCGATGATCCCCTTTTCGATGTCCTTGATGATCGAAGGGTCGAACGGCCGGATGACGATCTGCTGCGGCTCGGGGGCACTGACGCTCGCCAGCTGCTTGATCGGACAGGGCGAGCCGTAGGCCTCGATCCGCAAGCTGTCGACCATGCCCGGATTGGCCCGCCCGGTGCGAATGCCGGTAAGGTCCTGCTTCAGCTTCGCCAGAGCCTTCTCCATCCGCTCTTCGGCATCAAACAATATCTCTTCAGCGCTCATGCTGCTCGCCTTCTAAATCTAGAACATCTCACGCAAAGGCGCTAAGGCGCAAAGGAAATCCAAGAGTAATTTTGTCCTTGCGCCTTAGCGCCTTGGCGTGAGATTCTGCCGTGTTTGTGCTACGAAATTCAAGTCACCGCCGGGGCGGTGCTGGTGACTAACGTGCCGATGTCTTCGCCGCGGACGGCGCGTTCGATGTTGCCGTCGACGCGGTAGTTGAAAACAAGGATCGGCAGGTCGTGTTCCATGCAGTGGGCGATGGCCGTGGAGTCCATCACCTTGAGATTGCGGTCGCGGACTTCGCGGTAGGTGAGCTGCTTGTAGAGCGTCGCGCTGGGGTCCTTCTCGGGGTCAGCCGTGTAAACGCCGTCGACTCGGGTCGCCTTCATCAGGATGTCGGCGTCGAGCTCCAGGGCCTTCTGGGCAGCCGCCGTGTCCGTGGTGACGAACGGCGCGCCCGTGCCGCCGGCGAGAATTACGATTCGGCCCTTCTCGAGATGCCGCTTCGCGCGGCGGCGAATGAAGGGCTCGGCGACGCCATCCATGCGGACGGCCGACATCAGCCGCGTCGCGCAGCCGAGCGATTCGAGGGCATCCTGCAGCGCGAGGCCGTTGATGACCGTGGCGAGCATGCCCATGTAATGGGCCGTCGCTTCCTGAATCCGCGAGTCGCCCGCGGTGAACTGGGCGCCGCGGAGGATGTTGCCGCCGCCGATCACGATGCCGATCTGCACGCCGAGCTGGGCGGCCCGATACGTCTGGCCGGCAATGTCGACAACCTCCTGCATGCTGATGCCGCGCTGGCCTGCCGGGACGAAGCTCTCGCCGGAGAGCTTCAGAATGATCCGTTCGTAGGGCGTCATCAACATGGTAGGGCTCGACTTGCCAGTTTGGCGTTCAAATAGCCTGAAAGTTGTCCCCCCAAGCCTATCATAAAAAAGCCCTGGGAAGTTTCCCAGGGCTTCGTGCTGTTTCGCGTTATTTGTCGTCGGCCGAGGCGCTGGTTTCACCCAATTTCCAGCGGGTGAACTTCTTCAACTTCATCCCGCCGCCAGCGGCAATTTTGCCGACAGTCTGTTTGTCGTCCTTCACGAACGGCTGCTCAGAGAGCACGTGCTCGGCGTAAAAGTTCCGCATCCGGCCTTCGATCATCTTCTCGATGATGTTCTCCGGCTTGCCTTCTTTGCGGGCCTGCTCGGTGAGGATCTCGCGTTCCTTCTTCACCAGCGCGGGATCGAGCTCCGCGGTCGTGGTGGCTTTGGGTTTCATGGCCGCGACGTGCATGGCGACGCTCCTGGCCAGCTCGTCGTTTCCGCCTTCGACCTCCAACAGCACACCGCTCTTGCCGTCGTGATGCACATAGCCGCCGGCCGGCGACTCGATCCGCTGGATCCTCGTCAGCCGGACGACTTCGCGCATCTTGCCTTCGATCTCGTCTTTCCATTGCTCGAGGGTCACGCCCTTGCGGCTGGGGGCCGGCTGCTTCCACAGGTCCTCGGGCGTCTTCGCGCCGGGGCCGGTGGCCAGCTGCTTCGCCAAATCGTTGGCCAGCGCCGCCACGTCATCGTGCTTGGCAACGGGCGCCGATTCGACCTGCAGCTCAACGATCGCGCCCACGGGCGGCTTGATACTGGCGTACACGGCCAGGCGGCCTTCCTCGGTGGTGCGATCCTGCCGGATCGACATGATCTTCTTGCCCGACTCGCGGACCTTTTGCTTTGCCAACTCCATATCGCCGTTGGACTCTTGCAGCGCCTTCTTGCACTCCATCATCGGGAGGCCGGTGTCGTCGCGCAGCTTCATGACCATCGCGGCTGTGATCTCTGCCATGGATACAATCTCCTCGTGCTTTCGGATCGAAAGCGAATTGGATGCGTGTATGGATAGGGGCTGTCGGCCTGAAGCGGCGTGCGAGCAGCCCGAACTTTTAAGCCGGCTGCAGCGCCCGGTCGGCCTTGTCGGCCCCTTCGGCGGCTTGCTGGCTCTGGACCGCGGCCTGGTTGCGGCCCGCGGCAATCGCGTCGGCCAGCATCTTCACCACGATCTCGATCGATCGCATGCTGTCGTCGTTGCCGGGGATCGGCAAGTCGACCAGGTCCGGATCGCAATCGGTGTCGATCAGCGAAACCGTGGCCACGCCCAGCTTGCGGGCTTCGTTGACCGCGTTCTTTTCCTTCTTCGGGTCGATGATCACCAGGCACTCGGGCAGGCGGCTCATCGTGCGGATACCATTGAGGTTCTTATACATCTTGCGGTATTCGCGGGAGAGGGACGACTGCATCTTCTTCGAGTACGAGTTGATCTCCTCGCCCGAGCGGATCCGCTCCAGCTCTTCGAGCCGGTTGAGCCGGTTGCGGATCGTGCGGAAGTTGGTGAGCGTGCCGCCCAACCAGCGATCGTTCACGAACGGCATCCCGCACCGCAGCGCTTCGCGTTCCACGGTGTCGGCCGCCTGGCGCTTCGTTCCCACGAACAGCACCAGGCTATTCCGCGCCGCGAGCTGCGAGAGATACTTCTTGGCCCGCAACAGACCTTTGACGGTCTCGCGGACGTCGATGATGTGGATTAAGTTGCGGCGGGCGTAGATATACGGCCGCATCTTGGGATTCCAACGACTGGCGCGGTGCCCGTAATGGACACCCGCCTCCACCAATTCTTTCACCAGAGTCGACAAAACAATTCTCCTTTGTTCGGGCACACCGGTATCCGTCGCCGCGGCAAGGTTTGCCGACGCGACTGTGTCCGGCGTTCAAATCGGACATTCGGCCAGGAATTTCGCCTGCCCCATTCGCCGGGCCGATCGGGATTGGGGTAGCCCTGTAAAGTAGTGGCAGCAAGGCTTTACGTCAACGGCCGACGCACGTGTCCAGATGCAACTGGGGCGCCAATTGCAGCGATTTTTGCCGCGAAGGCCGGTCATTTCGCCGCGCCGCGACCGCGACTACAATTTCTTTCAAATCAGGGGAAACTCCATGCCTCGTTTGTTTATTCTTGCCGCGTTCGCCATTTCGCTCCTTTTGTCGCCGGCCGTCTGCAATGCCGCCGACGTCCTGGCTGCCGACGCCGACGGCTGGGTCGAGCTCTTTAACGGCCGGGACCTCACCGGCTGGACGCCCAAAATCAAGGGCCACGGGGCCGGCGAAAATTTCGCCGATACGTTCCGCGTCGAAGACGGCATTCTCAAAGTCTCCTACGACAAATACGACGGCGACTTTCGCGAGCGCTTTGGTCATCTGTTCTACGAGCAGCCTTATTCGAACTACCTGCTGCGGCTCGAATACCGGCTCGTGGGCAAACAGGCCCCCGGCGGCCCCGAGTGGGCGCGGGCCAATAGCGGCGTCATGATCCACGGCCAGACGCCCGAATCGATGGCCCTTGAACAGCTCTTCCCCGTCTCGATCGAGGTGCAATTGCTCGCCGGCCAGGGCAACGAGACGCGACCGACCGGCAATGTCTGCACTCCCGGCACCCACATCGTCCTCCACAACAAGCTCCACACCGACCACTGCACCAACAGCTCCAGTAAGACCTATCCCGTCGGCGAGTGGGTCGCAGTCGAGCTGGAGGTCCATGGCGATAAGTTGATCCGCCACAAAATCAACGGCCAGACCGTCATGGAGTACTCTGGACCGCAGCTCGACACGAAGGACCCCGACGCCCAGCGTCTGATTGCGGCCGGGGCGAGTAAGCAGGTCACCGGCGGGACGATCTCGCTGCAATCAGAAAGCCACCCCGTCGAGTTCCGCAACGTGAAACTGAAGCCACTCGACAAGTAGCTACCGGACCGGCAAGGCAGGGGAATTTGAACCGAAGGAAAACGGAGGAAACGGAGAAGTCTTCCGATCCTCCGTTCTCTCTGTTTCCTTCTGTTCAATTGCCTTGTGCCTTTCGCATTTAACCTGTCATTTTGCGCCCCGAGTCGTGGGAAATTTCACAATTGCTTGATGCCGGCCCGGTACGCTCGTTAGCTTGAAGGCAGCGGCTCGTCCCATGGCGGAGGCGGGCCGCGGCTCCGGCGAACCCCGCACGAGGCGACGACTGTGGAATCTCGACGCGACTTCTTGAAGAAGGTGGCTCTGTTTTCGGGTGCCGCGGGTCTCGCTAACCCACTCTTGGAATCGATCGCCCGCGCCGCCGCCATCGAGCCGGCCGCAGGCAGCACGTTCTTCGATGCCGAGCACGTCGTGATCCTGATGCAGGAGAATCGCTCTTTCGACCACGCCTACGGCACGCTCCGCGGGGTGCGCGGCTACAACGATCCGCGGGCTTTAAAATTGCCAAACGGCAATCCGGTCTGGGTCCAGACCAACTCGAAGGGCGAAAGCTATTCGCCGTTCCGTCTCGGAATGCTGGATTCGCGGTCGACCTGGATGGGCTGCCTGCCGCACGGCTGGACCGACCAGGTCGACGCCCGCAACGGCGGCCACTGCAACCGCTGGCTCGACAACAAGAAATCGGGCGACAAAGACTACGCCGACATGCCGCTCACGCTCGGCTACTACAACCGCGCGGATATCCCCTTCTACTACGCGCTGGCCGACGCCTTCACGGTCTGCGACCAGAATTTCTGCTCGACGCTCACCGGCACGATGCCCAACCGCAACCACTTGTGGACCGGCACGATCCGCGGCCGCGAGCAAGCGGATTCCTGGGCCCACGTGCTCAATTCGGACTCCGATTACGCATCGGAAGTCGAGTGGCCCGCCTTCGCCGAACGTCTCGAGGATCTTGGCGTTTCTTGGAAGATCTACCAGAACGAGCTCAGCGTCGGTGTCGGCTTTGAGGGCGAGGAGGATCCCTGGCTGGCGAACTTTGGCGACAATCCGATCGAGTATTTCCGCCAGTTTCACGTCCGCTTCTCGCCGGCTCATCGGAAGTTTCTGAATCAGTCGGTGTCTCGACTCGAAGCGGAGATCGCCGCGCTAGAGAAGAAAGAACAAACCAAGAAAGTCGCCAAGAAGCTCGCCGACAAAACGATCGAGCTGGATCAATTCCGGTCGGCGGTAAAAAAATGGAGCGCGGCCAACTACGAGCGCCTCTCGCCGCGCGAGAAGAGCCTCCACCAAAAAGCCTTCGTCACCAACGTGGGCGATCCCGACTATCATTCGCTAACCGAGCTCGAATACCAGGACGGCGACCAGCAGCGCCGCATGCAGGTGCCCAAGGGCGACCTGCTCTACCAGTTCCGCAAAGACGTTGCCGACGGCGCGTTGCCGACCGTCTCCTGGGTCGTGCCGCCCGAGCGATATTCCGATCATCCCTGCTCGGCCTGGTACGGCGCCTGGTACCTGGCCGAGATGCTCGACATCCTGACCAAGAACCCCGAGGTCTGGAAGAAGACGATCTTCATCCTCACCTACGACGAAAACGACGGCTATTTCGACCATGTGCCGCCGTTCGTTGCGCCGCATCCGGAGCGGCCGGAGACCGGCAAGGTTTCGGCGTCGATCGACGCCCGACCGGAATTCGTCGAGCTCAGCGACGAGTTGAAGCGCAAGCCGCGCGACGAATGCCGCGACAGCCCGATGGGCCTCGGCTACCGCGTGCCGCTGGTGATCGCGTCGCCCTGGAGCCGCGGCGGCAATGTTTGCTCCGAAGTGTTCGACCACACTTCGTCGCTCCAATTCCTGGAGAAGTTCTTGAGCCACAAACTCGGCCAGGACGTCCGCGAGACGAACATCAACGACTGGCGGCGGGCGGTCTGCGGCGACCTTTCCTCGACGTTTCAAAACTTCTCGGACAAGGACACGCCGCTCCCCTTCTTCAACCGCGACACGTTTCTGGAGCAAATTCACAAGGCGCAGTTCGAGAAGTTGCCGACCGGTTACAAGCTCCTCTCCGCGGCCGACATCGAACGGATTCGCGGCGACGGCCCTGCTTCGAAGCTGCTGCCCGAGCAGGAGCCTGGCGTCCGCCGCTCCTGCCCTTTGCCTTACGAACTGGCCGTTGATGGCAATCATTCGGACGACGGCGAGCAATTCACGATCCACTTTGCGGCCGGAAACGAACGCTTCGGCAAGGCCGCCGCCGGCGCGCCGTTCATCGCCTACGCCCGCCGCGGCGGCGACAACGTCGAAGTCCGCAACTATGCGGTGGCCCCAGGAGACCAACTCGTCGATTCCTGGCCGCTGGCAGCATTTGCGGACGGCAAGTACCACGTCGAAGTCTTTGGGCCGAACGGCTTCTACCGCGAGTTTCACGAAGGCGGCGAGAAGCAGCTAGACGTCCGCGTCGATACGCCAAAGTCCGGCGACGTCGTGGTGCAGCTGACAAATCGCAGCGATCGGCCTCAAGTCGTCGAGCTCCGCGATCTCGTCTATCACAATGCCGCACAGCAGTCGAAGCTCGCGCCCGGTGCATCGACCACGATGCGGTTGGAAACCAACGCCAGCTTCGGCTGGTACGACTTCGCCATCCGCATCGCCGGCGACGCAGAATTCGAGCACCGCTACGCCGGCCGCATCGAAACCGGCCAGTGGTCCTTCAGCGACCCCGCCATGGGCCGCGTGTAGTTTGGCAAAACTGTGGGAGGCCTCTCCGAGGCCGATGACGCGCACCAATCGATCGCGGAATCGGCGTCGGAGACACCTCCCACACTGCAATCGGTTCACCGCTCACAGCGTCGCAATCTGCACGTTCGTTATGTGCGCGCCGTAGTTCTTTCTGCACCGTACCTTCCGCTCCAGGTCGTGGATCACGACTTCCGAAAAGTCGATCCCCGTCGCGGCCTGCGCGCTCCCCAGTCCGCCGGGCGTGAACACGTTGATCTCCATGAGCTTGTCCTTCACGATGTCGAGCCCGACCAGGAACATCCCGTCCGCCACGAGCTTCGGCCGCACCAACTCCACCAGCCGCAGCGCCGCCTTGTCGATCTCGACTGCCACCGCCTCGCCGCCCGAGTGCATGTTGCTCCGCATGTCGCCGCTCTTGTTCACACGGCGAAACGCGGCATACTTTCCATCTTTCCGCAGCGGCCGGCCGTTCATTACAAACAACCGCACGTCTCCCTCCTGCGCCGCCGGCAGATACTCCTGCGCGATGCAATAGCCGTCGCGCAGGACCGCGTCGATCATCTGGTTCATGTTCGCCGCGTCGGCGTCGCGGATCAAAAACACGCTCGCCCCGCCCGAGCCCTGCAGCGGCTTGATCACCGCCTGACCACCTTGCGACGCCACGAATTCCTTGATGTCTTCGCGATCGCAGCTGATGCAGGTCTTGGGCCGCACCTGTTCCGGGAAATGCTGGAAGTACGTCTTGTTGATCGCGTTCGCCAGGTTCACGGGGTCGTTGAGTACGATCACGCCGTGCCGCATCGCCAGCTGCCCGAACAGAATGCCCGACGTCTGTGCCCAGGCCCGCCCGTTCTTATCCTCCGACGGATCGTTCCGCAGCATGAGCACATCGAGCGCCCCCGCATCGATCTTCTCGACGCGGGCCTCTTCGCCCTGCAACTCCTCGAGAAACGCCTCGAGCGTCTCGTGCTCCGGATTCTTCACCGTTCGCGCAATCGCCCGAATCGAGCCATCCGCCGCATACTCGAAATCCGCAACGCCCAGTGTCCAGGCTTCGTGACCCAGCTTGATGGCCGTCATCGCCAGCCGCGTCGTCGTGTACTGGGCCTGTTCGGTCTGAACGTCGTTCACCACGAAGCCGATTTTCATACGCACTCTTCCACAAGTTCCAAGAGAGAAGATTGTCGACAGCGATCGAGCCGCTGGGCTGATTCCGCGTCATCCCAGAATCGCGGCAACAGCGTCGGCGGCCCGACCACGCCTCTGCGACGCAATTCCTGGACCAATGACACGTGCTCCAAAGCGATCTTGCCGACGTACAACGGCTCCGCATCATGCCCGGCCCGCAAGTATTCCACCAGCCGATGCAAACCCCGCAGATAAATCGCGTCCTTCGTGAGCCCGCCGCCGCGAAACACGCGGAGCGTCGTCATGAAGGCCGCCTTCGGGGCAAGTTGCTGTTCGCCGTGGAGCAGATGAAACGTCTCGAGGAATGAGCGGCGTTCGACCATTGCCTGGACGGCCAGCACCCGCCCCGCGATCGTTCGCAGCCGCGGCGCATTCCAGCCGCCGACCAGGTACTCCGCAAGCACCGCCAGGCCTTCCTGCAATTCCTCGTACCGCGCGAGCCCCGCGTAGAGCTGCTGAAACGGCTGCTGCTGGCCGTTGAAATATGTAAGCAAATGCGTGCCGATCTCGTGATGCAAGAGCGCCGCCACGCCCCGCCGTGGCACCGACGCCGTCGACGACACCAGCAGCCGATCGTGGGCGACCATCATGCTCGCCGCCACGTCGTCCCGCACTTCGACCTTCGCCACGAAGCTCGGTAGCCGCTCGTGGTAATAGTCGATCTCATCGCGGGCCGCCGCGGCGAGCTCGTCTGTGTGGATGTAATCGCCCTCGGCCGCGTGCTTTTCCGCTAGCACGTCCAGTCGCACCAACATTCCGCGGGCGAGCTTCACGAGCTCCGCATCCGGCACGCCGTAGAGCTGTACGCTGTCGTAAAAGAATGGCGCGGCGTCGATGTTCTTAAGCGCCGTAAGCTGCCGGTCGACGTGGTCCTGTTTCTCTGCGAACAAGTGGATCAGCGTTGCGTCCTCAATCCGATCGATCGGAATCGCAAACAGCCGCCGCTTGAGTTGGGCCGGATCGTATGGCAGCGGCCGGTAGTAAAACACGGGCTCCACCTTGTAAGAGTCCGCCTTGAACTCCTCCCAGGCCGCGTTCGTGTTCAGCGGCACGGTCTGCAACACGAAGTCGAACGACTGCGACACCTCGCGCAGCTCCTGGTCCACGAGCCGCGCCGCCTTGACCATCGCCGACGGACCGAGCGCTTCGTAATGGGCCGGGCGCTGCTCGCTCTTGCCGGTGAACGCGAATACCGCCTTCCGCACCGACATCGCCAGTTGCCGCCGCAACGACTGCAGCATCATTGGGTACACCGTGCCGAGTCGCACGTCGCGATACACCGGCCGCACCGCGATGCCGATCGACTGCACGCCGTCGCCTTCGAGCTCGCCGATGAGCGCCCCCTGCCCTCCTGGCGCCGGTGTCGCACTTTCCACCACCTCCACATCTGCCGCCCAACCTTGCGCGCGAATCTCGCGGAGCGACGCCTCCAGCGCCTTCACTGTTTTCGCCAGCATTCCACCGCGCGGCGCGAGCACGCGAAACCCAGGCCGCGTCGCATCGCGTGCGGCCAACCCCGTCGGCCGGTCATCCTCCGCCCAAAACTCGATGACTAGGAACGCCCCAAAGTGCTCCCGCATCGTCTCCGCGATCGCCGCCACCAGCCGCGCGAGTCCCGCTTCGTGTTCCGCCGCCCCGGACGCAAACAGATACGCCGCCTCAGTGGTCACCAGGTCGCATGTCCCCGCATCTCGCCCCACCTCCGGCATCCGGTACACGCACAGAAACGGCAACTGCCGATCCATCCGCACTCGCCCATCCCCCGGCAAGTTCCGCCGGATGCGCAGATTGCGGCTCAATCGGTCGCGGACCACCGCCGCCACGCTGTCGTACGCCGCCTCGATTTCGTGGGCTGTCAGCTTCGCCATCGCCACCGATCCGTACGAAAGAGTAATCCGCGACTACAGCGCGAGCGTCTCCGACTTCCCGACGCTCGTCTCCTCGAGCTCCGCCAGAATTCCCGGAAACGTCGACTTGAGCGCCGCCGAGAGGAGGTCGAACTTTGCTCGCTCCAGTTCCCCCGTCCATTCGTCCATAAACGTCTTCTTGAACTCGATAGCGATCGCGCACGCCTGCCCTGGAAACATCGCTTGAATCCACTTAGAAAAGTGCCCGCCGAAGAACTTCACGTTCTCGCGCACATCGAGCTGCCGGCCGCCCGCGTCGAACGCCCGCAGGTCGGCGATGAACCGATCCACCAGCGGTCCCCACGTCGTGCGGTCGAGGCTGCCCGTGCCGATGTTGACCTCGGGGTTCGCGGCCTCGTCCGCTGCGCACTCCTGCCCCGCGCGGCAATGGTTGTAGCTGTGGATGTCGAGCACGACCACGCGGCCATGCCTTCCAATCAGCTCGTGTAGCACGGTGTGAGCCGTCTTGTAAAACAGGTCGTAGTTGGCCAGCGATTCGGCGATCATGGCATTGTTGAGCAGTTCGCGCCACACCGACAATCCCCACGCATCCTCCGGCTTCTTGTAGACCGCCTGTTCCCGCGGCCGATTGAGATCGACCTCGAACCGCGACCGCCGACCGATGAAATGCGTCGGCACGAGCTTCGACAATTCGTCGGTGAACGGATCTTCCTCGCGCAGCCGCGCCGCGTCATCGAGCGCCACTCGCTCCGCCACCGCTGGCCGCAGAGCATGGCCCGCGTGAATCGCCGCCGCTACGAGCGGACAGTCGCCAATTGTGAATTGAAATAGTTCCACGGCCACATCCTCTGATCTGATTACATAATTCGCCGGCGCTAAATCGTGCATATCTCGTGCCAGCAAGATCTGCCGAGAAATCATGAGGAATCGGCGCAGACGTCGGCCCGAGAGGCTAAGAGCTGACAATCCGCTGCGACACGGCCGAAAATCAAGCAGATGCCTGATTTGGTGGCGGATCCACTTGCGACGCGGGCGCTTTGTGCAATGCCTTTTTCAACCGTAGTGTCGCTACGGTGGCCACCGCGCCGCCTTCTCGATCGCGCTCGACCGCCAGCGACCAGCACTTGCGGGACATTTTTTCTTGGTCCATCTGTTCCAGCATGTCGCCCAACAGCAGACAGATCGTCGGCAGATCATCGTGCTCGTTGACCATTTCGATCAACGCATTGACGCCCTCTTTGCGTATGCCGACGTGATACGATACGAAGGCGTTTTGGAGCTTCGTGGCAATCTCTTTCTCGCCGGAGAAGGCTTCTTCCAATGCTGCACCACAATTGTCGAACCGCATTGCCGAGGCTTCGCAAAACGCCTGCATGATGAACGCCCGTGGACCCCGGTCGGTGAACTCCTCCATACAAGCAAACAACTTCGCCGCGTCAAGACGATTGCCCGCATTCAACATTACGCATCCCAGCTGAAACGCCTGCTCGTAGGTCAGCCGTTTCCGCTCACCGTCGAGCACAACTTGGATCTCGGCCGGCGCAGGATTCTCGGGCACGTGAGAGGCCTCTTCGGAAGCCACAGGTCACCTCTTGTCGGACGGACATTCGCTGGAAAAAGCATTTGCCGCAGCACGTTTGACGCGGCACACTAGAAACCGAACTGCATAGAAAAGAATAGTCTGACGAACGATTCGCCATGGCCTATTATAGGCAGCTCGGTGCAAAAAATCCTACTCGGGAATCTCACGCTACGAGGTCGTCCGTCACGACTTCAACGACGTCAACACTCCATCCCACAACCGCCGCCGCGATTCGAGCGCCCGGACGGCGGCTTCCTCCGCCACTTGCCACCGTACCGGATCGTCGCCGCAGAGCGACGCCACGAGCCGCTCCGCCATTGGCCCATGCTGATCACCGTCCAAATCGATGTGCCGCTCCAGATAGTAGCGGAAGTAGTCCAGCCCGCTTACCGGGTCGCTGCTCAGCCGCGTCACAATCTGCCGAAACAGATCGGGCAGCAAATCCTCGCGGCCAAACGTGAAAGTCGCCGCGATCGCGCAAATATCATCCGACTCGATTACGTCAAACGTCTCAACCACGAACGCCTGCACCGAAGCCGGTGTCTCCGCCGCCACGAGCGCCGGCCGCACGCTCTCGCCGCCCGCGAGCGCCGCCACAAATCGATCGATCTGCCCCGTATCCGCCCCGCACCGCGTCATCGACCGGTGATAGAGCTCAAAATGGCTGGCATACCCGCCCTCGCCATCCTCGTCGCTCTCCTCGCCCAGCACGATTTCATTCACCAACCGGCAATTCGCCCCGTTGAACGGCGCGAGCCACGGCACCTCGACGCAGCACAACCGCCGCTGCAGCGACTTCAACAGCGACATGAAATCCCACACCGCAAACACGTGGTGCCGCATAAACACCCGCAGCGCCGCGAGATCATCGATCCGCGCATACACGGGATGCTCCAAAAGCGCCTGTCGCAGCGGAGCGAGTCGAAAGTGTAGTTGTTCGAGAGGATGCGAATTCACGCCATGAATCTACCAAGGATTCAGTCCGCCGGCGTCCCCGTGTCACCGCAGCCGCGGTAGCACTCGATCCAACGATTCCAAGGCCGCGTATCTAAGGCGCGCATCGCCAGCCGATGTACCCTCGACAAATGTTAAGTCGATATGCATTATCGACCGGTCGAGCCTCTCTCGCCCGATTCCCCGCCACCAGGCGAGCAGGCTGTCGCGGCGATTGGTCGTAGTTTGCGGTACGGTGCCAATCTTGGAATCGCGCATTGGCCGCAAAGCGCAATCGGAAGCTTCCATGCTTGGCGGCGCCAGCGACGACCTGAGCGCAGCTGCCCCTCTCTCCATGGCGGCCATGGGCAAAGCATCCATTCCGGCGGTCAACGCCGGCAGTTCGTTCACGCTCGATCCGAAGTTGCTTTTCCAAACGTCGTAGTCGAGTTGATCCACTTTTCCATCGCCGTTTCCATCGGCGCCAGTCCCGGCCGGCACGATGGCGCCCGATGAGTCCCGCCACTGAGAATAGTCTGCCGCATCTACAGCTCCATCCAAACTGAAATCCCCCGGCAACAGACCGGTTGGAATTGATTCCACCGCACCGATGTCAATTCGCCCACCGAACACGCGCGTGAACGGCGCCCCGCGCTGATCGTGCAGCGGCACGCCACCTTGCCCGGCCACCGCGACCGGATCTCCAGCATCAATCGCCGGGCTGCCGGGCAACAGCGCGTGCGAGAGAATATGCGACCCATCCGGCAAATCAAGCCCGCCATTGTCCACTAGCGGCCCGAGTAGCGGGTCAATCACGCCGTGCGCCGGCCCGCCAATGAGGTTGCCATTGGCGTCTGGCGATCCCGGCGGTGCCTCCGCGAGAGACGTGCCCGCTTTGTCGCCAATCAAAGTGTGCGTCGCTATAACACTCCCGACTAAGTCTGGTGCCGACGAAGACTCGTTCCCGGCGATGATTGAACCATCCAAGTACAAATATTGGCCGCGGATGAATACTCCGCCGGCCCTTCCGGAGGGATCGGTCGCGACGTTTGCCGAAATGGTAGACAGTCGAATCGCGGCGTTTCCGTTCGTGACAAAAAGTCCGCCTCCTTGAAGTGCGGAATTGTTACTCAGAGTGGAGTTAACCACTTCGACTGCGTATCCTGAAGCGGTTCCTCCACCACCGGCGAAGATGCCGCCACCGTTTCCCGACGTTGCTGAGTTTCCACTAATCTCGCTGGCAGTTACGGACAGCTGCCCACTAGTTGCGATTCCGCCACCTTGCGGAGCCGAATTGGCGACGATCGCACTCGCCGTAATTGTCGTATTTCCCTGTTGGACTTGAATTCCGCCTCCGACGTAAGTACTTGCTGTGTTGTGACTGACAAGGGTACTGGTCAGCGAAAGCGAATTAAATGCGCAGATTCCACCGCCGCCCTGGGCCGAGTTTCGGCTGACCACGTCATCGGTTAGGTTGACGACTCCGAAGCTGTAGATTCCGCCACCAAACCCGTTGGCGTAATTGTCACTTATGGTAGTGCCCGTTATCGACAGAGCGCTTAAGGATCCTGAAATCGCGATGCCGCCTCCATCTCCGAGCACTGCCGAGTTACCCACAATCGTGGCGCCGATTATGGTCGTGAGTGCGTAATTATTGGAAATTCCGCCGCCTCGACCGGAGGCGGAATTGCCACTCACGGTACTGTCGATCAGCGCCAACGGGCCAAAGCTATAGATGCCGCCGCCACTCTGGGAAAAGTTGTCACGGATCGTGCTATTTGAAATGGTGAGGCTCTCGCGCGAGAGAATCGCGCCGCCTCCATCTGCGATATCGCCACCGGTAAGCGTCAGTCCTGAAACAGAGATCACGATGTTGGTCGAATAGTCTCCATCGTCGATGCTCAAGACGCGGCTCCCATCTCCCGAATTTGGCCCCCGGTCGTTGCCTCGTGCGTCGACCGTCAACAATTCGGCCCCGGGACCATCAATCCTGAGCGGATCGGTAATCGTCAGATCACCACGCGTCAGAAGAACGACTGCCGGGCCCTGCTCGGCGAGCTCTGGGGCGAACGTAATGACCTGCTCAGAACCAACATTGCCGTTCGCCATTCCGATCGCTTCGCGCAGCGACAAATGACCGGTGGAAAAATCGCCATCATATTCATCGGATAACGAATCAACCACGAAATTCATGACCGGTAATGATTGACGTTCGTACGCGCCCATGTCGATTCTTCCGTGGAACACTCGCAGGAATGGCCCACCACGCTGATCGAATTGCAGCAAGTCGTTATTACCAGCCATTGCAATTGGTTCGCCGGCATCGAGTGCCGGACTATCGGGCAACAATGCGTGTGTCGGTGTTCCCCCGCCGTTGTCCGCAAGGGGGCCTAATCTGGCATCGATAATTGAGTCGTAGGTAGAGCCGCCGATCAGATTGCCGCTCGCATCGGGCAAGCCGACAGGCGCCGTTGTCAGACCGCTGCCGGAATTGTTTCCGATCAAGCTGAACCGAGCGTGGATCGACGCCCCCAACAAGCCCGTAGCATCGGGCCCGGTTTGGGCATAGTTTCCGGAAATAATCGCACCATCGAGTGACAGTTCGTTTGAGTCCATGAACATGCCGCCACCCGCTCCCGATGATTGATTGCCAAATATCGTCGAATGCGAGATTGTCGCTGGTCCGCCGCGGCACCATATTCCGCCAGCCAACGACGTGGCCCTGTTCTGGCTCACGGTCGAAGCAGAAACGTTAAGAGATTCCGTCGCAACGATTCCGCCTCCCGCAAGGCTCGCCACGTTATTTGAAATAGTGCTGCCTTCGACAGTCGCATTCCCGTAGCAATACACTCCGCCGCCATTGCGAGCGGCCTCATTCGAATTCACAAAAGAATTGATTAGCTTCAATTCCCCGAAAACATGAATTCCACCTCCGTTGTCACCGGTAGCGATGTTCCCAGTCACGTAGCTATCCCGCACCGTAAGATCTAGACATCCTATTCCGGCGGCTTGATATGCTTCGTTTCCAGCTATTACGCACCCGGAAATGTTGGCGACACCTCCTGACACTACTCCGCCTCCGAATAGATATGCACGATTGTCGCGTACGACAGTTCGATTCAACGAGAGTGAACCCGTACTACGCACAAAAATTCCGCCGCCCCTATACGCGGCAGTGTTGTCGGTGATCGAGCAGTCGTAGATCTGCGCGATGCCCTCGCAGTAGACTCCACCACCACCAGTAGTTCCTTCACTCGTCGAGTTTTTGCTAACCGTGCTGTGGTCAATCCGAAGGTTGCCTTTGGAGAATATGCCGCCTCCATCGCCAATAGTGTCTGAAGTCGAGTTTCCCGTCACTGTGCTGGCTGCAATGTTTGCGGTTGACTTTGCATAAATGCCGCCGCCGTTGCCGTTTGCACTGTTTCCGGAGACCGTACTCTGGTTCATAGTCAATCTGCTGCAATATATTCCTCCCCCATCGGAGATGGCGCCCGAGGTGCTGTTTCCCGATACAGTGCTCTGGTTCATGGTCAAACTGCCGCAGTGTATTCCTCCCCCATCGGAAATGCTGCCCGACGTGCTGTTCCCGGAAACAGTGCTCTGATTGAGGGTGACGCTCCAAGCATAGATTCCCCCGCCAGGATCAATGCCGCCCGACGTGGAATTGCCGCTGACAGTTGAGTTGTTCAGCACAACGGTGGATCCTTGAATTCCGCCTCCACTCCCTCGTGACCGAGAGTTCCCGCTCACGACCCCGTCTGTAATCGTGACGGTACTTCCAAGAACTCCGCCATCGCGGTTATCGCGAACTGTGCCGCCAACCATATTTACTAGGCCACTAGATGCCACCCCTCGTCCCAGATTCGCTGCTACCGTCGTCGACGTAAGCATCACGTTGCCATTTGCCGACACGCCCGTCGAGTTATTCTCGCTGACGGTGCATCCAATTAACGTGACGCTCTTTAAACAGCGAATTCCGGCGTCTGAAACGGCGGCTGCATCGTGGCTGACGATGGTGTCAACAAGAGTAATGGAGCTCGCGGAAAAAACTCCGCCGCCAAGGAGGCCGATTCCAGATATTGCATAGTCACCACTTGCGTCGGTGATGTTGAAGATACGGGACTGCTGCTGGGCGTCGATCGCCAGAAGATTGCCACCGGGGCCGTTGATCCTCAGCGATTCCGTGATCTGTAGCTCGCTCCGAGTAAGCAAAATCGTTGCCGGTTCGTCGGCAGTAAGTCCAGGCGAGAACTCGATCGTGTCGGCGCCGGGTACCGTGTTCGCCGCGAAGATCGCCTCGCGGAGCGAAGTCACTCCGTCATTGAGGTCGACGACGTCGTCGATCGTCGTCACGGTGATGGCCAGCAATCGTCGGACTTCCAGCGGCTCAAATCGCAGCCGCCTTCCGAGTCGGGCCCCGCGCGATGCGGTGTGCCGAGAAGAATTGCGAGCGCGAGCCGTCCGCCACCGGGCGGTCCCGCGCGATGTGTTGCGCCGTGCCATGTTCCGTGCCTCCAAACAAAAACGAATAAAACAGAGATGATTTCCCGGCCGGCCAAAGAAAGATGGGGCCAGCCGTGGTCAATGCCTGCATTGAGCGCCAGGTCGCATTCGCCCGCACCGCGAGCCGCGCACAGCGAGTTCTTTGATAGCCAGCAGCAGGCTGCGAACAGCCCAGCGGCCGCCGGCAACATGGCAAGAACGGCGTTTTCGAGCATCAAAACCCGCCAATCAGCCGCCCCGCGTGTTCTGGCCCGCCGGGCGGCGTGTCCCCTACTCTAAAGGGGATTCGCCCAGGAAGCAACTTTTATTTCAAGCGCGAATTGCGGCCGAACTACGCTCCAATCGCTCGCAGGCCGGCGAGCAGCGCGTCGTGGAGCGGGCCGTTGGTGGCGAGGATGCCGCGGTTGGTTTTGAGTTCGCGGCCGTGGGAGAAGTCGAGGGGTTTGCCGTCGAGGTCGGTAATGCGGCCGCCGGCTTCGCTGATCACCAGCGAGCCGGCCGCCTGGTCCCAGATCTTTTCTTTGTAGTTCGGCGCTTTGGGCGAGATGAGTCGCAGGAGCACGTCGCCGGCGCCGGCCGCCAGCACTGCATACTTCGCCTGGCTGTCGAGCGGCACGGGCGGCGCCGTGATGCCGAGCTGTTCGGCGAGGCGCCCGATTTCGTCGACGTTGGTGTGGGCTTTTTCGACGCTGCGGAGCACCCGAGCCTGGGCGACGTCGCGGCGGTCGGAGACGTGCAGCTGCTTCCACTCGCCGCCGCCGGAGAGCGGTTGGCACCAGGTGCCTTCGCCGAGGACTGCCACGAGCAGCGAACCAGCGCCGCCGGCCGCAGGCACACTGGCGTTCACAAGCTCGGGGCAGCCGAGGACGCCGATCGTCACCGTGCCATTCTCGATTTTGCCGAGGGCGACCGCGTATTGATCACGGCGCAAAAAGCCCTTGGTACCGTCGATGGGGTCGAGCGTCCAGAACTCCGCGGGAGGCTCACCACTGCCACGATCGATCAGTCCGCAAACTTCTTCAGGCGTTGCATCGGCGACGCTCCGCCGGACGAATTGCGTGACCTGGTCGAGCGTTTCGACGCCCTCCTCGAGCTGCAGCGCGGCGGCGGATTCTTCGCCGACGAGCGTCACGCCGGGCAGCCCTTCCGCGAGCCGGCGGGCGATGACTGCTTGTACCGCGAAGTCGCCCACCGTTACCGGGGAGCGGTCGTCCTTCACAAGCGCGGGCGTGACCAGTTCCTGCTGGACCGCGCGAGCCAAGAGGGCGGACTCACGGACCGCCGCCACGGCGCAAACAATCTCGGGGGAGTCAAACTTCATGAGAAATGAAAACTACCCGGCAAGGATTCGAACCTTGAATGAGGGAATCAAAATCCCTAGTGTTACCATTACACCACCGGGTAAGGACGACGCTGTTAGCTTTTAGCCGTTAGCTCTTAGCCAGGCAACTCCCAGCAATTTCTGGCTAACAGCTAAAGACTAATAGCTAAGAGCTTTATGACAATGACTAACAGCTTTTCTCCCGGTTCGCAACGGAGAACGAAATCTGTTCGAGCTCGGTGGCCAGATCGACCCCCACCAGGCTGACGTCCTCCGGCACGGCGAGCGTCAGGGGCGCGAAATTCACGATGCCGACGACGCCCGCCTTGATGGCTGTGTCGGCCACTTGTTGCGCGGCACTCGCCGGCACGGTAATCATCGCCAGCTGAATCTGCTGCCGCGCGACGACTTCTTCGAGGCGGGCCATTGGATGGATGCGGATGCCGTCGATCGTCGCGTCCGCTTTGCGGGGATCGTCGTCGAAAGCGGCGACGATTTGAAATCCTTTGGCGGCGAAACCCTTGTAGCCCAATAGCGCCCGGCCGAGGTTGCCGACGCCGAACAGGGCGACGGTCCAAACCCGATCGGTACCCAGGATGCGGCGAATTGCCGCCACGAGCTCCTCGCAGCGGTAGCCAATGCCGGGGTGGCCGAAGTGGCCGAAGAACGTGAGGTCTTTGCGGACCTGCGCGTCGGAGAAGCCGAGCATCCGGCCGAGCTCGCTGGAGCTGATCGTGGTGCGGCCGCTGCGGAGCAGGTGCTGCAGCTCCCGCAGGTAGAGGCTGAGCCGGTTGATGACGGCCTTGGGCACTTCGTCGGGATCGGGTTGGGCTAGCTTGTGTTTGCCTGAGCTCATGCCGATCCGGCCCGCGCCGGCGCCTGCAGGGGAAATCGCCTCAAATCACAGGGACATTTGCCACTGCCACTTTAGGGGAGCGGCCGGAAAACAGCAAGCGGGCGGAGCCTTGGCGCTGGGCGCAGGTCCAAGCGAGACAACCGCTTACGGCGATTGGAGCCGCCCGGTGAGACGGCCAAAAGGGCGGTCACATTGGCCCCTTCTCGGCGCCTCTTCAACGCCGACAGCCGAAATGATCGCCGGCAGCCCGCGGCGTGACCTCGTCGGAGCGTTCGGTCCACGCGGCATATCCGGACCACATTACGCCTCCGCTTGCGGCTTCCGACGATGTGTAAACCTTTGCGTGCTAGCAGGTTTGTGCGATTGAAAGTGTGCTGGAAACGGTGACGAGGGTAATTGCGGTAAGCACGGAATTTACGCAAATCAGTTAAGGTGCGTGGATTTGGCGGCCCGAATTAACTACGGACGGGCGATTCTACGTTCGCTCGCTCGACCAGCTTTTGGACCCACGTATTTTTTGGACTCACTTGAAGGAGGCGAAGGAGATGAGAGGTTGCACTCTAGCGCCGCTTGTCGCCGCCCTGGCCCTGATGCTCACCCCGCTCGGGGCTGAGGCCGGGTGGTGCGGCTTGGCGCGCTACTCTTGCTGTGCACCCTGCTGTAAGACCGAGTGCTGCACCGTGATGAAAACGGTGAAGTGCATCGAGTACGAGAAGCAGGAGGTCACATGCTACAAAACGTGTTGGGAACGCGTGTGTGAAAACCGCGTGATCAATTGCACCAAGATGGTGCCAGAGACACGCTCCCGCGAAGTCTGCTACACGGTGTGCAAGCCGGTGTGGGAGACGCGCTGCCACAACTACACCGTCTGCAAGCCGGTGTGGGAGACGCGGCAGAAAGAGATTTGCTACACGGTGTGCAAGCCGGTCTGGGAAACCAAGACCCGCTGCTACACGGTGTGCAAGCCGGTCTGGGAAACCAAGACCCGCTGCTACACGGTATGCAAGCCGGTCTGGGAAACCAAGACCCGCTGCTACACGGTGTGCAAGCCGGTCTGGGAAACCAAGACCAAAGAGATCTGCTACACGGTGTGCAAGCCGGTGTGGGAAGAGCGGACTCGTTGCTACACGGTGTGCAAGCCGGTTTGGGAAACCAAGACCCGCTGCTACACGGTGTGCAAGCCGGTCTGGGAAACCAAGACCAAAGAGATCTGCTACACGGTGTGCAAGCCGGTGTGGGAAGAGCGGACCCGTTGCTACACGGTGTGCAAGCCGGTGTGGGAGACGCGCTGCCGCAACTACACGGTCTGCAAGCCGGTGTGGGAGACGCGCTCGAAGGACATCTGCTACACGGTGTGCAAGCCGGTTTGGGAAACCAAGACCCGCTGCTACACGGTCTGCAAGCCGGTTTGGGAAACCAAGACCCGCTGCTACACGGTGTGCAAGCCGGTCTGGGAAACCAAGACCCGCTGCTACACGGTCTGCAAGCCGGTCTGGGAAACCCGCTCGAAGGACATCTGCTACACGGTGTGCAAGCCGGTGTGGGAGACCAAGTGCAAGAGCTATACGGTTTGCAAGCCAGTTTGGGAAACCCGGTCGAAAGACATCAACTACTATGTCTGCAAGCCGGTTCATTATACGAAAAAGATCACCTGCCAATCGGGTCACTGGGAAACCCAGCACTTCGAAAAGCCTGGTCCGGTCGTGAAGCGCTGCGTGCGTGAGCCCGGCACCTGGGTCTACGATTGCTGCTCTTGCTGCTGCAAGTATTGCCCGGGCAAGTGCCACACCGAGTGTGTGCAGTGCCCGCCGATCAAGTGCTGCAAGAAGGTTTGGGTTCCGGAGTGCATCGAGAAAGAGATCTGCTGCGTCAAGTACGAGCGCGAATGCCGCACGAAGACTTGCTGCTACAAGGTCTGCAAGATGGTGCCGGAAGAGCGGACCTGCACGTATAAGGTCTGCAAGATGGTGCCCGAGCAGCGCGTGAAGACCTGCTGCTACAAGGTTTGCAAGATGGTGCCGGAACAGCGGACCTGTGAATACAAGGTCTGCCACATGGTGCCGGAACAGCGGACCTGCGAGTACAAGGTCTGCCACATGGTGCCGGAACAGCGGACCTGCGAGTACAAGGTCTGCAAGATGGTGCCCGAGCAACGCGTGAAGACCTGCTGCTACAAGGTCTGCAAGATGGTGCCGGAACAACGGACCTGCACGTATAAGGTCTGCAAAATGGTTCCGGAACAACGCACTTGCACCTACAAGGTCTGCAAGATGGTGCCCGAGCAACGCGTGAAGACCTGCTGCTACAAGGTCTGCCACATGGTGCCCGAGCAGAAGACCTGCTGCTACAAGGTCTGCAAGATGGTGCCCGAAGAGCGCACTTGCACCTACAAGGTTTGCAAGATGGTGCCCGAGCAACGCGTGAAGACCTGCTGCTACAAGGTTTGCCACATGGTTCCCGAAACCCGCACTTGCGAATACAAAGTTTGCAAGATGGTTCCGGAACAGCGGACTTGCGAGTACAAGGTCTGCCACATGGTTCCCGAAACCCGCACTTGCTGCTACAAAGTCTGCAAGATGGTTCCGGAACAGCGCGTGAAGACCTGCTGCTACAAGGTTTGCAAGATGGTGCCGGAACAGCGGACCTGCACGTATAAGGTCTGCAAGATGGTTCCGGAACAGCGGACCAAGACGGTCTGCTACACGGTCTGCAAGCCGGTCTGCTACCAGAAGACGATCCAGTGCTGGAAGTGCGTGCCGAAGTGCGTGCCCTACACCGTGACCCGGTGTGTGCCGAAGTGCGTCTGCAAGCAAGTTCCAGTGAAGGTTCGCTGCTGCGTCCCTTGCTGCCCCAGCACCTGCTGTGACAGCTGCGGCGATAGCTGCGGTGACGCCGCTGGTGACTGTGGCTGCGGCAACTAGCTGCAGGTAGACGCTTCCCTCCGCAAGTGAGGGAACGAGAGCTGGTCCAAATTTGTAACCCACAGCCGCGCTCGACTCCCTGAGTCGGGCGCGGCTTTTTTGTTTGGCGGTGTGCGGAATTGGATTCGATTCCGACGGGCAACACTGCAACGGTGGTATAGGAGCTGCGTCTCCCGGTTGTTCTTCGTGAACCGATTTCGCAGTCGCGTTGTCTCCATTAAATTGTAGCCAGCTACGATTCGGGCCAACCTAGTCGAGGCGCCGATATGAAACTTGCCTACGCTCGACCGGCATTCGACGAGGTCTACGTCGTCAACAAAAACGATGCACGCCGCATCGTGCATGGCCTAGATCCTGACCTCGAACTCTTGTCGTTCCAAACGATGCACGGCCCAAAGATGTCGCGTCAGATTCCATACTTGGCTACGTTCGCATGGAGTTACATCCGCATCTTGTCCGTACCGCCCAAATTCGTTTCCGACGATCTACGGCACCAGTTTCGGACTCAGGTTTTGCCTCACATTGTGTCCGCCGTCAAATTGATGAGAGCCAACACGGTTCGTTGGCCGCAGGTGGTAGTCGTAATTGACGGCGGTATTTTCCAAGTAGCGTGTTCCGAAGGATGGCTATTCCCCAGCGCGGGTGAAATCATGTCGCGGATTCGGCGCAGCCCTCACCCAATTTGTCAGTTCTGCCTTCCCGGAGTGAGCGCTGGTGTTCCCGAATGAAGGACGATGAATTGGCGGAACGCACCTGCCGGCGTGGTGCACGAGACCTTGCTGCCGGCGATTGCGCGGGTTAGAACGGCGGACGGAGGGGATTGCACTCACAACGAAAGGCACCCCAGATGGCTGCAACCCGCGCTTATGCTGCTGCGAGTCCCACTTCCGACATGGCCGGTATCTCGATCGACCGGAGGGACGTCGGGCCGGATGATGTCGAATTCGACATTCTGTATTGTGGCGTGTGCCACTCCGATCTGCATACGGTCCGCAACGAGTGGGAAGCCTGGCCCACGGTTTATCCTTGCGTGCCGGGGCACGAAATCGTCGGCCGGGTGACGCGCGTCGGGACCAAGGTTAAGCGCTTCAAGCCGGGCGACTTGGCGGCGACCGGCTGCATGGTCGATTCGTGCGCAGAATGTGAGAGTTGCCGCAGCGGTCTGGAGCAATATTGCGACAAAGGCCGGACCGTGTTCACCTATAGTTCGCCCGATCCGCATGGGACCGCGCCCGTCACCTATGGCGGCTACTCCGAGCGGATTGTGGTGAAGGAGCATTTCGTGCTGCGGGTGTCGGAGAAGGCCGATCTCGCCGCCACCGCCCCGCTGCTCTGCGCGGGAATCACGCTCTATTCGCCGCTGCGGCATTGGCACGCGGGGCTCGGCAAGAAGGTCGGCATCGTCGGCCTGGGCGGGCTTGGGCACATGGGCGTCAAGTTGGCCCATGCCTTCGGCGCGGAGACGGTGCTCTTCACCACGTCGCCGTCGAAGATCGCAGATGGCAAGCGGCTCGGCGCCGACGAGGTCGTCGTGTCGAAGAATGCCGACGAAATGCAGCGGCACACGCGCTCGTTCGACCTGATCGTGAACACCGTGGCCGTGTCGCACAACTTGGATCCGTTCGTCTCGCTCTTGAAACGGGACGGCACGATGGTGATGGTCGGCGCGCCGGCCCATCCCCATCCGCCCGTGAGCATCTTTCCGGTCATCATGGCGCGGCGATCGATCGCCGGATCGGGCATCGGCGGAATTCCTGAAACGCAGGAGATGCTCGACTTTTGCGCCGAACGCGGGATCGCGTCCGATATCGAGCTGATCCCGATTCAAAAGATCAACGAGGCCTATGAGCGGCTCACCAAGGGGGACGTGAAGTACCGCTTCGTGATCGATATGAAGTCGCTTCGCGGGTAACAAAAAGAGCTGCGCGGGCCTGTCGAGGTACTCGCATTTGGCTTTTCCCGCGGTATAATCCCATCCAGGCTGGAAGCGAGCCGCCGGATCCGCGGGAAGGGTTTAACCCAACTTCATTCGTTCACTCTCGGTGATCGATTCCACGTTCTTCGTGACGCCTGTTTGCGGATCCAGGCGAGATCATGGAGAACTGACCGTGGAAAAGAACCTTCCGGCCCGTCCAAATCTGGACCATCTTCGTCGCCAGGCGAAGTCGCTGCTCGCTGCCCTTCAAGTGGGAGAACGTGAAGCGGTGGCAACCATTCTCGAGCATTTGCCAGCTGCCAAAGGCATGGCCTCGGAGCTGGTTGCGACATCAGGTTTCCGGCTGGCGGATGCGCAATCTGCCATCGCGCGAAAGAATGGCTTCGGCAGCTGGCCGCATTTGGCGCGGCACGTCGAGCAGCTGCGAGCGCTCGAGGGAACCTGGGAATTTGCGCAACTGGAAATTGACGGAAGCCAAATCCCAGTGGGCGCGGTGGCCGCATCAAGGTTGCTGATTGACGGCGACCGTTTCCGCACCGAATCGCCCGAAACGATCTACGAAGGCGTGTTCAATATCGACGTCGAACACGATCCGCACCAGATCGATATTGATTTTGTTTCCGGGCCGGAGGCTGGAAACCGGAACTTTGGCATTTTTCGTGTGGAGGGCGATGCGCTCGAAATTTGCCTCGATCTCAACGGCAAGCCACGGCCGACGCAGTTTGGGAGTACTCCAGGAAGCGGACACGCGTACGAGACGTTGCGGCGAACGTCCCAGTCGCGGCCCAGCGATGTGACGGGTGGCAGCGCACCAATGAGCGCGCCCGCGTCGGAGTCGCCAGCGTGCGAAGCATTCGCATATGTCCCATGTCCAACGCTGGAGATGCTTCAAGGTGACTGGGAAGCGGTGAAGATTGTGCGTGACGGGCAAGAGCTGCCTCAGATGATGCTCCGGACCGGACGCCGAACCGCCAGCAAAAACGAAGTCAGGATTTCCTTCGGCGGCCAAACAATGATCCACGCGCTGGTGCAACTCGACGAACGACCGCAACCGATGCACGTGGACTATTGCAACCTCGATCAAGCGGCCCAGGGCTCCATTCAGCTCGGCTTGATGCAATGGATAGGAGACGAGGCTTGCTTTTGCATGGCCGGGCCTGGACTGCCGCGGCCGACAGATTTTTCGTGTGAGGTGGGAAGCGGGCGTACGTTGAGTCAATGGCGTCGTTGCAAGCGTCCCACGTAACTGTTGGTCTGACGCGACTAGTTGAGAATCGAAACGGGACGCAGCGCAAGAAAAACGTGCTGCGTCCCGTTGGCTTTTCTGCGCTTAGATGGAGAGTTTGGGCAAGTGATTGGCCCAAGCGGTCACCGTCGCGGCAACGAACGCCGTGACGACAAATTTAAACGTCAGGCCGACCCGCCGGCCGTGGTACTGGGCAAACACGCCGCACAAGGCGATTGAATACGCGCCGCCGATGCCGACAGATGTTTCTTGCCAGTTAGCGAAATAGCGTGTATCGGAACTCGGCGGCATAAGCTCCTCAAAATTCTGCGCGAATCGACCAAAGTTAGCTTCCCAGCCAGCGGCCCATCGCGTGTCCGATTGGCACTTGGTTTGCTTCTTCGTCGGCCGGAACTGGGCAAATCGGCCGATGGTGGACCCCTTGTCGGCGGCGATTCTGCTGCGTATTTATTGATTTCGGAGGGGTTCAGGGGCTTTGGAATGGAAGCTTCGGAACACACGTTAAATCCCCCCAACGAAGGGCGGACGACGAGCGACCAGACTGTTTCACCCGCGGCCAAACCGAATGGGGCGGCCGTCTCTGGCAAGTTGTTCGTCGTTGCGCTCGGCGCGTCGGCCGGCGGGCTCGAAGCGCTCGAGAAGTTCTTCGACAACATGCCGGTCGACAGCGGTCTGGCATTTGTCGTCGTGCAGCATCTTTCGCCCGACTTCAAGAGCTTGATGGATGAGCTGCTGGCGCGTCACACGAAGCTGGCGATTCATCGCGTGACGGACGGAATGCCGATCGAGGCGAACTCGATCTATCTGATTCCGCCGAAAAAAGAAATGATCGTGGCGGGCGGCAAACTGCTGCTTACGGACAAAGATCCGTCGCAGGGGCTGAGCTTGCCCATCGACACATTTCTGCGGTCATTGGCCAACGATTTTGGCCGCAGCGCGATCGCGGTGATTCTCTCCGGCACGGGGAGCGACGGTTCGCGTGGCATCCGCGCGATTCACGAGGCCGGCGGGTTTGTGATCGTTCAGGACGAAGCGACGGCAAACTTCGACGGCATGCCGCGGAGCGCGATCGAGACGGGCGTCGTCGACGCGGTGCTTCCGCCGCACGAAATGGCCGCGGCGATCCGGCGACACGTACATGGGGTGCCGGATGCGCTCGCCGAGATGGATGCGGAAGGGGTGCCCCTCAGCGAGACCGGGATCGATGAGATTCTCCGAGCGCTGCGGGACGCGTATGCGATCGATTTTTCGCTGTACAAGCCGAACACGGTGGCGCGGCGAGTGGAGCGGCGCATGCAGCTCGCAGGCGCCATTGATCTCGACGCGTATGTTGCCCGCTTGCGTCACGACCGCGACGAGCTCAACGCGCTCTATAAGGATCTGCTGATTGGCGTGACGCGTTTTTTCCGCGATGAGCCTGCGTTCCGCCTGCTGGAGCGCGAGGTGCTGCCGCACTTCCTCAACCACGTGCCGGCGGACGAGGAACTACGTGTGTGGGTTGCCGGCTGCGCCACCGGCGAAGAGGCCTATTCGGTGGCGATTCTGATTCACGAAGCGCTGTCGGATCGCAAGCGGCCGATCCGGGCAAAGATCTTTGCGACTGACGTCCACCAGGCATCGCTGGAAATCGCCAGCACCGGCATCTACCGGGATGATGCGCTGAGCGGCGTGTCGGCCAATCGGTTGATGCGGTATTTCGTCAAGCACGTGGGCGGCTACCAGGTGAATTCGGAGCTGCGGAAGATGATCGTCTTCGCGCCGCACAACGTGGTGAAGGATGCGCCGTTCACGAAGCTCGACCTGGTGTGTTGCCGCAACTTGTTGATCTACCTGCAGCCGCCGGCCCAGAAGAAGGCGATTTCTTTGTTTCATTTCTCGCTCAAGACGGGTGGCGTGCTGTTTCTGGGCCCGAGCGAGACAGCGGGCGAGCTGGCGGACGAATTCGAAACGGTCGACAGCCATTGGAAAGTCTTTCGCAAGCGGCGCGACGTGCGGTTGCCGACCGACTTGCGTTTGCCGCTTTCCACCGGTTTGCCGCGTTGGCGGGCCGTCTCGCACACGTCAGCCGTCGGCGACGGACGCGGCGGGCTGCCGGATGTGCAGCTGCTGCGGGCGTACGACGCGCTGCTGGCCCAATACGTGCCGCCGAGTTTATTGGTCAACGAGCGCTACGAGCTGGTGCACGCATTTGCCGGCGCGGGGCAGTACCTGACGTTTCCCGATGGCCGGCCCTCGGAAAACGTGTTGGAGCTGGTCGACAAGGAACTGCGTTTGCCTCTGGCCGGCGCGCTGCAGCGGGCGGCTAAAGATCGCCAGCCCCTGCACTATGGACGCCTGCAACTGTCGACGCTCTCAGATGGTCAACAGCTCAGCCTGTCGATCACGCCGGTAAGCATTCAAACGTCGGGCGACACCTATTTCTTGATTTCGTTCGTACCGCAGCTGAAGAAACCGGCCTCTGCCGAGGAGTCGGATGGTATCGACTTTGGCCAGGCTTCGCGCGAGCACCTGGCCGACGTGGAAGAGGAGCTGCGGTACACGAAGGAGAATCTGCAGGCCACGATCGAAGAGCTTGAGACGACCAACGAGGAATTGCAGGCCACGAATGAAGAGCTGGTGGCCTCAAACGAGGAGCTGCAGAGCACGAACGAAGAGCTCCACTCGGTCAACGAGGAGCTATACACCGTCAACGCTGAGCACCAGCGGAAGATCACCGAGCTCACCGAGCTCACGGACGACATGGACAATTTGCTGCGGAGCACCGAGATCGGCACGATCTTCCTCGACCGGCAGCTCCGCATCCGCAAATTCACGCCCCAGATCGTGCATGCGTTTCAAGTGATGCCGCAGGACATCGGCCGCAGCATCGAGGCCTTCTCGCCGAGCATCAACCATGATTCGCTGCTCGCGGACGTGCAGCGAGTGCTGGACACCAGCGAGCCGTTTCAAAAGGACGTACAGGATCGACAGGGCAAATGGTTTTTGCTGCGGATTCTGCCATACCGCGCGAAGGGCCAGGTGGATGGCGTGGTCGTGACGCTCGTGGACATCGATCATTTAAAGCAAACCGAGGCCGACCTGCGGCGAATGTCCAAAGTGTTCATGGAAGGCGCCGATCCGATCATTATCGAGGACCTCGATCGCACGATTGTCGATTTGAACCGGGAAACGGAGCTGGCGTACGGCTGGCCGCGCGAGGAGCTCCTCGGAAAGTGCATCAACGTCCTGGTGCCCAGCGAATTTCAGGCGGAATCGGCGGAGTTCCGCGAGCGCTGCCGCAACCTGGAACACTTGCGGAGCGTGGAAGCGGTGCGGCACGACCGGCAGGGCCGGCAGCTGCCGATTCTGCTGACGCTTTCGCTGCTTACGGACGAAGCGGGCGAACCGTCGGGGATTGCCACGCTGTCCAAAGACATCACCCGGCAGAAGAACGCCGAAAAATCGGCGCACGACGCGGTGCTGCGGCGCGACGAGTTTCTGGCCATGCTCTCCCACGAGCTGCGCAATCCGCTGGGCGCGGTGCTCAATGCGGCCCAGCTGTTGTCGCACGAACGTGTGAACGAGGAATCGATCCATGTCGCCGCGGATGTGATCCAGCGGCAGGGCCGGCAGATGGCTCGACTCATGGACGATTTGCTCGACGTCGCCCGGGTTACGCAAGGCAAGATCGACATTCGCAATGAGGTCGTGGATCTTACCAACCTGGTGGAGGACGCGGTGGAAGCGGTGCGGCCGGAGATCGACGGCCGGCGGCACGCGCTCGACATCGACGTCTGTGACGAGCCGCTATTCGTCGAAGGCGACGCAGCGCGGCTGCTGCAAATACAGGAGAATCTGCTCGTCAACGCGGCCAAGTACACGCCGCCCTCTGGAAAGATCGGCATCGCATTATCGCGGGAGAACGACAAGGCAGTGATCACCGTGCGGGACAATGGTCAGGGAATCATGCCCGAGATGCTCAGTGCGATTTTCGATCTGTTCGTGCAGGAGAAAAAGTCGCTCGCCCGCACCGAAGGAGGCATGGGAATCGGCTTGAGCCTGGTGAAGCTATTGGTCGAGTTGCATGGCGGCAGCGTGGCCGTCGAAAGCGAAGGACGCGGGAAAGGAAGCAAATTCACCGTGCGGCTGCCGCTTACGACCAAGCAGCCGGACAACGCGCCGGATGATTCGCTGCCAACAACGAAATGCAGGCGGGTGCTGGTGGTCGAAGACAACGCCGACAGCCGTGCTACGCTCGAGCATTTGCTGCGCTTCGACGGCTTTCATGTGCTCACGGCCGCGGACGGGCGGGCCGGGCTCGACGCGATCCGCCGCGAGCAACCGGATGTGGCGCTACTCGACATCGGGTTGCCGAGTATGAGCGGCTACGAGATCGCCCGGCAGGTCCGCGCGGAGCTCAATGGCCGGCCGGTCCGGCTGGTGGCGCTTACGGGTTACGGCCGCGCCGAGGATCACGAGTCAGTGATGGCGGCCGGTTTCGATGAGCACCTCGTGAAGCCGGTGAGCCGCGACGATTTGCTGCGTGTGCTGCGGAAGTAGCAACCGGTGCGCCGCTCGCCGTCGGGTCAGCCGCGTTCGACCGGTAGCCCGGCCGCTTCCCAAGCCTCGGTGCCGCCGGCGACGTTGACGACGTTCGGATAACCGGCCTCGATCAAGGCCATGCACGCGCGAGCGCTGCGGCCGCCGAGATGGCAGATGAAGTAGATGGGTTCGTCGCCGCCCAGGGTGCGCGATTCGATCAGGTTTCGCGGATCGATCTCGCCGAGCGGAACGAGCCGCACTCCGGCGGCACGCACTTCGAGAAATTCCTTCGACGTGCGGACGTCGATGATCTCGACCGGCTGCCGACCAGCGAGCTCGTGAAGTTCTTGAACGGTGATTGATTTGAGCGAGGAACTATTCACAGCGGCAACTCATCTTGAAAGGTGCGAGTGAGATACGCGAGCGCGACGAAGTCGTACAGCATGTGGGCCACGATCGGCACGGTGAGGTCCCCAAACTGGAGCAGGAGCCAACCGAGATACAGGCCAATGAGCGTGGCTAAGATAAAGTATAGTCTGCTCACGGCGTGCAGGGCGCCAAACACCAAACTGCCCGCCGCGAGGCCGATTGCGGGGCTTGTCAGCTGAGCGATTCCCGTTTGCACGACGCCGCGAAACAAGAGCTCTTCGCCGACGCCGGCTAGAATGGCGATCGTCGCCAGTTCGGGAAGCCTGGCATTCGGGAATAGCTCGCGGACCATCCGCACGACCGTTTCGCGGAGCTCCACGAGCGGCGGCCACGTCGACACGGTGAGCCACCAGTACATGGCGAGCATGGGGACTGTGGCGGCGACGCCTGCAACCAGGCCGTCGACGAGCGCCGCTTTCGAGAAACCAAACTGGTCGCGCAGCGAGATGCCGAACAGCTCGGCGAGTCCTACGGCCACGAGGCCAATCGCCCCCTCGACCAGCACGGCCAGGCGAAATCCCTGCGAATTCTGCGGCGCCGGCGGTTGTTCCATAGTTTCTAGGATTGCCGGGCGCAATGGTTTGCCTTGACGCCCGCCGGAGGCCGGAGATACATTAAGCGATTCGCATTCATCGCAGTTTTCCTAAACTGCACAGACGGATCGCTACGTTGGGCACAGCACGCTGACACTCGTCATCCTATGCGATCGGGTGCCCGCTCTACAACAAATGCCATCGGCCGATCGATTGATCGGGCGAACGATTTACCAAACACGACCGATACCAATATTTTTCAGCAACGAGGATTGAACCGATATGGCAACTGCCAGCTTGGAACGCAAATCGAAGCCATCCAATCAGAAGGATTCCGCAAACATGGCGCAATCAAACGGGCACCCGCCGAAGATGATCTACTACTTCGGCCGCACGAAGACCGAAGGCAAGGGCCACCAGAAGGAACTCCTGGGCGGCAAGGGCGCAAACCTCGCCGAGATGACGAGCATCGACCTGCCCGTTCCGCCGGGCTTCACGATCACTACCGAGGTGTGTGACCTCTATTACAAGAGCGGCCGCAAGCTGCCGGCCGGCTTGATGGAAGAAGTCACGAAAAACATTGCCATCCTGGAGAAGGAGCTGGGCAAGAAGTTCGGCGACGCGAAGGATCCGCTCTTGGTCTCCGTGCGCAGCGGTGCGGCCCGCTCGATGCCGGGCATGATGAACACGATCCTGAACCTCGGGCTCAACGACGAGTCGGTTGTGGGCATCGCCAACGCGACCGGGAACCATCGCTTCGCGTACGACGCCTATCGCCGCTTGATCAACATGTACGGCGACGTCGTCTGCGGCGTCGACCACGAACACTTCGAGGTGGCCTTCGACAAGATCAAGAAGAAGTACCGCGCGAAGGTTGATAACGACGTGCCACTCGAAGGCATGGTGCAGCTGTGCAAAGACTACGAAGCGGTCTTCAAGAAGCACTTCGGCAAGCCGTTTCCGCAGGACCCGATCAAGCAGCTGGAGTTGGCGATCGAGGCGGTGTTCAAGAGCTGGATGCAGCCGCGGGCTGTGACTTATCGGCAGGTGGAGAACATCACCGGCCTGTTGGGCACGGCGGTGAACGTACAGTCGATGGTGTTCGGCAACATGGGCGACGACTCGGGCACGGGGGTGGCCTTCACGCGCGACCCGGCCACGGGCGAGAACAAGTTCTACGGCGAGTTCCTGATCAACGCTCAGGGCGAGGACGTGGTAGCCGGCATTCGCACGCCGCAGCCGGTGTCCGAAATGGCCAAGTGGAATAAGAAGTGTTACGACCAGCTGATCGGCATCAAGAACACGCTGGAGCAGCACTACAAGGATGTGCAGGACATCGAGTTCACGATCGAAAAGAACACGCTGTTCATGCTGCAGACCCGCAACGGCAAGCGGACCGGCGCCGCGGCGGTGAAGATCGCTTGCGATATGGTCAAGGAAAAGCTGATCGACGAAAAGACGGCGGTCGAGCGGATTCCGGCCGGAGACCTGACGCAGCTGCTCCTGCCGAGCTTCAGCCCGGCGGCGAAGAAGACCGCCCAGGTGCTAACGATCGGCCTTCCCGCGTCGCCAGGGGCGGCGGTCGGCAAGTTGGCGTTCACGGCGGCCGAAGCGGTCGAACGCGCCAATGCCGGCGAAGCGGTGCTGTTGGTCCGCAAGGAGACGAACCCGGAAGACATCGAGGGTATGCACAAGGCGGTTGGCATCCTCACCAGTACCGGCGGCATGACAAGCCATGCGGCGGTGGTGGCCCGTGGTTGGGGCCGCTGCTGCGTGGCGGGGGCCGGCCAGATCACAATCGACGAGAAGGGCCGCAAGATCAAAGTCGGTGGCAAGACGTTTACCCACAAGGACACGCTGTCGATCGACGGCTCGACGGGCGAAGTGATGGCCGGAGCGGTCGGCACGCAAACGCCGAAGCTCTCCGGCGACTTTGCCACCGTGATGGGCTGGGCGGACAAGTATCGCACCTTGCAGGTCCGCACGAATGCCGACACACCGGAAGACGCCAAGCGGGCCCGCGATTTCGGCGCGCAAGGCATCGGCCTGTGCCGTACCGAGCACATGTTCTTCGAAGGCGAACGCATTCAGGCGATGCGGGCGATGATCCTGGCCACCAACACCAAGGATCGCCGCGCCGCGTTGAAGAAGCTGCTGCCGCTGCAGCGGAAGGACTTCATCGGCATCTTCAAGGCGATGGACTCGCTGCCGGTGACGATCCGCCTGTTGGATCCGCCGCTGCACGAATTCTTGCCGCACGACGACAAGAGCCAGGCCGCCATGGCCAAGGAGCTCGGTATCACCACCGCCGCGGTCAAGGAACGCGTCGCGCAGTTGCACGAGATGAATCCGATGCTCGGCCACCGCGGGTGCCGCCTGGCCGTGACCTATCCGGAGATTCTCGAGACGCAGGTCCGCGCGATCACCGAAGCCGTGATCGCCTGCAAGGAAAAGGGCGTCAAGGCGATTGCCGAGATCATGATCCCGCTCGTGGGCACGGCGAAGGAGCTGGAAGTGCTTGTCGAGCAGACGCGGGCCACGATCGAGACCGTGAAGGAAGAGAAAAAGTTCAAGGGCGACCTGGGCATCCTCGTGGGCACGATGATCGAGATCCCGCGGGCCGCCCTGACGGCCGACGAGATCGGCAAGATCGCCGAGTTCTTCAGCTTCGGCACGAACGATCTGACGCAGATGACATTCGGCTTCAGCCGCGACGACATCAACACGTTCCTGCCGGACTACCTGAAGCAGGAACTGCTCACGCGCGATCCGTTCCAGTCGCTGGATACGACCGGCGTGGGCCAGTTGGTCGAGATGGGCGTCACGAAGGGCCGCTCGGCCCGCAGCGGCCTCAAGTGCGGCATCTGCGGCGAGCACGGCGGCGATCCCGACTCGATCAAGTTCTGCCAAAAGGTCGGGCTCGACTACGTGTCCTGCAGCCCGTTCCGCGTGCCGATAGCGCGGCTGGCGGCCGCCCAAGCGGCACTGGCGAAGTAGCCACTGGCATTCGAGATATTTATTGGTTCGCAGATTCCGATGACGCAATTGTTGTCGAATGCAATCCGTAAGTATGCGGCCGCAATTGAGACGCTTGTTGGCTATAACGACGCTGATTTGATTGCGACACTTGTCGCTCAGGGCGTCGACACATCAACGGCAGAAAGGACTGTTCGGTTCGTACCGGTAGCGTTCGGACGATTCTTTTTGGATGGGATGGGCATTTCGTTTGATAATCGGTTCTTCCGATATGACTGCGACGGCGATGTGGTCGAATCGGGCAGGTTGCAGGATGAAGATGTCTACGCCGCGGCGACCGAACTAGCACCAATACTTGCGGGAACTCGTGCGTTCGAACGAATCGTGTTTTCGTCGTCGGAGGTAAGAGCCGTAAACGATGCTCTAAAACAGGGTTCAAAGGCCGGACACCTAGTAACTCTTCCGATTGCAGTCTGCGAATCGACACCGACTCGGGAAGGAATGGTTCGGATTCAAGAGCATCTTCACTCGCAATTGCGCAATGAGCGGAGCTTTGTATCGCGGAAACCCTGGTGGAAGGTGTGGTAATGTAGGCTACGCGCAATGAACTGCGACTAGCCAGCCTTCTTCTCAGCTTCGACCGTGACGGTTGCAGTGGTGTCGGCATCCTGCTCATCGCGCATGAGGCGGACAGTGGCGCCCGGCGGGGTGCGGCGTTCCTGGACGAAGCCGCGGGAGTGGCCGCCGAGGAAGAAGGTGAGGAATTCGGCCGCGGGCCCGCTGGTGAATTGCGACTGCAGCGTGTCGAGCATTTCTTCCCAGCGGAGGCCGCTGCGATAAATCACGCGATAGGCCTCTTTCAGGTCGCTCATTTCGCGTGCCGTGAAGCCGGCGCGGCGCAATCCGACGCGGTTTAATCCGACGACCATCGTCGAGCCGCCGTCGATCATGACGAACGGTGGCACGTCGCGGGTCACTCGCGCCAGTCCGCCGACCATCGCCAGGCGTCCCACTCGGCAGAATTGATGCACCGCCACGCCGCCGGAAACAAAGGCGCGGTCGCCGACCGTCACATGCCCACCGAGCATCGAATTGTTCGTGAGGATCACATTGTTGCCTACGGTGCAGTCGTGGGCCACGTGGGAGCCGACCATCAAGAGGCAGCTGCTGCCGATCTTCGTCACCTTCTCTGCTTCCATCGCACGGTGGATGGTGACGTTCTCGCGCATCACGTTGCCGTCGCCGATTTCGACCCGGCCCGGGAATTCGGGCATGTGCAGGTGCTGCGGCATGCCGCCCAGCACAGCGCCTTCGCAGACCAAGTTGTCACGGCCGAGCACGGTGCCGGTTCGCACGACGACGCGCGAGGCGAGCGTCGTGTTGTCGCCAATCTGCACGCCCGGCTCGACCACCGTGAAGGGGCCAATCTTCACATGATTGCCCAGGATCGCGTAAGGACTGACGGCGGCAAGTGGGTGAATCGACACAAGCGGGTCCTTTTGCTGGTAGAAGAGCCAAGCGCCGGATGAGTGGCGGCGGCTGGCGGGGCAGGCCGGGTGTTGCGGGCATCCGGCGTCGCCTGAGAGATTCATCGGTTATGACATTTATCGCGGCTTAGCCGGAGGTAACGATTTTTCCCAGCTTGCGAGGGCCGGCATATGGGCGAGGAGCGGCGCGTGGTGTTAAACTCAAGGTCCGAGGCAAATTTTACCGGCGCCGCCGCGTGCGATTGCCGCTATCAACGCATGCGGTTCAGCTCGAATTGCGACAAATACCAGGAGTCCGCCCATGGCCGACGCCGTCGAACTCTACGATCAGGCCGACAAGCTCAAAGACGAGGGCAAGCTGGAAGAAGCCGTTGCCAAATTCAAAGAATCATTGGCGGCGGACCCTAGCTATACGCTAGCCCATGCGGCGCTCGCGGTGGTCGAGCAGAAGCTCGGCCATCATGAAGAGGCCGTGAAGCACGCCCAGAAGGTGTGTGAGCTGGCGCCGGATGATCCATTCAGCTTCACGGCTCTGAGCGTCACGCTGCAGCGTGTGTATGCTGGCACCGGCGACATGAGCTACATCCGCTTGGCCGAGGAAGCGATGGAAAGGAGCCGGATGCTGCAGTCGCGGCATTAGGAAAGTCGTCAGTTGTGAGTCGTCAGTGGTCAGCGGTTGGTTGTGAGTGAGGGGTGACACGTGGCTTATCTTCCGGCGGAGAACCGTTATCAATCGATGCTCTACAACCGCTGTGGTCGCAGCGGGCTGCGGCTGCCTGCGGTGTCGCTCGGATTGTGGCACAATTTTGGCGGCGTCGATGCGTATGAGAACGGCCGGACGATCGTGCGGCGGGCGTTCGACCGCGGCGTAACGCATTTTGATCTGGCCAACAACTACGGTCCGCCGCCGGGCGCGGCGGAGGAGAATTTCGGCCGCATGTTGCGCGACGACTTGCGGCCGTATCGCGACGAGTTGGTGATTTCAACGAAGACCGGCTACTTAATGTGGCCCGGCCCGTATGGCGAATGGGGCTCGCGGAAGTATCTGCTCTCGAGCTTGGATCAGAGTTTGAAGCGGATGGGGCTCGAGTACGTTGACATTTTCTATTCGCACCGGCCCGATCCAGATACGCCGTTTGAGGAGACGATGGGCGCGCTCGATGCCGCCGTGCGGCAAGGCAAGGCGCTCTACGTCGGTCTGTCGAACTACTCCGCGGAGCAGACGGCGCGGGCCTGCGATATCTTGAACTCGCTCGGCACGCCCTGCCTGATTCACCAGCCGAAGTACTCGATGTTCGAGCGGTGGGTCGAGGATGGGTTGCTGGATGTGCTCGGAGAGCGCGGCGTCGGCTGCATCCCGTTTTCTCCGCTGGCTCAGGGGCTGCTCACCGATCGATATCTGCAGGGCATTCCCGAGGGTTCGCGGGCCGCGAAGCCGCATGGGTTTTTGAAGCGTGAGCAGGTGACCGTCGAGCGTATCGGCAAGTCCCGCAGGCTGAACGAGATCGCTCAGCGGCGTGGGCAATCGCTGGCACAGTTGGCGCTGGCGTGGGTGCTGCGCGACTCGCGGGTGACCACGGTGCTGATTGGCGCGAGCAGCGTGGCGCAGCTCGAACAGAATCTGGGGTGCTTGGAGAATCGCGGTTTCAGTCAGGAAGAGCTGGCGGAAATTGAGGCAATTCTGAAATCGTAAGGCAGTAGAAGTCACCGACTGCGCCGCGGCAAAAACCACGAGAAATTGCGACTGCTCAACCGGGGGACACACTGTTGAGCAGTCGCTCCCGGCGAGCGTAGCTCCCCGGCTGCGTCGCGTTAGTGGCTACAGGCCGACGTTCAGGCCCTGCAGGTCGGCGGGGACGAATTTGCCGTCCTTGCGCACGAGCTGGCCGTCAAACCAGATTTCGCCGCCGCCGTAGTCGGGGCGCTGGATCAGCACCAGATCCCAGTGGATGCGGCTGTCGTTGCCGTTGTCGGCGATGTCGTAGGCCTGGCCGGGCGTGAGGTGGAACGAGCCGCCGATCTTTTCGTCGAACAGCGTGTCGAGCATCGGCTCGCGGATGCGGTTATTGACGCCGATCGCCCACTCGCCGCAGTACCGGGCACCCTCATCGGAATCGAGCAGCGCGTTGAGCTTCTCGGTTTCGTTCGCCTTGGCGCCGACGATCTTGCCGTTCTTGAATTCGAACTCCACGTTTTCGTAGACGATGCCCTGGTAGCGCGACGGGGTGTTGAAGCGGATCTTGCCGTTGATGCTCTCCCGGACCGGGGCGGTGAACACTTCGCCGTCCGGAATATTGCGGTCACCGGAACAGGGGATCACGGGGATGCCTTTGATCGAAAATTCGAGCTCGGTGTGGGGCGCGACGATCCGCACGCGATCGGCCGCCTCCATCCGTGCGACGAGGGGCTTTTGGGCCTCTTCCATCGCCGCGTAGTCGGCCGTGCAGACGTCGAAATAAAAATCTTCGAACGCGCGGGTGCTCATCTTCGCCGCCTGGGCGAAGGAGTCGGTCGGGTAGCGGAGCACGACCCACTTGGTGTGCTTGACGCGCCGGTCGGTGTGGACCTGCTTCCACCAGTGCTGCTGGTAGAGGTCCATCCGCGGCTGCGGGACGTCGGCGAACTGGCTGCTATTGGTGGCGCCGCGGACGCCGACATACGCCTGCACCTCTTCCATGCGGTCGCTTTCCAGCTTGCCGGCGAGCTGCATGCTCTCCTCAGTGGCCGTCAGGTACAGCGACCGCAACACGGCGTTAGACTTCCACGACACAAGCGGTACGGCGCCGCGGGCCGCCGCCCCCTCGACGAGCGCGCACACGAGCGCCGCATCCGGCAAATCGAACGCCTCGATCAAAATGCGCTCCCCCTTCTCGATGCGGCAACTGTGGTCCAGGAGCAAATCGGCGAGCTTATCGATACGTGGGTCGTGCATGGGGGGAGAGTTGAGGGTTGAGTGTCGAGAGTTGAGGGTCAAAAAAATCAGCCGGCGAGCTACGTCTCGGCGGGCGAAGTTTCGGCGTGCCAATCGGCCCACATCATAGGCCCTCCCCCCGCGAGCAACAACCGCGGCGCTAGTTGCGCGGTATAATTGAGAACGTCCGAGGAGCCGTACCGAACTTATCGATTATTCCGGAAACCGCATGGCGACACCGACGACATCAGGCGACCAAACTTCCCCGGGCACCTCCTTCGCCGAAACGGCCCTCGTGCTGGGCGGAAAGAGTGCCGACGAGGCCCGCCGTACCGGCGCGATCGACTCGGCCGACGACCAGGTGGAGGCCCTGTTCGCGCCGCAGTATCAGACGGTCAACAGCCCGGTGCATCGGGCCGTGTGGGACCGCGGCGTGCCGGTGGAATTGTTCGGCAGCAGTCCGGTGTCTACGCCGGCCGACGTGCAGAAGGTGATGGACGACTCGATCGCCGTGGCCAAACGGCATTACGAGTCACACACGCTCTACAACGACGAACAGAAGATCGACGCGGCGGCGCTCGCAGATCTCGGTTCGGCCGGCTACTGGGGCCTGTTGGTCGACAAGGAATTTGGCGGTTCGGGCGCGCCCTTTGCCTCGTTCGCTCCGTTCCTGACGCGAATGGCGACGGTCGAGCCGACGGTGGCCGGGCTGGCATCGGTGCACGGCTGCATCGGCGCGGTCGACCCGGTGCGGACGTTTGGCAACGCAGAACAAAAGCAGCGATTCCTGCCGGGGCTGGCTAGCGGTGAGCGGCTTAGTGCGTTTGCGCTTACCGAACCGTGTGCAGGCAGCGACCTCACGGCGCTCCGGACCACCGCGCACCGGGAAGGCGACGAGTTTGTCGTTAACGGCGAAAAGCTGTTCATCACAAACGTTGTCCCCGGCCGCACGATCGGCCTGGTGTGTCTGATCGAAAACAAGCCGGCGGTGCTCGTCGTCGAGCTGCCGGCGGAAGAGAACGACAACTTCCAGCTCCGCAAATACGGGTTGTGGGCGCTCAAGCGGACCTACAATCGCGGTATCATCTTCCGCAACTTCCGTGTACCGGCCTCCAACTTGCTCGAACCGCCGCGCGGCGACGGACTGACGATCGCGTATCACGGGCTGAACCTCGGCCGGGTGTCGCTCTGCGCCAACGCCGCCGGCACGATGCGTCTGATGATGGCGAGCATGATCCCGTGGGCCAGGTTCCGCGAAACGTACGGCGCGGCGATCGTCACCCGCGAACTCGTGCAGCGGCGGCTCGGTGAGTTGGCCGGCATGGTCGTGGCTTGCGACGCGCTCGTGGCTTGGTGCGCGGGGCTGATCGATCGCGGCTATCGCGGCGAAATGGAGTGCATCGTCGCCAAGATCTTCGGCAGCGAGGCCCAGAAGCACGCGGCCGTTGAATACTTCATGAAGACGCACGGCGGCCGTTCGTTCCTCCACGGCCACATGTTCGGCGACAACATCCACGAATACCTCGCCCCCTGCATCTACGAAGGCGAAGGCGAGATGCTGGCGATGGGTTTCTTCAAGTCGCTGGTGAAGCACCATGGCGTGACGTTCTTCGAGCCGATCGGCAAGGCGCTCACGGCGGCCGGCATCAAGAAGCCGAATCCTTTCAACCCGAGCCACATGATGGCGCTCAAAGACGTGGCCTGGCCATACATGAAGTGGCTCGCCGCGCGGCGACTCCTGCCCGTGGCGTCGGCCGCCCTGCCGTCGATGCCCAAAGCTCTGGCCGAGCACGCTGAGTTTGCTTGCGACCGGTTGCAGCGGATGGCGCTCGAAATCTCGACCACGATGAGCAAGTTCCAATTGAAGCTCGCCGACAGGCAGTGCCGGATGGTGGAACTCTCGATGCGGACGCAGGATTTGATCGTGATTCTGGCCACGAGCTTGTACGGCGCCCGTCACGAGGACACAATGGTCCGCGACGCGGCCGACGTGATGTGCCGCAACCTGCGTCACAAGCTGCTTGGCCGCCGGGCGTCGAACCACTACTTTCGCCAGGCGACCGGCCTCGGCGCCGGCGTGGCCGAAGGCGGCTTCAAGAGCATCGCGGGGCTCGCGCCGGATGAAATCATGATGCGGTACGAATAGTGAACCGGTGGGCCCTGACTTATAATCAGGCCAATAATGGTTAGACTGCCGTAGGAAGCCAGCCGGAGGATTGATCCATGACGCACGAAGTCCTCACCATCGCCGAAATCGAGGCCAAGTATCCTTCGGAATGGATCCTGGTTGCTGACCCGAAGACGAATGACGCGCTAGAAGTCGAAAGTGGCACAGTTCTCTTTCACAGCGCCGACCGTGACGAAGTTTATCGGATGGCTGCGGAGACGCGCCCCAAACGATCCGCGATCCTCAATACGCGGGCGATTCCTCAGGGCACGGCCGTCATCCTATGAACATCCGATTCGAGCCGCGACATGGGCTGATTGTCGTTCAGGCCGAACTGTGGGGACCGGCTGGCAGCACGATCCTGCGAATGGCCCTGGACACTGGGGCGATGACGACGCTCGTCAACGCGGCTCCGCTGGCATGGGTTGGCTATGATCCAGCGCTAAGTACGGAGCGTGTGCAAATCACGACCGGCAGCGGCGTCGAATTCACTCCTCAGCTGCCGGTGGAACGTATTCGTGCGCTTGGCCACGAGCGAGTGGACCACATTGTCTTGTGTCACACGCTGCCGCCGAGTGCAAACGTCGACGGACTCTTGGGACTGGACTTCTTGCGAGGTCACAAGCTTGTCATTGACTTTGACACTGGTCAACTCACGCTCGACTAGCTTTTGTGGAGTCGCTGCCGATCGTGGAAACCCCATTGCCACTGCCAAACGGTGAATCTCCACCCGCCGACTCCGGTCCGTCGCCGCTGCGCAGCGTGCATACGACGAACTTTCCGGCAATCCTCGATCACTTTGCCAGCTCGCTGTTGGTGACCACGTACCAGGCCGGCAAACTCGTCGTTGTGCGTTCGAACGGCGAAACGCTCAACACACACTTTCGGGCGTTCAACAAGCCGATGGGCCTCGCCGTCGGGCGCGGGCGGCTGGCGATCGGCACGGCGGTTGACGTGTGGGAGTTTCGCAACGTGCCGGCGGTCTCCGCGAAGCTCGATCCGCCGAACAAGTGCGACGCCGTCTATCTGCCGCGCTCGGCCCATGTCACCGGCGACGTGCAAATCCATGAGATGGCCTATCTCGGCGACGAAGTGTTGTTTGTCAACACGCGGTTCTCCTGCCTGGCGAAACACGATCCGGAGCACAGCTTCGCTCCCACCTGGCGGCCGAAGTTCATCACGGCCTACTCGCCGGACGATCGCTGCCACCTCAACGGACTGTGCGTCGTGGACGGTCGCCCGCGGTGGGTCACGGCGCTGGGCGAAACGGACACTACCGGCGGCTGGCGCGAGAACAAAAAGAGCGGCGGCATTCTGATCGACGTCGACGCGAACGAGATCGTCGCCCGCGGCCTGTCGATGCCCCACTCGCCGCGCTGGCACAATGGCCGGCTGTGGCTTCTGGAATCGGGCACCGGCAGCCTGGGCACGGTCGACCTCGCCACGGGCAAATACGAACCGATCGTCCACCTCGAGGGCTTTACGCGCGGCCTGGAGATTGTCGGCAACATCGCCTTCGTCGGGCTTTCGCAAGTCCGCGAGACGGCCGTCTTCAGCGGCATCCAGATCACCGAACGGCTCAAGGAAACCGAGCGGACCTGCGGCGTGTGGGTCGTCGATCTGGAACGGGGCGAGGCGATCGCGTTTCTAAAGTTCGAAGACGCGGTGCAGGAGATTTTCGCGGTGGCCCTGCTTCCCGGCGTCCGCTTTCCGGATCTGGTGAACGACGATGCCGAAATCGTCGGCAGCTCGTTTGTGCTCCCCGACGCCGCCCTCCGCGACGTGCCGGCGGAATTGCGCTCGACCTAGCGATCGAGCATCGCCAAGCCGCCGGGCCGGGCGTTACAATGGGCACGCGAGGCGGCGTTTCCTTCGCGAACAAAATTCCATCGGCGCTGGGTGACATCATGAAGCTTTGTGTTCTGTTCGGCGTAGCGGTGTTGGCACTACTGGCGAATCGAGCGGCGGCGACCGATGCCGACAAGGCGACCGAGAAGATACGCGTGCTGATTGTCGACGGGCTCAATCCGTACCACGATTGGAAGGTGACCACGCCGCTGATGAAGAAAATTCTCGAGGACAGCGGCCGCTTCTCCGTCGACGTGGCCACGGTGCCGATTCCGTCCGACTACAAGATCGACGCCAGCCGGACTCCCACGCAAATCGACCTCGCCGGCTTCCGTCCCAAGTTTGCCGACTACGACGTGGTGATCGGCAACTACATCGGCCCGCGCTGGCCAAAGGAAACCGAGCAGGACTTCGTCGACTTCGTGGCGGGCGGTGGCGGCTTCGTGTCGGTCCACTCGGCCGACAACGCCTTCCCGGATTGGGCCGAGTACAGCCGGATGACCGGCGTCGGCGGCTGGTATGGCCGCAACGAAAAAGCGGGGCCGCATGTGTACCTCGACGACAGCGGTAAGGAGGTCACTGACACGTCGCCGGGCGCGGGCGGACACCATGGTCCGCAGCATCCGTATCTGGTCCGCATTCGCGACACGGAGCACCCGATCACGCGCGGCCTGCCCAGCGAATGGCTCCACGCGCAGGATGAGCTTTACGACACGCTCCGCGGCCCGGCGAAGGACATTCACATCCTGGCCACGGCCTATAGCGATCCACAATACGATGGCACGGGGAAGCACGAGCCGATGTTGATGACGCTCCCCTACGGCCGCGGCCGCGTGTTCCACACCGTGCTGGGCCACGCCGACTATTCAATGAAGTGCGTCGGCTTCGTAACGACGTTTCTCCGCGGCACCGAATGGGCGGCGACCGGCGAGGTTACGTTCGACGTGCCGGAGAATTTCCCGACCGCCGACGAGTCGCGATCGATCGAATAGCCGCGGCGCTCCCGAGCAAGAGCAGCAGCAGGGTCGACGGTTCGGGGACGGTGGCCAGGCTGCCCGCGCCGGGATACGTCGTGCCGACGAGCGACTTCCAAACGTCGAAGTCGCCGTCGTCGATCAGTTCGTTGCCGTTGCCGTCGGCCCGCAGGTCGCTGGTCGAGCCGAATGTGTCGCGCCACACCGTGTAGTCGGCGGCATCGACGACGCCGTCCGCGTTGTAGTCCCCGGCCGCGACGACGAGCGAATATTGCGAGTCTCCCTTCACCAGGGACATGTCGATGGTCTGGCCGCCAATCGAGAGCTCGTAGTCGCCGTAGAAGCCCGTGAAATCGAGCGTGCCATCGGGGCCCACGGTCGCGGTGACGTCGGTCGTCCAACTATCGCGGAGCGCCTTCCAAGCCTGTCCGATGGGCGTCAGGTTCCAATTGGCGTCGACCAAAACGCCGCTTCCTTGCAGCGTGGGGTCGGTGGCGCTCGCCCACCAGCCCCAGTACAGGAACCCGGTGGCGTTGGGGGTGCCGAATAGCATGCGGTGGGCTTCGGTCATGTTGCGAATCTTGTCGGCTTCGTTGGTCACCGCCAGGCTGCCGGCCCCCTGCACGCCGAATTCTGTGAGCGTCATCGGCAAATCGAACACCGACAGGTTTTGCAGCGCCTTCATCATCACATTCGCGCTGTGGCCGGTGTTGCTGTAGTACTGGATGCCGATGCCGCTCACCGTGTGATCGAACGGATCGCCGTCGCCGTTCTCGATCGCTTCGATGTTCTGCCGGTACCAGTTGGCATAGGCGTCGCCGTCCTGGTTTTCGAGCACACTGTATTCGTTGGTGTAGATGCGGGCCGTGCTGCCTGCCTGCTCGACGGCCGCACGCACGTCGTCGTAGATTTTGGCGACGCCCGCCGGTCCGTAACGGTTCCAGATCGACAACGCCCCGCCTTGCGCGCCGGTGTGGTAGCTCTCGTTGTAGACGTCGATCTCGGTGTAACGCTGGGCGCGGTCGGCCACGTAATATTGAATCCGCTCGTCGATCTCGCTCGGCTCACCGGCGTTCGGCGTTCCGGCCGGGGCGACCAGGTCGCTGTAGACGGCGTTGAGATTCGAGAGATTGGTGCCCTGCGAATTGGCGACCGCGTTGTAGGTGTCGGTCGCGGCCGGGTTGTTGAGCATGCTGGTGACCCAGTTCGGCTGCTGCGTGCCCCAGACCAGGGCGTGCATCCGCTTCTTCATGCCGTTGGCATCGGCGAAGTCGAAGATTTTGTCCTGCCAGTCCATGCCGGAGGCGACGCTGCCGTCGCGCGTTCCCTCGTTGACCGACCATTTGCCGGCGTTCGAGCCCTCGACCATGTTGAAGTTCTGCTTCACGAACTCCTGATACTTGGCGGCGTTCGAGCCGGGGATGGGGTTCGCAACTAACAGGCCCGTGTCGGCGACGCCGTGGATGTTCGTGCCCCAATTGAAGGCGTGGTTCGTGAGCTTCACTTGGACCTGGGTCCCCGGCGCGACGCCCACGAGCGCCACTTTGCCCGGCCCCTGGCGGTAGTGGTCGATATAGGTGTCGGCCGCCGCCAGGGCGCTCGCCCGCAGCGCGGTCTCGTCTGTCGCGGTGTCGAGCGTCGCCCCGCTGACGTCAAAACTGTTGATCGAGAGCGACCGGCCAGTGCCGCCGTCATTCGTGAATTCGGTGCGAACGAAATAGGTGCCGGCCGGCAGCGACGAAAAGGTGTGGCTATAGTTGCTGCCGCCCGCGGCGACGTCGAACGGGACCTTCGTGTCGGCGATGACGATGTTCATCCGCGGCGCGAGCCCGCCGGCGGCCGTGCCCGCAGCGTTGACGTTGATCGTCACATCCCCCGGCTCGGCAAGCGTAATGTAGCTGCCGGCATAGCCATTGCCATTGAGCACGGCTGCTGCCCCGGCCGTGCCGCCGGAATTGAGCTGCAGCGCGCTGCCATCGATTGCCGAGGCCCGGGCCGCAAGCGTCGTACACACCAAGATCGCCAACCAAAAGCGAATCATGAAGAGTCTCTGTTCCCTGCGGCGCTTGGCGCTTTACAGCCGAGAGCGCCGCCGATGAAAAGCCCAACCGCTCGCCTTGCCCTGCCCCGCTGCCGCGTTCAAGTCCAACGAACTTTTTCTAACCCCGGGACTTCAATTTAGCCGCCGAGTGCCTGAATTCCAGCAAATCGCACATCGCAAAACGGGTTCACGCAATATATTTACGCGATTGCGGAATTCTGGCACCGCATTTCTGAGATCTGTTACTGCGAGGCATCCGGCGCCTTCGTTGCAGCCCGACTTCGCAGCGCACGATATGCCCAAACAACGAACCCACACGCGAGACCAGTAGGCGCTCCATATCGCGGCCCGGAATGGATCGGTCCCGCGAACAGAAAGAAGAGCGCGAAGTCGTCCGTAACGTCTTCCTCATGTTCCACAAACGCGGCAATGCACACCGCGACCATTGTCATGAAAACCACAGCTACGTATCCGGCGATCGTCCCCCACACGATGGGGCCAAGTCGATATTCTCTGCTGAGCATCGCACATACCAACGAAATTGGAATCACAGAGAGGAAGAACGCTGACTCCGTGCCGATGATTCCAGCACCAACGATTAAGCTGATTCCAGTAAAAAGGAAAAGCAGCGTTTGGAGGCTGAAATTGGGAATTCGCATGAATGGTTTCTCGGCGCGTCTTTCAGTATAAGTGAGTCAAGCTCAAAATCTGAAAGGATTCATTTTTTTGCTTGGAGTATTCGACAACAAGGAGATTTCAAATGAAATCCCTCACCAAAGAACTCTGGATCACCGTGCCCGAGCGGCGGGCGATTGTTTCGATTCACCGCGACGTCGAGCGGTGCGTCGCGGAGAGTGGCGTCCGCGAGGGGCTGGTGCTGGTGAATGCGATGCACATCACGGCCAGCGTGTTCATCAATGACAACGAATCGGGGCTGCACCGCGATTATGACAAGTGGCTCGAGGAGCTCGCGCCGTTCGATCCGTCGCCGGAGCGGTATCATCACAATCGCACCGGCGAAGACAATGCCGACGCCCATCACAAGCGGCAGATCATGGGCCGCGAGGTCGTGGTGGCGATCACCGACGGCAAGCTCCACCTCGGCCCGTGGGAGCACATCTTCTATTACGAGTTCGACGGCCGCCGCAAAAAGCGCGTGCTGGTGAAGATCATCGGCGAATGAGTCGCGGCCCTGCGATCGGCTCGAGGAAGTCGGAGGCCGTCGCACTGACCCATGCCCGATCGCGAAGCGGTGCCTGGCGAGGAATTGAAGTCCGTAGTGCCAAAATGTCTTGCCGACATGCTTGACTTGCGTTGAAATTGGTGCCTATAACGCTGGCGTATCACAGCCTGAGGTTTTGACCTGATCGGGCGCGCGTGGCTCTCGTTCTCTTGGATCGCGCCGAATAAGTCGTCCACTTTTCCAGTCGCACGGCGATCGCCAACACGCCAACTTGCAGCCAACGGAATCGTCTTCCGATTTTGGCGCCGCGCCAAATTGCGGCGCGACCGCTATTCGTCCGTTATTTCGGAGTTCGACCTCATGAAACTCAAGACGCTGCTTTGCGTTGCCCTGAGCATCGGATGTATCGATATTGAATCGACATTGGGCGGAATGGCGAGTGCCACGCATTTCTTTACGGTTAAGGCAAAAGGCACGACAACGTTTCCCACGGACAAAGAAGGTTTCAACTCTTCGTCTGAGGTTTTTATCCTCTACCAAGACGAATTCTCTGTGGCGGCGGATGGTGGCTATGGGCAGGTGAATCTTCAGTACAAGGTGGGAAATGGCCTCATGTCGGCCTATATCGGCGCAGTGGCAAACGCACAAAATAATTCTAACTTTGGCCCACATATGAATTCAGGTTTCGCCAGTGGCACTGTGGAACTGAGCCTGAAGGATCGATGGACCCTGTCAACTAGTGAGCCGGTCACGTCCCCAGCGATGCTCGGCTTCTTTGAAGTCTCCGCCAGCTTAAGTGCCAATAGCACGGGTGTGCGGGGTGCAGACGGGGCGCTCCGAGATAGGATCGAATCTGGCGCCGAGGCCATCTTGAGGATTACTGGGACAGGAATCCCACCAAGTCCGTGGCCTACGTTAGGTATACCGAATCTTTGGGCGTATTCCTTATCTACCAAAGGCACAACCGCGACGGGAACGGCCATCGACGTGCCGGTGCCGACGACTAAGATCCCCGTCGCCGTGCCTATTACAGGAGGTACTGCATTGGTTAACTGGACGATGAGCCTTCACGCGACTGCAAACGTTCTAAATCGAGATAATCTTTTTTACGACGACGGCACAGCAATAGCCTTGAACGATGTGTCGCATACGCTCCGCTGGGGTGGCATTACCAGCGTTATCGATCTCAGCACGGGCGAACCAATCACCGATTGGACATTGACGTCCGATTCCGGCTTCGATTGGACAAAGCCCGCCCCCATTCCTGAGCCAGGCACGTCGACGATGTCGCTGATCGTGCTGGGGGCGCTGGTGACTTATCGTCGCCGTATCAACTCCGAAAAATTCTCCGCGTCGGCGTAGCGTTCGGCCGCGGGGTTGATGTAGGCCCGTTGGCGCGTCTCTTGGAAGTTGCCGTTGGGGACGATCAGGCCCTGGTTGAAGGCGATTTCGTCGGAGTAGCCGGGGAGGATCATGCGGACGTCGTACTGCAGGCGGTGGGGCCGGACGCGGTCGATGTGGCGGACGATGTTCGTGGTGCAGTTGTTCGTGAGCGTGTCGTAGAACTCGGGCTTCTTGGAGAGCTGATTGACGCGGCCGAGGATGTCGGCCAGCAGCTGCTGGGCGATTTGCGGCGTGGCGGTGGTGCGGTAGAGGTAGACGTTTTCGTGGCGGTAGTTCGTCCGCTGGCGGATCACGTCCCGCTCGTCGGCGACGACATAGATCAGCTCATACTGCCGGGCGCTGCCGAGCACGGGGTTGTACTTTTCATTCCGCTCCTTGCGGACCTCGACGCTCACGGCCATGTGATCCGATCGGCCATCCGGCCGGGCGATGGCGAAGCTGAGCATCGTGTGGGCGACTGCGGGCATCGACTCGAACGGCACCATCAGGAAGTCGACGCCTTGCACGTCGGAGAGATGGAACGACTTGTCGTAGTAGTCGACCAGGAACGTGTCGGCGGCGAAGTACTGGCAGTTGCGGACGTTGTGCACCGTGACGAAGTCGCCCTGCCGCGAGGCGGTCGGCAAGACGGCTTGTTCGGGCGTCCAGTCGCGGAAGTTCGACGGTCGGATCACCTTCTCCGCGCTGCGGCAGCCGAGCGACGGCGCGAGCGCGAGCGCAAGCGCGAAGAGCGCTGCGTGCAGACAGCCAGATCGATACGCGGCGATGCGCATGCGCGACGACGTGAAGAGAGAGCGTGATGAGTAGATAGAAAAGCGGCGAAGTTTAGCGGGCCGCGGGAAGTGCGCCAAGCAGAATGCCGGAATGCCACTCGCCGTGGAAAAAGGTGCCTGGAACTTTGGAGGCACGTCCAGATTGGGGTCGTCCGGGTGCCGGAGAGTTCCAGGCACCTTTTTCAGCCCGTTGCTAGCGGGGCTAGAGCCTGCAGTTGGTGATGGCGGTTTCGAGAATCGCGGTCGCGCCGAGTGCTTCGAGCTGTTCCATGATCTCGATCACTTCGCTGCGCTTGACCATCGCCCGGACGGCGAACCAACCTTCTTCTTCCAGGCGGTTGATCGTGGGGGACTCGAAGCCGGGAGTGATCTTTTCGGCGGCGGCGAGTTTTGTTTCGGGGACGTTGTATTCGAGGAGCGAATAGCTGCGGGCGATCACCACGCCTTCGAGTCGGCGGACGACGCGGTCGCACAATTGGGCCTGCGTCGTGGCGGGGTTCTGCACGAGAACCGTTTCGTACTGGCCGATCTCGTCCAGGATGCGGAGGCGGTTGGCCGCCAGCGTGCTGCCGGTTTCCACGAGGTCGACAATCGCATCCGCCACGCCGAGCGCGATCATCACTTCGACCGAGCCGGTGAGCTGCACGATGTGGCCGGCGACTTTGTGGCGGGCGAGGTATTTTTCGGTGACGTGCGGGAAGCTGGTGGCGATGCGGGCTTTTGCCAGGTCGGACGGCTTCTGGATCTCGCTGTCTTCGGGGACGCAGAACGCGAGGCGGCAATTGCCGAGGCCCAGCGCGAGTCGAGTCTCGACTTCGACGCCGGCCTCTTCGACCAGGTCGCCGCCCGTGATGCCCAGGTCAATCGCCCCTTCGGCACAGAGGACGGGTATGTCGTCCGTGCGGAGGAAGGTGACGTCGATCGGCATGTCGCGGACGCGCGCGAACAGGCTCCGCTCTTGCTTGCGAAACTTGAGCCCCGCCTCGATCAACAACTCCGCCGCGAGATCGGCCAGTCGGCCCTTGCTCGGAATGCCGATGCGGAGGTGCATGGGGGGAGAAGAAGAGGTCGGAGGTCAGGGGAAATGCAATTTGTTACAGGCGCGATTTACGGCGGGTCTTTTTCTTGACGGCGGGCGTCGTGACGGCGGCCTTGGCGACTTTCTTCTTCGGGGCTTTCTTTGCCGTCTTGGCGGCCGACTTCGGCGCGGGAACGACCGTCTCGTCATCCGGCGCAGGCTTGTGGTTGCGCGAGGCCTTCTCCGCCAAACCAGAGACACCAAACCGGCGGGCGAGTTCGGCCTCGATGTCGAACAAATCGCAGTTCTTGTGGCACATCAGCACCAGCAAGTGGTACATCAAATCGCCCACTTCGCGGACGAAGTGTTCGCGGCCCGCATCGCCCGGCTCGGCCGCCGCTTCGACGACTTCGGCCGCCTCTTCGGTGATCTTCGCGCCGATCTTGGCGACGCCGCCGGTGAGCAACTGGCTCGTGTATGACTTGGGATTGGGCTTCTTGGCCCGGGCGTGAATGGTGCGTTCGAGCTTGACCAGCGGAGCAGAATCGTTGGGCACGGTCGCCTTTCCAAAACACAATGCGGAGGGGAGAATCAGGAAGAACGGCAATTGAGAGCAATTGCGAATCATCCAGTTTAGGGGGCGGACTGCCGCTCCGCAAGCGACGGATTGCCCGCGAGCAATGCTGGTGCAGCACGATGGTGGAATCGATTGAAGAATGCTGGTTTTTGACGGGTGCTACCGCCACGGGGAAGACCGCGGTGGCGATGGAGCTGGCGCGGCAACTGGGCGCAGAAATCGTGTCGCTCGATTCGATGACCGTCTATCGCGGCATGGACATCGGCACCGCGAAGCCGACAGAGTCGGAGCGGGCGCTCGTGCCGCATCACTTGCTCGACATTGTGGATCCGGCGGAGGAGTACAGCGTCGCGCAGTATGTGGAGGATGCAGCGCGGACCGTGGCCGAGATTCGCGCTCAGGGCCGCGAGGTGCTGTTCGTCGGCGGGACGCCATTGTATTTGAAGAGCCTGTTGCGTGGGCTCTTCGAGGGACCGCCGGCCAACTGGGAACTCCGCGAGCAGATTGAAGAGGAGCTCGAAGCGGTCGGGCAGGCGGCGCTGCACGAGCGGCTGCAGCAGGTCGATCCCGTGGCCGCGTCGGCGATTCATCCGCACGACACGCGGCGGATGATCCGGGCGCTGGAAGTGTTTCGCGCCACCGGCGAACCGCTCAGCCATCAGCAGTTGCAGTTCGACGACGGCCGGCGGGCAGATGAGTGCCGCGTGTTCGTGCTGCGCCGCGAGCGGAAGGAATTGCACCAGCGGATCGAAGGCCGCGTCGAGGCAATGATCGACGTCGGCCTGGTGGAGGAAGTTCGCAGCCTTACCGACGGCGGCAAGCAGCTGGGCCGCACCGCGCGACAGGCGGTCGGCTATCAGGAGGCGCTGGCGTTTCTGGCGAGCGAGTGCGACCGCGAGCAGATGATCGAGCGGATCAAGGTCCGCACGCGGCGATTCGCCAAGCGGCAGGGCACCTGGTTCCGCAGCCTTTCGGAGTGCCGGTTCGTGGACATCGCCGGCGACGTGGATGGGGCGGCGATTGCCGAGCGGATTGCGGCGGCGGGGTCTGTTTAGTTGCTGGCGGGGCGCATTGTGCGAATTCGCGGCGATGGAGCGGCGTGCTGCTTCGGCACACGGAGTGTGCCTGCTACTTTGCGGAATAAAACTTGCTTTTACGGCGAGTCTTCCCTAGAGTGAGGGGCATCGCCGCCCGCTGGGCCAGACTTTTTCCTCGGGGCGGCTGTTTGGCGGAAGACGCATGGTGGAACGCACGGTTGGTGCGATTCTGGTGTTGGCCGCGTATCTGACGGCGGCCGGACGCGGATGTTCTGTTTCCGCCCCGCTGCGATGTGTTCGTGCCCCGTCTTCCGCGACGAGACCACGACGCGGTGCCCATCGCGCTGTTCTGAATCTTGATAAGCGCTCGGCCGTTTTATTGGTGGCGGAGCGTGGATTCATATCTGTTATCTCTCGATTGTCCTGGAGGCACGGAACATGTCACGGCGCAGCACGCGACGCGCGGCCGCCCGACGGCGGTCGGACCGCGCATCTCGATCCCGCACGTACTTTGGCCGCACTACGGACGGCCCAACTCTCTACCGGCGGCCGTTACGGTTAGAACCGCTTGAAGAACGCCGGCTTCTGTCGATCACCGTCACGACGCTCGAAGACACGATCGACTTCAACGACGGCCGCACGTCGCTCCGCGAAGCAATCTTCGCGGCCAACACGGTGCCGGGAGCCGACACGATCGAGTTCGCGCCGCAGCTCACGGCCAGCGGCCCGGCGACGATTCTGCTCACTCAGGGCGAGCTCAAGATCACGGATTCGCTCACGATCACTGGCCCCGGCGCGGAACTGCTCACGATCGACGCCAGCGGCAATGATCCGACGCCGGATTCCACACCGTTCGACGGCACTTCGGAGGATGATTATGACGGCACGCGCGTGATATTGGTGAATGATGGCGAGGCGGACACGGATATCACCGTCTCACTCTTCGGACTGACGCTCACTGGCGGGGAGGCACAGTCTGACGACACTGGCGCCGGCGGCGGAATCCTCAGTTTCGAGAATCTGACACTCAATCACATGAGACTCGTCGGAAACATCGCCAGCAAGGGCGGCGGCGCTGCCGCGATCGGCGGCAGTTTCCAAGCGATCGATTCCGAGTTCATTGACAACATAGCTTGGTTCGAAGGCAATGGCGGTGGCGTGACGGCCATCAACACCGACCTTTTGATTCAAAGCAGCATCATTCGGGATAACGTGGCAAGTTTTTCCGGTGGCGGAGTTGCAATTTTCAACAGCGAAGTGCGCAGCGCGGTAATCAAAGATGCAATCGTCGACGACAACTTGGTGCGACTATTTGGTGGCGAAGGAGGAGGAATTGCGGCGGAAGTGAGCGGAACTGGTGGTCGATTCGAATTAATCGACAGTGAAATATCGAACAACGTGGTCGGCGGCTTTGCGTCGCTTAATCGGGTTCAAGCTGGAGGAGGAGGCGTTCATCTAATCGCTAGCAACGGGGCGACCGCGTCGATTGTGGGAACGACGGTCGCCTCGAATCGTGTCGAGCAGAATTCGAGAGGTGACGGCGGCAGCGGAGGAGGGCTCTGGGCCGAGGCCTATCGTGGCAACCTCACGATCTCACAAAGTCAGTTTATCGAAAATGTAACGACGGAGTACGGGGGAGGCATTTCGGTTACCGGAGTGTTTGGAGGGGCCATCTTAATTGAGAAATCGGTTATCTCCGGCAACACAGCGCTAATTGGTGGAGGTCTCTTGCTTGGTAGGAATGTTACGGTGAATGAGTGTGAGGTTTCGGGCAACACAGCGCAGCGTGGCGGTGGAGCCTTTGTCACCCAAGGCTCGACGAATTACTTGGCACAGATTAGTCGATCGACTTTCGACGGCAACCACGCGATTCTTGGCGGAGGAGTTTACAGCGCGAGGAGGGAGGGAATTCAAATATCTGACAGCACCATCTCGAAGAACCAAGCTGATTCGGGTGGCGGCATGTGGGCCGAAGGAATGCTAAGAGTGACTGGGTCCACAATTAGTGGGAACGCCGCATCCGTGGGCGGCGGTGTTTTTATGATTGGTGCCCAAGGCGCCAGTATCGATTACTCAACTATTGCATTCAATCAAGCAACGGGAGTTGGCAACGGCCTGCATCTGCAAAGTGGTTTTGCTACGTTTGATCACGTCATTTTGACCTCCAATTCGGGCCTAGTGGTCGGTGACGCAACCGTTGTAGTGGGGGCTTCGCTGCAGGCGCGGAACAGCATCATCGGACGGGGACAGGGAAGCGGACTTGATCCGACGCAGGGCAATTTACCTGATGCGAATGGCAACTTGATTGGAAGCGGTGGAGACGGAATCAATGTTCGCCTGGCCCCGCTGGCCGACAACGGCGGGCCGACGCTGACCCATGCACTCTTGCCCGGCAGCCCGGCGATCAATGCCGGCGATCCGGCGGCGATAGCGGGGCAGGGTGGCGTGCCGCTCAACGATCAGCGCGGCGTGCCATTCACGCGAGTGTACGGAGGAAGGATCGATATCGGCGCGGTCGAGTCGATTCCAAACGACTTTTTGCCGGGCGACTATCATGTCGATCACGTGGTCGACGCGCGGGATTATACGGTTTGGCAGGACACGCTTGGTGCGGTCGTCACGCCCGGTGCTGGTGCGGATGGCAACGGCGACGGCGTTGTCGACGAGCGCGACTATGCCGTGTGGAAAAGCAACTTCGGAGCGCAAGGGGTCGGGCTGGAATCGGCGGGCAGCCGCGAGAGAGTCGCGGCTGTCGAGGAGCCTGTCACAATCGCTGGCGATAATCCACAAGTGCACCCGCTGTCGTCCGCCGGTCCCATCCTCGTCACGACGCTTACCGACACGATCGATTTCAACGACGGCAAGACGTCGCTCCGCGAGGCGATCTTCGCGGCCAACACGGTGCCCGGGGCGGACACGATCGAATTCGCGGCGGCGCTGACGGCCAGCGGCCCGGCGACAATCCTGCTCACCCAGGGCGAGCTCAAGATCACAGACTCGCTCACGATCAACGGCCCCGGAGCGGACTTCTTGACGATCGATGCCAGCGGAAATGATCCGACGCCCGATGTGAATAGAGGCGATGGCATTCGAGTCTTTAAGGCTTATTCTCCCAGGATGAATCAGCTAGGTATTCCACTCCAATTTGTCGTTTCGGGTCTCACGATGACTGGTGGCGATACGGGGCACGAAGGTGGTGCAGTATATTGCGAGGGGATTCTGCGAATGTCGGATTGTGTCGTGAGGGACAATGCCTCCATCGACGGAGGCGGCGTCGCTTGGATGGCGAAGGTATGGGACCAAATCGGCGTGCATAACGCCGGCTTGTTCAATTGCACATTCGTTGGCAATTATTGTGGATTTTTTGGCGGCGGTGGCGGTCTGTCGATCCGTGGCTTCATCGAAGCGGGGCCGCCGGAGTGCGTTGTCTCGAATTGCGTATTTACTGCAAACACGTCTTTCGGGAGCGGTGGAGGGCTACTATTCCTTGCAAGCGGGACACTGAAAGTGCTGGAAAGTGAGTTCACTGACAACCGCGCTGGAGATACTGGAGGTGCAATCGTCGCAGAGAAGATCTCTATTACATCGAGCCTTGTTCACGGAAACAGTGCGGGGCGAGCCGGCGGCGGATTGTATCTGACGGGCGTGGCGGAGATTAGCAATTCTACGATCAGCGAGAATTCTGCCGAAGTCCGTACAACCTATAACCTGTCGGGCGGCGGCGGCGTAACAGCGGTCGGTGAATTGGCAGTGCGCCACAGTACAATTGTCGGAAATGTTGGAGGAGGAATGATTGCCTTCAACGCCTCGTTGGAGCACACGATCGTAGCGAAGAATACAAGTGATTCTTTTGCTGGCCCATTCGACGTTTCCGCAAATGTGGAAATGCGCTTTTCCCTGCTCGGATCCAATCGATACGCGAGAATCACCGATTTAGGAGGGAACCTAATCGGTACAGCGGAAGACCCGATTAGTCCTTTGCTCGCGCCGCTTGCTGACAACGGCGGGCTGACGCTGACGCACGCGCTCTTGCCCGGTAGTCCGGCAATCAACGCGGGGGACTTGAATGCCGTGGCCGGCGAAGACGGCGTGCCGCAGTTCGATCAGCGGGGCGAGCCGTTTGGGCGGATTGTCGGCGCGCGGATTGATATTGGGGCGTTTGAATACGAGTTACCGACCGACCTGAATCTCGTGGTTGACACGCTCGTGGACGAATCGGACGGCGACTATTCGCCCGGCGATTTGAGCTTCCGCGAAGCAATCGAGCTGGCGAACGCGGCTCGATTCGAGGGCGTCGTTGATACGATCCACTTTGATCCGGCGCTGACGGCGAACGGCCCGGCGGCGATTGTGCTCACGCAGGGCGAGCTCAAGATCACCGACTCGCTCACGATCAATGGCCCCGGCGCGGGCTTGTTAACAATCGATGCGAGCGGCAACGATCCAACTCCGGATGAAAATAACAACGACGGCAGTCGGATATTTAATATCGACAACGGCATTGCGACAGAAATTAACGTGATGATTGTCGGATTAACGCTTACTGGAGGCGATACTTCTGGGAATGGTGGAGCGATTCTCAGTCGGGAGCAACTTTCGCTTATAGATTCCGCGATTACTGAAAATGTGGCTGGCAGTGGAGGCGGCATTTACGCTGTTGGATCGATTTTCGTTGAGAATGCCGAGATAAGTCACAATTTTTCAGAGAATCTTGGTGGTGGGTTGACCTTATTCGTTGGAGCGTCACGGGTAGCCTCGATCAGTCGCTCGTCAATTACTAATAACCAAGGCGGGATTGCTGGCGCGTATCAATCCGGTGGTGGAATATTCATTTCGTCAACTGGCGGTTCAACGTCAATAACCGACAGCGTGATCGCGGATAATCGTTCCCTTTCGCATGGCGGCGGGATATATGCCAATGTTTTCGGTCCGCTCGAAATTCGACGCTGTACGATTGCTCGAAACGAAGGTGGAAGCGGATCTGGAATCTTCCTCAGCGCCGTTGGAACAATAGCGTCTATTCACAATGTACAAATCATTGACAATCGAGGCGTGATAGGTAGACCACAAGGTAGTGGCGCTTTCTTTCGGGCGACAAATAGCGCACGTATTTTGTTCGACCGGTGTTTGATCAAGGGCAATTCCGGCGCTTACAACGGCGGGGGATTGTTCCTCGATTCTAGCGTAGGCAGTGAAATTATTGTCAGTCAAAGCGTGATTGCTAAAAACAGAGCTGAATATGGAGGTGGCGTTGTTGTCAGCGTCCAGGATTCAATTTACACGGCACCCGGGTCCGTGGAGATCGCGCATTGCACCGTAAGCGGAAATACAGGCCACGTAGGCGATGGTGGTATTTACATGTTTGGCGATGGCAATTTCCGTATGACTTACAGTACGGTTGTTGAGAATAGTGCCGAGCAGTCTATCCTGGAGACGTTGGGATATAAGCCAACGGGCGGAATTGCCATCAATCATTCCGGCAGCGATCCCGTCGTGATTGACCATGTAATTGTCGCACGAAATTTCGCACCATCAACGGCACCGTCGGATTTCGAAATCAACTCAGCCATCGAAGTCCGTCACAGTCTCGTAGGAAACAATTCTGGCACTCAATTAGCGGAGGCTCCTGTTGGGATGCCGGATGCGCACGGAAATCTGATTGGCGGGCCGGTGCACGGGATGATTGATCCCTTGTTGGGGCCGTTGGCGGATAATGGCGGGTTTGAGTTGCCGGATGGGTCGCGCATTCTCACGCATGCGCTGCTCGCGGGAAGTCCGGCGATCAACGCAGGGGACTTGAATGCCGTGGCCGGCGAAGACGGCGTGCCGCAGTTCGATCAGCGGGGCGAGCCGTTTGGGCGGATTGTCGGCGCGCGGATTGATATTGGGGCGTTTGAATACGAGTTACCGACCGACCTCAATCTCGTGGTCGACACGCTCGTGGACGAATCGGACGGCGATTATTCGCGCGGCGACTTGAGCCTGCGCGAGGCGATCGAGCTGGCCAACGCGACTCGATTCAAGGGCGTCGTCGATACGATCACTTTCGATCCAGCGCTCATCGCAGACGGCCCCGCGACGATCCTGCTCACCCAGGGCGAACTCAAGATTACCGACTCGCTCACAATTAGCGGGCCTGGCGCGGATCAGCTCACGATCGATGCCGGCGGTAATGATCCGACACCGGATGCCGACAATGCTGATGGCAGCCGGGTGCTTAATATCGACGATGAAGATCCGCTGTCGCAGCTTGACGTCGTCTTGCGAGGTCTAACGATCAGCGGAGGCGACGTGGATGGTTTCGGGGGCGGAGTTTTCTCCGCGGAGAGTCTGGAAGTGAGACGCGTTGCAGTGGTCGACAACCAGGCTTCCTCAGGAGGCGGCGGACTGGCCATTTTTTTGACGGAAGAGGCAACGGCTTCGTTTACGGAATCAACGATCAGCAATAATCTCGCCCTTGGTCCTGGCGGAGGGATATATCTCATTCACCAGGGGTCTGGAGCCGTGTCGATTGCCAAGACCAAGGTCATCGGCAACTCCGTTTACGGCACGATCGCCAATGGCGGCGGACTGTCCATTTTATTGAACGATGAGACAACGGCTTCGCTTACGGAGTCAACGATTAGCAATAATTTCGTCCGTGGACCTGGTGGAGGGATGTATCTCATCCATGAGGGAACTGGAGCGGTGTCGATTGCCAAGACCAAGGTCATTGAGAACTCCACTTACGACACTGTTGCTTTTGGCGGCGGAATGTGCGTGTCGCTCGGGGGTGGAAATGTCTCGCTGCTGGACAATGAATTTGGCATGAACAGCACGCAAGGCACGGGCGGTGAAGGCGGGGGGCTACTCCTGCAAGCTCGTGGCGAGGGAGATGTTCGCGTTGAAGGGAATTCATTCCACGAAAACTCTCCAAGCGGGACAGGTGGCGAGGGCGGCGGGGCAAAAATCGTTCACAGCGGCAGTGGAGACGTTTTGATCGAGGCCAATACTTTCGCAGCCAACACTTCGGCCGGCACCAGTGGCGGGGGTGGCGGCGCCTACGTCGCTCACAGCGGCAGTGGCAACCTGATGGTTGACGGAAATACGTTTTCGGCGAATTCAACCAGGGGCAATGGTGCAGAAGGAGGCGGGTTGCGCGTCGGTCGTTCCGGAAGCGGGCAACTTGCCGTCACGAACAATCGTGTCCTTGCGAACTCCACCCAAGGCACCGACGGATCGGGTGGCGGAGTGTATGTCGTTGCCACGGGAACCGGCAGCGTGCTCGTGACAAATAACCTATTCGACGGCAATAAGTCCCGGGGAACATCCGCGGAAGGTGGCGGCGGTTACTTTCGACATGTGGGCAGCGGCGACCTCTTGGTCACGGGCAATACGTTTATGAGAAATTCTATCTTGGGGACGAGTGCCAACGGCGGAGGATTGGCCGTCGTCCGGAGCGGAACCGGTCAGGCCAAGGTGTATGGAAATACTGCCGGCGGAAACATGGCCGGCGGAACCGTCTCGACCGGCATTGGCATCTTTGTGTCTGCTATCTCCAGCGGCGTCGTGCAATTATACGGTAACGCTGCGACCGACAATCTGCTGTTGACACCGGACCGCGGGAGTTTCGGCGGGATCGGGATCTCGACCTCGGCGGGGGGCAGAATCAACGCGTACGGAAACGTGGCGTCGAGAAATTTTGGCGGTCTCTCCGCGCAGGGATCTGGCACGTCGTACGTTTACAGCAACGATTTGACAGACAATGTCGGCACAGGCATGATTCTCAGCGCGACTTTCGCGGGAAGTGTGATCAACAGCTATCACAATGTGGTCACCGGCAACCGGTCAAATTCGTCGGCCGGGGGAATCTTGGTCAGCGCACAACTGAATGGCAAGGTGTCTGTTTCTGACACTCTAGTTGCCGAAAATGAAGCGGCCTCGTCCGGCGGCGGAATTTACATGTTTATGCGTCTCGGCGGAGCAATCGAGATCGACCGCACGCTCGTGAGCGGCAACCAACTGGTGGGTAATGATATCGGGATCGACAGCCGCGGCGCCGGCGTGTACTTGAGGGCCGAGGATGGCACGTTCCTGATGAAGGACAGCACCGTCAGCGGCAACACTGCGCTCTCAGGAGCTGGCGGAATCTACGTTACGACTGCCATCACCGATTCTGTCGAGATTCGAAATTGCACGATCTCGGGGAACACTGTCGGCGGAAACGGGGGCGGCCTGTACTTGAAGGGCTACGTTCGCGCGAACCAAGTGACGGTTACGCAGAATAGCGCTTCGGCGGGTGGCGGTGTTTTTGTCGCAACGGGCGGCATAGTCGCGAATGGTCTAATTACGGCAGGCAATTTTGCGCTGATTGGAAGCGACTTGAGCGGCTTCTTAGGATCAAGTCTCGACTTGCACTATAGTTTGGTGGGAAATAACAGTGCGAGCGGATTGGCGGAAGCGCCGGTGGGATCGCCGGACGCGAAAGGTAATCTAATTGGTGGTAGCACGTTTGCAAAACGAATTGACCCGTTGCTGTCGCCGCTGGACGACAACGGCGGATTTGAATTGCCCAATGGCTTGCGGATTCTGACCCACGCTCCATTGCCCGGTAGCCCGGCGATCAATGCCGGCGATCTTGCGGCGGTCGCAGGGCAGGGCTTCGTGACGCTGCATGATCAGCGCGGCGCGCCGTTTACGCGAGTATTCGGCGGGCGGATCGACATTGGCGCAGTCGAGTCGATTCCGGCCGGATTCTTGCCGGGCGACTATCGCGTCGATGGCCGAGTGGACGCGATGGACTACTCCGTGTGGCGAGACACGCTCGGAGCGATCGTGTCGCCCGGCGCCGGAGCCGATGGGAACGGTGATGGCCTGGTCGACGAGCGCGACTTCACCGTGTGGAAAAGCAATTTCGGGGCGATGGCGGGGCAGGGTGCTCGCCACGGCGAGTCTTTGACTGGGGGTTCGCCGCGGCGAATCTTCGACACGGAGCAGGGAGAAAAAAGTAGGAACACAAATGCTGCGGCCGACAGACCGCTGGTCGCGTTAGATGCTGCGGCGCTGGCCCATCAGTCGACACAGCCAGAATGGGTTCGAGCGCGGGCTGTGCTACCGGCTCGGTCGGAGACTGGTGCTCGACATGATCAGGCGCTTGAGGCGTGGCTATCGCGCAGGCGCTTCGCGATCCAGAACGAGGTCACGCTCCCCTCGACCGCGAGAGAGGCAAATACCGAGGGCATCACGGCCGTCGATATTGCGTTCGATCAACTGGAAGCATTCGCAAAACAGCGCCGGCAGAGCTGGGGGTTAAGCGAAGTCCGTCAAAGATAGCGTCAAGAATGTTCCGCGTTACGGCACGCTCGAGGTCTCGAACCGCTCGCGATTGAGCGTCATCGAGCTGGAGATGCTGCGGCCCTCGAAGAACACGGGGATCACCCAGCTGTTGTTGTTCACCGGCACGGAAACGGCGACCGTCACCTGCGGTGTGTCCTTGGTGATCACGCTGGGCGTTACGGTGATGGTCGAGCCGGATGCCGAGATCGAGTTGAGCACGGTCTGGGCCGACGCGCGGCAATCAGCGGCCGTTGCCCCCGGCACGATGCCGCGGCGAGCGCCCTCGTAGACCGCATTTTCCACGCTCTGCCGGATCATGTTCACGCGGCTAAACTCGAGCGACGCGAAAAAGAAGAAGAACAAGAGCGGCGCGCAGATGGCGAATTCCGTGACGACGGCGCCAGCGCGAGTGCGCCGGCCGCGTGCGACTTGACGACTATTGATTCTCATAGTCTGACTCACGTGCAACTAGGTGTCGGGTGTCCGGTGTCAGGTTTCCGGTACTCGTGGGACAACCAGCGCGTACCATCGGTCTGACACCAGACACCTGACATTAATCCGTGAAGACAACCGGCAACGTCAACGCGATTTCTTCAAAGGCGTCCTGCATCGCTTGCGCGTTCGGCGCGATGTAATTGTTACCACCGGTGGCGTCGGCGATGGCCTTCATTTCGACCGGATCCGCTTCGCCGTAGGTGATGGTGTGAATGATGATGTCGGCGGCGGCTGCGTCCTGGGCCACGACGTGCGGCACGGAGCCCTGGTTGTAGGCGCCGTCGCTCATCAGCACCATCGTTTTGGCGGCGTAGGGCCGGGCGGAGGCAGACGTCAGCACCTGGATGCCCTTGGTGATGCCGGCGGCGATGTTCGTCTGGCCGTTGAATTTCTTCGACGAGAGCGTACTCATCGCATTCGTCACAGCGGATGTATTGGCGGCCAAGGCGCAATTAATGTCGGACGCATTGTTGTTGTAGCTGCAAGCGTTGTAGGCGCTGCCGAAGGAGACCAGGCCGACGTACTCCGACTGCGGCGTCGTGGCCAAAGCGCTTACGAAGCGATCGATGCCGACGGACAGCGCGCCCCAGCGGCTGAGCGACATGTTCGGAGGTTGACAGAATCGTGAGTCGCCTGTGGACATGGTCGGACTGTTGTCGGTGAGGTACAGCTTCATCGAACTCGAACGGTCGACGACGATGCAGATGTCGCGGTCGAGGCGGACCACCGTGGCCGATTGCACCGGCTGGAAGTCGAAAACGTTGAACACCTTGCCGAAGAAGATCGGCACGCTGCCGGAAGGCGCCTCGCGCGTGCGGCGTCCGTTCACGCGGACGGCATTGATCGGGTTTCCGCCCGGCGAAAAGGCCCACGCGCCGCTCCCCTGCTGCGAAGAATTGCCGAATACGATGTCCGAGTCTTCCAGGAGCAGTGGGTCGCCGGCCACCAGGTTGGCGGCGGCGATGTCCTTGGCCGCCTGGCGGGCGTAGTTGATGTCTTGGGCGCGGGACAGGCCTTCGCCGGCGGCCCGGGCCGCGGCGTCGGTGGCCGAACGGAGTTTGATCTTGGTGAGCTGCATGTAAGCCACGTCCACCGAGAAGGCGACGCTCGCCAAAAACACGATCATCATCAGCGCGGCCAAGACGACGATCGCCCCGCGGCGGGTGCGGTACCGCTTGGTGTGGCGCGGATATTCGCGTGTGAGTTTCTTGCCGTTCATGTCAATCGGCCTCGTCTTTGCACCGATGGAATCGTCGGGGGCTGTAGGTGCTTGGGTGCATCCCTCGGCGGGAGAGTTTCTGGCTTGTGTGTCTGTGGGGTTCTTATTCCTTGACCAACGTTCCTATTCCTTGACCATCGTCGTGGAGCAGGTCAGCGTCCTGCCGTCATAGAACCACAGCGGCAGGATCGCGTTGTTGTCGCACGGGGCACTGACGGTGACGGTGATGCGTTCACCCCGCTTCACATTGGCCACGTTCGACGGATTGATCGTGATCTGGGAGCCGTGCACATCGCGCTCGGTGATGATCTGGTTAATTCGATTGTTGACCGAGGCGTTGCTGGCGTCGTAGTTGATGGCCATGCGGACGCCCTCGTAGCTGGCGATCGTCAGGCTGTGGTCGAGGAAGATCATCGAGCAGGCTTCCAGGGAGGCCAGCAGCAGGAACACGATCAAGGGCAGGCAGAGGGCCAACTCCGCGGCTGCGGCGCCACGGCGATCGAAACGACGGCGGAAGCTGTTGCTGGTGGCCATGAGCTGTTCTCCACCGATGCACGTCGAAATGTCTTGCGGCGCGCGCATGCGTTTGGCCGGTCTGGCGAGCGGTGTGCTCTTGCCGACCGGCTAGTCAATTCGAAACAGGATGAAAGGAGCGGATACGTGCGGGTTCGAGGCGGTCGAACTGTCGCGTCGAGCGGCGGGAGAGGAGCAGGCGTGAATCGGCGGAAAAGTCGGCGGATTCCACCGCCATCAGAAATGTAGCTCGCGAATCGGGGCGAGGGAGCCGGATTTTGAAAAGTCCGCAAAACTTCAGCGATTGTCCGACGAAGCTGAGTGGGTCGCCGGGGGCCAGATTTCGATTCCTTCGCGGCGAGGGGCGCTGGAGCGGGCAGTGCGGTTGTTTTCGGACACCAATTCCCCTAATATTATGGGTTTCCCCGCGGGCTTGAGGTTTGGCCGTGTGGCCGGCTCTCGCGGCGGAGGTCCCTCGTGTTTGTTTTGGTAGGATGCTGGTCTCTTGGCATGGCTCGACTGCGACTCTCGCGGCGAGCAAGCTCACCCGCTGAATGGTCAATTCAATGGCCTGGGCGTGAGCTGCCTCTTAGGCGGACCGGACTGCCGAAGAAAGTGTTTTTCCCTTCCCCATGGTCAATCGTAATTTAATTCGTGAGTTCGACGTTTCGGAAGAAGAGCAGGAAGCCGCGATCGGAATTCTCGAGCCGGAGAATATGGAATGGCTCGGCGGCGCGGACGTTTCCGCCAACCAGATCGTCGAAGGCAAAGTGCTGCGGCTGGACGACGACTTCATCCTGGTCGACGTCGGCTACAAGAGCGAGGGGATCATCCCCCGCAATGAATGGGAGGAAGGGGACGAGCTGCCAGCGGTCGGCGACACGATCCGCGTGCTGGTCGAGGACCTGGAGGACATGGGTCCCCAGCAGGACGATCGCGGCATGATTGTGCTCTCGAAGCGCAAGGCCGAGAAGATCGAAAAGTGGCTCAAGGTGATGGAGACCGTCAAGGAAGGCGACGTCGTCACCGGCACGGTCACGCGGAAGATCAAGGGCGGCCTCCTGGTGGACATCGGCGTGAACGTGTTCCTGCCGGCCAGCCAGGTCGACATCCGCCGCCCGCACGACATCGGCGAATACATCGGCAAGCCGATCAAGTGCCTGGTGCTGAAGATCGACGAAGCTCGCCGCAACATCGTCGTGAGCCGCCGCAGCCTCATTGAGAACGAGCGGGCGCAAAAGAAGGCAGACCTACTCAAGGAACTGCAGGTTGGCCAGCTTCGCAAGGGCATCGTCAAGAATATCGCCGACTTCGGCGCGTTCGTGGACCTGGGCGGCATCGACGGCCTCTTGCACATCACGGACATGAGCTGGGGGCGCATCGCGCACCCCTCGGAGATGGTCAAGATCGACGACGAGATCGAGGTCAAGATCCTGCACATCGACTACGAAAAGGAAAAGATCGCACTCGGTCTGAAGCAGAAGAGCGCGAGCCCGTGGGACAATGTGCCGACCAAGTACCCGGTGGGCTCGACTCACAAGGGCACGGTGGTAAACGTCATGAGCTACGGCGCGTTCGTCAAGCTCGAGGACGGCATCGAGGGCCTCGTGCACATCAGCGAGATGAGCTGGACCAAGCGGATCAGCCATCCGAGCGAGATGGTGCAGATCGACCAGCCGGTCGAGGTGATGGTCCTCGACATCAACCAGGAGAAGCAGGAAATCTCGCTGGGCATGAAGCAGACGCAGTCGAACCCGTGGGACAAGGTCGCCGACCGCTACCCGCCCGGCCAATTGGTCACCGGCAAGGTCCGCAACCTCACCAACTACGGCGCGTTCGTCGAGATCGAGGAAGGCATCGACGGTTTGCTCCACGTGAGCGACATGTCCTGGACCCGCAAGATCGGCCACCCGAGCGAAGTGGTCGAAAAGGGCCAGGAAGTCACCTGCAAGGTGGTCTCCGTAGACCAGGAACGCCGCCGGATCGCGCTCGGCCTCAAGCAAATGGACGACGATCCGTGGGCGACGGACATCCCGAACCGCTACCAGCCGGGCCAGCTGGTCACGGGCACGATCACGAAGATCACGAACTTCGGAGTGTTCGTCGGCCTGGAAGATGGCCTCGAAGGCCTGCTCCACATTTCGGAACTCGCCGACCACAAGGTCGAGAATCCGGAAGACGTGGTGAAGGTCGGCGAGCAGATCGAAGTGAAGATCCTGCGGGTCGATTCGGACGAGCGGAAGATCGGCCTGTCGCGCAAGCGCGTCGAATGGGCCGAGGAAGATGGCGGCGCAGAAGGCGGCGCACCGTCCGGCGAGAACGGTGGCGCGAGCATCCCGGCCGCAGAGCTCAAGGGCGGCGTTGGCTCGGGCTCGGGCCCGCTGTTCAAGTCGCCCAGCGAAGAGTAACGTTCGGAGCCGAGAACTTGTTCAATCACGAAATAGCCGGGCGGTTTTGCCCGGCTATTTTTGTTGACATCATAGTATCAAAGCCAGCCACGCGACCGGATTGGAACGGAATTGACCGTGCATGCCGACGCAAGCGTCCGGTCAGCGAAAATGAGCTGCCTTCCTCATATCTCGATGGACCGTCCCGGATGATTCACGTGGATTGGCGAGCAACTTGCCAATAGTTCGGTGGACCGCTCGAATAAGAATTGGTGCACTGCCACTGATTTCGTTTTGCGAGTTCCGCCGTGCTACGACAGATTCGACTTCACGACTACCGCGGGCCATGGAAGTTTCTGTACAGCGTTCGGTGCACCACGCTATACAAGCCGCGACGGCTCCAAAGGTGGGGGCTCGACGTGCGGGAGGAGCACTTCGGTTTTCTCGATGGAAGCAGTCAACCGAAATCGTACAACGAGAAGAAAATCCATGCGCTTTTGATCCACGAGAACACGCACTCGGAGCGGATGTTGGAGCACGGAATTTTCTATTGCTGGTGGTGGATACAAAAGTATCGTTACAGCCGCTCGTTCCGGGTCGCGGAGGAGTTCGAGGCCTGCCAGGCAGAGTTTGAGAAGCTGGTGGAATACGGAATTCCGATTCCCTTCGAGCACTGCGCACGCGCGCTCTCTGGACCGATCTACTCCTATATGATCTCGTTCGAAGATGCACTCAGTTGGGTGCGATCCACGGTGACTTCGCTGGGCGATGTGGAGTACGCGATTCAGTGCCTGGACTACGACCAATGGCTACGCCGGATGGACCAAATGCCCGGCGACGACGACGCGACGAAAGCGGCGTCCGAACCGCGACCTTGTCGGCAGGATGCCTATTGGATCGTGGACCGAATTGCACTGGTGGCCTGCGGCGCGATGAGTTTCATTGCAGTCGAGTTGGTGACGATTGCGGTGTTGGTTTTCGCCGGGAGTTAGGAACTCGTAATTTCGAGCCGCTCAACTGGCCGAGCCAGAGGAGCTCGGGGCACGCCACCCAGGGTTGACGGCACACTTAGCTGAAAGCGACGTTGGGTGGCGCGGCAAATCGCCGCCCCGTGCAACTGCTACAACCATCGCATAGCGGCATCGCGGGTCGTTTGGACCCGAGACGCCGCTTTTTTTGTTACTTCCCGCGCCAGGTGCACAATCTGTGCATGGCGTCAAAATTTGACATGCGTCCAGCGAACGGACGGGCCGCGTCGATAGTCTTTGCGGGCAGATGCTAGCAGGGAGCAAGGAGCCTGGAGCAGGGAGTTGAAATCCTCGCTCCGTGCTCCCTGCTCCGTGCTCCCTGCCATCCTCCCATCCTGAAGCCCTCGCCCCGGACCGCCCGACCATGCCATCAGCTCCCGCCGCCAAGAAGCGGAAGACCTCCGCGGCCGTTCAGTCGCCGCTGGAAACGTACTTGCGCGAGATCAACGAGACCGCGCTCTTGAATGCGGCCGAAGAGCGCGAGCTGGCGACGAAAATCGGCAACGGCGACACGGCGGCCCGCGACCGCATGGTGCGGGCGAATCTGCGGCTGGTGGTGAATATCGCCCGCGGCTATTCCGGCAAAGGCCTCGGCCTGCAGGACCTGATCGAGGAAGGCAATCTCGGCCTGCTGCGGGCGGTCGAAGGCTTCGACCCCGCGATGGGGACTCGGTTCAGCACGTACGCGAGCTACTGGATCAAGCAATCGATCAAGCGGGCGCTGATCAACTCGGGCAAGACGATTCGCATTCCGGCCTATATGGTCGAGTTGCTCTCGAAGTGGCGGCGGGCCAATGCGAGGCTGACCGAAGAGCTGGGCCGCTCGCCCACGCCGGAAGAAATCGCGCGGGTTTTGGGCCTCCCCAAAAAGAAGCTGCCGATCATCAAGAAGGCGATCAAGATCTATAACGCCACGCCGCAGACGGATCAGAGCGAAGCCGGCTGGACGCTCAGCGATATGGTGATGGACGAGCGGCAACTCACGCCGGACGACGCGCTCGTGGAGAGCGACAGCCTGCGCCACGTGATGGGCATGCTCGGCACGATGGACCAGCGGGAAGCGACCGTGCTGCGGATGCGCTTCGGCCTCGACGGCCACGAACCACGCACGCTCAAAGAGATCGGCGAGCAGCTTGGCCTGACCCGCGAGCGCGTCCGCCAGATCGAGACCGAAGCTCTCAATCGCATGGCCGACAGCATGGAGGATCGCGGGCCGGAGGATGAAGAGGAGCTGGAATAAGGGCCTGGGGTGCGGCGAAAGATGGCGTGGTCCGGTTACAACGGTCATGCTGGCGGATCGCCATAACGCCCACACACCCCAGTTTCTTGACGCCGCAAAGTTTCGCTGCCTACGATGAAAGTATGGCAGCCAATCGGTCGAGAACTTCGATACTTGGGCGCTCGGCGCGGCTTTTGACGGCGTCGTTTTCGACGACGCTACTGCTTGCGCTGGCAGCGGCGTTGCCGGCGCTCGCGCAGCAAGGTGCCCCGACTTATCAACGCCGGGGCAGCGATTGGGGCGGCCACGGTGACCGGCAGCAGGACAAGTGGCGTCACCGGCCGATGCCGAGCTACTCGTCACAAACTTCGTTCGGCTCGTTCCAACGACCTTATCCCTATCACCTCGACTACTACCGCGCCCGCTGGGGCGGCAGCTACGCACCTTACTTCGGCAACCTTTATGGCCCGCCCAATTTCTTCTTTGGCTCGCCGTTCTTCGGAGGCTTCAACCCCTGGTGGGGATTTGGCGGCTATCCGTTTTCGGCATGGGGCGGCGGAGTCGGTGGGTTCGGCGGAGTCGGCGGCTTCGAATCGCCCGCGTTCGGTGGCGGACCGTTTGTGGAGGGCGGCGGAGTCGGACCGTGGCAGGGATTCTACAACCCGGCCATGGCGCCGATGGGCGCGCCATATCAAGGCGGAATTGAAGGCGGCGCAGTGGAAGGTCCGGGACCAGGGTTCTGATTAAAACACGTGCGGCAAGGAGGCCAGCATGAGCAATCTCGTTCGCCTTTGTCTGTTCACCGCGGTTCTGGCGTTCGCCTGGAACATCAGCGGCGCTGTGCTCGCCCAGGCCTTCGGCCAGGCCCCAACGCAGGCTCCGCGCCCCGAGGGCCCGACACTGTACGAGCCGCAGGTCGACATCCGCAACGGCGGCGTGCTCGACGAATCCTACGGCTACCACCGGCAGGCGCAGGCAAATCAGTCGGCGCGCCCCGGACCCTATCCGCCCGCGGGAGGCTGGTACGGCTACGGCTTCCCGGTGTCGACGTACCGCTGGGGCTGGTTTGGCGCCGAGCGGTATTATCCGCGCGTCGGTTGGCGGAACAACTACAACAACGACTGCATCCGCTGGGCGTATCGGTATGGGTATTAGAGTAGGGAGCGGGGAGCAGGGAGGCGAATCGCTATCACCTGCTCACTAATTCACCAAATAGCCTGCGCACTCCGCCCGGTTACCGCGTGAAGCCGATGTTGAACGTGAAGATTTCCTGATTGTCGGTCGGGGCTTCGGCAACCGGGAATGCGAAATTGAGCGCAATTGGCGCCGGGCCCATCGCCGGGATCGTGATGCGCAGGCCGAAGCCGGGTGCCACGCGGAAGCGGTCCCAATCGATCGAGATGTTCTCCTCCACCGTGCCGAAGCCGACAAACAGCGCCCCGTGGAGCATGTCGTCGGCCGTGAGCGGGAAGAGATATTCCAGGTTGTTGATCCACATGAAGTCGCCGCCGACCTGCACGCTCGTGCCGTCGGAGGCATACTTGATCGGCGTGACCGAGTGGAATTCGAAGCCGGGGAACTGAATACCGCCGGAATAGAACGTGTCGTACAGCGGCGTGTTGTCGCCCGTGAAACCAAGCTGCGACGAGAAGCTCAGCACGTGCCGTCCCGAGTGGTCGGGCCGCTCGGTCACCAGACCGTATTGCCGCAGATCGAGCGTCGCCCGCGGGTAGCTGAAGCTGCCAATCACCTGTTCGAGTCCGAGTTCCGCGTAGTGGCCTGAAGTGGGGAAGAACGCGCTGTCGCGGGTGTCGTTGGCCACGGTCGCCTTGAACCCGTGCAAGGCATTGCTGCCGAGCACTTCCTGCAACTCGGGGACGCCGATCACGCCGGGGCCGGTCTGGACTACCGGATCATAAATCTTCACGTTTTCGCCGCGATAGGCGAGGGCCGCCGACACGTCGTCCGCCGTCCATTGGTAGCCGAAGGAGACACGGCCGCCGAGGCGCTGCTCGGTCCAGTCTTCGAACCGCCGATCGTAGTAGGAGCCGCTCAAGCCGAAGCTGATTGGCGTGTCGAACAGGTACGGTTCCTGAAAGCTGGCAATATAGCGCTGCACCTGGGTGCCGGGCATGGCCTCCAAGCGGAAGCGCTGGCCCGCCCCGCGCCAGGCCCGGCCGTCAACGACATCCTGCATGCTGCGCGGCCACCGTTTCCAATCGAAGTTCTGCTCGTCGAGCAAGACCTGGCCAAACAAGCCGGCGTCCGAGTTGACGGCCACGCCCAACATCAACCGCCCAGTTTGAGCCTCCGCAGCGTCAACGAAGATGTCGACCGAGCGATCGTTAAATGTCTGTGCCCAAGGTTCGACGGCCCCGCTGGGAAACAACTCCGGGTTGGCCGGAACGATGGGAGTTACATTCGGATCGGGCGTTCCCGGCATCGGCGGTCCCGCGGCGTAGGTCGGTGGTGCGCCCGCTGCGGGCGGCGCAGGTAGCGTTCCCGGCGGCGCGAACATCGGTCCACCCGGTGGCGCCGTGGCTTGAGCGACCTGGATGGGTTGAGCGTTGTAGCCGACGGGAGTCGAATCGGGACCCGTCGCGCGAACGGCCTGCCCGCCGTACTGCGGCGCGGCGTAGGCATTGGCCGCATAGGGCGCCGGCTTCGTCGCGGCAGCGGCTTGGGGAGCGGGATATCCCGCCTGGCTTGGTGCTGCGGCCGCCGGGGCAGCGTAGGCAGACGGCGACGGCGGCTGATAAGGACTCTGCGTCCTGATCACGAGGTTTTGATAAGGACTGCCCGACGACTGATTCGCGGGCGGCTGAGCAATGGGAGCAGGAGGCGCGGGCGCAGCCTCTGGTGCGGCGCTGGGATTTTCGATTTCCAGGTGCAAGTCGATCGATTGATTCGATGGCGTGTAACCTTGCGGCGGACGAATTTCGTACACCCGCTGCGGTCCAGGTGCGGAAGGGGCAGTTGCCGGCCGCGGTCCATCGGGACTTTGTCCGCGGAAGCTGTCTTCCGTTTCCCGCGCCAATTGCTCGTCGTTCATGTCGCGGATTTTGTAAGTGATCTTTGGCGCGGCGCCGCTCGCGGCATCGGCCTGGAACAGGGCACTGGCCTGCAGCCGCCGCTCGCTGGCGTGAATCTCGCGGATGTCGACGATCTGGCCGGGCCGGAACGAGAGACGGTTGAGGGCCGTCTGGATACGGGTGTGCGGGTTGTCGCCGTCGATGTGGACGAAGATCCGTCCGACCTTCCATTGCTTGCCTTCGTCGATGTGATAGACGAGGTCGATCTTGCCCGGCTCCTCCAGGAATACGGGCTCCGCGGTGATGTCGGCAAACACGTAGCCTTGACTGCCGTAGAGGTTCTTGAGCCATTCGAGGTCGTTATTCATCTTGGCCTGCTCGAACATCTGTCCGGCAGGCAAGGTCATGCCTCCGGTGAGCGAGGAACCGGCGAAGATGTGATTGCCGACGTGGCTCACATTGCGGACCTGGTAGCGCGGGCCCTCATTGACGACGAATCGCAATGTGACCCAGTTGCCCTTCTCGTTGTAATCGAGCTTGCGGCCGACCTTGGCCTGGAAGTAACCGAACGAACGGTAGTAGGCGGTCAAGCGGTCCACGTCGCCGTCGATCTGCTCGCGGTCAACGTAGCCTTTGAACAAGTACATCAGCGGCTTCTTCGATTCGACCTGGGTCCGCAGCCGACCATCGGACACAAACTCGTTGCCCTCGAATTCGACTTTCCAGATCCGTTGCGATTCGCCTTCGTTGATCAGGAACACGACGCCCTGATCGGTCGGCTTGTTGCCTTCGAGGACCGTACACTGGGTGTTGTTGAAGCCGTTGCGTCGGTAGAGCGCGATGATTTTGCGCCGTGCATCCTCGACCGCGTAGGGATCGATCGAACCGCCCACCTTGAGCCCGGTCTCCTTGGCGAGCGACTTGTCGCGGAGGCCGCCGCGGCCCAGGAGTTCGACGTTGTTGCCCAGGTATTCGATGTAGCGGATCGTCGGACGTTCGACGACTTTGATCGTGACGATGCGGCCCTGCTCGGTCTTTTCGATTTCCGGCTCGACCGCGACGAACCACGAGCGGCTGGCCAACTTGCGGACGTCGCGTTGAATGAGTGCCGGGTCGTAAGGCCGGCCGACGCGAGTCTGCATTTCGTTAAGAATCTGCTGCGTTGGAATCAGCCGGTTGCCTTCCACGCGAACTTCCAGCACGGGCTCATCGGTGGCCGCCAGCGATAGGCCGATGATCTCTTTCTCTTTGTCTTTCTTGAAGAGCGTTCCCGGGTTGGGCATGCCACCGCCGCCGCCCATTCCGCCCATGCCCTGGCCGCGCGCATCCTGCACGACGCAGGGCGCAACCATTGTGCCGACTGCCGTGAGTGCGGCAGCGATCAGCCGGCGAAAATTGGGCGGGACACGCATCGGGCGAGAAACGTATGGATCGAATGTCGGGTTTCGGGACGAGGCGGCGTCGAAGAGCGGCAGTCGTGGAGCGCCCGAACTTGTGTTGTGGCTTCAATTACCCGCGCTACGACGATCCGTCGCCGCGCGCAGGGCGCTCCGGTTTGGGTCTCCAAAGGCCGCGTAGAATTAGCGAAATACCGGCACAGAGACAAGGCAGGTTAGCGAAGCGCGTGAAAATTGCGACTTCAAGGAGCTTTTTGCTGGCAGTATGGCCGAGGCCGTCGCCCTCCGCGTGACATGACGGCGTCAGTCCGGCCTAAGGTCGGGAGGCTCATTCTGGGCCAAAAAATGTTGAATGCCGGCGCGAGTTGTCCTAGACTCGATGCTGGCAAGGCCAGCTCATCGGAAGGAGTGCCAGCGATGCGGCGGATCAAGTTCTTGCGGCTTGTGGTGGCGTTGGCTTGCGCGTTTGGCGCTGGGAACACTTGGGCCCAGGGCTTCGACCTGAAGATCGGGACGTTTAAGGTCATCCCCCGCTTGAGCGTGCTCCATCGCACCGGCGGCTTCGCTGGCGTGAGTGAGCGGCTCGGGTTGTCAGGCCAGTTTGATGTGGTGCAGTCGCCGCTGGCGATTTACCCGCCGATCGTCGCCTTCGACAACGCGGAAGTCTGGGGCGCGCTCATTTCCGATTTGCCCCATCCGGCGATTGTCGAGGACGTCGATGAGCTACTGAATCTGGAAGGGCTCCACGGGCGACAACTTCCCGTGATGGCGCCATTCGATGCTTATCAGTTCCGCGGCAAGCTCGCGGATGATTCCTCGATCGAGCTCACCGCCGCCAAGATCGGCCCCTGGATGTACGTCCGCGGCTTTACCACTCCGCCGCCGGGAAGCGCAGATTTCTTTGAGTACCAGTTGCGAATGGTCGGTCGCTCGCGGCCATTTGCCGACATGAACGACGACGGCAAGGTGGACGCGGCCGACTACACGTTGCTCGTCGACTCCGAGGGACAGGGTGCCGGTGCGCTCGACGCGGCCACTGCCGGAGCGACGGTCGCCGATTGGCGCGAGCAATTCGGCGAGAGCGTGCCGGATTTCGACCAGATCGACTCGCTGCTCGCCGGGTCCGGGGCAGGTGTCGCACTCACCGGCGCCGCAGCGGTTCCCGAACCGGCCACGATCGCTATCGCGCTGTTGGGCATGCTCGCCCTCGTGGGATTATGGCGACGCGGGCGCTAGCGAGCTCGGCGTCCAAGCGCAGTGACGCCGGTCAGAACGTCTCGGCCTCGAACGGCGCGAACTCGTCGTAAGGCATGTGCTGCGAGTTCTCGAACCGCGTGAAATCGTGAAGCCAGGTCAGCTTGATGTCCTCGGTCGGACCGTTGCGGTTCTTGCGGACTAAGAGGTCAGCCTCGCCTTTGACGCGGGCCCGATCCTCGTCGTTCGTCTGATAGTACTCTTCGCGGTGGACGAACATCACAATGTCGGCATCCTGCTCGATGGCACCCGACTCACGCAAGTGACTGAGCTGCGGCTTGTTGTCGCGCGACGCCTCCACCTGCCGATTCAGCTGTGCCAAGCAGAGGACCGGGATGTCAAGCTCGCGCGCCAGACCCTTGAGCCGCCGCGAAATCTTCGACACTTGTTCCTGGCGCGGATCGCGCGGATTGTCGGGCTCGATCAATTGCAAGTAGTCGATCACGACCATCGCCAGGTTCTCTCGCCGCTTCAACCGCCGCGCCGTGGCGGCAATTTCCGTCATGTTGCGGCTGGGGGAATCGTCGATGAATAGCGGCGCTGCATAGTATTCCGACGCAGCTTTGACGATCAAATTCTGCTCCGCCGAGTTGAGGTGACCGGTGCGAAGCTTCGAGCCGCCCACGCGCGCGTGAGCCGAGAGCAAGCGGTCGCCCAACTCGATCGACGACATTTCCAGGCTGACCACCAACGTCGGCTGAGAAGATACGAGCGCCGCGTGCTCGACGATATTCAGCGCGAGCGCGGTCTTTCCCATGCTCGGCCGAGCGGCAAGGATTACGAGCTCTGAATTGCGCAAGCCGCCGATCTTTTCGTCGAAATCGACAAAGCCAGTCTCGACGGTGCCCTGGACGTGCGAGTGTTCTCGCCGGGAGACAATCCGCGCGACACAGTCATTGATAATGTCCTTGACGTCCTTGGTCTTGGTGTCGCCCTTTGTGTCCAGGATCCGGAATACGCGCTCTTCGGCGCGGGACAGCATCTCGCGAGCGTCGACCGTGGGGTCGCTCGATTCCTGGATGATGTCGGTTCCCGCGTGGATCAACGCACGGAGCACGCCCTTGTCGCGAACGATGCGGGCGAAATGCTCGGCATGGGCCGCAGTGGCAACTGCCTGCATGACTTCCAGCAAGTACGCGGCGCCGCCGGCGAGGTCAAATTCGCCGGCATCCTTGAGCGACTGACTCAACAGCTGCGGGTCGACGGGCCGACCGTTCTCGTGCAGTGACAGGATGTGCCGGAAAATGCAGCCGTTGGCGTCATCGTAGAAATCGTCGGGCCGGATGATCAGCGCGACTTCGTCGCAAACTTCGGGTAGCAAGAGCAGGCTGCCGAGCACGGCCCGTTCGGCCTCGACGCTCTGTGGCGGCTGGCGGTCGAGCAATTCCCCCAGATTTTCGCGCGGGGCGAAGCGCGGCTTGCGATCTGCCGTGGCCATGTCGATCCCTCAGCTGGTGGCACGGGGCGGAACTGTCGGCGCCAAGCACAACCGACGCCAATCCGCATTGTCCGCGAAACTGCGCGCCGAGCAAGCTCGGCGGCTAAATGGCGCTCAATTTTGCGCACCTTGGCGTAAGACTGCGCAGTTATTTGGCGTCGGACTGAACCGTCGGCACGACCCACACCTTCAGTTCGCCTTCGACTTCGCTCGAGAGGCGGAACTTGACCGTATACAGGCCGAGTTCCTTGAGCGGGCCTTCCAGCTTGATGTGGTCGGTCGCCAGGTGGATATCGTTGGCCTTGAGCGCGGCCGAAATTTCCGCGGCGCCAACGCTGCCGTACAGATGGCCGTCTTCGGTGGCGTTGGCCTCGATCGTGATGCTCTGCTTGCCGATTTCGGCAGCCATTTTTCGCAGCTCGGCCTGGCGTTGCAGCTCGATCTGCGCGAGCTTGACCTTGTGCTTATCCACCATCCGCTTGTGATGGTCGGTGGCGATCGTCGCCAGGCCGTGCGGAATCAGATAGTTGTAGGCATAACCGGGCCGAACCTCGACCACTTCGCCCTGCTTGCCGAGGCTCTCGACCGAGTGGATCAACAGCAGCTCTACGCCGCCATGCTCACCCTTGGGCAGCGGTCGGAACGGCATATTGCGGTCACGCTTGAGTTTCTTCGTTTGGATCGACATGGTCAGGCTTTCGATTCAGTGATGAACGATGAATGATGAGCGCAGATCTGAGCAGCTCATCGATCATCAATCATCGATCATTATTTCTCGACTTAGAACGGAATGTCGTCGCTCGGCGGCGGAGCGCTCACGCTGGAATATTGATCGCCTTCGTCATAAGAGCCGCCCATCTCGTCGTTGGCGCTGCGGCTGCGTCCGCGCGGGCCGCCACCGCCGCCGCCACCACCCTCGCCGCGGCCGCCGAGCATCTGCAGTTTCTCGCCGATGACTTTGAGTTTCGAAAATTTCTGGCCCTCTTTTTCCCAGCGATCGAGCTTGAGCCGGCCTTCGATCAGCACGGGCGAGCCCTTGCTGAGATATTCGTTGGCGATCTCGGCCGTGCGGCCCCACAGCGTGATGTCGACAAAGGTCGTTTCGTCGACCCACTGGTCGCCCTTCTTGACGCGATCGTTGACCGCCAGGCCGATATCCGAAACGGCCGTGCCGCTGGGGATATAGCGCAGCTCCGGATCGCGGGTCAGATTGCCGACCAGAACGACTCGGTTGTAGCTAGCCATGGCAGGTGGTCCCTTCGTATGCCTTTTTCCGAACGCGCCTTGTCTGCCAAACCCAAATTGTCTTGCAGGCGGGTTTGTGAACAGATGTTCCGTATCCGTCAACGTATCAAATCGAGCCGGCTCGGGCAACAAAATTTGCCCGCTGCCGCTAATTCTCCAAGTCCTCGATCTCGGGCACGTCAATCGGGCGGCCAGCCGGCGCTGCGGCAGCCACTGGGGCCGGCGGCGGGGCCGGGCCACTCTTGGCGTGTTCGATGATCGCGTCGACCAGGTGAGGGTGGATCTTCAGCACCAGCTGGCGCAGGATGCCGTCGTGGATCTCGCATTGGCGGTTGAGCGGCGTGATCGCCGAAGTCGGACCGCGAAAGTAGATCAACCAATACGTGCCCTTGCGCTGCCCGTTAATCGGGTATGCCAGGCGGCGCTCCTCCCAGAGCCGGCTCACCAGCACTTCGCCGCCGAGCGACTTGATCAGGCCTTCGACTTCGGTCGGCAGTGCCGCGCGGTCGCGGGCGAAGCGATTCGAGTCGAAGATGAACATCGCTTCGTAAACTTGCGTGTTAGTGGTGGTCGTCGCCAAGGGGGTGCTCCAAAAAAGCTGTTAGCTCTTAGCCAGAAACCGTTACGCCTTTATCTGGCCAACAGCGAATGGCTAACAGCTCTAGTTAAATCGATTCATGCTCGCTTCGACGCCGCTGGTGACCCAGCATTCAACTCCGTCGGCGGCACGAACAAGAACCTCGTTGATCGTGTCTTTTTCTGCGGCGGCGAACTTTCCCAAAACAAAGTCCGCCGCGTTCCAATTCTCCGGCACCGGGCCGATGCCGACTCGCAGCCGGGCAAACTCTTCCGTTCCCAAGCGGCGGATGATGTCGGCCAGGCCATTCTGTCCGCCGGCCGAGCCCTCGCGGCGAAACCGCAACTTGCCCAGCGGCAAGTTGAAGTCGTCGCACACGACCAGCAGGTCGGACAGTTCGAGCTTGTAAAACTCCACCGCCGGCCCGACGCAGCGCCCGCTCAGGTTCATGAACGTGTGCGGCCATAGCAGCAGCACTCGTTCGGCCCCGATCCGCGCCTCCATCATCTGGCCGTCGAACTTCTCTTTCGTCTGTCCATCGCCAAACCGCTCGGCCAAGCGGTTGAGCACTTCGAAACCTACATTGTGCCGGGTCTGGTCGTATTTGCGCCCCAGGTTGCCCAAGCCCACGATCAGTTTCATGACAAAAGCAAGGAGCTCGGAGCAAGGAGCACGGAGCAGAGCCATCAGACTCCCTGCTCTGTGCTCCCTGCTCCCTGCTCTGCCTATTCCTTCTCCTCGGCCTCGCCCTCTTCGCCTTCTTCCTTCTCCTTACCCTTGGCGATGACTTCCGGCTCGGCGCCAGCGCCCTCTTCCGCAGCCGCTTCTTCCTCTTCCGCGGCCGGCAGTAGGCAGTGGACGACCACTTCATCCGGGTCGGCGTTCACAGTCGCCCCGGCCGGCAGGTCGCTGATATCCTTGATGTACAATTCCCCGCCGATCTTCAGCGCGCCGATCCTGACGTGCAGCTTCTCGGGCACCAGATCGAGCGGCACTTCGATTTCGACCGAGTGGATCAAATGTTCGATGATGCCGCCGTCGTTTACGCCCGGGGCCTCGCCCTTGAGCTCGATTGGCACCTCGACCGTCACCTTATCGCCCGCCTTCACGCGCAAGAGGTCAACGTGCAGCACCTGGTGAAAGAAGGTGTCCCAGGTGACTTCTTGCAAGAGTGCTTTGCCCGCGGCCGCGCCTTCAAGATCGACGACCTTCGCACCGTGGCGGACGACAGCTTCGAGTTGGTCGGCGCCGAGCGTGAGGCTGACCGCCGCTTCGCCATGTCCGTAGAGCACGGCTGGCAACTTGCCTTCGCGGTGCAGGCGGATGTTGTTTCGCTTGCCGAACTTCGTGCGCGGCTCGACGTTGAGTAAATTGGCCATGGTTGTCTAGTTGCCGGTCGTCTGATTACCGGTCGTGTAATTGATTAGTTCCGAGGCTGCCGCGGAGGTGAAAACAATGCCGCCGCAGGGCTCAAATTGTGCGTTTCAGGGGAATCCACTATTCTGCCGATACCAAGGCCCGTCTTCAAGCCCATTCGCCCAGATGACGGGCCCCGATTTCAAGCGGTCGGGCGGCGTTTTAGGCCAATCTGCGTGGTATTTTTGAGGAGCGGCCGTGAGTTACCGGCCGGCAATCGCTGCGCAGCTCGCCTAGTTTAAGCCATATCCGAACGGGCGTGGTGCTTCTGGAGGGTCAAACGATGTTCCGTGCCCTGGCATTTATCTCCCTGATCGCCGTCCAGACCGTGGCGCTCGCCGCCGATTTCAAGGTCGGCGACCGCGTATTCTGGAAGGACGGCACGCGCGGCAGCGACGGATCGCAGGAGATCAGCATCAAGAAGTTTGCGTTTCCCTCGACGGTGCTCGAAATCAAGAACGACTTTTTGTTCCTCGGCGCCGGCTGGATCAATAAGAATGATGCTCTCTCGACCGACGAAGCCCTCGAGTACTTCAGCGAGCGGGTGAAGCAGCATCCGAAGGAGCCGGGATATTGGATCAATCGCGGACTGGTTTGGGAGGAGAAGAGGGACTTTGACAAGGCGATCGCCGATTACCAGGAGGCCGCGAAGTTCGCGCCGGACGACGCCACCGCCCACAACAGCCTCGGCACCGCCTACCAGAAGAAGGGCGACCACAAGGCAGCGATAGCCCACTTCGATGCCGCGCTCAAAGCCGATCCGCAGAGCGCGATCGCGTACTACAATCGCGGGCGGGCCAACCAATACACCGGCAATTACGCCGCCGCGAGCAAGGATTACCAGGAGGCCGCCCGCGTTGATCCGAATTATCTGCCGGCCTACAACAACGCGGCCTGGCTCGCGGCGACTTGTCCTGAGGAGAAGTACCGCGATCCAACACTTGCTGTCGAACTCGCCCAGAAGGCGGTCGCCATGACTCAGGGGAAAGTCTGGGAGGCGCTCGACACGCTCGCCGCCGCCCAAGCGGCAAGCGGCGACTACACCGCGGCCGTCGCCACGTCCCAACAGGCATTGGAATTGGGAAGCGACGCCGCGGTCCATGGCGGAGTCCGGGACCGGATGGTCCTTTATCAATCGGGCAAGCCGTATAACATGCCGGTCGATTCGCCGGCTTCACCCTGACTGGGCGTGACTCCGTCTGTCGAGCGGACATGTTTCTACCGGAACAGCCGACTCACCGACTCGTTGCGGTGGATCCGCTTGATGGCCTCGCCTAGAAGTGGGGCCACGGTAAGGACTTGCGTTTGCGGCAACAGTTGATCCGGCCGCAGTGGAATCGAATCGGTGCAGACGAGACTGGCCAGATTCGCGGTTCGGAGCCGTTCCATGGCCGGGCCCACCAATAAGGCATGCGTCGCGGCGACATGGATTTCCTTGACGCCGTGTTCATGGAGCACTTTGGCCGCCCCGGTGATCGATCCGGCCGTGCTGATCATGTCGTCGAACATCAGCGCCACTTTGCCCTTCACTTCGCCGCCCAGGATGTGGGCCTGCACCGTGGTGTCGGCGCTCATGCGGCGCTTGTCGATGATCGCCAGCGTGCCGCCGATCCGTTTGGCGTGCCCCAGCGCCCGCTTGATGCTCCCTTCGTCCGGACTGACGATCACCACGTTCGGCAGGTCGATGCCCGAGTTCAAAAAATGTTCGTTCAGCACCGGTGCGGCGTACAGGTGATCCACGGGCACGTCGAAAAAGCCCTGAATCTGGGCGGCGTGCAGATCCATCGTGAGCACGCGATTGGCGCCCGCGCGCGTGATGACGTTTGCAACAAGCTTGGCTGTGATCGGCACGCGCCCCTCGTCCTTGCGGTCTTGCCGCGCGTAGCCGAAATAGGGAATCACCGCGGTGATCCGTTCGGCGCTCGCGCGCAGACAGCTGTCGATCATGACCAGCAGCTGCATGATGTTCTCGTTCACCGGCGGGCAGGTGGGCTGAATCAAAAACACGTCGCGGCCGCGGACGTCCTCGTTGATCTTGCAGGAGATTTCGCCGTCCGGGAACGAGCCAAGCGAGATTTCGCCCAGCGGTACGCCGAGGTATTCGGCGATGCGATGCGCGAGGGCCGGATTGGCGGTGCCGCTGAATAGTTTCAGGTCGTTCATGGGGAGGAGTGAGCTGGTGAGTAAGTAGGTAAGTGAGTAGGTGGTTATTTCCACCACCTACTCACTTACTCACCTATTTAACTGCTCACCATAGCTTTCATTTCGTCTTCGACGGCTGCCAGTTCGGCTGGCGTGTTAATGCTCAGCGCTTCACAAGGCTGTAGCACGTTGGCGGCCACGACCGTCTTGCCGGCTTTCTTCAACACGCCCGGGCAATCCGTCAGGTAATATTCGCGCTGGACATTGTCGGCGGTCAATTGGTCCAGCGACCACAACAAGTCGCCGGCATCAAATACGTACGTGCTCATGTTCACTTCCCGGATCGCCCGCTGGTCGGGCGTGGCGTCCTTTTCCTCGACGATGGCGAGAAAGTTTCCGGCCGAGTCGCGCACCACGCGCCCCAGTCCGGCGGGGTCTTCTTTTGTGGCCGTTCCCAACAAACAGGCGGGCCGCTGTCGGGCAAATTCCGCGAGTACCGCCTGGAGCGATGACACTTGCACCATTGGCGAATCGCCCGCCAACACCAGCACCGGCCCGACATGTTCCGCAATGGCCGCGCGGCAAATCATCACGGCATGGCCCGTCCCCAGCTGTTCCTTCTGCTCGGCGAACGAAACGCCCGGTTCACCAGCCAGCTCCTCGCGCACCAGCTCAGCGCGATGCCCGATCACGACGACCGCTTGCTGGACGCCCGCGCGACGCACCGCATCGAGCACAAACCTTACCATCGGCCGGCCGCAGACCGGGAGCAGCACCTTGGGCAGATCGGAGCCCATCCGCTTACCCTTGCCGGCGGCCAGAATGATCGCGAGAGGAGCCGACGCCATGGTCACGCAGTCATAAATTGGGGGTAGTTGTGACGCCGCATCGTCGGCCGTGCGGAAAACTCGTCGAAACTTCATCTTCCCATGAAACAGGCCAATTCACTAGGGGCTGCTGCAGATGGTGTCGTGCGTTGACCCTTGCGACTACGGCGTTCTACAATGCGCGATTCGGCCGAAAAGCCTCGTGCGAAGCGTTCTGTGAACCTCCGCCGCGGCGGTCGCGTCCTCCCTACTTCCCTCGCCGATCGAGATCGCCTGTGGTTCAAGAAGCTATCGAGAAAGCCGACCTGTTGATCGAGGCGATGGGTTGGATTCGCCGCTTTCGCGACAAGATCACGGTGATCAAGCTCGGCGGCAGCGTGATGGAGGACCCCGATGCGCTCACGCACCTTTTAATCGACGTCGTGTTCATGGAGACCGTCGGCATGCGGCCGATCGTGGTCCATGGCGGCGGCGCGGCGATCTCCCGCGCGATGAACGAAGCGAAAATCGAACCGCGCTTCATTCAGGGGCGTCGCTACACCGACGATGCCACACTGAAGATCGTCGAGCGCGTGCTGGCCGGCGAAATCAATGAGGCAATTGCCAACCGCATCGAAGAGCTGGGTGGCCGGGCGATGCCGCTCAACTTCGTCGGTGAAACCAATAACAACGTGCTGTTTGGCGAGAAGCTGACGCTCGACTCGCCGGAAGGAGAGCCGATCGATTTGGGCCACGTCGGCCGCGTCACGAGAGTGGATCGCGACACGATCGAAAACCTTTGTTATGCGGGCCAGGTGCCGGTGATTCCTTCGATGTGTGAAACCGAGCCGGGCGGCGAGCGATTAAATGTCAACGCCGACACGGCGGCGACGGCGGTGGCCCAGGCACTGGGGGCCGAGAAGCTCGTGTTCCTGAGTGACGTCAACGGCGTTCGCCGTCAGAAGGAGGATCCCGATTCGCTGATCCATTCGCTCAACGACGCCGAGGCCCGCCGCCTGATCGCCAGCGGCTCGATCGAAGCGGGCATGATCCCCAAGGTCGAGGCCTGCCTGGAAACGCTCGCCAAGGGAGTCCGCAAGATCCACATCATCGACGGACGCATCCGCCACTCGCTGTTACTGGAAGTTTACACGAATGAAGGCATTGGTACGGAGATTGTCGCGTGACCACAGCCACCACCAGCCTGCACATGTCCCCGCAAACGGCCGAGCTATTCGATAAGTACGTCGTGCCGAACTACAAGCGGTTTCCAGTCGCGCTTGTCCGCGGCGAAGGGTCTCAAGTGTGGGACGACCAGGGACGCCGGTATCTCGATTTCTTTCCCGGCTGGGGCTGCAACCTCTTGGGCCATTGTCCGCCGCGAGTCGTCGAAGCGGTGCAGGAGCAGGTGGCCCAGCTGATCCACGTCCCCAACACCTGGCACACCAAAGCTCAGGGCCGCTGGGCACAGATGCTCTCGGAACGGAGTTTTGGCGGCAAAGCTTTTTTCTGTAACTCGGGAACCGAGGCAAATGAGGCCGCCATCAAGTTGGCCCGGCTCCACAGCGGCAGCCGCTACAAGATCATCACCTTTCAGGGCGGCTTTCACGGCCGCACCTACGGCGCCACGAGCGCCACAGCCCAGCCCAAGTATCATGAAGGCATTGGTCCGCTGTTGGCCGGTTTCCGTTATGCTCCATTTGGCGACCTGGCCTCGGTTGTCTCGCTGATCGACGACGAAACTGCTGCGATCCTCGTCGAACCGATCCAAGGGGAAGGCGGCATCCGCATCGCGCCGGAAGGTTTCCTGGCCGAGCTGCGGCAGTTGGCGGACGAACACAACCTGCTCCTGATCTTCGACGAAGTGCAGACCGGTTGCGGGCGAACCGGCGAGTGGTTCGCGTACCAGCACTTCGGCGTCACGCCCGATATCATGACGCTGGCCAAAAGTCTCTGCGGCGGCATTGCCGGCGGTGCCTTGCTCACGACGGCGGAAATCGCGCCAAGCCTGCGGCCCGGCATGCACGCGGCCACTTTCGGCGGCAACCCGATCGCCGCCCGCGCGGGCATCGCCACACTCGAAACCATCGAGGAAGAGAACCTATTGGACCGCGGCAAGCAGCTCGGCGAGCGATTCCGCAAGCACCTCGCGCCGCTGGTCGAGGAGCTGCCCTTTGTCGAAGAGCTGCGCGTGGTGGGCGTGATGATCGGGCTCGAACTGAGCGTCGACGCCACGCCGATCGTAGAGCGCTGCCTGGAACGAGGCCTGCTCGTCAATGCTACCCATGGGACGGTGATTCGCCTGCTGCCGGCGCTCACGCTCACGGACGCCGAGCTCGATGAAGGCTGCGGCATCCTGGCGGATGTGCTGCGAAAGTATTCGCCTCAGGAACTGGGTCAATAATCCGATGCGCCATTTGATCACGCTCTGCGATGTCTCGTCGGCCGAAGTCGCCGCGATTTTCGCCATCACGGAAGATTTGAAAACGAAGTTCGCGCAGGGTTTGCGTGAACCGCTGCTGCCCGGACGCACACTGGCGCTGTTGTTCGAGAAACAGTCGCTCCGCACGCGGGTCAGCTTCGAGGCAGGTATCACGCATCTGGGCGGAAACTGCATCATGCTCGGCGACGACGTCGGCTTCGGGAAACGCGAAAGCGTCGCCGACTTCACGCGCGTGCTGAGCGAGATGGTCGACGCGATCGTCGTCCGCTCCAAGAAGCACGACACCGTGGTCGAAGTCGCCCAGCATGCCAAATGCGCGGTGATCAACGGCCTCACGGATGAGTCGCATCCCTGCCAGGCGCTGGCCGATCTCTACTCCATGCGCGAGCACTTCGGAAAGCTCGACGGCTTGAAGCTGGCTTGGGTCGGCGACGGTAACAACGTGGCGCGGAGTCTCGTACGCTGTTGCGGGCATACCGGCGTATCGGTCGCCGTGGCCACACCCAAAGGGTACGAATTAGAGAGCCAATTCGTCGCCGATGCCCGTCAGAAGTTCCCGAATCTGGACCTCTTAACCACCCACGATCCCGCGGAGGCCGTCGCGGGCGCATCGGCCGTGTACACTGACGTTTGGGCCAGTATGGGCCAGGAAGCCGAACGGGCCAAGCGGCTGCAGGATTTTGCCGCCTACCAGGTCAACGGCAAGCTGATGAAGGCCGCGCCCGCCGATGCCGTGTTCATGCACTGCCTGCCGGCACGCCGCGGCGAGGAAGTCACCGACGAAGTGATCGACAGCCCGCAAAGCATCGTCGTCGCGCAGGCCGCGAACCGGATGCACGTGCAGAAGGGGATCCTGGTCTGGCTGTTGGGCCAGCAGGCGTAGCCGTTGTCACGCGAGTGCGCTGAGAGGCGACTTCGGTCCGCTCGGCGCTAGAAGCCCTGGCCCTGACCCACGTTATTCCCGGCCCCGCCGCCGTTATTGTTGTTGTTATTAGTTTGCTGGGCGGCACCGGCAAACGTAAAGGTCTGCACGTTGCCGACCGTCGAAAACGTCGGGCCGACGGAAATGCGAACGTAGCGCCGGTCCGCTGAAATCACGCCTTCGGCGAGCATTTGAGCACCGGTCGGCAGGACGGTGAGAATTGGCTGGTAGCCGACTGCCCCGCCGATTCCGAGCGCGCCCAGCGCGCGACGGCGATCCAAGAGCTGCGACTGGGCAATGATCGACGGGTCGTTGCCGCTTTCGATCTGTTGTGCGAGTACCGCCTGGCTAATCTGTTGCTGCCGCTCCACGGCTCCGGCCAACTGGGCTGCTTCGAGCGGCTCGCTGCGGCGGCCGGCATCCAGGTCAAACACCACCATCGCGTCTTGATCCTTGAGATCGATTTGACGCCGTTCGTGCTGCGAGTCGTCGCTGCCGAAGTGCCGAAAGACGTCCACGGTCACTTTTCCGGCCGCCACGTCGCCCCAGACCTTGTGAATTTGCACGCGGTATTTTCCGGCGAAGCCTTCCGGACAGACGTACGATTCGCTCATCACGGGCGAGTCATTTCCCGACGCGTAGGCATCTCCCAAATTCACGCCGCCCGACAACGTCCGCGGTTCGCCGAACGAGCAGATCGAGCCGCTTGGCTCCTCGACTGCAATGTCGACGTCGGCGTTGCCAGTCCAGGAAACCTTGACGACGCAGTCGCGCCGCAGGGCATCGTTGAGCTTCGTCCGGTAGACAGTCGCTTCCTCGGTGCGGCCCTCTTGTTCGAGCTTGGCTAGTGTGCCGAACGCCAGTTGATTGGCCGCCTTTTCGATGGCTACTTCGCTCGCCGGCCAGGCCTGCTTGAGCACGCCGACCGTCGCCCACTGGATGCCGGCCAGATCATTGCACTGCTCGGCGGAGTGGAGTCCCAACGCATAGGCCTCGCGCCGCAGCGGCTCGACCTTCACCACTTGCTGGCAGAGCTGCAGCGCTCGGCGATCGAGGTCCATCCGCGACAAGTAGCTGGCCAGGTACATTAATTCATCGGGCGAAGTAGCGAAGTCGGCCGCCGACATCACGACGCGCTCGATTTCGTTTGTCGACCGGCCGTCGAGTTGCATGGCGATGCCAAGCGACTCGTACATCCAGGGCTGCGGCTGGCCGTGCCGCAGCGCGGCTTCCAGCATCGCGATTGCCTGGTCGAACTTTTTGGCTTTCATCAGGTCGCGGGCTGTCTGGCGAACCGCGGCCTGATCGGCGGGCTTCGCAAAGTACTGATCCCAGAAGACTTGCGGGCTCTGCGAGGAATCGATCTTGATTGCGGTGACTTTGGCCTCGGCAGCCTTGGCGCTTGGGGATTGGCCGGCCGAAGGCTGGTCGTCGGGCACGCTGAACATGCCGCCGCCACCGCCGCCCATGCCGCCCATACCACCGCCGCCCATGCCACCCATACCGCCGCCGCCCATGCCGCCGCCGCCCATACCGCCGCCACCCATGCCACCACCGCCGCCGCCCATCATGCCACCGCCGCCGCCCGAGGAGAGCATTTCGATCGGCATCACGAGGTCGGCAACCGGGTACACCTTGGCGATCAGCTGCAATTCGGCTTCTTCCGGCGTCGTGATGATCATCACTTCGTCGCGGATGATATAGGTCAGCTGCTTACCCTTGAGCATCAGCCGCAGGGCCGAGCGGAGCGTGACGTTTTGCAATTGAATTGTCACGGGTTCATCGCGCGTCAGACCCGCGTCTTCCAATGCCGGCTCGTCGAGCTGAATCGGAATCTGGTATTCGTCTTGCAGGAAGTTCACCACGTTTTCCAACGGCTCTTCGGTGAAGTCGAGGCCAGTTGCCTTGAGCGGGCTCGCGAGCGCATTGTCGATGCGTTCTTCCGCGCCGCTCGAAGCGCTCAGATCGACCGTGCCGAACTTCTTGCGGCGGATCGTCATCTCTTCCCAGAACGTGCGGTCCGGATAGACGATTGGCGGTTCATCCGGGGTGGGAATGGCCGATGTTTCGACCGTCTGCAGCGAGTCGAAGAATCCGCGCCAGCGGGCCTGTCGCACGGTTTCCGCCAGATAGTAATTGCGCTTAAATTGTCCCCAGTTGCTGGCCACCGTCGGCGCGACGCCCTCCGGATCCGCGTCCAGAGCAATGTCGGCCACTTCGAGGGCCTCATCGTATCGGCGCTCGTTTACCAGGGCCATAAAGCGGCCGATCAGCTGCTTCTCGCGCTCGATGCCGCGCATCAATTGCTCATTGATCAACTGCTGTTCGCGGGCGACGGCCAGTTGCTCCTGGCGGGCGGCGTCCAGCTCGTCCTTGATCGAAGCCTGCCGCTGCACTTCCCGCAGGGCGATCTGCAATTTGTCGATCAATTGGCCCCGCATGTCGGGGTTCAGCTCGGGCGCTCGCTCGACGTTCTGCAGCGTCAATTTCAGCTGCTGGCCGGCCGCGACCGGATCGTTCGCCATCGTGCGGCGGGCGTCGATGATCGTGTTCTCCACTTCTCGGCGGAGCATTTGCGAGAAGACCCGCTTCTGCTGTTCGACTTCATCCAAGAGCGCTCCGCCTTCGTCAAACCGATCGACCAGCGAGCCCTCTTGCGGGAAGGGTTGCTCGACAACCGTGCCTTGCTCGACAACTTCCGTTTGCGGCGGCAGCGGCGCTTGGGCTACGCGAACCAGGCTCAAGTCGCCCGACTTTGCGTCTGCCTTTTCGGCCGCAGAATTCTGAGCCGACGGATTCGCTGCAATCGGCGTTACGCTCGCCACCGGAGCGGCGGGAGCATTCTTCTTCTTCTCGACGACGCGTTTGACGGTTTGGGCCTCGAGGTTGCCCGGGTCGCGCTTCAGCACCGCACTAGAAGCAGATTCGGCCGCCGCCAGATCGCCCGTCGCCACGGCGCGCTTCGCCAGCTCGTTCATTTCCGCGAGGCCGTTTTCCTGCACGCGGCCCGTCTCCGTCAGACCCGCCAGCCCCAAGGCCGGCGATGAGAGACCTTGGTCGGCCCGTGCGCTCTCCACGACTTGCGACAGGTACGAGTAGCTTTCGTCCGACGCGCCCGGCGCGGCGGTCCAGGACAAATCGGTCGCCTTGCCCGCCACATCGGCGGTGATTTGAATCGTTACGGGCGCGGAGAGCGGCTTATCAGTCGAACCGAAGATCACCGAGTCGCGATCCGCTCGCAGCGGCGGCAACTGCTTCGGCAGCACGTCACCCAACGCGGCCGGCAGCTGGGAATTCGTCGGCCAAAGGACCGTCGTCTTCGCCCAGGTCGTCAGCAATTGGCCGACGCGCTCGCCGCGGCGCAGATTCTCTTCATTTGCCCGCTCTTCGGTGACGCCCTGGGCATCATCGGCAAGCACCATCGGCTCATCGACGTAAACGTTTCCGCCCGTTTGATTGGCGAGCGCCGCCAGGTGGGCCACGTCGCGACGCGGTCCGATCGCGTAGCTGTTGATCGAGATGCGGTCGCCGCGGAGCTTTTCGAGCAACTTGCCGAAGGCGTCGGTGCCCATCAGGTTCACCGAGCTCAAGCCGTCGCCGATGTAGAGCACCGAGCGATTGGAACCAGTCTTGCCGTCGAACAAGGCCGCCGCGCCGCGCAGCGCCGCTTCCATGTCCGAGGAACCCAGCGGCAATTCGCCGCGGAGTTTTTCCACCGCTGCCTTGAGTTCGTCGCTGCCGGCCGCGAGCAATTTGTCGCTCATCGGACGGGCGTCAAGATCGGCTGCCACCAGGGCCACGCGGTCGTTTGGACCGAGCTTCGCAATGGCCGCTTCGAGCGCCGCAAACGCCGTCTCGCGAAAGGCGCCAGTTTGGCTGGCCGACGTGTCCAGCACGATCACGACGTCGCTCGGCTGGTCCGATGAGGCGCTCGCCGGCGGCGTCAGGCTGTAGGCATAAAACGTCGGACCGCCTTCCGGCTGGTACGTTACCAGCTGAGCGTCCGACTCGGCGCGGGCCACCCCCGCCACTAACACCAGCATCATGGCCGACACGGCCTGGAACGACAGCGCCTGGAACTTGTGTACGAGATTCATGCCTCTGTCCCAATCAGAAATCGACTTCAATAAAATCGACATGGTAAGTGCTCCGCAATCGCCGCCGTGATCGTGGCGGTGGCCCTGTTCCGGCCGGACAATGCCTCAGACGAAATTCGATGCCGGCCCACGTGCCGCGGTTACGAACGCACGGAGGGGCGACATCAGAGCCGTCCCGAATTGCGCCGTTGCTACCGCGGTTAAGTCCTGAGCAGATAACTCTTTTCGCCAATCTGCGCAGAGTGACCGACTTAACCCCATTTTATTCGGCGTACCTCGCAAACGCTACAAGATTCGCCCGTTTTCCCGGGACGCGCCGCTGTAGGCAATTCGGTGGTCGAGACGGCGAATATTCCCTGGAAAAACCGTCTCTTGTGGGGGCTTCGGTTGGCGGAGAAAGTTCTCTTACCCCCTTGGTCGCCAATCGGTAAAACCTCATTTCGTCGCCCTGCGAACGACGCAATCGGTACAACCGTAGGTGTATATGGCGGATCTTGCGGCGTCGACTTGCGGCCCACCGAACCGGAGTCCACGCCGCCGCTCGGGCAGGAACTCTCGACGGGCTCTCTCCCGACAGGATGGTCGATTTTCAAAAAGTAGTCCCATGAAACGTACGCTTATCGCTTGTTTTATTAGCTCGATCGTTGGCGGATTGGTCGCCATCTGGGTCGCACAGCCCGGGATGTCGCTGCCCGGCGAGACTCCGGCCCATGCCCAAGTCACCTACGCGCAGCCGGGTTCGGCGGTCAATTACCTGCCGACGTCGTCGTCTCCAGCGCTCGTGGCCAATACCGCACCGACCCAACTCACGCCGGAAGAGCTGACCAACATCCACGTCTATGAGCTGGCCAACCGCGGTGTGGTGAACATCAACACCAAGTTCGAGAGCCACGACCGCGTGTTCGGCATTCCCGTGGTTACTCCGGGCGAAGGGTCTGGTTCCGGGGCCGTGATCGACGGCCAGGGTCACATCCTGACCAACTACCACGTGGTTGAAGACTCGACCAAAATTGAAGCCACGCTTGCCGACGGTAAGCAACGGGAAGCTCGACTTATCGGCTACGACGAAGAGCACGACATTGCCATTCTGCAGATCGTTGACCCGCCGGCAGAGTTGTATCCCATCCAACTCGGCTCGTCCGACAATCTTCGCGTCGGCCAGCGTGTCTACGCGCTCGGCAACCCATTCGGCCTGGAACGGACGATCACCACGGGCATCATTTCGGCCCTCAATCGCACGCTGCCCAGCCGAATCCAGGGCCGGGAGCTCAAGTCGATCATCCAGACCGACGCGGCCTTGAACCCAGGCAATTCCGGCGGTCCGCTGCTCGACACCAGCGGCCGACTGATCGGGATGAACGTGGCCATCGCCACCAAATCGGGCCAAAATGCAGGTCTCGGCTTTGCGATTCCGATCAACCGCATCGCCCGCTTCGTCCCCGAACTGATCGCCAACGGTAAGATCACCCGGCCCGACATCGGCATCATTGCTGTCATGGAAACCGACCACGGTCTGCAGATCGTGGGTACGAACGACAACGGACCAGCCGCCAAGGCCGGTCTCCGCGGCTGGCGGGTCCTGAAACAGCAGGTGCGACGCGGGCCCTTCGTCCAGACCATGCAAAAGCAGGATCGGGACTATGCCGACTTGATCGTGGCGGTCGACGGCAAACCTGTCGACTCCGGTAGCGCGCTCATCGAAGCGATCGAAATTCACAAACCGGGCGAACAGATCACGCTCACGATTGTCCGCGAAGGTCAGCAGCACCAGGTGGCGGTGACGCTGGGGGCCGCGTGAAAAGCAAGAGGTAGCCCCAGATTTCCAGGACATCGCATTTTCACATTTATTGCGATTTCTTGGCAGATTTTTTTCCTCGCTGTAAACACCTTGAGCGGCAAAATTTGAAGATTGACTGTGCGCGAAAGTCCCTACCACCAATAGAGATAGCTGCACGACTCTCTCCAAAGCCCGCAGTTTGCTAGCATCCTTCTAACGGCCCATTTCTCCTAATGCGGAGCGCTGGCTCGTTTTTCGCCCCTTGTCGCCACGGGCGATATCCGTAGCCTGCTAGGTACCGGTTTGCCAACGGTGACACGTTAAGGCTTGCCGGACATCCCCAGTTTTCCCGCCAACGGTGACCCTACCTGACGAGGATCCGCCACGATCGGCTGATCCTTCCCGTGATTGACCTAGTGTTGCTTTCCGCGGCCGCGAGGCTCGCCCCAAGTTTTGACCGTTGGCGGTGGTGGCATCCCACCGCGACCTCGAACCCGCGAAAGCCAAGTTAAGGAGAGTAGGAATGGTAAGTTTCCTCGCGACCGCAATGATGGCGATCGGTGTTTTGGCCTCCGCGCCGGAGTCGACTCAGTGGCAGTCTGACTACGGCGACGCGTTGGCGGAAACTCGCACCCAGGATAATCAGCCCCTGCTGGTCGTCCTCGACGAGCCGCAAGCGAAAGAGACCAGCGTCGAGCCGGCATTGCTGGGCGAAGGCGACTCGAAAGTCGTCGACAAGAAGCTCTTGAAGCACTATCGCCTCTGCCACATCGATGCCTCGACCAACTACGGCCAGAAAGTGGCCGGCGTGTTCCGGGCCAAGCGATTCCCGCACGTGGCGATCATCGACAAGAGCGGCAAGGTAGTGCTGTTCAAGAAGTCGGGCAAGATCACGACGACCGAGTGGACAAATGCCTTGGAGGCCCACCAGGACGGCGAGCGCGTCGCAGCCAAGCACGTGAGCTACAAGCTCAGCGACGATGAGGCCGCGTCGACCCCGGCCTACAGCAACGGCAGCTACTGCCCGAGCTGCCAGCGGAACCGCTGGTAAGGCAGCAGGCAATTAAACTAGCAGGCACACTCCGTGTGCCGCAGCAGCGCTAGCAATGGCGCCTGCCGAAAACTTGAAACTCACAAGCGGTCCAAGGTGAAATCCTTGGGCCGCTTTTTGTTTGTAACTCGCCAGGGCAATTTCCCGCCTCGGCCGGGTTTACCTCACGGTCGCTCCGCCGCTAGTTGTCCGACTGCTCATCGAGATTCAGCAAGATGACATCCGGTGCGTCGGGCGAAGAATTGCGCCAGCCGATGGCTAGCAGCCGCCGATCAGCCGCCAAACTCATTTCACACGGGTCCGCGCGGAAGTCCGAATGCAGGCGACGAAAGATCGTGCCGTAGCATGTCGCTTGCTCGACTGACCAGATTCGCGCCGCGCCGTCTTCCGCGGACGAAATGAGAGTTTTGCCATCGGACGAAAACTTCAGGCGGAGGATCGCTCGCTCGTGACCGACCAGTTCCGATCGTATGTATCCTGATTCCCAATCCCAGAGTCGAATGACGCTGTCGCCGTGTCCCGCGGCGAGGATCGAATCGTCCGGGCTGAAAGTCAAACAATAGGTCTCGCTCGGGCAAGTGAAGGTAGCGATGAGCCGCAGCTTGTCGGCTGTGAAACTCACGCAAGCGATGTTTCCGCCTCCGCACAGAATTCGCGTGCCAGCGTGAGAAAAGGCAACGGTTTTTGGCAGCCCTGGAAGCGGCAGACGAGCGACCTCCGCGCCATCTACAGCACGGCAAATCGACAATCCCTCATCATCGACAACGGCAATCGATAGTCCGTCGGGCGAGAACGCGACATGTCTCACTCGCAAGGCGCGCGAGATCGACCAGATTGGGAGGCCGCAATCGTCAAACAACTCCACGGAATTGCGCGTTCCGTCGCAGACGACCGCTCGATCACCTGCGGGGGACCAGGCAGGGCTGGAGAACCGTGCGTCAGAGCGTTTGTTGCGGAACACCGCCTCGCCGCTTTCCGGGTCGACGATTCCGATTTCCTGCCGGCCCGAGTAGAACAATCGCCGTCCGCTGGCCGACAGTTGAATGCTATTGATATCATCATCGGAAAGCTCGATGGTCTGAGACGAATCCATCCGCAGATTGTAGATTCGAATCAGACCGTCGGTTCCGGACGACACCAGAGAGTTGGCGTCGACGAACCGCGTGCAGGTGACTTCACCGCGATGCGCATCGATTACCACGGGTCGGCGGCTCAACTGAGGCATCCGATTCGAGTCGCGCTGCAGCTCAAAATACTCGATCCGCCCATTCCGATGGCCGACCGCGATTGCAGTTTCTCGCGGGGAATATGCCACATCGGTAACCCAATCGCGGGAGACGGGCGTCTCGGCAACGATGCGTCCGGTGGAACTCTCAAACAAAAAAACATTTGCCGAGCGGCGCGCCCCCGCGGCGACAAATCTTCCCTTGGGGCTCGAGCGAGCAATTGAAATCCGTCCCGGCAGCTCTGTCCGCGAGGCATCGAATTCCTGGCTCATTTTGGACAAATTGGAATTCCACAGCTGAACAATTCCATTGGGCTCCTGGCCCGGGACGGGTCGGCGGTTGGGGACTAGCAGCGTGTCGGTTCCCGCTAGGAACTCCAGCGACTCGACGCGGGCATCCGTGGGAATCGAAGCTTCAACCTCGCCGTCGAGCGCAATCCGCAGCACCTGATGATATCGCGTTCCGACGATCAGGCGCTGACCATCCGGCGTGAAGACGATTGACTCGAGTGTGTGCTCATTCTGATGGAGCTTCGACACGCGATAGCCGGAGGCGATGTCGCACAGGTAGAGCGCATCGGAGCCCACGGCGATCAGGCGGTTGTCGGGCGACACGGCCACCGAGCTGAGCGCCTTCGCGCAGATCGGAATCGTCTTAGTCAGGCTGCGCGTGGAAAGACTCCAGATTCTGAGCGTGCCGTCGTCCCCCACACTGGCAAGGCTTCGACCATTGGCAAAGACGGCCAGTTCATTCACCGCACCGACGTGGCCCGCCATCGTCCTTGAATTCGGACTGCGGACCAATGTTTGCAAGAGATGCCACTCGAAACCCCGCCGGTCCGGTTTTCCCGCGTCCGGCAGTTGCCGATCAAGGATCGTCTGAACCTCGTCCAGCCAGCCTTTTTCGAAGTAATCGAACGCGACCGTCATGTCCGCCGTGTAAAGCAACGCGGAAGTCTTGTCGAGCGCCGCGGCGGTTCGTGATTCGGCGCGCTTTAATACGGCAATGCTGGCGGCCGATAACGCCAGCAAGAGTACCAGCGCGCCCGCAATCGCCGTCACGACGCTCTGATGACGCCAGGCCCATTTTCGCAACCGCTGCGCGGCGGACGCGGCGCGGGCCTTGATCGGACGATGCTCGCAAAATGCCCGCAAGTCGTCGGCCAACTGCTGTGCCGACTGGAAGCGTTCTTCGCGGTGGTTCGCCATCGCTTTGAGCACAATGATCTCAAGCTCAATTGGTATCTGCTGTTGAAGTCTCCGCGGCGGCAGCGGCTCTTCGAACGCGATTTGCTTCAATAAGACAGAGCGGTCTGTCTCTGCGAAGGCCGGCCGCAGCGCCAAGAGCTCGTAGAGAGTTGCTCCCAGCGAATACACGTCCGCCCGATGATCGATCACCACGCGCTGCGCCAGCGCCTGCTCCGGAGCCATGTAGCGCAGCGTTCCAATGATGTCGCCCGTCATCGTCATGCCGGCATCCGCTTCAATCCGGGCCAGCCCAAAATCGGTAATGATCGGCTCTCCGGATGCATCCAGCATGATGTTGCTGGGCTTGATGTCGCGATGCAGCACGCCTTGATCGTGTGCGTGCTGCAATGCTTCGGCCGTTTGAATGCCAAGTCGCGCGACGAAGCGAAAATACTCGGTGCCGCGTCCATATTCCGGCGCCGCGGCAGACCTCGCCGTTTCGGCAAGCGTGGACGTTTCGACGACCGCAGATATCGCTTTGGCCGGAGGGGCGTTGTTGACTGGAAGCCGATAGTTGTCGACTGGAAGCCGATCGTTGCCGCATTCGAGCCCCGCCGACTTGCGCATCTCGACGATGAAATCGGCGAGGCTGCGTCCGCGGATCAGCTGCATGGCGTAGTAGTGGATGCCCCGCTCTTCGCCCACCGAGTAGACCGAGACGATGTGTGGATGATCCAAGGCGGCCGCGGCCCGCACCTCATTGTGAAAGCGTTGCAGCGATTTGTCTTGCGCCAGCGCGGCGAACGGGAGCACTTTGAGCGCCACAAGCCGCCCCATCGACAGCTGCTCCGCCTCGTAGACCGTGCCCATTCCGCCGCGGCCCAACTCGCGGAGGATACGAAAGTCGCCCAGTTCCCGCTGCGGATGGGACTTGCAGTCGCTGCCATTCACCCCATCCGCAGTTCCGTCTCCTGTGGCTTCAGCCGCACCTACCAAGGATGTCATCAGGGGAAGTAGCGCGCGCAGCGAAGCGGCGTGCTGCGGATGGTCTGCACAAAGCCCTTCCAGGTCGACTCGCCGTCCGTCCTGCAGTTGTGCGGTGATCGATTCGACGATCCGTTCCAATTCCGGGTCGAGGGGCTGCGAGCTGGTGAGAGAAGCAAGATCCAGCGACCAGCCAAAAGACTTCACGTCAGGAGCCTCCAAATTCGTCCCCCAGCAGTCGCCTGAGCCGTTGCAGGGCGCGAAGGTGACGAGACGTCACCGCAGTCTGACTGATCCCCAGCACGCCTGCAATCTCCTCGACCGTTAATTGTTCGAGGTAGCGGAGCACGAGGATTTCCCGGTCGTGAGGCTTAAGCTGCAGCAGGGCCGATTTGGTGCGGGAGCTCATCTCTGCCAGCATCGCCCGGCGAACGGGGTTGGAACTGCTGGTCACGATGCTGTTGGCGAGCTCGGCCGTCGACTCGTCGTTGAGCTTGGGCAGACCAGATTGCTCGCGAAGCACCGACCGCCGCTCGGCCCCGATGTGCGAGCGGTACATGTCGACCAGGCGGTCCCAAGCGATTCGCCGCAGCCAGGGGTAAAACGGCAACTGCGGGTCGGCGAAGTATTCCGGGAGGCGATTATGCGCGTCCTTGAGCGTTTCCTGGACGATGTCCGAGGCGTCGAAGCGGGCGGCGACACGCCGGTCCATACGCATCGACACCATCCGTTTCAACTGACTGCGGAACAGGGCCAGGAGCTCGGCACGAGCAGCGGCATCGCCGCCCGCTGCCTGCCGCAACAGGGTCTCAACTTTTGAGCTGCTCGATTGCGAGCCGTCGCAGTCTGGCATCCTAGGTTCTCCCTGAATGGCTGCGCCGTGTCGGCTTCCGCTCGGTCACCGATTTTTTCCGGGCACGGCAAATCCTAACCGGTTTTTCGCGGATTGTCGGCGACTTGAGAAAAAACTCTCAAATCGCGCCAAAAATCGGTGACGCGTCGTGTTTTCGTCCGGCTACGAAGGCAACCCTAGGTGTTTTTCCGCGTTGAGCGGGCCGCAACGGACTGCGGACGATGGTCGCCAATTGGTTGTCGGCTCGTCGGTACGCACGTCGGCAGCGGCTCCGGGGGGCGCTGCCGGCGTGCCCGATCCACCGTCCCTGCGGTCCATCGTGGCCTGGAGCAGTTGATGCCAATCGCGGGCTGGGGCGGAGCGTCTGGCGAATTCCCAGACGATGCGTCGTCGTGGGAGGTCGTGACAGCGTCGCCCCGGCCCCGCATTACTTGGCCCAGATCGATTGGTGAGGGATCGGACGTAGACGCGAAGACAGCGACGCAACGGAAATTTCGGTTTGTGAAATCGTGCAGGTGTCAAGAATTCAGGCGAATGATCGACTAGAGAGTTTTGCAACCATGTCCAACCTGAGACCGCCAGGAAATTTGAACGAACTGCCGCGTGAACTCGACAATCACGATCTGGTGCGTGCGAGCACGTCAACGGCAGAGCAGACGGCGCTCGATATCGATCCCAGAATCGAGCGTTTCTTTCGCTTCGTCTACGGCGATGTGGACACGCACGAAGCTTAAGCTCGCCCCATCCGCTCCAGACCTGGCAGCACGTCGAGTGTAAGGTCTTCGGTCTTGTCGGCCTTGAGCCGCTCGACGGCGATCGCGCCCATCACGGCGTTGTCCGTGCAGAGCGAAAATGGGGGCACGTGAAGTTCGTAGCCGTGCTCCGCGGCGGAGGCTTCGAGCCGCTCGCGGAAGCGCTTGTTGGCCGCCACGCCACCGCCCACGCATAGTGTGTTGTACCTGGTTTGCTTCAGAGCCAGTTCCGCCTTGCCCACCAGGCAATCGATCACGGCCTCCTGAAAACTTGCCGCGATGTCGGCGATCTCTTGCGGGGTGAGTCGGCTCGGCTCGCCGGTCAATTTCCCCGGTCCGGCCACGAGATAGCGGACCGCTGTTTTGAGGCCGCTGAAGCTGAACTCCAGGCGAGCGTCGTCGTCCAACAGCGGCCGCGGGAAACGGATCGCCATGGCGCTACCACCCTCGGCCGCACGCTGAATCGACGGTCCGCCGGGGTAGGGTAGCCCTAGCAGACTGGCGACCTTATCGAAGGCCTCACCCGCCGCGTCGTCGATCGTCCCGCCAAGCGGTCTAAAATCGGTCGGCGACTCGCAGCGATAGAGGTTCGAGTGCCCGCCGCTGACGATGAGGCCGATGCAAGGAAACACGTTTCGCCCGCTCGCCATCCGGCAGGCATAGATGTGAGCCTGCAAGTGATTCACGGCCACCAGCGGCAACCCCGTCGCCAGCGAGAGCGTCTTTGCCGCCGTGAGCCCCACCAGCAGCGACCCCGCCAGCCCCGGCGTATTGGCCACAGCAATCGCATTTAGGTCCGCCAGTCTCAAATCCGCCTTCCGCAACGTCTCATCGATCACCGGCAGAATCCGCTCCACATGCGCCCGCGACGCGATCTCGGGCACCACGCCGCCAAACCGCTGATGCAGCGCATCCTGCGACGCCACCACCGACGACAGCACTTCCAGAGAGTCGGTCACCACCGCCGCGGCCGTCTCGTCGCAAGTTGTTTCGATCGTAAGAATTTTCATAAATGCCTAATGACGAATGTCTAATGACGAATGGCAAGCTGTCAACTTCAGCCGTTCGTCATTAGGAATTTCAGAATTCGTCATTTTCGATCCACCCTCACATGATGCACCCAGGCCGGCGGCACATTCACCAGCACCTTGTCGCGGCGAATTTCGTGCTCCGCGAGGAATCGATCGAGCAATCCGCCGATGGCTCGCAACCGCTCCCGCTCTGCGCGTGGGCTCACCGCCGCCTTCACACGCCGAATAGCGATGTACTCGAAGAAGCTCAGCGTCCCGTCCGGCGCGAGGAGCCGCTGCAATTTGCTTACCAGCATCTCGACCAGCGATAATGAAAAATTGTTGAGCGGCAACCCAGAGACAATCACGTCATAGAGTTCCGCCTCGGACAGCTCCTCGACGCCCGCATGATGCAGCGTAATCTGCTCCGCGTGCGGCACGAGCGAAGGATCACTTCGCAGTCGGTCTCGCAGGCGCGCGACGAATTCCTCGTTCCGCTCCACCAGGTCGAGGCGATCCCCGGGCCGCAGCGCCCGCACAATGTGAGCCGTCACCGCGCCAGTCCCCGGGCCGACTTCCAGGATCCGCCGTTCACCGCCGCCATTTGCCGCCGGCCCTTCCCGCACAAAATACGACAGCGCCCGCGACAGCCGCGCACCGCTCGGCATCACCGCCCCGGTGCTTTCGAACGTGCGGCGAAACTCCTTCAAAAACACGCGGTAATCGGCCCATTGCTGCTGCATCGCATCATTTTACGGCCTTCCGCTTCCGTCTGACAGGCAGCGGTGCATCATTGCTATCACTCCGCCGGAAATGGAGCATTGCGGCGATGCTGCCGATAAGAACAGATGATACCGCGCTGTATCCATAGCTCCTCTCAAGGGTAACCGAAGGGATTTCCGTTTCGGCCAACCGCCGCCCGCTTCAGATGGCCTACTCATGGTGCGATTCGTCCGGCCATCGACTTCGCCTCGGCAGGCGCTGTGGCTGCCGCCGTTGGGCTGGGCGCACGGCTCGTTTGTAGCGTTAGCGCTCGCAGGCTGCGCCACGAACACCGACCGTGCCCCACCGCCGCCGGTCTCCACCGAAGTCGCCGAGCGTGTGCTGGCGGCGCAGGAGGCGATCGTCAATCCGGCCGACCCGCGCCTGCAGCCGCCGAGCGACGACGTCGCGACGATCGCACCGCCTTCCGAGCAATCTCGCTTCACACTCTCCGACGCGATCGCCTATGGCCTCGACAACAACCCACGCCTCCGCGCTGCGAGCGCGGCCATCCTTCGCGCGAGCGGCGAAGGGCAGGCCGCCTTCGCCCCCTTCCTGCCGCAGGTCGATTTTCTTAGCCAAACGGGCGTCGTCTCGTCGACGCTGGCGCCCGGCGTTCCCGGCAACGAAGGCTTCATCCTCCCCAGCGGCACCGGCACACGGTCCTATGCCCAGGCCGAACTGGGGCTGCAATGGATGCTCTACGACTTCGGCCGGACCGGCGGCCGCTACCGTGAGGCCATCTGGCGGCAGCGGATCACCGAGCTGCAGCTAGTTCGCGCCCGCCAGTCGGTCGAGTTCGACGTCGCCTCCGCCTATCTCAACGTCTTGCTCGCCAACGCCTCGCGCCGTGTCGAGGAAGACGCCGTCCGCCGTGCCGAGGCGATTTTGCACGACACGGTGGCTCGCAGTCAAAGTGGCGACGCGCTCCGCGAACAGGTGCTCCGTGCCGAAGTCCAATTGTCGGAGTGCCGCGAGAACCTGATCCGCGCCCGCGAGCGCGAGTTCGACGGGCTCGCCGGCCTCAACAACGTGATGGGCCGCAACGCCAGCCTGCCCGTCGAAGTTGTCGAGCTGGAGCTGCAACCGCCGCTACCGGGCACACTCGCCGACCTACTGAGTGAAGCCGCGGCGACGCGCCCGGAAGTCCGCGTCGCCCAGCAATCGATTGCCGCCGCCGAGGAAGGCCGCCGCGTTGCGCAGGCCGACTTCTTGCCAAAAGTTTTCGCCCGTGCCGCCGCGGGCCGCACCGATGGCGAATTTGTCGTCACGGGCTGGCAGCAGGGTGCCGGCCTGCACATCGTCTCGCCGCTCTACGATGGCGGCAAACGCCGCGGCGATCTCCGCGCGGCCGACGGCGATGTTCAGTCCGCCGTCGCCGATGCCCAGGCCATTCTCGACACCATCAGCCTGCAGGTGAATCTCGCCTACCGCAGCGTCATTGCCTCGCGGGAGTGCATCGAACTCTCCCGCACCGCGGTGAGCCAGGCCAGCGAGAACCTCCGCATCCTTAGTGTCAAATACAACAACGGTGACGCCACCCCCACCGACATCGTCGACAGCGAAGCCGCGCTCACTCGCGCCCAGCAGCGCTACTACCAATCGACGTTCAGCTACCTCGTCGCCCTGGCCCGCGTCGACTACGTCACGGGTCAAAGTCAAAGCGCGCTTCCCGCCGGCGCCGCCGCCGAACAGGCCGAAGAACTGCCCATCCAGTTTCCCGCCCCAACTGATACGATGGGGCCGCCACCCCGGCCCCTCTCGCGGCGTCTGCCGGATGTGAATCAATCGCAGCCACCCCGCTTTCACGGAACCGACTCGCAGTGACCACGCCCGAATCGTCTTTGCCGTCGTTCGTCGCCCGCGCGGGCCATGCCGCGCGCGCGGGACTGCGTTGGGTGGCAGCGCTGTTTCGGCGGCTGATCTATTCCGCCCGGGCCTGGGTGCTGTTCGTCGTCCTGGTGATCGCGCTTCTGGCGGCGTACTACGTCCTCTCCGACCTCCACACGCCCTTTACGACGGACGCGTACGTGCAGGCTTATGTCGTGCAGGTCGCCCCGCGCATCGAGGGCCAGGTCGTCCGTGTCCTGGTCGAAGAGAACCAGCCCGTGAAGAAGGGCGACCTGCTGTTCGAGATCGATCCCCGGCCGTTCGAGTACCGTTTGGAGCTGCTCAAAGCGAAGCGCGTCGACGCGGTGCAGCAAGTGGCCCAGCTTGAGGCCGAACTCGCCGCGGCCAAAGCCGATATCGACCGGCTGCTTGCCGACGAAGCCTACGCCAAAGTCGTCGCCGACCAGGAGAAGGAGATTTTCAAACAGGAAGCGACGACCGATCGCAAATACCAGCAAGCACTGCAAACCCACAAGGCTGCTGTGGCAGCCCGCAAACAAGCCGTCGCTCGCGCCAAGAAAGTCGAACAAGCGCTGGCCGCGATGATCGGCGACGAACACGCCATCGTTGCCGAAGTCCAGTCGCAGATCGAAGTTGCTAAGCTCGACCTCGAGTGGACCCGCGTCTACGCCCCCGCGAACGGCTTCGTCACGAACGTACAGCTCCGCGAGGGCGACTACATCCACGTCGGCGCACCGGCCATCACCTGCATCGACAGCGACCACTGGTGGGTCGTCGCCAACTTCCGCGAGAACGCCCTGGAAAACGTGCAGCAAGGGCAGCGCGTCGGTCTCACGATCAACACCTATCCCGGCCGCATCTTCCCCGGCATTGTCGATTCGATCGGCTGGGGCGTCGACCAAGGGCAGGGGGCCCCGTCGGGCGAGCTGCCGAGTATCGGCGAGCCGAAGAACTGGATCCGCCTCGCCCAGCGGTTCCAGGTGCGGATCATCCCGGAGATGCCGCCCGAATATCCGCTCCGCGTCGGTGCCACGGCGAGCGCCGCCATCTACACCCGCGATGAGTACTGGCTCAACGACGTGACCCACCTCTGGCAGCGGATCGAGGCCGCCCTGGATCACTTCCGCTAGCCAACCCCTCGCGTCACGAGCCGCGACGTTGCCCATGCCGCCCAGTGTCCATCCCAGCGACGAGCTGTTTCAAGTGTCGCTACGGCAAGCGCAAGTCCGCCATGCCATCAAGACCGCGCTCGCCTGCGCGCTCTCGGCCGCCGTCACCTACTATTTTCGCTTCCGCTCCGAGCAGCTGGCACCCGTCTTCGCGTTTTTGCTGTTCACGATGGGCATGCCCGCCCCGCGGATGAACTGGCTCCTCACACAGCTCGCCGTGATCGCCAGTAGCCTCGTCTCCGCGCTGATCCTCGTTTGCTTCCACGACACGCTGTTTCTCTATCTCTCGCTGTCGCTGTTCTGGACTTTCGTTTGCCTGTCTCTCGGCGGCTGGCTGCCGATGCCGGCCACTTTGGGAGGAATGGTCACCGCCATCTCGATCTTCACGTTCCTCGAAGGCGGCCTCGGCGCGGCCCTCAACTTCTTCGTCGATTACACAACCAACTTCATCGCCGGCGGACTCTCGGTCGTCGTCGTTCACACGTTTGTCTGGCCGCTCAACACGCCCAAGGTCTTCGTCAGCCGCCTGGCCCAGGTCTACGATCGCCTCGAAGCCGCCTGTAGCGCGGGAAGCACCTGGCTCCGCACCGGCAGCGCTCCGGCCTTTGCCGAACCGTTTGGCGATTGGGCGCCCTTTCGCCCCCTGCGCCAACTGGTCGCCCCAGAACTGTTTCACGGTCGCGACACGACGAGCCCCTTCGCCGGGCTGATCCTCGCCTGTCGTTCGCTCAATCTCCGTCTCTGGTTCTTCAATCGCGCCTTCGGCCGGATGGAGGAAGCATCGCTCCCGGCTGAAGCTCGTGCGCGACTGGCCGACCGGCTCGATAGGTTCGCCGCCCAATTCGCCGCGCTCGTCACCGGTGCACTCGATCGCCGCCCGGTGCCGCCTGCCGACCCGCAGACGCTTGCCGGCTTCGACTCACTCACCACGCCCTCTGGTGCCGCCGACCCGCTCGTAGCCCACAACATCCAGGCTTCGATCCTGCAATACGTCGGCCGCGACCTGGCCGCGATCACTCAATTTCACAACGCGCTGTTCGCCCGCTTTCGCGGCAACTTCCAGAGCGAGCTGGTGTCGCTTTGGCCGGGGCCAAACTCCGCCGGGTTGTTCGACGTCCAGTCGATGCGCGCCGGCGTCAAGCTTGTGCTGATCCTAATCCTGCTCCTCTTTGCCGAGGGCTGGCTCGGCCTCCCGGGCGAATCGCAGGTCGCCTTCTACGCCACCTTCTTTGCCAGCTCCGTTAACCTCGGCCGTCAGACTCGCACTGACCTCATTGACGTCGTCGGCCTTCTTTCGGGCTTCGCGTATGGCGTCGTTGCGGCTTTTATCACCAGCCGCTTGCCCCACTTTCCTCTGCTTCTGGCGCTTGTGTTCCTCGGCCAATTTCTCGCCGATCTTGCCTACCAGCGGTTGCCGCGCTACAGCGTTGCCGGCCTGCAAGCTGGCCTCGCCCTTCCGTTTACCTTCCTCGCCACGGTCGGCCCCGAATGGGGCTCCTTCACCACGGTCCGCACGCGCCTCGCAGGTCTCTTACTGGCAGGCTGCACCGCGGTGATCGTCCACGCCGTCGTCTGGCCAGAGTATCCGATGCGGCAATTGCGCCGCGCGATCGCCGGCGCGCTGAGATCCACGGCCGCCAGCCTCGTAGCACTATTTCGCCCGCCGCACACCGCCTGGACCGGCGCGCCGCCCGACCTGCGTCAAACCATTCTCCGCGCTCGCGATCTGTTGGACGACGCCCGCTTCCTCCCCGGACCACAGAATGCGGAGGACGAGTACCGCGCCGTGCTCGTCTCGTTGCAGGAGATCGACGCCAGCCTGGAGTACACGCACCTGCTCACAGGTCTGCCGGAGGAGCGCTCGTGCCAGCCGCAATTCTACGCCCTGATGAACGACTACCCCGCCGAGGCACAGGCAAAACTCCCGCAAATTGCCCGCCAGTTCGACGATCCACCCAGCCGTGACGGCCCCATCGAATGGCACGCCGACACCTCCCGCCGCTGGAACGAATGGCTCACGCAAAGCTCGCTGCAGGCGTCGGTGATCGAACGACAGCGCCCCGTCGTCATCGGCCGTTGCCTCGACCAGATCGCCGCGGCGTGCACTCAAATCTCACAGCTCGCCGCGGCAATCAATGCCCGCTCGCAGGGCCCTTCGCGTCGTTCTGTCTTACCGGAAAATCCTGCAGAAAATTGACATGGCCCCGCTAGCTGATACGATGGGGTCCACCTGCGAATCGAAAATCACCTCGAACTTTACAACAGGAGTCGCTCATGATCCGGTCCGTCATCTGGACTCTGCTCGCCTTTGCGACCTTCACTGCTCCCGCCTCGGCCGCGCTAGTGGATCTCACCTGGACCGGCACGACGCTCTTCGGCGCCAACGACGGCCTCGGTCTCTTTGGTCCAGCCGGCCCAATTGACGCCGGCACGTCCTACATCGCCCGCTACCGCTTCGACACCTCGATCGGCTACGTTGCCAACGCCACCAACGGCTCAGAAGAAGTTGTCGGCGGCACGTTCTTCAATCCTGCCACGCCGATTCCGCTCTACAGTGCGGATATCACGATCAACGGCACCTCCGTCTCGGCGAACGGCGATTACTACTCGCAGTTCTTCCGGCAAACCGGACAGGGAGCAAGCCAGATCTCGGCGCTGGCCCAGCGTGAGCCCACGGCTCCGGTCGGCGGCGAATTGTTTCAACGCGTCTTCCGACTTGACAATTACTATTCGCTCCCGCTCGCTCTGCCCGGCGAATTCGATTTCGACGCCAGTGACAATCCCGGTGGCGAATTCCTGCAGCTCAATCGCGACGCGCAGGGAAACATCTTGGGCTCGACTCAAATCGGTCTCGCGCCCGCGCATCTTTCGATCACGCTCGTCGTGCCCGAGCCGGCATCGGTCATGATCACTCTCTGCAGCGCATTAGGTGGTTTGTCACTCTTGGCTCGACGAACTCGCTGAAATCCAAGCGAATCCAGACCTGGCGATCGGTTTAGCGTGGATTGCATCTCCCATCTTACGCAGCGCTGTTTCTCGGCGTCGATGTTGCTTTTGTAATTATATATGGTATCATTCATGTAGTCGCATGATTTGACTGCGCAGGTATTAACACTGGCATGTCGCTCGGTGGGACACATCAGACTCCGCCGGTAATCTTGGACACCAATGTCCTCGTTGCCGGCGCGTGTCGTCATGACGGCAGTCCGGCTTACGAAGTAGTCCTGGCCATTTTGCATCGTCGCGTGCCGTTGATGCTTACTGAGGCAATCGCACTCGAGTACCTCGATGTGTTGCAGCGGCCACGCGTTCAAGCAGTCACTGGGCTGACACTTGAGCAGTCTGCGCTGTTAGTTAATGACTTGATTGCACTTTCCCACGAGGTGCAGATCAACTTTGCCTGGCGGCCAAACTTGCAGGACGAAAGCGACAATAAGTTCGTGGAGGCGGCTCTGCATGCAGGCGCAACAATTGTCACTTACAACGAACGCGACTTCACTAGCGGAGACTTGATGCGATTTGGATTCTCGGTGATAAATCCCCGAGAATTTGCTACGAGGTATTTGTGACGGAGAATCTGCTCATGGCTACACTTTCCCTCCGCATGCGGGACGATCTGAAACGAAAGGCCCAGGATCTGGCCGAGCAACAGGGAGTCTCGCTGAACAACTACATCAATTCGATCATCGCCGCATCCGTCGCGCAGGAAGAGACGCTGCGATTCTTTCGCGACCGACTGCAAGACTTGGACCTTGCCACGCTGCACAAGCGGGTGCTGAAATTCATGGAGAAGCCACGATCGGGAACCGACCCGATCCCTGCGGAGCTCCGTAAACTAACTGGCCGCGGCACGTAAAACATCAGACGCCCTACACTGCGCTGTACCCGCCGTCGATCAACAGTACCTGCCCGCAGATATAGTCCGACGCGCTAGAAGCCAGGTAGAGCACCAGATCCGCAACTTCCACCGGCTCCCCAAACCGCCGCAGCGGAATCCGCGCATTCACCGGCCCGCTCTTGGCCTCGTCGCCCCACGCCTCGCGGGCCATGTCGGTCATCACGATCGCCGGGGCGATCGAGTTGGTCTGGATATTGAACGGCCCCCACTCGGCCGCCATCACCTTCGTGAGCAAATTCAGCCCGCCCTTCGACACGCTGTAGGCCGCGTGCCCCTCGCACCCCACGACGCTCGCCAGCGACGAGATGTTGATGATCTTACCGCTCCGCTGCGCGATCATCCCCGGCGCGACCGCCTGCGCGAGCAGAAACGGCGCCCGCACATTCACCGCCTGCGTCTGGTCCCAGTGCTCGACGATAGTTTCCAAGAGCGGTTCCCGATGAAACACGCCCGCATTGTTCACGAGCACATCGACTGTCCCAAAGAATTCGAGCGCCTTCCCGGCCGCCAACTTTGCCCCCTCCACCGCTGCCAGATCCGCCTCGACCGCCAAACATCGCCGTCCGTTGCCCTCCACTATCTTCCTGGTTGCCGCCAGCCCCGCCGCATCCCGCCCCGTGATCGCCAAATCCGCCCCCGCCTCCGCGAGCACTGTCGCGACCGCGGCCCCGATCTCCCGCGATGCTCCGGTCACGAGTACTCGCTTTCCTGTGACGCTAAACCGATTCGCAAATTCCGGCATGGCCAACGGCCTCCAATGAAAAACTCTCAAGGACGCGGCAACATTTGTGCGCTCTGCATACGGCATTTCATCAAATTCGCGATAGCCATTACACTATCAAACATGCCCCGCATACTGCGATTCGCTACGCCGATTTTCAATCTTACGC
>JBFWSG010000008.1:25535-149045 GCA_050248495.1 Pirellulales bacterium | reverse complement strand
ATTTTGGAAGGAACATCCGGAGATGTGTTTTCGTCTGGCCGTGGATGATCCCGGAGTTGTTTTCGATTTGGATACGCGGGTCGACTATGACTCTCGTTTTTAGCTTGAAGTCGACACTGAGTCATCTCTTGTTTGGCACATACTCAAGCACTACTGAGTTTTTGCGGAGTAACTTCCGCGATACCGTGGCTGAGTGCGAAATTACGCAATAGACTGCGCCGATGTGCGAATAGCTCCGCATTGCGTTAGGATCAGCAGAACAGGGGGTTCTTGGGCATAGAAAAAAATCGCCCAATCGGTCGATTCTCAAGCTGGAGTCGCGAGTTCGAATCTCGTCGCCCGCTCTTGCTGAAAACCGTGCCGACAGAAGGCTTTGATTTTCCTGACTGCGGCTGGCCGTCTGGCCCCAGAACTCTCGCACTGCCCGCAATTTAGGGGCATTTGTGGAGAGGAGCAGCATCACTCGTCGAACTTCGAGTGAATGAAGCGTCGTGCCGGATTCGATTTGCTCGATGCGTTTCTACCTCACACAATATACGTTCCCATCTCGTCCCACGACCAAAATATTGGCCGGTCCATTCTCCTCCAGCTGCACAACTGTCGGAGGGCCGATCTGGGTAGGGAACTTCTGACTCCAACGAGTCTCGCCGGCTGAGCCCTGCGGCGAAGTCGCCAGGCAGAGCAGGGAATCGTCCAAAGAGATCAGTGCTTCGTCGCGGCCGTCGTTGTCGATGTCGGCGGCGACCGCGCCGCTGACGGGGTTCTCCGAGTGCATGCCGAAGCCCTTGCCATCCAAAGGACTTGGCATCCGCCAATTGATTTTTCCACTGGCCAGGTCGTAGCAGCGAATGCCGTCGTCGAAGCCGACGCCGATCATTTCGATTTTGCCGTCGCCGTCGAAGTCACCGAACGAAGGCAAATGGGGCGCGCTCTTATCGAGGGCGTCGAACCAGACCAATGTGCCGTCGGTCTTGATCACGCCGGTCATCAGGCGGCCGCTGAAGAAAAATGAGGGTTTGCCGTCGTTGAGAAAGTCACCCGCCACGGCCTGGCCGAAATAGACTTGCTTGTCGTACACCTGCTTCCAGTAGGCGTCCATCGCCAGGACATCCTCGCCCGTGGTGCCCTTGAGAATGTAGATGATGCTCGGCCACAGGGAAGCAACATCATCGAGGCCGTCGCCGTCGTAGTCCGCGACGGCAAAGGAATTGCCACCGACAGCTCGTTTGCTGATTTGCTTGTCGCGCATCCAGATCAAGCTGCCGTCCGTCCCCGAGAGTAAGGACGTTTCCTCCGTGCCTAACATCGAGCGCTGAACCGTCACGAGAACATCTTGCTTCTTGCTGTCGCGGAAATGTCCTACCTGCCAGAGGACGATGCCGCCGACGTTGTAGTAGTTGTGCACGCCCGGGATGTCCGGAAACTCGCGCTGCCAGATCACCTCGCCATCGAGATTCTTGACCGACAATCGCGCGCAGCCGTCAGTGCCAATGTCGGACACGATGATTTGACGGTTGCCGTCACCAGCGAGATCGGCCAGCACGGGACCAAGCGTGCCGGGATACCAGCCGCCTTGGCCACGGCCAGCGATATGTTTGCACTCGACTGCGGCACCCGTCGTTTTGGGCGGCTTGAACGTGACTTGCTCGTCAACCGCTCCCTGGACGGCGATCGTCGGGGCGGTGGCGCCGTCGGGCCAAACCACTGCCGCCGGACCCGGCTCCAGACCGATCCGCTTGGTGCTGTGTTGCACGGCTTTTCCGCCCGACACGGTGAGCGACGCCGGCAGGCCGAGCTGGTGCCGCGATCGCACGAGGAGCCGACCCTTGGCGTCGAAGCCCAAGGCATTCAGATGCTCACCGGTGATGGTTGTCGCGGGGTTGAATCCCGAGCCGTCCCAGTCGGCGATCGACATTGACGCCTTGGACGGGGAGTGCACTTCACGGAGCACGGCCTGAACATGCTCGTCGGCAGTCCGGCTAAGAACCGTCTCTTGTCCCAAAATGGCGCACGACTTCACGTTGGGCAACATGTTGGGAGTCCAGGTTTCCCAATTGGCTCCTTCTTTCTCCCAAAGCACGTGCGGATTGCCCCCCTTGATCGAACGGACACGAATCTTCGCCAGCGGATTGACGCCTTTCGTTGCGGTGGAAAGAACTTCCGGCACGCCGTCGCCGTCGACGTCGAGCGGGGCAGAGAACATCTCATCGGGGAAATCGAACTTTGTCGTGCCGGTGAGCGCGTCGAGAAAACGCAAGTGCCATTTTTCATCGCCCGCGTCACCGAAAACCGTCGCGATCACTTCGGCCTGACCGTCTCCATCGACGTCGGCCGTCGGGTCGGGCGCGACGCGCAACACCTTTTTGGGGCGAAATGTTTCCGGTTCGATGTCTTGCGTCCAGAGCCGCTCTAGTTTTTTCCCATCGGGGAATCCGAGCACATCGATGTGTTTGGAGAAATCGGCTGCAACTAGAAACTCCGATTTGCCGTCGTGATTGAAATCGTAAGCGCCGGCGAAGCCATAACTTCGGTTGTCGGTAAAACGGCAGCTGTCCTTGACCTTTCCGGTGCGGGCGTCGAACAGCGTCATCGCATAGAACGGAAGAATGGCGATTTCTTGCGCACCGTCGCCGTCGAAGTCCCCGACCAGCGGCAAGGCAATGAAGAGATCGCTGATCGGCTCAGTTTCCCAAACCGTGATCCACTCGCCGTCTTTCTTTGCCAGGCAGCGACCAACACACTTCGGCCACTGGCCATCAATCATCGCCTTGCGAAAGGCACTCTCAAACTCGATTTTTTCTTTGCCCGGATATTCGGGCAGGATGTCGGCATAAGCAAAGTTTGCCTGGTTGCTGCACAAATTCTGATCTTCCTCCGGCAGCACAGGAACAAATTCTGCGACGGAGATGGCGTCGCCAGGTTCGGCAGATGCGGGCTCGTCGTCCGAGAGGTTTAGCTCGGCTTGTGATTCGCCCGGTTCAACGACGACGTGACTTTCCAGGGAGCCAACAAATTGCTGCCACGCAATGGATGGGGTTGTGACCTTTCCTTTGAGCGGAGAATGCGCCTCGAGCGATCCGGTGCGGCGGATGGTCGGCCATTCGCCCGGCTTGGGAAACGCGGCTGCGGACGGCGCTGAATCCTGCGCGGTGGGTAGCGGCTTCGACGGATCTCGAGCAGCTTCCACGACGGAAAGAGTCGTAACCACGAGCAGGAAAATCAAGCACTTCACGGTGATACCTCGGAGAGAACATCCTTGCGATTGATACTGGAAACGCGCGGAAGACGCCAAGTGCCTGTGCGGCTCGCACTAGTTCCAGGAAAGATGCTTGGTGACAAATTCCTTCATCGATTGGTAGGCCGCATCGATTTTCTGAGGGTCGCCACCGCCTAATCCGTGCTCGCCATGTTCGATGGCAATCAGCGTATGGGGAACACCTTGCCGTTCGAGGGCGTCGGCAAATTTCTTGGACTCTTCGAACGGCACATCCGTGTCTTCCGTTCCGTGGATCAGCAGCGTCGGCGGATAGTCGGCGATCACGTTCCGGATCGGCTCGTAGGGGACCAGGTCGTCCGCCATCGTCGCTGGATCGAAGCCGCTGACCTCTTCGGGCCAGATTCCCTGCTGCCGGTAGTAGAGGTAGATTTCGACGCCGTCGCCTTTTCGTTCACGACTATCGGAGACCACCGTTCCATCGGTCTGTTCCTCGGCGTCTTGCTTTGTGAACTTTGACCCGTTATGGCACGGATGGGGACTTGGCTGCGAATACCAATCGCTGTTCAAGCTGCCATAGCCGTAGAGGGCGACAATCCCTTTGGGTTTCGGTTCCATGCGGTATCCGGATACGAGCGATAGATACCCGCCAGCCGATCCGCCGGCGACGACAATTCGGTAAGGGTCAAGATGAAACTCCTTGGCTCCGTCATGCACCAGCCACTGATAGCCCGCCTCGAGATCGCTGATCAACTCGGGCAGCTTGCTCTCCGGAGCCAGGCGATAGTCGAAAGAAACGACTGCATAGCCCTTCTCCTCGGCCAGATTCATTATCTCGAAATGAACGCTCTCGCGATTTCCCATGATCAGCGCTCCGCCATGGAGCCAGACAATTACGGGACAAACGCTGTCTCCCTTCGGTCGATAGACATCGACAAGGATCTTGTGTCCATTGACTTCACGGTAAGCGACCGTGGTTTTTTCGAGTTGCGACTCAGCGAATGTCGTGGACACATTCGCCATCGAAACGGCCAAAGCAAATGCTATTGTCGCCAACTTATTCGAGCGCATGATCGTTTTCGTCTCAAGTAGTTACATCCGACATTGTATGCGATTTGATTGGGCGAGCGATCCCTGGGCACGAACGCGCGTTGGCGAGAGCGTCGAGGCCAGTGCCGCGAGGACGAGCGTGGCCCAGGCGCATGGCTCTGGAACACCTGCGATCTCAACGGGCGAATTCGCTCCGCCTCCCGAGCTATCACCGAAATGTGCTTTCCAGACGTCATAGTCGGCCGCTCCCACCGGGCCGGTGATTCCTGGGCCACGATTATTGAGCGTCGATTGGCCCACACTGTCGCGATAGATCGTGTAGTCGGCGGCGTCAACCGTATGGTCGCCGTTGTAGTCGCCGGGTAAACCAAGGGGCGTCTCGGGCATAGTATCAATCATGATCTGATTGAGTGCAGTACTGGCAAAGGAGCCGTCGCCATGGACGTACGTGACGAAGTTGCCGTTTCCATCGCCGGTGTGCACGGTGAATGATTTGGCGTTGGCAAAGAGTTCGAGCATGGGGGGAGTATTGAATGTGCCGACGCCAAGCTTTTTCGCCTCACCGACAAGGGTGAGTCCCGCAAGTTCCTCGAATGTGCCGGTCTGAATCTCTTCCGCGTAAGCGCGAATGATGACTTCGACCGGATTGCCGCCGTTATCGAAGCCCGTAAAACCCGGATTGTAGTTGACGACACCGATGGCCGCGTCTTCCGGAAACACATAACCGTCTTTTGCGTTGACCCACCAGCTGACGTGTCCTGCGGAGCCGGCAAAGAGCATCCACCGTCTGGGATAGCTGTTTTGGTTTCCCCCGCTCACCTTAAAGCGGCCCGTCGATGGAACGTCAAATTCAAACTCCTCATCGTGATATCCATGGCTTGAGTCGAGCGCGGCATTCAATTTGTCGAGGCCTGGTTGGAGTTCGTCTCCGACTACGAAGGCGTCGACTGGATAATGAGTGCCCACGTTGGCAAAGTCGAATTGCGTTGGCGATCGAGGAAATGGCGGGGGAGAAGTGTCGGCTACCGTTGTCAGCTCGACGCTGCCCACGCTGATAGGATTGGGAGACGTAATGTACTTGCCGTCGGCCGTGACTCGAAAAGCGGCAAACGATCGCGCATCGCCGGAAAGGGAGTCAATTCGAAAGGGGATTTTTACCTGGTTGGCTTGAATCACCGTCGAGACTTCATCGAGGTACGGCAATTTGTCCAATTCCGTATAGAGGCCCGTGTGGATGGGAAACTCGTACGCACGGAATACGAGTTTTTCTCCGATCGCTCCAGCAGGCGTGTATTCACCACCTAGTGCCGAGCCGGCGGGGAATTTGAATCCCGCGCGAGAGTTTACCCACGTGGGAATTGTGGGATTATCCATTTCCCACGTTGTGTAGTATCCAGTGGATAAGCCAAGTCCGCCTGGATCTCCCGCCCCAACTTCGAATTCGTCGACGATAAAACCATTGCTTGTGCGGTAGAGGTCGTTGAACTGCTTGATGTTGCGGATCCCCCCAGGAAAGAACAGGGGGTTCTTTCCAAGAATGTCTCCAGCGTATTCCTGACCATCTGGTTCGAAGTCATAATCAGTCGCAATCGACATGGGCAGGAGCAGCGCCGAATGACAAAGGGCGCCAATTCCCCATCCGATCGATCGCCACCGAGTCAGCCCATTCATTTTTGGGATTCCTACGCCAACCCGAGCAGGGATCATCATTGCAGTAGCAAAGTTGTCGAAGCGAAACCTGGGAACAAGCAGCAGAGCAATTGCGGCAAGCGCCAGCATCGAAAGATATTGCGGCTCAGGCACGGCAGAATTCGAGATCGCGCCCCCGCCGCCCGCGGTTCCAAAGTTTGTCTTCCATACGCCGTAGTCGCCGGCGTCGACCGTGCCGCTGTGATTGCCGTCCGCTCGCAAGTCCGTCGTCGAATTCAGCGTATCTCGCCAGACCGTGTAGTCGGCCGCATTCACCACCTGGTCACCGTTGTAGTCGCCGGGTGTAGCGGCAGATTCGTCGGGTACCGTGTCGACGATCATCTGGTTGACGATGGTGCGGGCGTAAATGCCTTCTTTTGGAAATGTGTAAAAATTGCCGTTCCCATCGCCCGTATGCACCGTGAACGAACGCGCGTTGGCCAAGAGCTCCAGGACGGGCGGAGTGTTAAACGTGCCAACCCCGAAGCCTTTCGCTTCGCCGACCATGGTCAAACCGTTCAACTCTTCGAACGAGCCGCTTTCAATTCGTTCGGCATAAGCGCGGATGATGACTTCCACCGGATTGCCGTTGTTATCGAACGAAGTGAAAACCGGATTGAACCGGGTGACGCCGATCGCGGCGTCTTCCGGAAACATGTTGCCCTCTTTTGCGTTCACCCAAAACGCAACGTGCCCTGCGGAGCCTTCCAACGACATCCATTGCCCCGCATAACCGGCGGTCGATCCCCCACTGATGCGAAAACCTGCCACTGCTCCGCTCGGCACGCCGATCTCAAACTCCTCGTTATGAAATCCATGACTCGAGGCGTGAGCCTCATTGACTTTGGCGAGCCCGGCCGCCCCAGTCGTCTCTCCCAGGAGATAGGCGTTCTTCGCGAAACTTTTGCCTTCGTTGCCGAAATCGAAAATGGTCGGCGAATGCCGGAAGACGGGCGGCGACGGATCGGGAACCGTCGTGATTTCAATGCTGGTCGTGTTCATGCCAATGCCGGACGTGATGAATTTGTCATCGACCGTCGTGCGGATCGCGGCAAATGAATATGCATCCGCCGAGAGCGAATCAAAGCGGAACGGCAGCGATTGACTGTCGGATTGGACAACCACGGAGGTCTCCGCGACCACCGGCAACTCCTCCATTTCGGAATACAGTCCGCTGCCGACGCGGGTGCCGTACGCACGAAACGTGATTTTTTCACCAGTTCGCCCGCCGGAATACTCGCCACCCAGCGCCGAACCGGCAGGGAACTTGAACCCGGCGCGGGAATTGATCCAATTGGTAATCACGGGACTGCCATTCTCCCAATTGGTCATGTAGCCCGTCGACAAGCGAAAATCGATGGGATTTCCCGCTCCGACCTCGAACTCGTCGTGGATAAGGCTGTTGTTGCTGGTTTTATAAAGATTGTTGAATTGCGTAATCGAGCGAATGCCGCCTGGAACGAACAACGGATTTTGCCCCAGGATATTGCCCGCGTATTCTCCGCCGTCCGGTTCGAAATCGTAGACGGTTGCCGTTGCCCTGTCCGCCCCGAGCAGCGAGAGAGCCAGCGTCTGCGCCGCCCAAAACAACAACTGCCGTCGCGCGATCGAGCTGTTCAAGTGCAATCTCCTTTGACGGCAGTGCGCCACGGACTCACGACACGAATGCGAAGCCAGTAGGCCAGTCTTCCCTTGGACTTGCATCCAAGAGGGACATCCGGTCCTACTCAAACGGCCGGCACTGGGGTCGAACTATCGGCGCCTGAAGAGGTAACCCATTTCCAACCATGGATTGATCGGGAACGCCTGCGCATGAACAGAGCGCGCCCTGCCCTTGCGCAGCCTGCTTCCACTCCCAACCATCGGATTTTATGTTTCGGTCTGGGCACACCCTAGGAGATATTTGCCAGTGTACGTAGCTTTTGTGGCTTGCAATTCGGCTCGTCGACTAATCCGGCTCGTCGACTAATTCCGATCTTCGGCTACGCGATTCTTGATGAGAGCTCAGACAATAACAAGTGCTAATCTTTCAGGCGGGCAGCGGCCGCCCCTTCGTTTCGGGCCCCAGCCAAATTAGAAAGACGCCCACCAGATAGATGCCCGCGAGCGTCGCGCCGGCTTGGGGGAAGGCGTCGATCTCGACGCGGTCTGCCGCGATGCCATGTGCGAAGTAGGCGGTAAGCGTCGCGGTTTGCAATGAGCCAAGTGCCGATAGCACGCGGCCAAAGTTGTAAGCGAAACCTTGGCAGGTAGCGCGGATGCTGGTCGGGAACAGTTCGGGGAGATAGAGGGGAAACCAACCGTAGAAAGCGGCCGTCGTGCCGCCCGCCACGAACACGGAAATCAGCATCCTGGTGTCGAACGTCGTGTTCGCGCGGTACATGTAAATCAGCGACACGAACGAAATGACGCAGAGAAGTGCGTAGGTAATGCGGCGGCCGATGCGGCCGGCCACCCAAGCGGCAATGAGAGTTCCCACGGTTGCGCCCAACGCCAGCGCGATTTGAGTGTACTCTTTGGCGTGATAGAGTCCGCCATCGGCTGGCAGTTGGTTCGCCAAAGCAATGGCCCACTTCGGCGCCCATTGCAGCGAGCCCCATGTGCCGAGCAAGGCCACGCCGGCGAGCGCCGCCCCGAGCAGCATGCGGCCGATGTATTGCAATCGCGCGGCGCGAGGCAGGTCTCCGGCGAATTCGGCGCGGCGTAGATAGCGAACGACCGGGAAAATGTAACCAGCCAAGGCAATTGCCAGACCCGCGACGGTTCCACCGATGCGGAGCAGCCGCGTGAAATTGTCGTGTGAGCGGGTGTCGGCATTTGCAGGGAACATTGCTTCAAAAGCGGGCGACCAGAGTACGACGACGATCGCCGCCGCGGCGCAGCCGATCAGAACGCCCATCAAATCGCGCGTGGCCCAATGGCTCGTGCCGCCGCGGTCCCGCTCCGCTTCCCATTTATGGGATTCGGGCACGAACAGACGGATAAAGAACACCAATAGCGCCGGCAGCGCGCCGGCGATCATCAGCAGCCGCCAGCCGTCGCCGTGAAGCAGATAGGTTTGAGTCGCCTCGGAAACACCCAGGCTTGTAAACAGACCGCGCAGGGCGTCGATAAAATTCACCAGCACGAGGCTGAGCAGGCCGACGAGCAACATGCCAACATTGGAAGCGGCGCCAATCAAGCCCGCGATAAAAACGCGCGAGCGATCGGGCCAGATTTCAGTGACCAGCGCGACGCCGAGCGCCCATTCGCCCCCCATGCCGAGCGAGGCGATGAATCGCAGCAGGGCGATGTGCCAGGCCTCGCCCGCAAAGCCGCACAGGCCGGTGAACAGGGCGTAAGTGGCGATCGAAAGCGACATCGCGCGCACGCGGCCGATACGATCGCCCAACCAACCGAAGAGCACGCCGCCGGTCGCCGCGCCGATCAGAAACACGGACATGATGACGCCGAACCATTCGCCTTTGAGCGAAGGATTCGCTGCGATCTGCGTGGCCAGCAAGTCGTCGAGCGCGGCTGGCCCGACGAGCGGAAACATGCCGATCTCGAAGCCGTCGAACATCCAGCCCAGGAGCGCGGCGATGAGCGCCGTCCATTTGCCGCGTTCGTCGAGGCCTTGTTCCGCGCCTGGTTGCATTGCACTCTCAAATTCCACTTGCAAGTGGTACGTCGCACTCACCGCAAGCAATAAACATAACCATCTCTGCCGACCACGAGAATCGAAGCGCTCCCTTCCTGCTCCAATTGTGCAACGGTCGGCGGCCCGATCTGGGCTGGCAGCTCGACTTTCCAGCGAATTTCGCCCCCGTGGCCTGATTTTTGCGACGCGAAGCAGTACAGCGTATTGCCCATCGACACTAGCGCTTCGTCGCGCCCATCGCTATCGATGTCGGCGGTCACGGCGCCGCTGACAGGATTCGCCGAGTGGATGCCGAAGCCGTCGATTTTTCCCGAGGGATCGGGCATGCGCCACTTGATTTCGCCGGTGGCGGTGTCGTAACAGCGCACGCCGTCGTCGAAGCCGACGCCGATCATTTCCAGCTTGCCGTCGCCGTCGCAGTCGCCGAGCGCGGGCAAATGGGGCGCGCTCTTGTCGAGCGCATCGAACCACTTCAATGTGCCGTCTGTCGCGATCACGCCGGTCATCAGCCGGCCACTAAAGAACAAGGCAGGTTTCCCTTCGTTGAGAAAGTCTCCAGCCACTGCCTGGCCAAAGTAAACGGCTTTGTCATACACCTGTTTCCAATAGGCTTCGATCGCCAGGATGTCTTCGCCGGTGCTACCCTTGAGGATGTAGAGGACGCTGGGCCAGAGCGAAGCGATGTCGTCGAGTCCGTCGCCGTCGTAGTCGGCAATGGCAAAGGAATTCCCGCCGACAGCCCGCTCCTTGATCTGATATTCGCGGCGCCAAATCAGTTTGCCATCTTCACCCGACAGCAAATAGGTCTCTTCGCTGTGCATCTTGGAACGCTGCGTGGTAACCAGCACATCCTGCTTCTGTTTGTCGCGGAAGTGTCCCGCCTGCCAGAGGATGATGCCGCCGGTGTTCGCGGGCGGAGGCGAACCGGCAATCAAGGGAAAGTCGTGCTGCCAAATGACTTCACCGTCGAGATTCCGGGCCGTCATTTGTGCGGCCCCGGCGGCATTCGCCTCTGCAACCAGTAGCTGGCGCTCTCCATTGCCGGCCAAATCGGCCACGACGGGCCCGAAGGTAACTGGATACGAAGGGCCCTGCCCGCGACCGGGGATGTGTTTCAGTTGCACATCGGCGCCTGCCGCCGCGGGCGGTTGGAATGCGACCTGCTCGGGGACGGATCCCTGCACCAGGATCGTGGGCGCCGCAGCGTCATCTGGCCAGGCGACGACAGCCGGACCAGGTTCAAAACCGGACCTGATCGTGTGTTGGGATTTGGCGCTGCCGTTGGTAATTGCCAGCGTGCCGGGACTGCCGAATTTATGCCGCGAGCGGACGAGCAGCCGCCCCTCGGAATCCAGGCCGAGAGCTTGCAGATGATCTCCTGTCACCGACATCCGTGATTCGAGGTCCGACCCGTTCCAGGAAGCGATCGACAGCGTTGCTTTGGAGGGCGAGGTTTCTTCGCGCAGCACCACGTAAGCGCGACCGTCGCGAATTTGACTGAGGACCGTTCGCTGGCCGAGCGTCGCCATCGTCTTCACGTTGGGCGGCAGGTTTGGTTCCCACTTTTCCCAACTCGCGTGTTCGTTTTCCCACAACAACCGCGGGCTGCCCCCTTTGACGGAACGAACCCGGACGGATCCCTTTTCGCTACCACCCTTGGTGACGGTGGAGAGTATTTCCGGCACGCCGTCACCGTCGATGTCCAGCGGCGCGGCGAACATCTCGTCGGGAAAGTCGTATTTCGTCTTCCCCGTCAGGGCGTCGAGGAAGCTCAGATGCCACTTGCCGTCGCCGGTGTCGTTAAACAGCGTGGTAACCACCTCCGGCTGTCCGTCGCCGTCGATATCGGACGTTGGATCGGGCGACACGCGAAAGATCTTCTGCGGATGAGCGATGTTTTGCTCGATGCTGTGTGTCCACAGGCGCTTGAGTTTCCCGTCGTCGCCGAAGCCGAGGACATCCACGTGCTTCGAGAAATCCGCCTGGATGAGAAACTCCGTTTTGCCGTCATGGTTGAAGTCGTATGCCCCGAAGAAGCCGTAACTCCGATTGTCGTTGAACTTGCAGTAGTCCTTTTCTTTGCCCGTGCGCGCGTCCAACAGTTTGAGGGCGTAGAAGGGCAGCACGGCAACTTCCTGCTGCCCGTCCTTGTCGAAGTCGCCTACGATCGGCAGAGGACAGAAGAGATCGGAAATCGGGTCGCTCTCCCACACCTTGATCCACTCGCCGTTTTGTTTTGCGAAGCAGCGACCGATCGACTCCGGCCACTGCCCATTCGTCATCGTCTTCTGAAAAGCGCTTTCAAACTCGAACTTCTCTTTCCCGGGATACTCCGGCAGCACATCGGCATAAGTCACCGTGGTTTGTTCAGCCCGATTGGTGTCTTCGACTGCCAGATTTGGAATGAAATCTTCGATGTGTACGGCATCGGTTGGATCGGCGCAGCTGGTCTCGTCCTCCGGCAATTTCAAATCGACTTTTGTTTCTCCCGGCTCGATGACGACGTGAGTTTCCAAGGCCCCCGTGTATTGCTTCCAGGCGATCTTCGGATCGGTGATCTTGCCCTTAAGCGGTGAATGCGCCTCGAGAGTTCCCGTGCGACGAAGCGAGGGCCACTCCGCTGGTTTGGGAAATCCGTGGGTCGACGAAGCAGCCGGTGCACCGCTCCCAGACTTTGGCACACTCGGCTCTGGTCCGTTGGCGGTAAGAGCCGTTAGCGAAAACAGGACGATTACAAATTTCATCATGAATGCTTCAAGGAACGAGTCGAAGGTTGACCGCTGGTTATCGTTGGTTTGGCCAAAGACAGCCGCCGCTACTCCTGGAGGTGCTCTGTGATGAATTCCCGCACCGTCTGGAACGCAGCATTTATTTTCTGAGGGTCGCCGCCGCCCAATCCGTGCTCGCCTTGCTCGATCGTGATCAGCTGGTGCGGAACGCCCTTCTTTTCCAGCTCGTCGGAGAACATTTTCGATTCTTCGTACGGCACGTCGGTGTCCGCCGTCCCGTGAACGAGCAGGGTTGGAGGATAGTCGGCCGCCACGTTCTTCAGAGGCTCATAGGGAACGATTTTCTCCGCCACCGTGGCGCGGTCGAAGCCGCTGACTTCTTCGGGCCAGGTGCCCTGTTGGCGGTAGTAGAGATAGATCACGCTGCCGCTGCCCTTGCGCTTGGTGTGATCCGAGACGACCGTACCATCCGATTGCGCGAGGGCCTCCTCGCGGCTGATTTTCTTCTCGTTGTGCCGCGCGTGCGGGCTTGGTTGCGAGTACCAGTCACCCGAAAGGCTGCCGTAGCCATAGAGGGCGACGACCGCTTTCGGCCGCGGCTCGACGCGGTAACCCGTCACCAGCGCGAGATACCCACCCGCGGACTCCCCCGCTGCAACGATATGCTGCGGATCGAGGTGAAATTGCTTGGCGCCATCGCCGGCGAGCCATTGAAACGCCGCCTCGATATCGCTGATCAATGCGGGCAGCTTGGTCTCCGGGGCCAATCGGTAATCGAATGACACCAGCGCGCATCCATTGTCTTCAGCCAGCTTCAGCACGGCCTGATTGACGCGTTCGCGATTTCCATTGATCAGTGCGCCGCCGTGGAACCAGGCAATCACGGGGCACACGCGGTCGCCCTGCGGACGATAGACGTCTACCAAGATTTGGTGCCCGTCGACTTCGCGAAAAACGGCCGTCGACTTCTCCAGCTTTGTCTCCGCTCCGGCCGACACGGCGCCGAGGAGATGGATCGTAAGCGACACAAGCGCAATAGCGTACCAATTGAATAGTTTATTCGTCGCCATATTGCTGGGAGACCTTTTTTACTAACGGCGGGTTGCAACCAATGCCGCGCTGAGTCTAAAAACATTTGTCACCACGGCAAGAGTCCGCCGAGGGCGACTCTTCGCTGGCGTCACGAGTTTCAATCGATCGAGGTAAATATGCTCTGCATTCGCATCGTCTCTCTTGCGGTTTGTATCGTGTGCGGCGTTGTGGCCATCGGTGCGGCAGCCAGCGAGCCGCCCGCAGACTTTCGCCTGGAATGGGTCGGCCGCGACGCACAGCGCCACGCCGGAATGAACGATATTCTCACCATTCGCGGCAAGCACCTGCCCGGTAACGAGCTCGAAATCCAGTACTTGGAGGCTTATTGCCGCGATGGTTCGCGCGAACTCGAATGGGAAGACACGAAGATTGGACATGTGACGGAACTCGTCGAGTCCGATCGCGACGGACGTCAGCTGCGACTGCGGTGCACGTTGAAGGACGGGGTTACGGTAGATCATCTAATTCGCGCGGTCGAAGATGGAGTCGATTTTCAGCTCGAGGCGTACAACCCCACCGAACACGCTTCGAGCGCCCATTGGGCGCAGCCGTGCATTCGAGTCGGAAACTTCACGGGCGCCGGCGCCGAAGACGCCTGGAGTGCGGAGCCGAAGTACATTCACAAATGCTTCTTGTTTCTCGACAACCAGCTCACTCGGATGCCGACCACACCGTGGACCATCGAATCGCGCAGAACCCCTGGCCAGGTCTGGGTGCCCAGCGGCGTCAATCGAAACGATGTCAACGCCCGACCGCTGAACGACCGAGTTCCCAGCAACGGCCTGATTGGCTGCTTTTCCGCCGACGAGACCGTGCTCATGGCGACCGCCTGGCAGCCCTATCAAGAGCTCTTTCAAGGCGTGATGGGGTGCATCCATTCCGATTTCCGCATCGGCGGCTTGCAACCCGGTGAACGCAAGAAAATTCACGGCAGGATCTACCTCATGGAGAACGACGTCGAAAAACTTCTCGAACACTATCATCGAGACTTCCCCGACTCGCAGTCACCATAAATTTCCAAGCGGACTGGAATTGGATCCAATCAACTCGCGCCGAGTGGATGCTGCAAAACGGCTAATTGTTGGCGCCGATCAGTGAACTGCGGCGGTTACTTCGTCGGACTTATCGACAGCAAACTGGAACGGCTCCTTCCCGGTGACCTGGCTGCTGGAGATCGTGCCGCACCAATAGCGCTCGATGTGTTCGACGACGAGCCCCGTGCCGCGGAAATGACTGACATTGGGCCTGCGTTTCGAGTTGTACATCGTATCCGTGAGGTCGCGCATGAGCACCACGTTCAGGTCCTGAGCGACGAGCTGTCGAATGCCAAACGGCCGCATGAGGATGCACATGTTCGTGTGCACCCCCATGACAATCACGTTCTTGATGTTGCGCGCGCGCATCAGGTAGTAGGCCTCGACGCTGTCGGTGATCGCATCGTCCGGGCCGATTTCGAGCGTGGCAATCTGCCGTGTGTAGGGCGAGCGCTGCTGACACTGCGGATCACAATCGCAGCCGCCATCGGAATCGTCAATCGGCAAGGCTGCTTCGCGCTGCAAGTCCAGCGGCAGGGATTCTTTGAGATGCCGCACCGCCATCACGGGAGGCGCCGATTGCGCCAGGATGCGCTGCGGCGTGCCCTCGTAGAACTTCATGCAATTGCTCGGGCAGTGGATGATCAGCGCCCCCTTGCTGCGCAAATTCGTCAGGACTTCATTCATCCGCGGCGCCATTTCGGCAACGCGGGCAGTCGCTCCGCGGCACCAATGGGCATCCCACATGTCGCAGACGATGGCCGCCGTTTCGTGGGGATCCCATTCGGCGGTAGTCTCCACCGTGCTCCAACCCTCGAGGCCTCCCGTGTCGTTGACCTGCCGGCGGACGTGGAGCTCCAGCGATTCGGCGGCCAGCGCGGATGCCGATTGCAGCAGCCCCGCGAACAATAGTGCGACGATGAAATGCCTCATACGAGGAAGTCTCCCGGCCGATGCTCCGAGACAATCATTGGGACCGTTTCAAGAGTCCCTGCAACTGTGGGAATAACTTAAGGGCGTTGTCACGGAGGATTTGGCGGCCGATGTGCAAGGCCTGGGCTTCGGTCAGCTCGCCGCGATCGACTTTTTCCGCGAGTGCTTCTGCAAGGCATTGGCGCGTCAACACGGTGGCGGCGTAGATACTTTCCGCGTGGACTGTGTCGGCGCCCCACATGATGCGATCGGACGGCATGGCTTCGAGCCACTCCTGATAGGCGCGCTTGGCCATGGTGTAGCTGAGCGTCGGCAGCCAGCAGGAATCGATCCACACATTCTTGAACCTCATGCCGATCACCGCCGTTTCGCCGACCCATGGGTATCCGCCGTGAAACAGGATGAACTTGGTGTTCGGATTGCCCTCAATGGCATTGACGAGATTCATCGGATTCGAGCCTTGAATCCGGGCTTGTCCGGTGTGAATCTGAAAGGGGAGCTCATACTTCGCGCTGAGGCGACAGACTTCCCAGAACATGAAGTCCTCGAAGTCGCGCTGCTCCTCGCGAGTGATTTCCTGAGGCGATTTGCCGAACACTTCCGCAGCGCGCTGCTTGGAGATCTTCTCGTAGTGGAGCGAACGCATATAGGCTTGCGTCGACTTCAAGCAAACGGTGTGCGACATGACGGCCGTGGAGAAGAGCGCCTCGACGGCAGCCAGGTAGTCGTCCAGCGTTTCGGTCGGCAAGCCGCGCTTCTTGGCCCACAGATAGACGTCGTCCTTTTCCGAGGCGAATTGTCCGGGGTGGCTGCCGCGCATCAACTCGGTGACATTGAGCACCGGAACAGAAAACGGATACTCACGGTTGAACTGCAGGCGATCCCAAAACGGGTCGACGAGCATCAGCTCGATGTTTGATCGCTTGGTAACGACTTCTTGCAGCCAGCGATCGTTGCGATAGTTGTTGAAGATTTTCCGGTTCAGCTCGGCCGCCTGCTCGTCGGTGATGGTATCGAAGTCCACGCCGTACAAGTCGCGGAAGGCGGGCAGCATCGAGCGGTAAAAACCGGTGGCTCGTGCATCGTCGAAATCGTCGTGCGCATCCTTCCACCAGGTCTCGAACCGCCCGTCCTGCGGCCAGGGCGTCAGCGGATTGGTCCACGTGTAGTAGCATTGCGACCACAGGCTGTGCAGCGTGATACCCGATCCTTCGGGCGTCTGGACGCGACCGGGCAATTCGTCGAAGCGGCGCAAATGTTCGTGCGTATCGATGGCCTTCGTCTCGTCCAGGACCTTTTTGATCCGCGCGTAGATCTCCGTCTTCTTGATGTCGTCGCCCCGCGAGGCGCGGGGAAGAAGAATCGTGAAAGACAGGATCACGCACAAGCACAAGCATCGTTTGTTGGCCATTCGAAGTCGCATCGGAGGTGACTGCTCTGAGATTGGTGCCATCCGGAGACGTGCACCACACGCTGATTCGCGCAATGCAGTTTACCAGAGGGGCGACTGGCCAATTTTGCGGATGCCAATTTCAGCTGCGAGCGCTCGAAATCCGGCGGCGCAAATGCCGATTGCCAACTACTAAACCTTACGCAACCGCAGCGAAAGTGACGATGCAACGGCCGCCATCGCGACGGTCCACACAATGCTGGGCTCCGGAACCGCGCCGGACGCCGTCAGAGCGCCCGCGCCGCTCGTCTCACCGAAGTGCGATTTCCAAATATCGTAGTCGGCTTGGTTGACGGAACCGCTGTCGTCGCCGTCTGCCCGCAGATCAGTGGTCGAGTTGAGCGTGTCACGCCAAATCGTGTAATCCGCGGCATTCACCACGTTGTCGCCATTGTAGTCGCCGGCCAGGCCAACCTCGGTGTCGGGAACCGTATCGACAAAAATCTGATTGAGCGTCGTCCAGGAGTACGAGTTCAGGCTGGAATTGAAAAATGAATGGAAGTTCCCATTGCCGTCGCCAGTGTGCACTGTGAACGATCGGGCGTTGGCCATCAGCTCGAGCAGAGGCGGGGTGTTGAACGTGCCAACGCCTGTGCCTTTTGCTTCGCCGACCAGCGTCAACCCCGCGAGTTCCGCAAACGAACCTGTCTGGATTGGTTCCGCGTAGGCGCGAATGATGACTTCGACAGGATTGCCGCCGTTGTTGAAACCGGTCCAATTGGGATTGTATTGTCCAACGCCGATTGCCCCGTCCTGCGGAAACATGAAGCCGTCCTTGGCATTCACCCAGAAATTGACGTGGTCCTCCGAGCCTTGAAGCGTGAGATATCGATCGGGAAAGCCCGCCGTTGATGACCCGCCAACGCCAAAGCTACGCACGGGATCGGTGTCGGTGGGGTGGCCGATGATGAACTCTTCATCGTGATAGCCGAGGCTGGAAGAGTGGGCAGCATTCACTTTATCCAGGCCGGCCTGGCCGGAGTCACTGGTGCTGATCGCACCTAGCGGATAGCTGGTGCCGACGTCGGCAAAATCGAACTGCGTCGGTGAGTGCGGGAAAGGTGGCGGGGAAACGTCGGCGACCGTCGACAGCTCGATCTTCGTGGTATTGATGCCGAAAGACGAAGTGATGTAACCGCCGCCGGGTCCACTACGGAAGGCAGCGAAAGAACGCGCGTCCGCCGGCAGCGAATCGAAACGAAATGACATCGTCTCTCCACTAGTTACTACGGTGGCCGACGTTTCAGCGACAAACGGCAAGTTGTCCATTTCGGAATAGAGCCCGGTGCCGATCGGAAAGCTATAGGCGCGAAACTTAACGACCTCACCGGCTTGTGCGCCGGAAAAATCTCCCCCCACCGCCGATCCGGCGGGAAACTTGAAGCCGTCGCGGGCATTGACCCAGCTGGAGATCGTGGGAGCGAAGTTCTCCCAGGCAAAATAGGAACCATTCTGCGTGCGGAAGCTGGCGCGATCTCCCGCTCCGACTTCAAATTCGTCCTGGATCAGCCCATTGCTGGTTCGGTAGAGATTGTTGAACTCGGGCAGCGAACGGACGCCGCCGGGAGTGAAGAGCGGATTCTGACCGAGAATGTTTCCTGCGTATTCCTGTCCGTCCGCTTTGAAGTCGTAAACTGTCGCCAGCGACACGTTTGTAATTGCCAACAAGCAGAGGCTGCCGATGCCAAAACAAACGGATAGATGTCGTTCAAGAGGGCTGTTCATGTTCAATGTCCTTGCCGATCGTGCAGCGCGAGGTGCTACCCTGCACTCGAAAGTTTCCGAGAGTCAATTCTGCTTGAGTTCAAGTGGAATATCGTTGTCGCCTGGTTTCACTTCGACGGAGATCAAGGGGTTGGCGGCGTCGGAGTACTTCAAAGGTACCGGAGACTTCGCCCCATGCTGGACGGCCTGACGACCGGTCGGAGGTCCAACCGAGCCGGCAGCGCTCACGCGAATCGTCGGACGTGCCGTGACCGTAACTGCGTAGGTGCCGATTGAGGCGCCGTCACCCGTCTCGAAGGTCGACAAAACGTATCGACCCTCGGCGTCCGTTTCGCCAGCCGCCGGCCGGTGATTCGATGAGACAAACAAGACTTGGGCGCCGGCAACCGGTTTGCCGTCGACGGTGACTAAGCCTTGGACGGGCGCCATATCGCTTTTGCTGCCGCAGCCCACAAGCACAGCCAAGGATGTGAGCGAAGCGAAGCACAATGAGGTTACCAGCAGGCGCTCAAAACGCATGCCCGCACGTTCCTGCTCCGCACGCAAACCCACGGCTCCCACGATAGCGCTGGCCAAGCAATTACTCTTATTGGAAAGGTGTGTCGACAAAATCCAATCTCAAATCATGTTTCCAATGACCAAAGCGGGCCACAACAGTTAGTTGTTCACGTTGGCGATTTGGCCGTCGTCGATCTGCGCCAGGTTGCGGTACGTTTGCAGGTCGATGTCTTCGTTAATGAACTGCACGCTGCCGTCGCACATCGTCATGTTGACGCCGCCTGGATGCTTGCTATGAAAGCCCCAGGTGTTCGGCCAGTCGCCGGCATTCGTCACGGGGTCGACGCCCGGCTTGTGGTAGTTGGGAGGCATGGCACACGTGCCATAGGAATAGTTCCCGTAGAACCACCACCGGGCATTGGCCCACTCGTCGACGGCCTCGCCAACGACAAAGGTATGCGTCGTCCCATCGGTGATTTGACGAATCTCGGTCCGCGATTTTTGCTTCCGCTCTTCGATCCCTAATTCGCGCGACCAGTCGATCGTGGCAACGCATCCCATCCAAATCACTCCGTTGCCGAACGCACCGCCGTGCGTAGCGCCTTTGAAGCGGCCTGCCGGCGACGGATAGCCCCACGGGTTGCCGGTGCCATCGGTCGTCCAGCCGCCTTCCCAGTTGCTGCCGGAGCATCCCAAGTAGTTCGTCACTGCCGTCTGCACCTGATTCGAAGGGTCCGGGCCGATCGTGACCAACTGCTGAGATCCAGCGCTCGGGCAAATCAACAAGGGGAGGACCGTCTTTTGAGCTAGCAAGTGGTCGTGGCCGTTGCCGACGTAGTCGTTGGGTTTATCCGGATCGACGAGGTCCTGGAGGGCTTTGTCTTCCAGGTAGGGTAGCAAGGCAGTCGTCCAACTCTTGCCGAAGGAGTCGACGTTAAAATTGTCATCGAACCAGCTGTAGGGGAAATACTTCTTGGTGTTGACGTGATTCAGGCAACCGAGCCCGATATTCTTCGAATTGTTGCTGCACTGTGTGCGACGAGCGGCCTCGCGCGCCGCCTGAATCGCGGGCAACAAAAGCGCGACCAGAATACCGATTATGGCAATCACCACCAGCAACTCGACCAGCGTAAAGGCGGCGCGCCAGCCGCGCAGCCTGGACGACAAGATCGAATTTGGCTTGCATGAAAAACGCATGGGACTTTCCTTCCCTTCAGATAATGATCAGTTGTTCATGCCTGAGAAGCCGAAGCATCATCGCCGTGGAATGATTGCCGAGGCACCTCGCTCAACTGACATGCCTCTCCGACAGCGCGAAGCATTCAACTTTTGAAATTCTATTTTGCTGCTCACAAATCCCATAGGAGATTTTTGTCAGCGTGCGTAGCTTTTTGTCGCTGAATTCTCGCGTGAATTGCGGGCTTTCGAACGCGAACCGATCGGCGGATAGAGTTTTTTCGCCGCTCCCTCGCCGCGCTTGGATGCAGCCCCGTTTGCAATTCGCAGCGGCGGACTTGGCCCACGGGCAGGTGAGTAACATTTGTATATTGATATTGAACGTCAACTTGTTCGCTCGATCGAATCACGACATCCGTCTTGGTTGCCCGCGATGAGCAGAAGTTGACGGGTTGTGTCGACACTGCTCTCTCCGCATCCTCCGAAATCGATTCGATTGTGGACGGCAGGCGCGCAGTCGCTTGCGGAGAAATTGTTGAATCGCCAGAGCGCGGCCGGGCGAAACCCAGAACGTCCACGGACTTCAATTCGAGCGGCAAAGTCGGAGCGATAGATTGGGAATTGCAGATCCCGGATTGGGATGTGCGAGCCGAGTCTGGCACAGATCGCCGAGAGCAAGAATCGAACGGAGATCGATGGTGGCGACGGCGTCCGTAGAACGAGTCAGCTCGAAATGAGCTGAACCGACAGCAGATTGCAGCGCGCAATCGCTTCCGCAAGCAAGTCTCAAAACCAATCACAAACTGCCCCTGACTTCAACGTCGCCTGACACCAATCATATTAACATAGAATGGCCAAGGCCGCACGGAATTCCGTGCGGCCTTGGCGCCCTCTGAAATCAATATTTGCGTCAACTCGCGGCTAGGCGCGACGTCGACGGCCCGCAAGTGGCAGCATGACGGCCAATCCGGCCAGGCTGGCGGCAGTTGCCGGCTCCGGAACTACCGACAGGCGAAGCCCATTGACAGCCGCATTCGGTGCGAGATTCTCGCCGTCAAGAAATCCCGTGACGAAGGTGCTGCTGTTCAACATCGATTGGTGAACCGTGAACGACTTGGCGTCGGCCGGCAGCACCAGGGTTAGCGTGCCACCGCCCAATCCAGGACCGATGGACGTGGAGCCGACGATTCCACCAAAGGCCGTGCCGTCATTGGCATTCGCAATCGTGGCGATGGTCTTGTCCGTCGAGATCGTGCCGCCATACGCCTTTAGAGTTGCCGGACCACCGTCGCTGCCGTTCCAGTCGACGCTGATCGTCGTGCCTGCGGGAAAGTAAGATCCCGGGGCCGCATTGACAAACCAGTGCAACCGGCCTTCGGGCGCGTAACCAACGTTCAACCAATTGGCGCCGCCACAGCAGCCGCCGAGCTGCGAGATGTTCCAGCCGTTATTCGGCTCTTGGATTTTGATTCCATAGAGCGGCTCATAGACCGAAGTGACTTGAGCCAACGTGTCGCCGATCGACAGCGCGCCGGCCGGATAATCGTGATCAGGGGAAAAGTTAAAGGTGTACGACGTGGCTTGAGCCACAGTCGCCATCGTGCACAACAATGCCGCGCAAACCCCAGCGCGACGCATATGAAACTTGCTAAAGCTCATGACAGTTCTTTCTCCAATCGTTGCTGCAATACAGTAGGTCAACCATCCCTTACTTGAGGAAAAAAACAATTCAAACCAGTCAAGTGTTGCCGTGCTGGGCACCCCCTCCCGCTGTGGACCCAACTCCGTCCTCAACTAAATCAGAGACCTCCGAACTCGAGTTCAAATCACCTGTCAATGGTTAATACACTACCAACCTTGCCCTGAGCTTCTCATACTTCCGTTCGCAGATGCGAAGCAGTTGTGCGGTTATGCCGATCGCGCTTAACGCCACTCGGCAACCTGCCCCGAGAACCGAACAACATGCGGCGAACTAACATCAGCGCGTGATCACGAAATCTCAGAGACCACAGCCTCATACTACTGATGACCTATCTATTTGCAAGAAAAATGCCCCGATTCTGGCCGACCAAAAAACGCATGTCGAAGTGAAACTTCTTGCTCATTGCCGGAGATGTTGGCGCGAAGAAATCGGCCGCGCGATCGATGCGGCGTAACTATGAGGGGGAGGCTGCCCCGACGCGCGTCTGCGGAGAGTCGAAGCGCGCATCCGTACGTTCGCTGCGCGGTGTGACACGCGGCTCGCCGACTAGTTGGGCGAACTGATCAGTTGGGCGAACTACTGGGAATCGGTTTCCCAGCTGCCCAGTAGACCGCGTTGCGCAACAGACGCCTGAATTGCGGCAACTCAAAATCGTCCGGCGACCCCAGCGATGTGTAGAAAACTGGTCCGCCATGGCTGTTGTGGTACGTCCAGGCGACAGGCTCGTGCGGCTGCCGATCGGCGACGCGTCCCATCATCAGCGTCACGGCCCCTTCGCTCAGCGGCTGCAGCTTGTACAGCCAGGAAGGAGCGATAAAATCGCCGGTGTCGATGCCAGACAACAGTGAATTGCTCGCGACCTCGGGCAAGATCCACACGTGCGTGGGTGGAAACCCCTGCTTGGCGTAGTTGCCATGGTGACCATCGTAGTGACATCCCAAGACGTCTCGATCGAATGTGGGCCAGGTCTCCTTTCCCTCGGGAGTCGTGCCGTCGCGGGTCTGGAACGCATGCGAGGCCGAGCGTATCGCCACGATGGGCTTCCCCGCGGCAACGTAATCTTTGACGACGGCAAGCTGATCGGGAGGCAACGTGCGCCGCCAGATCGACAAAATCGCCACGTCGGCGTCCCGCAGGATGTTGATTTCCGGAAGTTCCTGTCGTTGCTCGTCAGAATTCGTGGTCGCAACAATCTCAAAATCGTTGCTGAAATTCGCTTTAGCGAAGGCCGGCAGCGTTTCGTACGTTTTGTACTCGAATTCAGAGATTATTAGCGCCAGCTTTGGCCGCGCCGACGCGAGCCCGCCGTCACTCGTAGCGGGCTTGGCTGCTTGTAGTGAGCTGGTTGCAAACGAAACCGCGAGGATGCACAACAGGTCGGTCAGCCGCGAAAATCGCATCTACTATACTCCGATCGAATTCAAACATGAGGGAGCCAACTTTCGGCAGAGCTGCTCGTCGTTGGAGGGACGAGTATACCAGCAAAGCGACGCAAACCGGCCGATTTGCCGCGACGAGTTTTTACGATCATTGACCAAAGACCGATGCGACGCCGGTTGAAATGCTTGGAGAAACGTCTCCACTACCAGCGAAAAACTTCATGGCGGGGAATCCCGGACACGCATTAAGTATATTGGGGGGCGGTATCGGCGGATCAGGCGATCGCTTTGCGTTGTGTGAGAATCGAATAACCAATGATCGATGAATTTTGCCGCCGAGTGCGGGAGTTCCTTGACAAGCTGCCCGAACATACCAGTTCGCCCCCGGTGACTGTCTGTTGCATTGTTGCCGCGATCGTGCTGTTAGGTCTTATGTTCATGCAGAAGCCAACTTCCCAGAATGCTACCGCTCCTCCCTCAGTGGCAGCCGCTGGTAAAGAACAGCCTAAGCACTCGCTTGGTCACGAGCACAAAGCAGCAACGGATCCAATTGCTCCCACCAAGGCGTTAGCAGCTAATACACGATTGCCGGCCAAAGCGCCGACGGTAGTCAAAGCGCCGACCGTAGCCAATCTGCCGAGCACGAAGCGGACGGAGTCCAGCCCGCCCGCCGCCGATCGGCTTGCCACGCGAATTTACGCGGAGTATCCCGAGCTCAACCCGGCAAGTGGCGCCTTCGCCAAGCTCAGCGATTGGGACAAGGTCATCCGGCTCCGCGAGTTTTCGCATCGGCACACGGCGTTTGCGGATGGACCTGCTTTCGCAGCGCATCGTGCCGGCGCAAACATGGTGCAAAAAGTTGTCGACGGCGAGGCTTCGCTCGCCGACGCTTACGACTTCTTCGATCGGGCCCGCGGCGGAGTGGTCTCTGGGGAAGCCGCCGAATTGTTTCAGCGACTGTGTGCGTGGGCGGGATTCGAAGCCCATTGTCTCGAGGTCGGCATCTCCTCGACGAGCGGACCGAGCGAAGCGTTCACTTACGCGGTCAATTTGGTCCGCATCCAAGCTGCAGATCCCACGGGACCTCCGCAGTCCATCCTCAGCGTTCACGATCCGAGCCTGAACTTGAGCTATGGCAATTCACAGGGGCAGCCCCTCGACTATTTCAAATTGCTCGAAGAGCTGGCCCATCGCCAGTCGGGGGAAATTCAATTCATCGGCGCCGTACCCGCACCGACTCGCCGAAGCGACCCGCTCACGGTGGCGTTTGCTGCGGATTTGGAGCAGACCCGGCCGGCAGACTTTGCGCGGTCGTGGAACCTTTCGGTGTCGCCTGTTTGGTCGGCAACGCCGGACGGAAATTGGAGCGTCCGCGGGCCGCGAACCATTTGGGCTTTTGAGGAGCTTGGCGATCTGACCTGGAAGCCTGAGCTGTTCAGTGCCGGGCTTCCTCCCGAAACGATCTACCTGCACTGCTTTCCCAAGTTGATCCGCGGCACGGCGGAGAGTGCTGCGCTCTTGCAGCGGGCACGGCATACGCTGTCCGCTTCCACGGTCGCGGCGACCGACGAGACGGGAACCATCAGGCACAAATGAACTGCCCTGGTTGCGCTGTCCGTCAAGCCGCGCAGTCCGTCAACGAACTCGGCGGCGAATGCCCTGGTCCGTCGCTATTCAGTCGTGTGCCAAAGGCTCGACCGGCGCGCCGCGACGCTTGTTAAGCTCCCTTCGACTGCGCTCAACATAGTCGCGCAGTTCTTCCATTCCATAGAATTCCGCCAGCTTCCGGGCGCTGACCCCAGGCCGCTTGGCCCGCAGCACGTACCATTGCTCGCGCTCGAGAGTTTTCTCGAGTTCGACGTCGTCCCCCCGTTCCTTCAGCAGATTGTCTCTTCCCGGGCCGTTGAAATTGTCGTGATAAATGCCGCGATCGAGGTCGAGCGTAATGCGGCTGACGTGGATGCCGTCGCCGCGTTCGTCGAGGATTTTCTCGCCGGTGATGTCGAACACCTGACAATCGCCAAGATGCGTTGACGAGACAATGTAGTAGTGGTGATTGATCGCATGGGCCTGCAATGACGAGCCGGCGGAGTACGCGCTCGGCCAGACGACCAATTCCGCCCCCTGATCCGCCAGCGCCTGCCAAACTTCCGGAAAGTTGACATCAAAGCAGATGGCGATCCCGAGACGCCCGAAATCGGTGTCGAATACGGGAACGTCTTTGGCAATTTTCACGGGCTGCGAATAATCCAGCTCCGACCAATAGGGAAACACTTTGTCGTAGATGCCCGCCACCTGGCCGTTTCGATCGAGCAACACCGCGCTATTCATGCGTTCGGCGCCGTCGATCCGATCGATCGGACTGACGATGTACATCTGGTGCTCTTTGGCGAGTTTGCCGAGCTCGCGGAGCGTTGGTCCCTGCAGGGTCTCCCGAGTGTGGTCATTCTGTCCGCGCCAAGTTTCTGGCAAGACAACCAGATCCGCCCCTCTAGCCCCCTCTGCATCGACGACGCTCAGCACGTCCCGCATGGGTTGCGCGCGGCAGCTGAGGCTGACAACTCGCACGGGGCGCCCGATTTTTTCCTGAGCAGCAGGATCGGCAGCAGCGCTGTCGTGGATCGAGACCATCCAAGCCAATGTCAGCACTGGGAGGTACCAGAATTTACCGATAGCCATCGCGTTTCCCCCAAATCGAAATTGGATGCAGCCGTTCCATTTTCGAGACGTTCTCCGCCAATTTCAAGCGGCGCAGCCAAGATACGTCCTGGCGATCCCAGCGGAGCCAAAGCCTGGCCGACACACGCACAGGCCAAGGTCAACTAAACGTCGTCTGGCACCGCGTATGGTTTGCGGTAGTCGCCGCGAGCGAGCTCTTGTGCAGCGTCGTTATTGAGAATTTTTCCGTCGCTCGGGTCAATCTTGAGGTACTCGTTGCCGACGCGGAAGCTCGTGTTGGCGAGGTGACAGAGGGCGGCACTGCGATAGCCGTGCTCGATGTCGGAATTTGGTTTCCGGCCCTCGCGAATCGCGGAGACGAAGTCCTCTTTGTGTTCTTTATCCGGGAAGCGACCCTTCTCCTGGAAGGCGATCACCGGTTGCCGATTCTGCGGGCGGACGAACACTTGAAAGCCGCTGCCGTGCCGGCCCAGGAGCATCATGCCTTTGGTGCCGAAGATTTCGATTCGCTCTCCGTTTTGCGGCCAGTAGGGGAAGATGTCGCCGTTGCGGATGCCATCGTCCGCCTTCACCATGTAGTCGCCACGCAGGGTCTGTTGAAACACCATCGGGAAGGGCTTATTGGCGAATTCGAACGTCGTGACCAGCGTGTCGGGCACTTCGGCAATGCTGCCCGCACGTTTTTGACCCGACGAATAGACGGACTTGGGCAGTTCCGTAATGTCGAGGGCCATGCATGCCAGGTCGATTTGATGCACGCCGTCGTTGGCGACTTCGCCGCCGCCGTAGTCCCAAAACGCCGCCCAGTGTCCGAAGCGAGCAGCATTGAAGGCGGTATTCGTGCACGGGCCGCTCCAACGATCCCATTCCAAATAGTCTGGCGGCGCGGTGTCCTCCGCGGCTTCGATCGCCGGCTCTTCCGGCTTCTGGTTGTAGACTCGGCAAAGAATGATGTCGCCAAGTTTGCCGCTGCGGATGTATTCACGCGCCGTGGTCGAATAGGGAGCGCTCCGCGACTGCATGCCACTCTGGACGACGCGGTCATACTTGCGTGCCGCTTGAACCGCCTTCTGCCCTTCCCAGATCTTGTTGCAGACGGGCTTCTCGACATATACGTGCTTGCCCGCCTGGCAGGCGTAAATGGCCGCCAGCGAATGCCAGTGATCCGGAGTCGCGATCACGACGGCATCGATCTTGTCGTCGCTGAGAATCGCCTCCATGTCCGTCGTGGTCGACGGCGTCGCGCCGGCCGCGCTGACCGCGATATCTCGGACTTGCGACAACCGTTGCCGATTGGCATCGCAGATGGCGACAACCCGGCAGTCGGGCCTGGCCAGGAAGCCCTGCATGAGCGTCGTGCCGCGATTTCCAACACCGATAAAGCCCAGTCGCAGCGTGTCGCCGACAGACTCCGACGACGCCCAGGCCCGAGAAGCGATCCCGGACGCGGCGATGGCCAAGGCGCCCGACGCGGTGGACCGAAAAAACTGGCGACGGCTGCTCTGAGCGCCCTCGTTCATGCAAGCACCTTTGGATCAAGTTTGCGGGCGATAAATTGCGTCACATTCGCATCAATCGCGTATCTCTTTGCCGGAGCTTCTATTGTGATTCAATTCTGGAATTTGCGACAATGAAGTTACTGTTGCCCCAAGTAGTTTTTTGGTCGCCGCCACACGGCGCAGCATTTCCTGCTGCCGGTCTCGCGGCAACGATGATCCGCGGGGTCAAAGTTCGGGCACTTTTCCGAGCGGCGAATTTGCCGCCTGTCGACGGTATTCTCCCGGAGTAATCCCCAACTCTCGGCGAAACACAACCCCCATGTACTCCGGGTGGTTGTAGCCGGTCTTGATGGCAATATCGAGCAGATTCAGCTCCGTTTCGGCGAGCAACTTCATGGCCACCTTGAGCTGGGCGCGGACGATTTCCTCATGGGGCGAGCGGCCGAGCGCCGTCTTGAATCGGCGGTCCAAAGAACTGCGGGAGACCTTCACTTCCTGGAGAACATCCTCCACGTTAATTCCCTCGCAAGCGCGATTGCGGATGAACCGAATCGCCTTGGCCACCACTTCATCCGGATGAGCCTGAATGTCGGTCGATTGACGAGTCACGATCCCGATCGGCTCGACGGAAATGATTCGATCCGGCGTCGGTTTTCCCGCCATCAGATTGTCGAGAAGCTCGGCCGCCTGGAAACCGACCTGCTGCGAATTGAGCATCAGGCTGGACAACGGAGGGTCAGACATCGAGCAAACCAGATCGTCGTTCTCGAGGCCAATCACTCCGACTTGCTCCGGCACCATCGCTCCGGCCCGTTGGCAGGCCTCCAACACGCGCAGACCCGTCGGATCATTGATCGCCAGCACGCCGATCGGCTTGGGCAGGCGCGCGATCCATTCGGCCAGCGCGTCTTGCTCGCTATCCCAGTCGTACCGGCTTTTGCCCAAGTAGCGATCGGCGATCGTCATTCCACTTCGACCCGAATGCCGCAGGAACGCGCGAAAATAGCCTTCCACACGGAGCGACCAGTTGTTGAACTGTCCGCCGTCTCCGCAAAACGCGAAATTCTGAAAACCTCGTTCAAGTAGATGACAGGCCGCCATTCGCGCTTGCGTCCGCGGACTGGACTCGATGCAGGGAAACTTGAGATCCGGCATCGCGGAGCTCAGGTTCACCGTCGGCAGATCGACGTTGAGCACAATCTCGGCAATCTTGGGGTCCGAAATCCGAGCAATGATTCCGTCACCCTTCCAGCGGCCCAGCCAAGGCGGAGGAAGTGTGCCTAACGCGCGCGGTTCCAGGTATAGTGACCATGGCACGTGCTCTTTGACGTATCGATCGATTCCACGCAGGATGCCGCGGCCATACGACTTGGAGGTCTCGATCAGCAGCGCGATTTTTGGAGTGTGTGGTGCCATGGGCGCGGCTTGGTTCAACGAACGACGGGTCAGTTAAATTGAATTACCCAGTCGCAAGCTGGTCAAGTGCTGGCGGTGTAGCGCAGTCGCTCGCAATGGCCCGTCGAACTACTTCCACACCCCATAACGGTATGGCATCATTGGTTATTATGTATCCGGGATGGTTTGGCTCTGTTTGTTGTCGACACTAGGGCAGAAATCCCCACGGCGAGGAATACGCCGCTTGTCCAATCGCCGAACGGTCGACGTCGGCTTGAATCCGTTCCTCGATCCTCGGCCTTAGTGGTCGCAGACGGATTGTCGATCGAACAAGCGTTCCGTCGATTGCCCGTTGAGCAATGGCTTCGATCCTCAAACTCAAGAATTCACGATTGGCCGCGGGCCCGAAAAAACAGGCTGAAAACCCACCTGCGACGAATTGTATCTGTGTTTGACCAACAATTTCCTTGCTGATAAGTGCATCTCATAGCTGAATAAAACTACCGGGCTCGCGCGATTGGATTCAATACACTGGGTGCCGAGGAGGCCAGCTATCGACGGCGGAAAGAAACCTACTGATGTCTTCGTCACGCAGGTCGCCGCATTTTTGCTGCCGGTGCGGACCCGCGTTCCCCTAAAGTTTGGCGCCGAAACGCTGACCGAAGTCTCGTGTTTGCGCGTTTGCGTGACTGTCTGCGACCAAAATGGTCGTCAAGCTACGGGTTGGGGAGAAACGCCGCTCAATGTCCAATGGGCCTGGCCTTCGAATCTGCCCTATCGCGATCGGCTGGAGCTGATGCGGCAGCTCTGCATCCAGATTGCCGAGAGTTGGGTGCGGTGCGAAGCGGCAGGCCATCCGATCGAACTCGGCTACGCGTTTCAACTTAAGGTTTTGCCCCACCTGCTGCGCCGGGCAAATGCGATCACGTCGCGCGAGGACATGCCGCACCTCGCGGCGCTGGTGGCTGCCAGTGCGTTCGATATCGCCCTGCACGACGCCTACGGCGTCTTGCACCGAATGGATTCGTATCTCACGTACACGCAGCACTTCATGAACCACGACCTCGCGGCGTACATGCAGGCGGACGCGGATGTCGATGAGAATTTTGCCGACAAGTATCCGTCCGACTTTCTCAGCAAGTCTGCCTCCACGAGTCTGCCCGTGTGGCACATGGTCGGCGGCCTCGACGCAATTACGAGCGAGGACCGATACGGGGATCTCCCGCCGGCCGACAACTATCCCACGGTGCTTACCGATTGGATTCGCAGCGACGGGCTCACCTGTCTGAAGATCAAACTCGTCGGCAACAATCCAGACTGGGACTACCATCGGCTGGTGCGGGTGGGCAAAGTTGCCGCGGCGGCCGGGGTCAAGTGCCTCAGCGCCGACTTCAACTGCACGGTCGATCATCCGGACTACGTGAACCAGATTCTCGATCGCTTGAGCCAGCAACATCCCGATTTGTACGAGATGATTTTGTATCTCGAACAGCCGTTTCCCTACGATTTGGAGTCAAATCCGATCGACGTCCGCAGCATCAGCCGGCGGAAGCTGCTGTTTCTGGATGAGAGTGCCGACGATTGGCGGAGCGTCCAACTCGGCCGCTCCCTCGGCTGGACGGGCGTTGCGCTCAAGACTTGCAAGTCGCAGACCGGGGCGCTGTTGGCGCTGTGTTGGGCCAAGGCGCACGGCATGCCGGTGATGGTGCAGGACTTGACCAACCCGATGCTGGCCCACATCCCGCACGTGAGATTGGCGGCGCACGCGGATACGTTGATGGGAGTCGAAGCCAATGCGTCGCAGTTCTATCCCGACGCATCGACGTACGAGGCCGAGGTCCATCCTGGACTGTACCGTCGCCGCAACGGCGTGTTGGATCTCTCCACGATCAAAGGGCCTGGGTTTGGCTATCGCCTGGACGAGATGCGCCGCGAGTTACCTGCGCCCTTCGCGGTGTTTGAGCGCGGCAGCTCGTATCGCGTCGATTCGCGCGAGGAGGATCTCACCGCTCCGGTGTTTGCCTCGGTATTCCAGCGCAAGGGAACTGCGAAAGGCGCCCGCGCGACCGTGAAGAGCACCTAGCGTTTGTCGAAGATCGGTTCGCCCGCGCAGGTGGCGACAGCCCGGATTAACCTGGTCGCAGGCGACAACCTCCTCTGGTCCGACCCGCAAGCGGGAGTTGGTGGCGTGATATACTGCCAACGTCCAAGACCGCTGGGCCTGCGTCGCTGCAGGTCAGGGAGCGACGACGCAAAATGAAAAATGGCTACATGCAGAGCGTCGCTGCGTGGCTAATGCTGTTGGCATCGGTCGCAATTGTACCGGCGCAGGGCGCCGAGCCCGTCGCGCCGGTCGATTTTGATCGTGACATCCGCCCGATCCTGTCCGACAAGTGCTTCCTCTGTCACGGTCCGGACGCCGAATCGCGGTCGGCAGACCTGCGCCTGGACACCCGCGCCGGGGCGACCGAAGCGGCAATCGTCCCGGGACATCCGGACGAAAGTGAGCTCGTTTCCCGCATTCTTTCGGACGACGATGATTATCGAATGCCGCCACCGAGCGCCAACCTTACGCTTAGCAGCGAGCAAAAAGACTTACTGGTTCGCTGGATTTCCGCAGGAGCAAAATACTCGGACCATTGGGCGTTCGAGCCGCTGCCAAAACAGGTGCCAGTCCCGCCGACTGCCGACGCGCAGTGGCCGCAAGGCGATTTAGATCGTTTTGTGCTCAGCCGGTTGCAGCAGGAATCCCTCAAACCTTCTCCCGCGGCATCTCCGCTGCGGCTGTTGCGAAGGATGAGCTTCGATCTCACGGGCCTGCCGCCCACGGCCGAGGAAGTCCGCAAGTTTGAGCGTCAGTCAGAAGTTGATCGTGCGGCGGCGATCGGCGACGCGGTGGATCGGTTGCTCGCCAGCCCTGCCTATGGCGAACACATGGCTGTGGCGTGGCTCGATGCCGCTCGCTATGCCGACTCTCATGGCTATCAGTCCGATCAACTCAATACGCAATGGCCCTACCGCGATTGGGTCGTGCGGGAGTTCAACCAGAATCTGCCGTACGACCAGTTCGTCACCTGGCAACTCGCGGGAGACCTCCTGCCGAATCCGACGACCGATCAGCTGCTGGCGACGGCGTTCAATCGCATCCACCGGCTGACGAACGAAGGCGGCTCGATCGCCGAGGAGTGGCGCGTCGAGAATGCTTCCGATCGATTGCATACATTCGGAACGGCCCTCTTGGGCCTTACGCTGGAATGCAGCCGCTGCCACGATCACAAATATGACCCGATCAGTCAGCGCGACTACTATTCGCTCTCCGCGTTCTTCAATTCGATCGATGAGAGTGGCATGTACGATCGCAGCGACAAAGTGCCGTCACCCTCGATCTTGCTGCCAGATGATTCACAGCGCGCCGCGCTGCAGAATGCCGAACGGGAAGTCGAGGCCGCGGAAGCCGACATGTCCGCCGTTGTTGCGGGCGGCCGAGAGCGACTGCAGCAGTGGCTCGACCATGCGCGCAACGAACCGAACACAGAACTGGAGCCGCCCGACGAAACGGCGCACGTGACTTTCGAGGAAGAGCTGTACGAGAACGAGAAGCGCAGCTCCGGGTCGAATGACATTAAGCCGGCCAAGCATGCCGAACGCGTGCCAGGCGTCGTTGGCCAGGCAGTTCGATTCAATGGCGATCACGGCGTCGTGATGACGGAGGTCTTTCACGTCGATCGTTGGGATGCATTTTCTCTTGATTTCTGGATCCGCGACACGGTGCGCAATCCCCTGCCCGTCGTGATCCTGCAACGCACGCGCGGCATGGACGTCGGCTACAACGGTTTCGACATCATCTTGGGAGGCGGGATTGTCGACGTCCGACTGTATCGCGACTGGCCGGGTAACGCGCTCGGAATACGCTCGCTCGAGCCGCTTGCCGCCGGCGAATGGCAGCACTTGGCGGTGACGTATGACGGCACCAGCCGGGCCAGCGGATTGCGTCTGTATCTCAATGGCAAGCAAATTCCCACCGTCGTCACGCGCGACCACGTTGTGAAGTCCGTAGCCCAAGTCGGTAATGGCGACGGCTATCTCACCTTGGGCGAGAGGTTTCGCGACCGCGGTTTCCGCGGCGGCGAAATGGATGAGCTGCGCGTTTTCGACCGCGCGCTGGCGCCACTGGAAGTTGCCCAGCTGCATGACGGCAGATCCTGGGGCGTGGCGCTAAGCGACTCCACGCACCATCTCGACGAAATCAGCGAATACTACTTCTCGGCCGTTGATCCACCGGCGCGGAAGCAGGCGTCGAAACTGCGCGAAGCGCGCCAGCACCTGGTCGAGTCTGAAGAAGTCGTGCACGAAGTGTCGATCATGCGCGAACTCGACGCGCCGCGCCCCACGTACATCTTGGCACGCGGCAAGTACGACGCGCCGAAGGGCGAGGAAGATCGCGTCGGACGCGATGTGTTTCGTGAAATCCTGCCGCCATTTCCTCAGGATGCGCCTCGCAACCGCTTGGGGCTGGCACAGTGGTTGACCGATCCGAATCATCCACTCACGGCGCGCGTGTTCGTAAATCGCATCTGGACGAACTTCTTTGGGCGCGGTCTAGTCGCTACACCCGAAAACTTTGGCCGGCAGGGCGCGACTCCCAGCCATCCGGAGCTGCTCGATTGGCTGGCCCGCGATTTCGTCGATCACTCCTGGGACGTCAAGCGATTGTGCCGGCAAATCGTTCTGTCCGCGACGTACCAACAGGACTCGCGGCTCCGCCCCGACCTGCTTACGAAGGATCCTGAAAACCGATTGCTGGCGCGTGGACCAAGCGGACGGCTCTCCGCAGAAGAAATTCGCGACCTGGCACTTGCGGCGTCTGGCTTGCTTGTGGCCAAAATCGGAGGGCCGCCGGTTTCGCCGTATCAACCGGGCGGGGATTTGTGGCGCGAATCGAACGGCATGTCGCCGCCGTACCAGCAGTCGGTCGGACAGGATCTCTATCGGCGTTCGCTGTATTCCGTCTGGAAACGCACTGTACCATTGCCGAATATGCTCTCATTCGATTCGCCGACGCGCGAAGTCTGCGTCGTATCCCGCTCGCGGACGAACACGCCTTTGCAAGCGCTCGTTCTGCTGAACGACGTGCAGTTTGTCGAGGCGGCGCGAGTGCTGGCTGCGAAGGTCGCTGGCATTGAGGAATCGACCGAGGGAAGGGTGTCTGAGGCTTTCCTGCGCCTGACGGGTCGGCATCCAGACTCCACGGAGTTGCAGCTGCTTCGCGACATCTATGACGAACAAAGGCGAGCCTTCACCGAATCGGGCGAAGACGACGCAAGGCAGCTGGTTCAAGTGGGCGACTCGAAGTCCGACTCCGAGTTGTCGCCTGCTGACCTGGCCGCGCTCGTGGTCACTTGTCAGGCGATATTGAACCTCGATGCCACGATCTACAAACGGTGACGGGCATCTCGCGCGTAAATAGCAACCATGACGTAAGCAATCAGTTGGCAACACACTACCCAGGCTTGATCCAAAATGAACCGACAAACTAGATTGTGGTTGGCGCTGGCATTTTCGATGGTTGCCGCACTCTCGGCAACAGCGGAAGAGTTGGCGATCGTACGCGACGTCGACGCACAGCCGCTGGCCGCGCAGGCGCAGCGGATCGCACAGGCGCTCGAACTGCTCGGAGTGCCCCTCTCCAAGGAACAGCGCGCCAAGTTGGATGCGGCGATCGACGATTCGGACGCTAAGAAATCCGTGGAAGGGATTCAGCGGGTTCTCGATCCGCTCTGTCTCGTGCTGGTCGACATCAATCCGGAAGGCCGCGTCAAGGCATTCGCGGGTCCGGCGCCAAAGGAGCTGCAGGAGCAGGGTTGGCGAGTTTTCTTGGCGAAGGTCCACAACCAGGCCGGCCTGACGGCGCCGCTCGCCTGTAGCAGCCCGCAAGCGGCCACGCTGCACGATGCAAAGATCTACGATGCCGAACCGAAGCAAACCATCTCGCCGCGGGATGTGCGCGATCGCTGGCTCGACGTGGCGATGTACAATGGACAGCCGCTGAGCGAGCGCCTGTCGGGGCTGCCGCTCGAATATCGCGTGATTGAGCTCTACAGCCGCGACCGCGGCGAGCGCGAGGCGAAGCTGGCCTTCGACGCGGGACAAGGCTCGCAGGACATCGGTTTCCGCAACGAAGTAAACCTGCTCTTCGATTGTCACCCGTCGCACGACGTAAAGCTCGAGGTCCGCGACGAAGATGGAACGCCGACAACGGGCGAGTTTGTCTTCCGCGACGGGCGCGGACGGGTCTACCCCGCGCCTTCGCGCCGTCTGGCGCCGGACTTCTTCTTTCACGATCAGGTCTACCGTGCCGACGGCGAAACCGTCCGGCTGCCGAACGGCAAATACGAGGTGACCTATTCGCGCGGGCCCGAGTATCGCTTGCTGAAGCGCGAGATCGAAGTCGCCGAGCCGAAAGATGGCAAACAGCAGGTCGAGCGATTTGACCTTGAGCGCTGGATCAATCTAATGAAGCTCGGCTGGTATTCGAGCGATCATCACGTTCACGCGGCCGGCTGTTCGCACTATTCCTCGCCGACTCAGGGCGTCGAACCTCAAGACATGTTTCGCAACATCGTGGGCGAAGATCTCAACATCGGCTGCGTGCTCACCTGGGGGCCCTGCTGGTATCACCAGAAGCAATTCTTCCAAGGCAAAGTCGATCCTTTGTCGACCGCCAAGAATGTCATGCGCTACGATGTCGAAGTCTCGGGATTCCCCAGCTCGGGCAGCGGGCACCTGGTCCTGCTGCGAATGAGTGAAGACGACTACCCGGGGACGACGCGGATCGAAGAGTGGCCGACCTGGAACCTGCCGATCCTGTCGTGGGGGCGTCAGCAGAATGGTGTCGTCGGCTATGCGCACAGCGGGTGGGGGCTGATGGTCAAGGACACGTCATTCCCCTCGTACGATATTCCACCCTTTGATGGCATCGGAGCGAACGAGTATATCGTCGACGTGACGCACAATATGTGCGACTTCATATCCTCGGTCGATACGCCGATCATTTGGGAACTCAGCATCTGGTACCACACGCTCAACTGCGGCTTCACGACGCGAATCAGCGGTGAGACCGATTTTCCCTGTATCTACGATGAGCGCGTCGGCTTGGGGCGGGCCTATGCAAAATTGTCGCCAGCAGGGGACGTCGACTTCGACGATTGGGTGGCGGCAATGCGCGACGGGAAGACTTATTGCTGCGATGGCTTTACGCACATGTTCAATTTCAGCGTGAACGATCTCGGCGTCGGCGAGAAAGGTGCTGGCGGACGAACCAGCACGCTGGCCATTTCCAAAGGCGACAAGCTTCATGCTACGGTCGACGCCGCCGCGCTCTTGGAAGAAAAGCCCAATGAAGACATCCGCCGGCTGCCGCTCGATCAGCCGCCCTATTGGCATGTGGAGCGGGCGCGGATCGGCGACACGCGAAAGGTGCCGGTCGAGCTTGTCGTCAACGGCGTGGCAGTCGAGCGGAAGGAGATCGAGGCGGATGGCAAGATTCAGCACCTGGAATTCGACTACACACCCGAGCAATCGAGCTGGGTCGCGTTACGAGTGTTTCCCTCGGCACACACGAACCCGGTTTTCGTGGAAGTCGACGGCGCGCCCATTCGTGCCAGCCGCCGGAGTGCCGAGTGGTGTCAGCAGTCAGTCGAGCAGTGTTGGAAGTCAAAAGAACCCTCGATTCGCCAATCGGAGATCGAGGCGGCCAGGCAAGCCTACGACCATGCGCGAGAGGTGTACGCAAAAATCGTCGCGGAGTCGCACGATGATCGGGCGTCTGACAAGAAGGTCGAGTGACCACAGTCACTGAGTTTTTTCGTCATCGCCTCACATTTCTGTTCGCTGTGACCAGCCCTTGCAGCGAATAGAATGGGATCTTTTAAACTGGCACGTCCCTTGCACACCAGTTGCGCCTCCATCTGGTAACGTTGCGTCTCGACTCAGTCACTAATCTTGCTGCACTGAATAAGTGCAAACCATGCATTGAAATGGCGCAGGCGGCATCGACTGTTGAAATTTTGACTGCCCCTGCTCCGCGAGACGGCGCGGCGGCCGAATCAGCGTGGATTCTGCGATTGTCGTCGCCCCTTGGTACCGGCGCGGTTGGTCCGCTCTCCGGCTTGCGCTGTGCGATCAAGGACAATATCGACGTCGCCGGGTTGCCGACCACGGCCGCTTGTCCGGCCTTTACCTATACACCGACAGAAAATGCTTGCGTGGTGCAGAGACTGTTCGACGCCGGCGCTCAGCTCGTCGGCAAAACGAATCTGGACCAGTTTGCCTGTGGGCTCAACGGCACACGCTCGCCGTACGGCGTCGTTCCGAATGCGTTCGACCCTTCCTATGTGTCGGGCGGTTCTAGCTCCGGGTCGGCTTATGTTGTGGCGTGCGGCGAAGTGGACTTTGCGCTCGGCACGGACACGGCCGGTTCCGGCCGCGTGCCGGCGGGGCTGAACAACATCGTCGGCCTCAAGCCCAGCAAGGGGTTGATCAGCACGCGCGGCGTCGTGCCTGCGGTACGGAGCGTGGATTGTGTTTCCATCTTCACGCGAACGGTGGCGACTGCGGCCCGGGTGCTCGAGTCGGTCATGGGTTTTGATGCGGCCGATCCGTATTCGCGTTCCCTCACGCTCGAGAAGCAGCCCTTCCCCGCCGCGTTTCGTTTTGGTGTGCCCGATACGCTCGAGTTCTTTGGCGATCCGCACGCCGAAGCAGCATTCGCCGACGCGGTCGAACGCCTCCGCGCGCTCGGCGGTTCGCCAGTCGCTATCGACTTCTCTCCGCTCGCCGCAGTTGGCGGAATGCTCTACGGCAGCGCACTCTTGGCGGAACGCTACGCCGCGGTCCGCGACTTTTTCGATGCCCACGAAGCGGAGGTGATGGAACCGGTGCGCACGATTCTGGCCACGGGGCGCGATTACGACGCCGCCGATCTGGCCGACGCACAGACGCGGCTCCGCGCCCACGGCCAACGGGCCGCCGCGCTATGGGCCGAAATGGATTTGCTCGTCGTGCCGACCGCGCCCACGCATTACACGATCCAAGCGATGCAAGCCAATCCAGTGGCACTAAATCGCAACCTGGGCATTTACACGAACTTCGTCAACCTGCTCGACTACGCGGCGCTTGCGGTGCCCAGCAGCATTCGCCCCGACGGCCTGCCATTCGGGATCACGCTCATCGGCCAGTGTGGCAGCGACTGGCAACTCGCCGAACTGGGGCAGCGTTATCACCACAGCACCGGTCTCACCTTGGGCGCAACTGGCGAGACCCTCCCGCCGCCGCAGTCCATCGCTGGAATTTGCCCACCGCCGACGGTGAAAATCGCGGTGGTTGGCGCTCACCTGTCCGGTATGCCGCTCAATAGTCAGCTCACCGAGCGAGGCGCCACGCTGATTGGTGCGGCCGAGACCGCGCCGAACTACAGATTTTTCGCCTTGCCGGGAACGTCGCCTCCCAAGCCGGGCCTGGTGCGAGTGGCTCCCGGCACGGGCGCGCGGATCGCGCTCGAAGTGTGGGAAATGCCGCTCGCAAACTACGGCTCATTCGTGGCGATGATCCCCGCGCCGCTGGGCATCGGCACACTGACGCTCTCCGACGGGAGCGCAGTGCAAGGCTTTTTATGTGAAGCGTCAACCATCTCCGACGCGCAAGATATTTCACATTTTGGTGGATGGCGGGCCTACATTAGTCAGCTTAAATGAGCAGTCACATGAGAGTCTACGGTTCCGAAATCAACCGGCCTGCCGGGATCACGCGACGTGAGCTGATCGCCGGCACCGCCTCGGCCGCGGCTTTCGGATTGCTGGGCGGGACCATCGGATGCGCACCCGCGAGTCCGCAGGCTCCCAAGATCCGCATTGGCTACTGGCCGATCGCGGCCGGCCTGCCGTTCTATTCCGCCATCGAACTCGGCTACTTCCGCGAAGCCGGCCTGGATGTGGAACCCCTGAAGTTCGCTGGTCCGCAACAAGTGATGGAGGCGGTGCTGAGCGGGCGTGCCGATGGCACGGCCAACGGCACCGGTTCGGCCAACATCGCCATTGGAGAAATTGCCCAGCCCGGCACTTTCAAAATCTTTTGTTCCAATCCGAGCAACGCCGAAAATGTGCTCGACGAAGTCATCGTACCCGTGGACAGTCCGGTCCAAGTGATGGCCGATCTCAAGGGGAAACGAATCGGCTGTGGTCCCGGCATTCAGAACGTGACGCTCGCCAAAACCATTTTGGAACGCGGCGGTGCGACCGACGCCACGGTGGTCGAGCTGCCCATCGGTCAGCACGTGGCCGCGCTCGCCGCCGGTCAGATCGACGGCGCCTACACTCTGGAGCCGACCGGCACCATCGGCCGCTTGAACGGTACCACACGGGTCCTCGAAGCAGGCGTGATTGGGAAATACGTGCTTGGCGACCCGTTGGCCCCTTGGTTCGGCGGCTCGGCATCGCTGGCGTCGGATTTCATCAGTGGGCAGCCCGAGGCAGCCAAGAAATTCATTGCCGCTTACGGAAAGGGCGTCGACTTCGTCCGCACCAAGCCCGTCGAGGCGCGGAAGTTCATGCAAGGTTACACCGCGATCGAAGGTCCGCTCACCGGCGAAGTGCCGCTGGCGGCCTACACCATGTACAACGAATTTTCGCCGGACGACGTGGCTCACTTTCAGAAGTTCTTCGACCTGTTCTCGGAAACGGGCGTCTTCAGCTCGCGGCTGATGGTCGACTCGATGCTCTACAAAGGTTGAGAAGCATGGAACTCGCCTCCGCCGCGCTCCCGCCGCCGACGTCGCACAAAACCGATTGGCACAAAGTTCTGCCCTTCGTCGGCCCGCTCGTGCTGTTCGTTGTGTGGGACCTGGTCGTACGTTTGGGTTTCGTCAAACCATTCCTGCTGCCGCCACCGCTGGACGCACTGCGGGCACTTGTTGGCGGCCTGGCCGGCGGCCCGCTGCTTTCCGACTTCGGCGTCACGGTTGCGCGGACCGTCGAGGCCTTCCTGATCGCCGCCGTGATTGGAGTTCCGCTAGGAGTGCTGCTCGGCAGCAACGAAAAAGCGTATCGCAGCGTCGAGTTCCTGATCGACTTCTTCCGCTCGACGCCTTCGTCGGCGCTGATCCCGCTATTTCTATTGATCTTCGGCGTGTCCGACATCAACAAAGTCGCCATTGCCGCGTTCGGCGCACTGCTGATCGTGGTGTTCAACAGCGCTTACGGCGTGATCAATGCCCGCAAACAGCGCGTGATGGCGGCCCAGGTGATGGGCGCCACCCGGTGGCAGGTGTTCAAGGACGTGCTGTTCTGGGAAAGCCTCCAGCCGAGCTTCGTCGGCCTTCGATCGGCTGTTTCGATGGCGCTGGTGATCGTGATCGTGGCCGAGATGTTCATCGGCGCCGACAGCGGACTGGGCAACCGCATTATCAATTCGCAGCAGGTGATGAACGTGAAAGACATGTACGCGTCCATCCTGGCCGCGGGTGTTTTGGGCTATGTGCTGAATATCCTGTTCCTGCTCGTCGAGCACCGCATCGTGCATTGGAGCGGAAGATGACGAGCGTCGTGAACGGGCCCGTTTTCGCCGATGCCCCGGCGCCCAGGTTCAAACCCGGGCCGCCCGGTACGCACATCACGATTCGCGGGCTCACCAAGTTCTACGCCGGCTGGCCGCTCTACGAAGACTTCGACCTCGACATTCCCAAACACAAGATCGTCTCGATATTCGGCCCCAACGGCTGCGGCAAGAGCACGTTGATCAACATGATTGCGGGACTCGTGCCGATCGACCGTGGACAGATCCTGTTCGACGGCAAGTCGCTCCGCGACACCAAGATCGGTTACGTATTCCAGAACTATCGCGAGTCGCTATTCCCCTGGATGCGGACGATCGACAATATCGCCTACCCCCTCAAGCTTGCCGGCCAGACGAAGGCCGAAGTCGACCGCCGCATGGCCGAGCTAGTGAAGTCGTTCGATGTCAAGTTTGATCTCAACCGTTATCCGTACGAGCTCTCCGGAGGCCAGCAACAGACGGCGTCGATCATGCGCGCCCTGGCGCCTCGCCCTGAGGTGCTGTTTCTGGACGAACCCTTCTCGGCGCTCGACTTCGAGATGACCCTCTTCATCCGCGAGAAGCTGCAAGAGGTGTTCATCGAGACCGGGACGACCATGCTGTTGGTCTCGCACGACTTGGAAGAGGCCGTGTACCTGGCCGATCAGCTCATTCTGCTCACCAAGCGCCCCACCCGCGTGGCGGAAATCATTTCTTACGTCGACCCTCGTCCGCGGACCTTGGAGACGCTGTCCGAAGCCAGCTTTATTGATGCCAAGAAGCGTAGTCTGGAGATATTCCAGCGCGAAGTGCGGCGATAGCTCGCCCTTGGAATGACACCGCGGCAATCGTGAAGATCGGGCGTATGGCTCTGGCCCCACAAAGAATTCGAGGCTGTTTCTGCATCGCGGTCATTCTGTGCGCTATCTTGGCAGCTCAGGCAGCCTCCGCCCGGCCAAACGTCGTCGTCATTCTTACCGACGATCAGGGTTGGGGCGATTTGAGCTGCAATGGGAACACGAATCTAAGTACGCCCAACATCGACGGCCTGGCCGATTCTGGGGCCAGCTTTGAGAGTTTCATCGTTTGCCCGCTGTGCGCGCCGACTCGTGCTGAATTCCTCACGGGCAGATATTATCCGCGGACCGGCGTCCACGACGTCACCACCGGCGGCGAACGGATGAACGCCGATGAACGGACGATTGCCGATTCATTCAAGGCCGCTGGCTATGGCACGGCAGTGTTCGGCAAATGGCATAACGGAGCGCAAGGTCCCTACCATCCGAACGCCCGCGGATTCGACGAATTCTACGGCTTTTGCTCGGGCCACTGGGGCGACTACTTCAATCCTCTGTTGGAACACAACGGTCAGCTGGTGCGAGGACAAGGTTTCGCCGCCGACGATTTCACCACCCACGCCATCGAATTCATCGAGCTCCATCGCCACCAGCCATTCTTTGTCTACCTGGCACTCAACACGCCTCACTCGCCGATGCAGGTTCCTGACCAGTGGTTCGATCGATTCCGCAATCGCGCGCTGCTGCTACGAGGAACGGATGAAACGGCCGAAGACCTCGCACACACGCGCGCAGCGCTGGCAATGTGCGAAAACATCGACGACAACGTGGGCCGATTACTTTCCAGGCTCGACGAACTCCAACTCGCCGAGCAGACGATTGTCGTGTACTTTTCCGACAACGGCCCCAACGGGGCACGCTGGAACGGAGGGATGCGGGGAATCAAAGGTTCGCTGGACGAAGGAGGCGTCCGTTCGCCGCTGTTCATTCGCTGGCCCGGCATGATCGAACCAGGGAAGCGAGTCGCGCAGCTCTCAGGAGCGATCGACCTGTTCCCTACGCTCGTCGATCTGGCCGACGTGCCGCGCGTCGGCGACAAACCACTGGATGGCGAAAGCCTCAAGCCCGCGCTGCTCGATTCTTCCGGTCGGACTCACGATCGAAGCATCTATTCCACTTGGGGCGACAACGCCAGCGTTCGCACGCAGCGATTCCGCCTCGACAATCAAGGGCGCCTGTACGACCTTGAGCATGATCGATCGCAGGGCCGCGATGTCTCCGGCAAGTTTCCGAGCGTCGCCGCCGACCTACGAGCACAAGTCGCCCGATGGAAACGCGAAGTGGTGCCGGCCGCGCAGCCAGACAGTCGCCCCTTCATCGTCGGCTTTCCAGGAAGCAGGATTACCATGCTTCCGGCTGCTGATGGCCAGCCCCACGGCGACATTCAGCGCTCCAATCAATACCCCAACAGCTCGTACTTTACGAATTGGACCAGTAGCGACGACTCGATCACGTGGGACGTTGACGTGTCGCAAGACGGCGCCTATCGCGCGGTGATCTACTACACCTGCGCCAAGGCAGATGTCGGTGCAACCTTGGAGCTTCGCCTCGGTGACCATTCAATATCGGCCGTCGTCGCTCGGCCACACGACCCGCCATTGCTCGGCGGCGAACACGACCGTGTTCCGAGGCAAGAGTCGTACATCAAGGACTTCGCGCCCTTGGACATAGGAATACTCAAACTGCCACGCGGCCGAGGACAATTGACGCTGAGTGCGCTCGACATACCGGGCAAGCACGTCATCGACTTCAGCCTGCTGACGCTTCAACGCGTGGAATCGGACGACTGACTGAGGAAGAAATTTTGAGCCGCGACGTATTGGTGTCAAACAGCGCATTTCGCGGGCTGCCGCATGTTGCGGGTCGCTAACTTATCCTATCTATTGGCGCCGGCCGAATTGTCGGCCGATGTCATTTCGAGATTGATCGCATTGCTACCAGCAACGACATCAAATTTGAGATCTGAAGATTCCTTGTTGCAGTAGCGGATCGGCACCATCTCCAGTGCCTCGATCTCGCGGAGCGACATGCCGGGCGATGGGCGACCACGGCGGTGCGAAACCGTGGCGATGTAGGAACCAGGGATCACGCTGTCGTGCGACGACGTCTTGAGATGATAGCTGCCGCCCGGTTGTACGTCGGCGTAATAAACTGGCCCGGAGACTGCTGGGTAGAAAGAAATGGCGCCGCCGTCGAGTGGTTGGCCATCGAGCGTCACGATACCGTCCACCGTGCCAAAATTTCCACGACCGCAGCCTGCAATCACCGCGGACGAAACCAGCAGGAACACAGCAACTGCTGTGCGCCGGGAGGATCGGACTTTTTGGGCTCTGCTATCCATGAATAAAATGCACGTCAACTCTTGGGAACTTCGCTGCCGACTTCGCTGCCGGCCTTGGTGGACATGTTGCGATACAGGTAGTAGTCCATACCCTCATCAAAGAATTCCACATGTCCGTCGGCCAGCGCAAAATGAGCGCCGCCTGGATGCAAACTGCGGAAGCCGAAAACATCTTCATACTTCTGCGGCGTCGGCGGCTGAGGCAGGTAGTTCAGTGGAGCGTCGGTGCTCAACCAAGAGCCGTTGGCAAAGAATGCGACCGAGTGAGCGTTGTGCGCCGGCACATCCTCGCCGATCAGAAAGGTCTTACTTGCACCATCCGTGACCTGCGACATTTTCACGGGCTTGACGTAGCTCGTGCGATAGAAAATTCCCGGCTGCGGCGCGGTGCCAATGTACGTGTACTTGTTGCCCTGCCAGCGGCCATAGATCCAGGCGTCGCCTTCGCAGCCCTTGTAGTTCGTCGTCGTGACGGGGATGCCGGTCGTTCCGTTGGACCACTGATATTGGGTATCGCTCGGCTGCAAGGTCGATTCATCGGACGGACAGCGCAGCAGCTCGAGCGGCGTTTGCATCAGCGCGCGAACTTCGGGGGTGTTGCGTGCGATGCCCTGCTGACCGCTCGACTGAGCGCCCTTATTGGCGTCGAAGCGGCCAGTCAGGGCGCCGGTGCTGTCGAAACGGTCGTACAGTCCTTGCTCTTCGACGAAAGGAAGCGTTGAGACGATCCAACTCGATCCGTTTTCCTTGTCCGGTTGCGCGTTTGGCGCGCCGCCGAAGCCATCGAAGTTGCGGGGGAAGAACTTGTGGGTTTGCTCATGGTTTAGCACGCCCAGCGCCCAGTTCCGCAAATTGTTCTGGCAGCTCGATCGCCGCGCCGCTTCGCGCGCCGCCTGAACGGCGGGCAGCAAGAGCGCCACCAGGATGCCGATGATGGCGATGACCACCAGGAGCTCGACCAGCGTAAAACCCCAGGGCGCCGGCCGGCAAAGTGCGCTCACCCGACGCGCGGAATATCGCGGTTTGGAGAGGTTCATCTCGATTCGTCCTTCTCTGTGCTACGATCTCTGTACTGCAATCTCTGAGCTACAAAGCGATTGCACAACGCCGATGTTCGCCGCGAGCTCTGCCGACCGCGGCTCCCAGCGTAAGACAAGTCATCACCAGCAGCATCGTGCCTGGCTCGGGAACGCCGGCCGCCACGAGGCTGCCGCTTCCGGAGGCTGCACTGTCGCGCCAGATCGTGTAGTCCGCGGCATCGACGATGCCGTTTCCGCTGCCGTCTGCCGCCAGTTGGGAAGTCGACCCGAAGGCGCTTTTCCAGACATTGTAGTCGGCGGCGTCGACGGCGTTATCCCCATTGTAGTCGCCCGGCAATCCGAGCAAGCGCAGCTGCATGCCGTTGAACGCCCCGGCGTTCCAGGTGTTCACAAAAATGCCGTTGAAACCTTCATCGATGGAAAACCGAATGGTAGCGATTTCGCCATTCGCATGCGTGACACCCGCGCCGCCGATCGTGATCCCTTCCATGTAGCCCAAGTCAGCGGGCGCCGGATCGTATGGGACGTATTCATCGACGTTTCCGGTGAAAGTCACTTGCTGAAACTGCAGCGGAAAAGACTTGGTGACGTCTGCCCGATCGTCGAGCATGAAGATCTGCAGCTCGTACCGCGTGCCCGGCGTAAGATTCACGACGCCGAATCCGTCGCCATAGTTGATTTCGCCCTTATCGACTCCATACAGCTGCGAGTCCGCCAATAAATCGTAAGCCCCGCCGGAGGTCCACAAGTTCACGTCCTGGTAGCCGTCGCCGCCGTGGTAGACGAACGAGGCTTCGGCAAAGGACTCCCCGGCCTCATGAAACTGGCCAGGCGCGATCCCCTTGAAGAGCACGCCGTTGATCGTGACGTCGGGCGTGCCCTGGTCGTCGTTGATCAGGTTGACGGCGTCGACGAGCGTGCCGCGCGTCGACACTTCGCTGCCGTTTGTGAAATCGGTGATGTCCGTCGACGTGCCTTGAAACGTGGCGGCAAACAGCGGCGACGACATAGCCAGCGCCAGAGCACAACAGCCGGCAAAGGTGTGAAGTTTATTCATCGGTGGGGTTTCCTTTTCGGAGGGCATCTTGTCGGAGGGCATGGTTGTTCCGTTCTCCGAACCGCAGACAGCCCTGCCGCGCTGTGGTCCAGAAAGTGAGCCAGCCAAGGCTAAGTAGTTGCAGCGCGCCGATTTCAGGAACGGCGGCCACATTGGCTCGGATTTCACTGATGTGCAAGTAATTGTTCGTTGTCAGCCGTACGTACTTCGCGCCGGCAATGCCTTGGCCGTGGTTGTCGAACGAGAGCTTTTCGCCGAGGAGCGTGGGGTTTTCAACGATGGTGGTCGAAAACAGGACGTCGACGCCGTTGGCCGCCAAGACCTCCAACACGGTTCCGGTCAGGCGCGCGTCCGACACCGCCGACCCGCCATCGCTCGTGCCGCGGTTGACGATCTCGATGCTCTTGAGGTCGTAGACGCGATCCAATTCCAGCGTGAAGCGGTCGGGCGTCGCGGAATTTCCGCCGAAGGAGCCGTCGAAGTCGCTGTGATTGAAGGTGCTGAAGTTGTCATCGATCGCGTCGAGAGCGAAGTGTCCGAACGAGCCGTCCGCGGAATTCTGCCAACTCACGGTCCCCCGTGGCGCGACGTTGACATAGGCGCTCTCAGGGTCGATCTTGGCATATTGGTCGACGAACGGAGCAATCTCCTCGGCCCACGCTTCGTAGCCGGCTGCCGTCAAATGGACGCCGTCGCCGCCGATGTTGCCGTTGATCGTGCCATTCGGATTGCGGAAGCGGCTGGAGATGTCCAAATAGTGGAGATACGGGTTCGTGTCCGTTTCATACGCGCTGGCGACAAAACCGTTGGCGGCATCGGCTGCGATTCGATCGGGATCGCTGCTCGTAAGTCCTCGGAGCACGCTCAAAGCGAGGATGTGCGAATTGGGAAGTTGCGCGTGGATGGCTTGCACCGTCGCCAGCACACCGTCGGCGACTTCTTCCGCGGTATGCGCGGGGCCAACGTAGTCGGCGGCCGGGAAGCCGGGATTGCCCGTCGGCGCGAAGAGGTTGTTCGTGCCGATCATCAGGACGACAAGGCCGGGATTCAGACCGTTGAGCTGTCCGTGCTCGAGCCGGTAGATCAGGTTTTGAGTCTGGTCACCGGCGATTCCCAGGTTGAGTGCTCCGTACTGATCGTAGTTGTGTTCCGCCGAGTTCCAAGTTCCAGCGCCCGCTCCGTTAACGAGCCTTCCGCCGACGTTGCCCCAATTCTGGGTGAGCGAATCACCAAGGAACACCAGTCCTGCACTTTGAAGATTGGCAACGAGTGTCTTGCTATGGTCAAACTGCTGCTGCCAGGAAGTGAATCCGCCGCCCCAACCTGCGGCACCGGCAAACGATGTGTCGTTTGCGTCCAGCCGCAGCACGGACTCGAAAGAATCGGCCCGCGGACTGCCGGGGCTGCGATCGGAGAACGTGAGGCCGGCGATATAGTTGGGATCCGCTGCGGCTATGTGTGGCATCAGCATCATTCCCATCACTGCCGCGGCGAACAAGCCGCGCAGTGCGACCAGCCGCAGCCCCGCCCGCACACGGAGTGCACGAGCCTCGCTCGCTTGTGGTAGCCGCAGATGAGTCATCGCCTTCGCCTCAACCAACCGTCCGAAAAGTGCTGCCGCGGCCGGAGTTCCGGCTCCGGCCACGACAGCATCACTAACCGTTTCCCCCTACTTGCACTCCTCCGTGTTCACTGCCCGTGCGCCTCTCTACGTTTCTTCCTCAGCCAGCCCGCTTCCCGAAGGCGGCCAGGCTGATGCCAGCGAGCCCCAAGAGCAATAACGAGGTCGGCTCCGGCACGACGCGCAATTGCATGCCGTTGATTGCGCCGCCGTCCCAGCTGTTCACCAACACACCGTTGTAACCCGAGTCGACTTTGAACAGCACGGTGGCGATCTCGCCGTTCGAAGCGGTCACGCCGTTGCCGCCGATCGTGATGCCCGAGATGTAGCCGATCTCTTGTGAAGTGACGTTGCCGTCCAATTCGTCGAAATTGCCGGTGAAAGCAGTCTGCTGGAATTGCAACGGAAATGTCTTCGACACGCCAGCGCGATCATCGAGCATGAACACTTGCAGTTGATACAACACGTCGGGCGTCAGGTTGACAACGCCGTAGCCGTCACCGACGTTCACATTGCCATTATCCATTCCGTAAATCTGGGAATCCGCGAGCGTGTCGTAGGCGCCGCCCGTAGACCAAAGATTCGAGTCGGCGTAACCGTCGCCGCCGTGATAGACGAACGATGCGTTGGCGAACGATTCCGCGCCCTCGTGATACGCGCCGGGCTGCGTGCCCTTGAACAATACGCCGTTGATCGTCGTGCTGATCCCCACGCCGCCGTTGTTGTGATTCAAAAGGTTGACCGCGTCGACGAGTGTGCCGGCGGTCGACACTTCGCTGCCGCCCGCGAAGTCGGTGATGTCGGCAGAGCTTCCGCTGAAGAACGCCGCGTTGCTGTGGCCAGCCGCCAGCGCCCCACATGCCAGCGCAGCCGCCATCGCACTCCACTGAAGAAATCTCATGAGTCGTCTCCCGAAATTGGAACTGAAAAGAAACCGATTGTGAAAAGCGCGACCGCCAGGGTTCCGGAGAGCCCGAGCCAGGCTCCGGCGCGGCAATTCGCGATTGCCAAAGCGCGTGCGGCCGATGATCCGCCCTTCACTATTCATTAAAATTCCGCCCCGCATTTTCGGCCATTGCAGTGAGGGCAGCACAGATTGCAAAAACGGACAAGCTGTTCGGACGCTCTCCGCGCGACACGCGCGCGAGCGCCCACCAACCGCCGATGAATTGAACTTTGAAGCCGCCACCTGAATCCCGCCTAATGCAACACCACGAGGCCTACCGAAACGCCGAGGGGGACATCCCCACTTGGCTCTTGAATACCCGATAAAACGACGAATAGTCGGTAAATCCACAACGAAATGCGATCTCGTCCGCCGTGAGCTCGCTCTCCTGCAGAAGCCGCTGCGCGTTGCCTACGCGAACGTTCAACAACACCTGATACGGAGAGCGCAGGCGATGTTGTTCAAACAGCCGGCCGATCGTCCGGGACGAAACGCCGCAAATCTTGGCGAGCTCTTCCGTGTTGAAATCGGGATCGTGGGCGCGCTGGTCGATCGTCTGCAGCGCTTTGACGACCAGCGGATGCGTCGCCGCACTGGCCGGGTCGGTGCTCGCGCGGGTGACGACTTTCGTGGGCCGGATCAGGACGGCTTCTTCCGGAATCGCCTCGCCGTCGAGAATTTTGTCCAGCGTGGCCGCCGCCGTCGCTCCGGTTTTGCGGTGATTCACGTCGATGCTCGACAGCAGCGTGCGGCCCCCTTCGCAGAAGAACGGGTCGTTGTCGGTGCCCAAGACGGCGAGCTGTCGCGGGATCTCGATGCCCGCTTCCTCGGCGAAATTCAACACGCGCCGCGCGCAGGAGTCCGTGGCACAGTAGAGCGCCGTGCCGCCTGGCAGCCCGGCGATCTCCGCAAAATCCTCTTCCGTGAATTCGGCACGACGCTCGCGGAGGCGGACCAACGTCGCCGCGCGGCCGGCTGCTTGCAGCGTGTCGCGAAATCCCTCCCAACGCTTCTGCGAATAGTGATGGTAAGGGACGTCGGTGCAGTAGGCGAACTGTTCGTAGCCGAGGTCGAGAAAATACTTGGCGGCCAACGATCCGACCGCTTCCGCATCGGAACGAACCCGCACCAGCTGCTGCAAATTGTGCACGCTGTTGACGCAGACCACCGGAATCTCGGCATCGCGCAAGGCGGGAACGATCTCTTCCCCGACAAAACCGATGATTCCATCCGGCCGCGCGGCGAGCGCGTCTTGCCACGTGAGCACCAACGACCCGCCGCCACGAACAAGCTTCCAATCGGGACGCGTGCGCGCGTAGTCCTGAACGCCCTGCAGAATCGAAAACCGCAGCGCGACCGATTCCTGCAGGGCCAGCGCGATCCGTTTGGTTCTCACTTCTGCCACGGTGTTCCGACTCCTCTGGTCGAAGCCGTTCGAGAATTCCGTCAACGAACGCAGCCTGACAATATCCAACCCGGGCCTGGAGATCGTTCGCAGCAAGTCAATTCGTAGCTGTCGTAGATTGTGTGCTGGATGGACCATAGACCTGAAATTCCCGAATCGTCGGCGCGTCGCTCGACTTCAGAATCTGAAGTCGCACGCGGCTGGCCGTGATCGTGGCAACCGAAACCGAATGTTCTGGACCGATCGTGGAACCGGTGTGAATCGTCTGCCACTTGTTTCCAGCGAAGGCTTCGAGCCCGTATTTCTCGATCCGCTTGTATTCCGCCGGCTCATCGATCAGAAACCGCTCGATCTTCGTCGGCTCGCCGAGATCGACTTCCAGCCACGCCGGCTGCGACCCGCTGTCGGTCGCCCAGCGCGTGGCGTTGTCGTCGTCGATTGCCGACCGAGCGGCGTATTGTGGTTCGTTGTAGAACACGTTCGATGCCGTGGCCCGTTTGTCGCGGGCAAGCGAGCCGCTGCGATAGTCAACGTCCACCGGCTCGATCGAAAAGGCATCGCCATCAATCGTGAGCTCGATCACGGTCGCAATCTCGTTACGGTCGGCAGCGTCGACGTCGATCGAGATGCCCGAGTCGCCCTGCGTCACGCGGGCCGCGCCTCCGCTGAGCGTGCGGCTGTCGATGATTCGCTTCCCGATCGGCGGCAATTCGAACGGCCCTTGCGCCGGCCACTTCATCACATACACGTGGATGCGGTTTCCTTTGCAGGTGGCGGCGCCCCACATTCCCGGCTTGAACGGTCCGCCACGCGTGCCGTAGATGCCGTCGCCATATTTCTCGAGCCAGGCGCCCATCTCGCGCAACCGCTGGGCTTGCCGCGGTTCGATGCGGCCGTCGGGCATCGGCCCCACATTGAAGAGAAAGTTGCCGTCGCCGCCCACCGTTTGCACCAATGCCTGCAAACACTCTTTGAGCGATTTCATTTCGTCGTTCGGCTTCCAGGACCAGTTCTGGCAAATCGTCATGCAGGTTTCCCAGGGAATCTCGCGACTGAAGCTGCCAATGCGCTGCTCGGGCGTATCGTAGTCGCCGGAGTTCGCCTGCCTCGGAGTTCCCTCGGGAACGACGCCCGGACGGCTCTTGGCGATGCGGTTGTTGATGATCAGCTCGGGGTTCTGTTGTTTCAGCTCGACGTAGAGCCGGCTGCCCAAGTCGTGGTTCCACGGCTCTTCCCAATCCCCGTCGAACCAGAGAATGCCCGGGTGATACTGCTCGATCAGCTCCCGCGTTTGGGCTCGGATCAAATCGTAGAACCGCGCCATATTCGGGTGGGGCTTCTTCGTACTGCCGCCGGGAGAACCCAAGGGATAGTCTGCGTCGCGCCAATCCGGCAGCGAGTAGTACGTGCAGAATTGGACGCCCGCCCGCCCGCATGCCGCGCTCAGCTCGCGGAGGATATCCCGCTGAAACGGCGTGTTCGCGATGTTGTAGTCGGAGCACTTCGTCGGCCACAGGCAAAAGCCGTCGTGGTGCTTGGACGTGATGACCAGGTACTTCATGCCGGCGTCGCGCGCGAGCGTCGCCCAGGCGTCGGCGTCGAACTCCGTCGGATTGAAATCCTTGTAGAGCGCGTCGTACTCTTCGGCAGGCACTTCGCGGCCGCGCGACCAGCCGATCTCTGCGCCCTTGAGCGCGATCGGCCCCCAATGGACGAACATGCCGAACCGCTTCGCACGCCAGGCGTCGATCGCGCGATCGGTCGCCGCTTGATCGATGGCGGCAGAATTCTCATCGACCTTCTTCGCCGCTTCTTCCGCGCGGCCGATGCCTGTCGCTGTGGCGGCAACAGTGAACGCCAGCCCGCACCAGACTGCAGCCCGCCTCACGCTTAAGAATCTCTTGACCATTTCCGCCCCAACACCAACCACTATTTCTTCGAGTGATCGATCGGTTCGTCCTCTCGACTATGTTCCCAGCGGCTCCGCGCATGGCACACGTGCTGACGAGCTGCCTCACGGGCCGCCATCGGATCGCCGCTCATGATTGCCCGCAAAATCAGCCGATGCTCCTCCAGCGTGCCTTCACGTAAGCGCTCGCCCCGTCGATAGGAGTCGATCGCGAATCTTACGTAACGATCGCGGAGCGCCGATCCCAGCGAAACAAACAAGTCATTCCGCGACAGACGCAGCAGCTCCATGTGGAAATCGATGTCGAGAATGGCAAATTCCTCGAGCACGCGGGTGGATTCCATCGCCGAGAGCCGATCCTCGAGCGACTGCCAGTCATCGGATGATTGCCGGCGAGCGACCTTCGCGGCGGCGTCGCCCTCGATCGCCATCCGCAGCTCCAGGAGATCGCCAAAATCTTTGTCACTGGCGATGAGCACGGAGTACGCATTGACCGCTTGCGAGACATGCTCCAGACGTCCACCCGCCACGTAGCTGCCGCTGCCGTTGATCGTCTTGAGCAGACCGCGGCCTTGCAGGCGGCGAATGGCTTCGCGGACAACGGTTCGGCTGGCGCCAAACTGCTCGCGCAAACCCGCTTCGGAGGGCAGTTTGTGGCCGCAGGGCCACTCGCCGGAGAGGATCCGCTCCTGCAGAAAAGCTTCGATCTGCTGGCTGGCGCGATGGGGTGCCGAGATTTCGGGCCCATCCTGTCGTACAGGTTTTGCCGATTCTTTCACTCGCATGACGTCGGCCATCTCGCTACTCATTCAGATTTCACGCCATTTTATTGACAGACAGGCCCGCCCCGCTTAATCTGCACAAAGGGCCTACCTGTCATACACATCATAACCTGTCCGACAGATTCTGCAAGCCAAAATGCTCCTCGAAAACAAGGTCGTCTTCCTCACCGGCGGATCGGATGGCATCGGCCGCCACTGCGCCGAGGCGTACGCGGCCGAAGGCGCTCAGGTTGCGGTGGTTGCTCGCTCGAAGGACCGCGTGGATGCGGCCGTCGCTGAATTGGGGACCAGGCACTTGGGAATTGTCTGCGACGTCTCGCAGTCCGACGAGGTCCAAGCGGCCATCGCCGCCACGCTCGCTCACTTCGGCCGGATCGATGCGATTCACAACAACGCCGGGATCACCGGTCCATCGAAGCCGCTGCACGAGACGTCTGAATCGGAATGGGACGAAGTCCTGTCGATCAATCTAAAGAGCGTGTATCTGACTACAAAGTTTGGCCTCGACGCGCTGCGGCAAACGCGCGGCTCGATCCTCAACACTTCCAGCCTGGTGGGCGTGATCGGGCAGGCAACCCACGCCGCGTACACCGCTACAAAGGGCGGCATGAACACACTCACCAAATCGATGGCCCTGGACTATGCCGAGTATGGCATTCGGGTCAATGCGGTGTGCCCGGCCGGGACCTGGACCCCGATGCTGCGAAAATGGGCCAGCGATCAGGCTGATCCGGCGGCAATCAACGAGTATCTGGATGCGATCCACCCCTTGGGAAACTGCCCTGAGGGAGACGTGATCGCCGACGCTTGCGTATTTCTGCTTTCGGACAAGGCGCGGTTTATTACGGGACACATCATGCACGTTTCGGGCGGCGCCGAACTTGGATATCGGCGGTAAGGATGATTGAAAAGGCACACGTATTCGACGCCCGCTACCCATTCGCCGACGACGCCGGATCGGACGCGGTTCACCGCCACCCGATCTATTCCTATTCGGTGACGATCCTCGAACGCGAAGGGCGCGAGCGCGGCGTCGGGCTGGCGTTTACGCTCGGCGACGGAAACGAGTTGGTCTGCCAGGCAGCCGATTATCTCTCGCAAAGTTTGCGCGGACGCGACATCGAAGAAGTGATGTCGGACCTGGGAGAATGGCAGCGGCGAACCGCGAACGACGAGCGCTATCGCTGGTTGGGCCCGCACAAAGGCGTGGTCCACCTGGCGCTGGCCTCGATCACCAACGCCTGCTGGGATCTGTGGGCGAAGTCGCGCGGCGTCCCGCTCTGGCGGCTGTTGTTGGACCTCTCGCCGCAGGAAATCGTCGACACGCTCGATCTGAGCTACCTCGAAGATGTGCTCCCCCGCGCGACGGCCGTCGAAATGCTGCGCGAGCAGCATTCGACGCGGAACCAGCGGCTGGACGTCATCGATCGGGGCTATCCCGGATACGACACGTCCGTGGGCTGGTTTGGCTACGAGGACAACCTGCTCCGCGACAATTGCCGCCGCTCGGTCGACGCGGGATTCACGGCGTTGAAATTGAAAGTTGGTTCCGCCGACCTGGATCGCGACTTGCGGCGCTTGGAAATCGTCCGCTCGGCGGCCGGCCCGGACGTCCGCTGCATGGTGGACGCCAACCAACAATGGACGCTCGCGCAAGCGCTCGAGTTCGGCCGTCGCGCCCGGGACTTCGATCTCTATTGGATCGAAGAGCCGACCCACCCCGACGACCTGATCGCCCATCGCACGATCGCCGAGGAACTGGCCCCGGTGAAAGTGGCGGCCGGCGAGCATGTGCCAAATCGCGTGTTGTTCAAGAACTATCTGCAGATGGGCTGCCTGGGCTTCTGCCAGGTCGACGCGCTGCGTGTGGCGGGTGTGAGTGAATTTATCGCGGTGAGCCTGCTGGCCAAGAAATTTGGCGTGCCGGTGGTGCCGCACGTCGGCGACATGGGACAGCTGCACCAGCATCTGGTGCTCTTCAACCATGTGGCGCTCGACCATGAGGCGCTCTTCCTGGAATACATTCCGCACTTGCAGGAGCATTTTGCCACGCCTTGCCGCGTGGAAGACGGTGTCTACCGCACGCCGCAGGAGTCGGGCGCCAGCTGCGATCTGGTGGATCTGTCTCGGTTGGTTGGACATGGGGCCGCTTGATATCGCCGTTGTGGTCGCTTACCTGGTCGCGATCGTCGGCCTGGGTTGTTGGGCTGGGCTGCGCGCGCAAGCGGAATCGCAGGAAGCCAAAGGATACTTTCTCGCCGGCGGACAATTGAAATGGCCAGTGATCGGCCTGGCGCTCTTCGCCACCAATATCTCGACCGTCCATTTGGTCGGCCTCGCCGAAGCGGGTTACACCAGCGGACTACTGATGGGCAATTTCGAATTGCTGGCCGGCTTTACGCTGGTGGTATTAGCAGTCTTCTTCGCCCCTTTCTACGTTCGCTCTCGCGTGGCCACGCTGCCCGACTTTCTCGAGCGCCGCTATTCGCGGTTGTCGCGCGATATTGTCGCGGTGCTGTCGGTGTTTTCTGCGATCTTCATTCACATCGGCTTCTCGCTCTATACGGGCGCCGTCGTGCTCAACGGCATCTTCGGCGTGGAATTGTCGAAGACCGCTTGTGTGCTGGTGATCGCCGGACTGACGGGGCTCTACACGATCCTGGGCGGTTTGACGGCCGTCGTCGTCACCGAGTCGATTCAGACTTTGATTCTATTGGCGGGGGCGATCGTGATCGCGCTCGCGGCGTGGTTCAAGGTCGGCGGCTGGCCGGGAATCACCGCGGCCGTCCCGCATGAGCAACTGACCTTGCTCCGCGGGAGCGAACATGCGGGCGAATTGCCGTGGTATTCGCTGATCTTCGGTTATCCGGTGATCGGCATCTGGTATTGGTGCACCGACCAGACGATCGTGCAGCGAGTGCTCGGCGCCAAAGACGAGAACCATGCGCGGACGGGGGCACTGTTTGCGGGATTCATCAAGATCCTGCCGCTGTTCATCTTCGTGCTGCCCGGGACCATGTGTCTGGCCCTCGTCAAACAAGGCGCGCTTAGCGCGGCAGATCTGCATGGATCGGCCGACACGTACGCCTTCTTGATCCGCGAGCTGCTGCCCACCGGACTGCGCGGGCTGATGGCCGCCGCGCTCCTGGCGGCGGTGATGTCGACGGTCTCCGGGGCGCTCAACTCGATCGGCACCCTGGTGAGCTACGACCTCGTACAGCGCGCCAGGCCGGGGACCGACGATCGCACTTTGGTTTTGGTCGGTCGATGGGCGTCATTCCTGGCAATGGTCCTGGCGGTCGTCTGGTCGCTCACTCTGAATCCCGACGGCATCTTCCAGGCGATCAACGCGATGATTACGTACATCGCGCCGCCGATGACGTGCGTTTTTCTCTATGGCGTCTTGTGGGAGCGGGCGTCGGCGATCGGTTCCGCAGCAACGCTCTTGGTCGGCACCGCGGCGGGCCTGACTCTGTTCGCGCTCAACCAACTGGCCCCCGCCTGGTGGACTTCCTTCGCGACCGCATACCATTTCGATTTTCTGCTCCAGGGCATCGCGCTGTTTCTGCTCAGTTCGGCGGTGATGGTGCTCGTCTCCACCTGGCGGCCGCACCGCCACACGCCCGAGAGCCGCAATCTTGTGTGGCGCTCGATCTGGGAACCGCTGCGAGCTCCGGGCTGGCCAGGCCTGGCCAACTTCAAGGTGATCGCGGCGGCGCTGGTCGCCGTACTGCTGGCCATCTATACAACTTTCAGTTGAGGCGGTCATGAAAGCACGCTCGACACAGGCAATCGTTGCGGCCGCGTTGGCAATCGGCACGTGCTGCTGGACGAACACCACAGTCGCCGCGGTAGCAACCGAGCAGCCGCGCATCCGGTTGGCGTTCGTCACATGCTGCGTGAATCAAAAATTCTTTGATCCGCTGAAGAGGGGCATGCGCGATGCCGCCCAGATGCTGGACGTCGATTGCGACTTTCTGGGCACCGAGGAGGTCGACATTCCTGCGCAGGTCAAATTATTTCGTCAGGCACTCGCCGCTGGCTACGATGGCATCGCCGTCAACCTGATCGACCCCCAGGCGTTCGACGAAGTCGTCGCCGCAGCGGTCGCCCGCGGAGTCCCGGTAGTGGGCTTCAACGTGGACGACAACGCAACGCCCAACGCGCGGCTGGCTTCCGTCAATCAGCAGCTCTATGAAGCAGGCCGCAGCCTGGCTCGGCACGCGCTCCCCGACATACCTCAGGGGGCTCACATTCTCCTCACCAAGCACGACGACGGCGTCTCCGCGCTGGAGGATAGGCAGCGGGGAATTCGCGACGAACTGGAGCAGAAGCGCGTGACGTACACCATGGTCGTGACCGGAAACGACGCTGCGCGGGGGGCGGACGTCGTTGCCGCGGCTCTGCAGGCTGATCCCGACATCCAAATTGTGCTATGTTCGGGGCAATCCGATACCGAGGCGGCGGGCCGCGCGATCGAAAAACACTTCGCCGGCCAGGGCCGCTGGGCCGCCGGATTCGATCTGTCGCCAAAAACGCTGCAGCTAGTTCGCGACGGCCACATTCGCTTCACGATCGACCAGCAACCCTATGTCCAAGGCTTCTATCCCGTGGTCGCACTGACGCTGAAGCTGCGGTATGGAATCGCGCCGTCGAATATCGACGCTGGCGCCGCGATTGTCGATCGCGCGAATGTCGAACAAATTCAGGAGCTGACCGGGAAAGGGTTTCGATAGCATGCGGACGATTGTCATCACTGGAGGAGGCTCCGGCATCGGCCGCGCGATCGCGTTGCGGCAGGCTGCCAGAGGTGATCGGGTCGTGCTCTTGGATCGAGACCAATCTGGCGGCGACGAGACCCTTCGGGAAATCACGTCGCAGGGCGGCGCCGCCAAGAGTCTCGTCTGCGACGTCAGCGACACCGAATCGGTGCGCAGCGCCTTCGACCGGTTGGATCGCGTCGATGGCCTAGTGAACAATGCCGGCATCGCTCACGTCGGCAACGTCCAACAAACGACGCCCGATGACCTCGATCGCCTCTACCGCGTGAACGTGAAGGGCGTGTACCACGCTCTCTACTTCGCGATTCCGAAGATGCTGTCGCAAGGGCAGGGCGTCGTGCTCAATCTGGCCTCGATCGCGTCTAAGGTCGGCATCGTCGATCGGTTTGCGTATTCGATGACCAAGGGCGCGGTGCTGACAATGACGCTCTCGGTGGCCCGCGACTACATCGACAAAAACATTCGCTGCAATTGCATCTGTCCAGCCCGCGTGCATACTCCCTTCGTCGACGGTTACCTCGAAAAGAACTATCCACCCGACGAACGGGCCGCGATGTTTCGAAAATTGTCGGAATATCAACCGCTCCGTCGCATGGGCCGGCCGGAGGAAGTCGCGGCACTGGCCGAGTTTTTGCTTTCCGACGCCGCGGCATTTATCACCGGCGCCGCCTACGATCTGGACGGCGGCGTCATCGGCCTGCGCTAGCGATCACAACCTGCGATTGGAACAGAGAAGATCCCGATGCAATTCCCACGATTTCATCACGGTAGGAGTGCCGGCCTGCGAGCTGCACTGCTCGCATTACTTACGTTTGCGATGCAGGGGCTGGCAATCGGTGCCGAGACATCCTGGCAGCTTTCCTCGCCCAATGGCCGGCTGGAAGTGCGAGTCGAACAAGGTGACGGCATTTCGTATTCCGTCCAACTCCGCGGCGAAACAATCATCGCACCCTCGAAAATCGACTTGCTCGTCGGCAAGAGCGAGTGGATCGCAAAGCAGGGCGGCGAAATCCGCGCCACGACGCAATCCAAGACGGAAGAGATCGACTTTCCCGTCCCGCGCAAGTATCGCCAACGGACGGTGAATTACAACGAGCTCGTTCTTCATTTTCCGGACGACTCCCGACTTGCGTTTCGCGCCTACGACGACGGCGTCGCCTACCGCTGGGAAACCGCTCGAGCCGGCGACATTCACGTCACCGATGAGCGGGCCGAGTTCCTCTTCGCCGGCGAACCTCATATCTGGTTTCCCGAAGAAGAGAGCATGTTTACGCACCAGGAGCGCGTCTACAAATACGAACAGCTCAAGTCGATCGGCAACAATCGTTTCTGCTCGACCGGTACGCTCGTCGACTTGGGCGAAGGGCGGAAGGTGTTCATCTCCGAATCCGACCTCCGTTCGTACCCAGGCATGTTTCTGCGCGGCGCGGGGGACGGCGTCGCCGGACTCGTGGGGAAATTTGCTCCCTATCCGCTCGAGGCCAAGCTCACGGACGACCGCAGCGCGCCCGTTTCCAAGGCCGCGGACTACTTAGCCAAGACCGCCGGCACTCGGACCTTTCCCTGGCGCGTAATGATCGTGTCCGAAAACGACGCCGACTTGGTCGAGTCGGAACTGATCTACGAGCTGGCTCCGCCGCTGGCCATCGACTCGGCCGACTGGATCAAGCCGGGGAAAGTCGCCTGGGACTGGTGGAACGGCATCGATCTGACGGGCGTCGATTTTCGCGCCGGCGTCAACACCGAAACGTACAAGTACTTCATCGATTTCGCCGCCGAGTACAACCTGCAGTACATTTTGTTGGATGAGGGTTGGACCGCCTCGACGACCGACATCCTGCACGAGAATCCGGACGTCGACTTGCCCGAGATCGTCCGCTACGCGCACGAAAAGAAAGTGGGCGTGTTGCTGTGGGTGCTCTGGAACGCGCTCGACGAACAGCTCGATCCCGCGCTTGAGCGGTTTGAGAAGCTTGGCGTCGCCGGGATCAAAGTCGATTTCCTCCAGCGCGACGACCAGTGGATGATCGAGTACTACCACCGCGTCGCCAAGGAAGCCGCCAAACACCATCTAATGGTCGACTTCCACGGCGCCTGCAAGCCGACCGGCCTCAATCGCCCTTATCCAAATGTGATGACCTACGAGGGCGTCAACGGCTTGGAGCAGTACAAGTGGGGCGATCAGCGGGCAAACCCCGATCAGGAACTCGTGCTCCCGTTCATTCGCATGGTCGCCGGGCCGCTCGACTTTACGCCCGGCGCGATGCGGAACGCCAACCGCGAAAACTATCGCTGGATCGTGGACCATCCGATGAGCCTGGGCACCCGCTGCCACCAGCTGGCGATGTACGTCGTGTACGAGAGCCCGCTGCAAATGCTCGCCGATAGCCCGACGGCGTACCGAAAGGAACCGCAGTGCATGAAATTCTTGTCCGCCGTGCCGACTGTGTGGGACGACACGCAAGTGCTCCGCGCGCAAGTCGGGGAGTATGTCGTGGTCGCACGGCGGTCGGGCGACGACTGGTTCGTCGGGGCAATGATCAACTGGGATCGTCGCCGATTCGACCTCGATCTCGACTTTCTTGCCGAAGGAACCTACCGACTGGAATCGTGGAGCGACGGCATCAATGCAGATCGAAATGCCCAGGACTTCTCGTACAACAGTCGAGTCGTCACCTCAGGCGACGAGATTTCGCTGCCGCTTGCGCCCGGAGGAGGCTGGGTGGGAATCCTTCGTCCCACCTCGAAGCTGAACGGCGCTGCTCAATAGAATGGAGCGTAACGGAAGCTGGCAAAAGCCAATTAACCGGACGCGATTACTATTTTCCCCGGGCGTGTGCGATTTCGTCGCGGATTTGAGTGATCGCGCGGGCCGCGTCGTTGTTCGCCGCTTTGGCGTCGTCGACTTTCTTCTGAGCGCCTGCCATCTCGGTATTCGCACGATCGAGATCGGCCTCACGCTCCACGGCAACTTGCTGAGCCTGCTTCAGCTTTTCCTCGAACGCGGCGATTTGATCCCGGAAGGCAATTTCGCCTTGCCAGCGTTCGACTTGCCGCTGGGCTTCGGCGGATTGCGTTTCGGCAGCTTCCGCCGCCTGTCGCGCCGCGTCGGCAGCGGTTGCCAGGCTGTCGGCCTGGGTCTGGGCGGCCGCGAGACGTTCGTCGGCGGCCTTTGACTGCTGGCCGGCGGCCTCCACACGGACGCCGAGGTCCTTGACCTGCGCGTCGAGCGAATCGATCGTCTCCGTCAGCTGCGTCATTTTCGTCTGCAATTCGGCCGACTGCGCGTCCAAGCTTTGCAGCTTCTCGGTAAGTTGCCGCGATATTTCGGCAATGGTCGCATCGTTCGTGAGCTTTGCGGAGGCCTCGGTCAGTTGCCGCAACGTCTCGGAGAGTAGTGGCAATGCCCCGCGGATGTTTTCCAGCGTCGTCGCGCTCTGGCTTCTCTCCGCGTCATTTTCGGTGCGCGCCTGATTCAACTGATTTGCCTGAGTCGACAAGTCATCGGCTTCCTTGTGAAGTTTCTCGGCCTCCGCTTTAGCCGAGGCCAGCGCCGTTTGAGCGGCTGTGACTTCCGCCATCGCTTTCGTTCGGGCCTCGACCAGCGGTTGCGAGGCGGCCGACGTCTCCTGGGCTAACTGCCGCGCGGCCTGCAGCCGTGCATCAAGCGTCGGAGGATTCGTCAGCAGCTCGCCCGCGTCGGCCGCATTCGCCGCCTCGTAAGTGTGAACAGCGCCGTTCCAATTGCCGGCGATGATGCGATTCGTCTCGTCACAGTAGCTCGCGCTCACCACGACGTCACCCAGCGCCGCCGAAGCGGCCAACTGTTTACCCTCCGCGTCCCAGAGCCGCGCGATTTGGTCTCTCCCTCCCGTGACCAGCCGGCCATCGCGGGCAAACTCGAGCGACAAAACGGCTGCCTGGGCGTTCCAATTCTTGACTTGCGTGCCGTTCTCAGGCTCCCACAACCGCACCGTGCCATCTTCGGAACCAGACGCGAGCAGGTTGGAGTCCGACCGCCAGGAGAGGGACGTGACAGCGCCAGTGTGACCGTTGAGCGTCAGGTACTCATGCCCCGTGCGGGCCTCCCATAAATAGAGCCCGCTGCTGCGGTCGGCCGTGGCCAGCAGCACTCCATCCGGGCTGAATTCGACGTCGAGCACCCAGTCGGTGTGCTTGTTGAGCTCGTAGAGCAAATCGCCAGTTTCCGTCGAATACACGCGGACCACGCGCTGCGGTCCGCCGAGCGCGACTTGCGAGTGATCGGCACTGATGTCCGCCGCCAACACCGCGTCCAGCTCATCGCCCACCTCAAAGACGCGCTCCCCCGTGGCGACGTCCCACACCACCACCTTGCCGCTGGCCGCCGGATGTCCGCCGCCCGCGAGCAGGAGCGCCCCGTCGCTGCTGAACCGCACGACGTTTGGCTGGCCTTCCGGGAACGGGAAGACACCCACCAGCTCCAGAGTCTTCGTGTCGTACAGCAGCACTTGCCGCTGTCCCGCAATCGCCACCAGCGGCGCCCAGGGACTGGTGGCGAGCGATCGCGCCATCGGCGCATGCTGGGTTGGGAAGCTGGGTTCGAGCACCATCCGCGGCGGCAGCGGAATCACGTCTGGTTTTGCGCCCGGCGCCACCTCGACCGCCGCGAGCTTGCGGGCCTTAGGTTTCTTGGCCTGGCTGTTGTCGTTTTCCAGCGCGCCGCCCTCGATCCAGCGGCGCAGGATCTCGATTTCGCCGTCGGGAATCTTGTCCGCGTTCTGCGGCATGAACGGTTCCGCTTCGTGTGTCACCAGCGAGTACAAGTAGCTGCCGTCGGGATCGCCCGGCTCGATCACCGCGCCCGATCCGCCGCCCTGCATCAATCCGAAGTAGGTGGTCACATCCAGATCGCCCTTGCGCGACGTCGGGCTGTGGCACGCACCGCACCGCTGCCGCAGGATCGGGACGAGGTGTTTGTCGTACGTGACCTTCTCGTCCGCCAGCACCGTCGATTCCAAGACGAGCGACGCCAAGACGAGCGTCGCCGCGGCGGCACTCAGCAAGCGAAGGAATGACGTGGTTCGTAGCTGTTCGATCATACAGAATACAAGCTGCCAGGCGGCTAATGGTTGAAGACGAATTCCTCGGAATTCAGTAGCGCCCAAAAGACGTCTTCCACTCCGGCCCGCGGGTCCGTCGCCGCGGCCAGTTGCTCCGTGATCGCGGCGGTCTCCTTCCCATCCGGCGGGCGGCTAAGGCATCGTAAGAACAACTCGTTCACGACTTGAGCTGGAGCGTCCCCCTTGGCCAGTCGATGTTCCACGAGGCCCCCTTGCTGAATCTTGGCGTGCACCGATTCGCCGTTGATCAGGTGGAGCGCCTGGCCCAGGTTCGGCTCCATCTTGACCTCACAGGAGCAAACCGTCTCGCGGGAGGCGCGGCCGAACGTCGTGAGGAAATACGTGCCGGTATTGCCGTCGGCTATTTGCACGGCCCGCGCGCCGAGCGGCAGGCCGGCGAATTTGTCCTTCGTTTCCGTCACTTCGCTGATGGCGTCGAGCAGCACCTCCGCGCGGATGCGTCGCACGGCGGCATGCGAAAAATTCCGGTCGTCGAGCTCGTTTGATTCGTTCGTGAGCGTGCTGAGCTGATAGGTCCGCGAAGTGCAGATGTCCCGCACGAGCTTTTTGAAATCGTAGTGATACTCCGTGAATTTCGCCGCCAAAGCTGAAAGCAGCGGCTCGTTCACGGGCGGGTTGCTTACGCGAACGTCGTCGACGTCCTGAACGATGCCGCGGCCCAGGAAATGGGCCCACACGATATTGGCCAGGTTGCGGGCAAAATACGGGTTGTCGGCCGAGGCGAGCCACTCGGCCAGCACCTTGCGGCGATCCTTGCCGGCGACGTCAGGCGTCGCGCCGCCGAGAAATTTTGGCGCCATCACTCGCCCGCCGACGAGGTGGTTCACTTCGCCGCCGCCGGAATTGAACACCACCGTCTCGCGCGGGTCGGCTCCGGGCTTGCGGCCGATCTGCGCGAAGAACGCCGCAAAGCTGTAGTAGTCGTCCATCGTCCAGCGATCGAACGGATGGTTGTGGCATTGGCTGCACTGAATCCGCATGCCCATGAAGACCTGGGCCACGTTCTCGGCCGTCTTCAAGCGGTCTTGCTCGTTTTGAAAGTAGTTGGTCGCCGGATTACTGAAATTTCCGCCGTCGGCGGTGAGCAACTTCTTCACCATCTCGTCGATCGGCACGTTGCCCGCGATCTGTTCCTGCAGCCAGTTGAAGTACAGCAGCGTCGCCTTGTAGCTGACGGTCAGCGTCGAGCGAATCTGCAGCAGCTCGCTCCACTTCATCACCCACAGCTCGACGAATTCCTTGCGCTCCAGCAGCGAGTCGACCAGCTTTTCGCGTTTCGTCGGGTCGCTGTCGGCCAGGAATTTTTCGGACTCCTCGGACGTCGGCAATTTGCCGCAAATATCGAGGCTGGCGCGGCGGATGAACTCCGCGTCGGAGCAAAGTTCCGACGGCTGAATCCGCAGCTTCTTCAATTTGTCGTAGACGAGGCTGTCGATGTAGTTGAATGCCGGCACCTCGTGCCACTCGAAATTGAGGCCCTGCGGCAGCACGATGAACGGCACGCCCACGGTCTGCGTCGAGAAGCGAGCCATCAGGAACGCCTCGCCCCGATTCGCCGCCGTCACCAGCCCGCTCGGCGAAACCTTCGCCGAGTTGTCGTTGCTCGACATGAACACCGCCAGGCTGGTCACGTCCCGATCGGTACCGTCGGAATACTTCGCCCGCACGGTGAGCTGTTGCGTGGCGCCGCTGCCGTCGAGCGCGGCGGCCGTCGGAAAGACTTCGAGCTTCTCGACGGTCGGCACTTCGCCTGCGTCGGCGGGCGCGCCGCTTTCGAGCCAGCGGAGGAGCGTCGCGTAGTCGGCGTCGCCCTTTTTGATCGGGCTGCCGCCCGTGTGCGGCACCTGGCCCGTGGCCTTTTCCAGCAGAAGGCACTCCGCGGGAATCGACAGATCGATCCGCCGCTCGGGTTGCTCGTGGGTGAGTCGGTAAAAATCGCCGTCCGGATCGAACCCGAACAGTGACAACCGGAACCCGTCCTTGCCGCGGGCGGCGCCGTGGCAGCTGCCCGCGTTGCAGCCCGCCTTCATGAACACCGGCATCACGTCGCGCTTGAAGCTGACCGGCGGCTCGACTTCCACTTCAGCGGTCGTGATGGGGACGTCCGCGCTGAGCGACTCGAAGGCCGCGTTCAATTTCGCAGTGCCGTTCGCTTTCGGGGCGAGCCGATTGACGTCGAGCGCCGCGGCATCCCCTTCGAGTTTCCAGGCGACTTCGCCCGTGACGTCGCGCGTGACTCCATTGGCATACTCGGCTTGCGCCACGAGCGACTGCCGATCGCTCGCGGTCGTGAGACTGACTTCGCCCGGATAGATGCGGAGCGCGACGGGCGCCTCACCGCGCGCCGCGGCAGAGGGCAAAGCACCCGCGATCAACAGCGACCACGCTGCCTGTCGTGCCACCCAATGTGTCTTCATGGCGTGCCTCCTTTCGCGCTGACCACTTGGGCCCGCAACTGCTGCAGCCGCGAAAGCGGCTTGGCGGCGGGCGCGGCGGCCTGAGCGGTTTCGGCCGGTGCGGCGGCGGGCGGCGCATTGGCCGGCGGGGCGCTCACCTGCAATTCCGTCGTGCCGATCGTCGCCACGATCGGCTCGCCCTGCTGCGTGATCGTCGCCTGGCAGAACAATGTCTTATGACTGCCCACCGGCGTTTCGCCCGTCGTCTTCACATCGAAGGCAACTTCGGCCGTGTCCTTGTTGAATTCGACCGGAGCGGCCGATACGCCCGGCGGCAGACCCAGCAACTGAATTTGCGCCGTTCCCTCGAACGGCGCGTTGTGCGTCAGCGTGGCGAACAATTTTGTCGCTTGCCCCTGCTCGCACGCCGCCCGCTTTACCTCAGCGACGACGGGGGCCACTGCGATCTCGAGTTCCGCCAACTGCGAAGAGACCCACGCCTGCCCGTCGACGTCGGCCGCGCCGATCACCATCACCGGCCACTTGCCGACCATCGCGTCGCCGTTGGCGTTCAGCGGATAGGCGCCCTCGCCCTGCCCCGCCGGGACATCGACCGCGCCCGCCGCGCCGACGCCGGGCGGCGAGAAGGGAAATTCCAGATGAACCGGCTTGTCAAAACCCTCATCCCGTCGCACGACGACCTTCAAGCTCATCGTCCCATTGCGGACCAGCGGCACCTTGGGCTGCACGATCTCCAAATGAAACGGCACCTTCTCGGTCACGGCGACGGGCACCTTGCGGGCCGTGCCAGCGACGTAAACTGCGTTGTTCGGTTCCCCTAGCACGAAGTCCGCGACGTTCTCGAAGCCGCCCTCCAAGGCCGCTTGATTCGGGTCGGCCAGCTTGCCGCGGAGATCGATCAATTTGCCTTCGACCGGAGCATCCTCGGTCGCCTCGAACACGACCGGCATCAAGTTCAGATTCGGATGCATCTCGCGCGCATCGCGCTTCACGCCGGGCAGAATTTCGTCGCCTGCGAGCTGAACCGGCCCGCCAAAATCCATCCGCGTCCCGAGGATCAATGCGCCGTAGCGATTGCCGCGCGGGACGACGATCGACTGCCGTGTCTGCGAATAACGATCGACGCGCGGGATGCCGAGCTTCAACGATGGCATGACCGGCGTCAACTCGACGCGATACACGTAGGTTTCGCCCGCCTGTCCCAAGTGATCGCGGACGCGGAGGAAGTATTCGCCGTCCGCGGGAACCTGCCACCGAAAATAACTGTCCTGGCCGCGGGCGTCGTCGTTTGCCGCGATCTGCGCCTTGTCAGCGTTGTAGAGCTCTACCACCGTGTCGACCGGCGAACCGACCCGCCGGCCGTAGCACTCGATCTCCCAGACCTGATCCTTCTTCGCCGCGAACTTGAAGACGTCGACGTCGGCGGGTCGATCCATCCGGCCGTTGAGCGCCAGCGGCAGCTCCGCGTTCGTCGCCGCTTCGAACGCATCGTTGGGCTCCGCTTCGAGGATGTTGCCGGCACTCGACGCGCGAAACGGCACCGGCGACGGCGAGATGCCGCGGTCGTCCTGCGCGAAAATCTCCTGTCGCGCATCCGCGTCGGTCGGCGCGGTTACGGTCTGCTCCATGGGCCCGCCCGCGTCTCCCAACAGTTGGACCTTCACTTGCTCGCCGCGCTGAGCGCCCGCCGGATAGGCCACGGTCGGTCGCGGAAAGTTGCCCACGTGCAACCGATACCTGCAGTTGTCGGCGCCGCGATACGAGCTCTCCCGCAGCAGCACCGTATATTCGCCGTCCTCCGGGATCACAACCGATAGATAGCCATCCTGCTTCGCCAACGCCGTGTCGTCGCACGACGAGAGCTCGAAGCGCTTCGAGTCGGCGATCGACAAGAACGGATCGAAGAAAGCCTGGCCCAGGCGAATCCCCTCCACTTCGACCGAGATGCGCTCTCCCTTCTTGCAGCTGATGAGGTAGTAGTCGGCGTCCTCATTCTGCAGCACGCCCGCCACGGTCACGTTCTTTTCGATCCGCTGCGGCGCATCGAACTCGCTGTTGGGCTCCTGCTCTTCGACCGTCGGCAAGGCGCCGATAAAGAACGAACGGTAATCCGAGATGCCGGTCCGCGTGCGGAGCTGGGCCAGGTGTTCGCCCAGACGGCAGTCGTCCGCCACGGCAACCGTCACGCGCACATTCTGCGGATCGACCTTCTCGAGCTTGCTGACGGTGACGCCGCCATCGTAGAGCAACACTTCTTCCACGTCGCCCAGCCGGGCACCAGTGAAAGTCAGCATCCGCTCGCCCGCGCGCTGTACGCCCGGCGGCACGATTGCGGCCAGTTGCGGCGACGCGGCCCAAGCCGCTGCGCCGCACAGACACGCCGCGACCAAAATAGCAGCGGCGACATTGGATCGGTGGGTAAGGCCACTCATACCAACAGCTCGCGGATGACCTTTCCCCCGTCGACGATCTCGGTTGGCCGCCCGCCGGGCGCGAGCAACTCCTTGTCGGCGACGATGCCCAGGCAGTTGTAAACCGTCGTGGCCCAGTCTTCGACCGTGAGCGGATTGTCCAGCGGCTCGCTGCCGGTCGCGTCCGAGCTGCCATACACGGTGCCCCGCTTCACGCCGCCGCCGGCCATCACGATGCTGAACACCTTCGGCCAATGGTCGCGCCCGCCGGTGGCGTTGATCTTCGGCGTGCGGCCAAACTCGCTGGTGACGCAAACCAGCGTCGAGTCCAGCAGGCCGCGACGGTCGAGATCGCGAATCAGCGCGGCGAACGCCTGATCAAACGGCGGGAGCTGTCCCTGGATGCCGCCCGCAATGTTGTCGTGCATATCCCAGCCGCCGTAGGAGAGCGTCACGAACCGCACGCCCGCTTCCACGAGCCGCCGCGCCATCAGCATCCGCGCGCCCGCTTCGTGGCGACCATATTCGTCGCGGATCTCAGCCGTCTCCTTGCTGATGTCGAATGCTTCGCGCGCCTGCTGCGAGCTGATCAGCGAGTAAGCGCGGTTGTAGAATGTGTCGACCGCATCGAGCGCATCCGATTTCTCGACCTGCCGGAACCGATCGTTCACGATGTCGAGCAATTTGCGCCGCCGCGTGAACCGCGTTTCATCCACTCCGCCGGGCAGCTGCAGGTCGCGGACCTGAAAGCCTTCCCGCGCCGGGTCGTCGCCCAGACTGAAGGGTCCGTACGATGAGCTCAAGTAGCCGGTGCCGGCATAGGGCGCCGGCATGTTGGGAATGCAAACGTACGGCGGCAAGTTGGCGCGGGGACCGAATTCGTGCGAGACCACGGCACCAAAGCTCGGGTAGAGCAGCGCGGGGCTCGGCCGGTAGCCCGTGAACATGTTATGCGTGCCGCGCTCGTGAGCCGCTTCGCCGTGCGTCATCGAGCGGCAGATCGTGATCTTGTCCGCAACCTGGGCCGTTTGCTTGAGCAACTCGTTGACGCGCACGCCCGGCACGTTGGTGTCGATGCTTCCCAAGGGTCCGCGGTATTCCAGCGGCGCGAAGGGCTTGGGATCGAACGATTCCTGGTGGGCGATGCCGCCCGGCAGGAAGATGTAGATCACGCTCTTCGCCGAGCCTTCCTTGCTTTCGAAGAACTTTTGCGCGCCTTGCGCTTCCTCCATTCGGAAGAAGCTGGAAAGGGAAATCCCCAATCCGCCCAAAACGCCCGCTTGCAACAAACCCCGACGGCTAATCACATTGCCTGGGCAACAGCTCATGGCCAGAACTCCTGTTACGGACCACTCGGTCGCAATTTCTCGCAGCGCGCCAAAACCGCGGGTACGTTGTCCACCGCGGAAGCTCACCGCGAGCAACGATCAGCAAACACTGGCTGTTAAGAATCAAAGGTGGGAACGCAATGCGGGCAGCTTCGGCTGCGGGCATCGCGCAAGGTAGGCAGGTCTAGCATTGTCAAGCTATCGCCCGCGATGTCAAATGTCAAGCAATTTCATCCGGCCCCGATCTGGAGATTCACGCAAAACTAGATGCGTTTCGCGTCGAGTTGTGCCATACCGGCACGCATTTAAGCGATCGCTATGCGGCAACGCTTTCCGCGCTTGCCCACAGTCGCAATCCGCGACGGCTACAGTCCCCTCAGTTCCCCATCGTCAATACGACGCGGAATCGCGCCTTGCCGCTGAGCATGCGGTCGTACGCTTCTGTAGCTTTTTCCAACGGAAAGAACTCGTTCATCGAGTGCACGCCCGATTGGGCGCTGAAGTTGAGCGTCTCCTGGGCATCGATCGACGTGCCGGAGTACCAGCCTTCGATCGCGCGGCGGGCCATGATCAAGGTGAGGGGAGGGACCTCCAGCGGCTCGTGCGCGGCGCCGAGCACCATCAACCGGCCGCGCGGGGACAGGCCCCCGAACGTTGACGACATGGCTGGGCCGTTGGTGACCGTGGCCAGGACGACTTTGGCCCCGCCTAGCTTCTGTAGCTCGGCCGCCGGATCAAACGATTGGCTGTCGATGTAATGGGCGGCGCCGAGTTCCCGCGCCAACGACTCCTTGTCCTGGCCGCGCGCAATGGCCGCTGTGCGGAAGCCCATTTTCGCCGCGTATTGCACGCCGAGATGTCCCAGTCCGCCGAGGCCCAAAACTGCCACGAGGTCGCCGCCCCGCGCGCCGCTGTTCCGCAGCGCGTTGAACGTCGTCAGCCCGGCGCACATGAGGGGCGCGGCGTCGGCGGTCGTCAAATCCTTGGGCAAGAGCGCGAGCGCCGTAAACGGAGCGATCATGTACTCTGCGTATCCGCCATCGAACGCGATTCCCGTCACTTGCACTCCCGTCGAGCAGGCGAAGAAGTCGGCGCGGCGGCAATTGTCGCAAGTTCCGCAGTGCCAGGCGTGCCACCCGACGCCGATGTGCTGTCCCGCCGTCCACCGCGCCGGGACGTCCGGGCCCACGGCGTCAATCACGCCGATGACCTCATGACCCGGCACTCGCGGGTACTGGATCCCGGGAAACACACCCTCTTTGGTGATCGCGTCACTATGGCAAATGCCGCAGGCGCGGACTTTAATGCGCACCTTGCCGCGGCCCGGCTCGGGTATCGGACGCTCTACGAGTTCAAATGGACCGCCGGGACGCGGCACTTGCACGGCGCGCATGCTCGCCATGGCAGGACTCCTTAATAAACGTGCTGGAACAGCTGCCGACGACTTCTTCGTTTGCCGGTGCGGCCGGCCCGCATCATTCGATGCGCGCCGACTCGAACAGGAACCAGGTCCGCCGTTCGGTTTCGTCGATCCAATTTTCGAGCAGGCTCGCCGTCGCCACGTCGTTGTGCTCGTCGCACACGGCGTGTGTCGCCCGCATCAACTGCGTGAGCCGCTGATTGTCTTCCGCCAACTCGACGAGCATCTCGTGCGGCTGCACGAACGTCTGGTCGTTATCCTGCAGCCGCTGATGCTTGGCGATGTCTCCGATCGAGTGGAGCGACGTGCCGCCGATCTTGCGGGCTCGCTCGGCGATGTCGTCGGTCATCGCAAAAATCTGTTCGGACTGGTCGTCCAGGAGCAGGTGATAGTCGCGGAAGTGGGGCCCGCTCATGTGCCAGTGAAAGTTTTTCGTCTTCACGTACAGCACGAACACGTCGGCCAGCAGCTTGCGAAGCTCGGCGGAAATCGCGCTCACGCCATCCGCGGACAGGTCGGTCGGAGTGGCCAAGGGCGCCGAAACCTGGCGATTTCTCGAGGCAGTGGAAGCGGTTGTCATTTTGATTCCTCTCTTCTTTGGTGGACTGACGAAATTATTTCAATCGAATGGGCTCAACACGCGAGACGATCCACGCGTTCAAATTACTAGCGCAGATGCACTTTCAACTCTTCCGCCACTTGCCGCAGCGAGGCCCGCACTGCCGGCACCTGGCTGATCGGGTTGAGCAATCCCCAGTCGTGGATCATGCCGCTGTAGCGGACGGCTGTGACGTCGACGCCGGCCGCGTCCAGCTTGCGGGCATACTCTTCGCCTTCGTCGCGCAAGACGTCGTTCCCCGCCGTCAAAACCAAAGCGGGGGGCAAGCCACGCAGCTCTTCGGTCATCGCTCGCAACGGCGAAGCGTAGATCTCCGCGCGCTCGTTCGCATCGGTCGTGTAGTTGTCCCAGAACCACTTCATCATGTTCCTGGTCAAAAATCTGCCCTCAGCATACTGCGTGTACGACTCGGTGTCGAAGTAGGCGTCGGTGACCGGCCACATCAGGACTTGCAGCCGCAGCGCCGGTGTCCCCTTGTCTTTCGCCATCAGCGCCACGACCGCCGACATGTTGCCGCCGACGCTGTTGCCCACGACGGCCAGCCGCCGACCATCGACGCCGATCTCGCGGCCGAATTCCGACACCCACTTCGTCGCGGCATACGCTTGATGAATCGCAACCGGAAATTGTGCTTCCGGCGACGGCGTGTAGTTCACAAACACTCCCACCGCCCCGGACCAGGCGACGATGTCGCGCACCAGGCGCTCGTGAGTCGGAAAGTCGCCAAGCACCCAGCCGCCTCCGTGGAAGAACATGAACGCCGGCAGAACTTCTTTCTTTCCGGCCGGGCGGACGATCGTCAAATCGGCTCTCACGCCGTCCTCGGTGATCGACAGGTTCGACACTTCCGCCGGCGGCAGCTCCACCGGCACCGATTTCTGAGCGCCGACCAGCACTGCCCGTGCCTCCGTGGGCGTCATCTGCTCCATCGGCTTCCCGCCGCCCGCATTGAGCTGCTTGAGGAACGCGCGAATGCGATGGTCGATTGCCGGGTCGAGAGCGGGGTCGGTCGCGGACATGGGAGACTCCTTTTTTGGAAGGTGGCGAGTTCGCCTTGTGGATTGACCGGGCGTGGGAGTTATCACTAAGTGTACGGAGCGGGCACTACTCGACTGGGGACCGCATAGTGCTCTGCAAATTCCTCGCCGAACTTATCGTTGGCGCTGCTGGACACAATTTGTTGGCAATCATAAATTATTGGCGGCTAAAGGTTTAGTATGGTTCGCTGCGGCCGTGTGAAGATTGTCCGCCATAGAAGAATTGATCACGTCACCTTCTCCGCTGAACACCAATTTGGACAGTTGGCCAGTTTGCTTACGACGCTCCGATCGAGCCATTCAATCGTGCAACTTCCCACAATCGTTTCCTGACGTCGATGATCTCCTTCCACGCCACGGCCGGTCACACGTCGTACACGTTCCACGACCTTAAGTCGCTGCTCGCCAAGGCCACGCCCCTCCGCAGTGGCGATCAGCTCGCCGGCATCGCGGCCGAGAGCGAGGCCGAGCGAGTCGCGGCCCAGATGGCGCTCGCCGACGTGCCGCTGCGGCGCTTGTTGGATGAGCCGATCATCCCCTACGAGTCCGACGAAGTGACGCGCCTGATCGTCGATTCACACGACGCCGCGGCCTTCACGCCGGTCGCCGAACTGACTGTCGGCGAGTTTCGCAACTGGCTCTTGAACTACGAGGTGGACGGCGAGCGCATCGCCGCGCTGGCGCCGGGATTAACGCCGGAAATGGTGGCGGCCGTGTCCAAGCTGATGCGCAACCAGGACCTGATCCTGGTGGCCGCCAAGTGCCGCGTGGTGACCCGCTTCCGCAACACGCTCGGCCTCGCGGGCCGGCTCTCGATCCGCCTGCAGCCGAATCATCCCGTCGACGACCCGGCCGGAATCGGCGCCTCGATTCTCGACGGCCTGCTCTACGGCTGCGGCGACGCGGTGATCGGCATCAACCCGGCCACCGATTCCACCGCGAGCGTCGTTCGGCTGCTCAACATTCTTGCCGAGCTGATCGAGCGTTTCGAGATTCCCACGCAGTCCTGCGTGCTGGCGCATGTCACCACGCAACTCTCGGCCATCGAACAGGGCGCCCCGGTCGACCTGGTGTTCCAGTCGATCGCCGGCACCGAAGCGGCCAACCGCAGCTTCGGTATCGATTTGAAACTGCTCGACGAAGCGGAACAGGCCGCGCAGTCGCTCCGCCGCGGGTCAGTCGGCAACAACGTGATGTACTTTGAAACCGGCCAGGGTTCCTGCCTCTCGGCCGAGGCGCATCATGGCGTCGACCAGCAAACGCTCGAAGCGCGGGCCTATGGTGTGGCCCGCCGCTTTCGGCCGTTGCTGGTGAACACCGTGGTCGGTTTCATCGGCCCGGAATACTTGTTCGACGGCCGGCAGATCACGCGGGCCGGGCTCGAAGACCATTTCTGCGGCAAATTGCTCGGGCTGCCGATGGGCTGCGACGTCTGCTACACGAACCATGCCGAGGCCGACCAGGACGACATGGACAACCTGCTGACGCTCCTGGCCGTGGCGGGGTGCAACTATTTCATGGGCGTGCCGGGCGCCGACGACATCATGCTCAACTACCAGTCGACGTCGTTTCACGACAGTCAATACCTGCGGCAGCTCTTAGGCCTGCGGCCGGCACCCGAATTTGAATCGTGGCTCGAATCGATGCGCATCACCGGCCAGCACAGCCGCCTGTTGCCGATTGATTTGCGAAATCGCCTGCTGAGTCGACTTCCTCCATGAGCCGCGATCAGCAAATCACCGCCGATGCCTGGACGAAGCTGCGAGCGGCGACGAGCGCCCGCATCGCCCTGGGCCGGGCCGGCGGCAGCTTGCCCACGCAAGAATGGCTCGATTTCAAGGCCGCCCATGCCGCGGCCCGCGACGCGGTCCACCAGACATTTGACGCGGAGCAGCTTGCGGGCGAGATCGCGGCGCTCGGCGTCGAGTCGATCGTTCTCCAAACGGCGGCCACCGATCGGCACACGTATTTACAGCGGCCCGACTGGGGACGGCGCTTGAATCCGGCCTCCGCAGCGCGGCTTCAAGCGCTCGCCGACCCCGCCAGCCCGCCGGATTTGGCAATCGTCGCCAGCGACGGCCTCTCCGCGCTTGCGGTGCATCGACAAGTCGTGCCACTACTGGCACTGCTGCTGCCGAAGCTCGCAACCGATCGCTGGCGACTCGCCCCGCTGGTCGTCGTCCGTTTTGGTCGCGTCGCGGTCGAAGATGAAGTCGGCGCGCTGCTAGGAACGCAATTGGCATTGATGCTGATCGGCGAGCGGCCCGGTCTCGGCTCGCCCGACAGTCTCGGCGCCTACCTCGTCCACGCGCCGCGCGTCGGCAACAAGGATGCGAATCGCAATTGCGTGTCCAACATTCGGCCCGAAGGACTCGACTCGAACGCCGCGGCCGACACGCTGTTCTACTTGCTCTCGGAGTCGCGCCGGCGACAGATCAGCGGCGTCGAATTGAAGGATGAGCGCGAAGTGGCGGCTGGTCCGCGCATCCTGCCGGCAGGCGACGGCAGCTGAAGCGCCATCAGCATCCATCGCCGAACAACCTAAGTCAGAATCCCGCGCACCACGTGTGCCTCTTCCACGCCGGTCAGCCGCACGTCGAGGCCGCGATAGCGGTAGGTGAACTGGCTGTGATCGATGCCGAGGCAGTGCAGGATCGTTGCGTGCAGATCGCGCAGGTGGACCGGGTTCTCGACGATGTTGTAGCAGAAGTCGTCGGTGCGGCCGTATTCCATGCCGGGGCGAATCCCCGCGCCCGCCAGCCAGACCGTGAAGCAGCGGCCATGATGATCGCGGCCCATGCCGGGGTCGCCGAACGCGCCCTGGCTGAACACGGTGCGGCCGAACTCGGTGACGAACAGCACCAGCGTGTCTTCCAAGAGCCCGCGCTGCTTCAAGTCGTGCATCAAGGCCGCCGTCGGCTGGTCAACGTCGCGACATTGATTCGGCAACTGTCGCTCCAGCGCGATGTGCTGGTCCCAGCCGCGGTGGAAGAGCTGCACGAACCGCACCCCGCGCTCGATCAGCCGGCGTCCCAACAGGCAATTCGCCGCGTAGCTTCCCGGCTTGTGAACGTCCGGGCCGTACGACTCGAGCGTCGCCGCCGATTCATCGCTCAAGTCCGTGAGCTCCGGCACCGAGGCCTGCATCCGGAACGCCATCTCGTAGGCATGGATACGAGCCAGCGTCTCGGGGTCGCCCAGCTCCGCGGCCCGTAGCTGGTTCAGCGCGTCGAGATCATCGAGCAGTTCGCGGCGCTGAGCGCGCGTCACGCCCGGCGGATCGTCGAGATACAGCACAGGGCTGCCGCCGGCGCGCAGGCCGACCCCCTGGTACGACGACGGCAAGAAGCCGCTCCCCCAGAGCCGCGAAAAAATCGGCTGCCCCGGGTTCTTGCCCGAGCCCTGCGAGACCATTGCAATGTACGTCGGCAGATTGTCGTTCTCGCTGCCCAGGCCGTAGCTCACCCAGGCCCCCATGCTCGCATAGCCCGGCTGCTGATTGCCGGTGTTGATGAACGTCATCGCCGGGTCGTGATTGATCGCCTCGGTATACATCGACTTCACGAGGCAGATGTCGTCCGCCAGCGACTGCATGTGGGGCAGCAGGTCGCTGATCCACGTCTGCTGCTCGCCGCAAAACCGCCCCGGCCGGATCGGCGCGACGACCGGGTATTTCGACTGGCCGGAGGTCATCCCCGTGAGCCGCTGGTTGCCCTTCACCGAGGGCGGAATCTCCTGGCCGTGAAACTTGTTAAGCGTCGATTTGTAGTCGAACAGATCGACGTGCGAAAACCCTTCGCTCTGGAAGAGGCACAGCACGCGTTTCGCTTTCGGCACAAAGTGTGGCAACACCGCAGCCGCGCGAGCCGGGCCGTCCCCGGCCCCGAGAGACGGCACAGAAGTTTTGGCCCGCGCGAACCCCGGCAACAAAGTCGACAACGCCGTCGCCCCGATCCCATACGCCGTCGTGCCCAGAAACGACCGCCGCGAGACCTGCTGCAAATGTTCGTCGAGTGGATTCATGTCATCACCTGCCCGTCGCCGGCTAGTTCCGCGTCACCGCTTCACTCAAATTCAAGATCAGCGTCGCCACCTGGGCCCAAGCCGCGTGTTCCGCCGCTGGAATCTTCGCATCGCGCGGCGACTCACCCACGGCCAACAGCGCGTCGGCGGCTGCCACATCGTCCGCGTATCGCTGCCGCTCCCGCGCGAGCGTGCGTCCCAGAATCTCCCGCTCGCTTGCCGACGGCGCTCGCGACACGCATTCGGCAAACGCCCAATCCAGCCGCTCGCCGTCATCCGGCGAATGCTCCACGATCCGCTCCGCAAAGGCCCGCGCCGCTTCCACAAACTGCGTGTCGTTGAGGAGCACCAGCGCCTGCAGCGGCGTCGTGGTCGAAGGCCGCGCGACGACGCACGTCTCGCGATTCGGTGCGTCGAACGCCGCCATGTTCGGCGGCGGCACGGTCCGCTTCCAATAGGTGTAGAGCGACCGCCGGTACAGCTTCTCGCCGTGGTCCTGCACGAAGGTCTGGGCCGTCGCCGGTGTGCTGCCGTAATGGCTGATCTCCCGCCACAAGTCGCCCGGCGTATAAGGATTGACGCTCGGCCCCCCCTGCCAATCCACCAAGAGGCCGCTCACCTTTAGCGCCGTATCGCGGACAAACTCCGCCGGCAGCCGGAATCGCGGCCCACGGGCCAGTAGGCGGTTCGTCGGATCGCGTTCCAACAAAGCTTTGTCCGCAGCGGACGATTGGCGATAGGTCGCCGACGTGACGATCTCCCGCACCAATCGCTTCGTGTCCCAGCCCTGCTCGCGGAAGTCGACGGCCAGAGAATCCAACAGCTCCGGATGCGTCGGCCATTCCCCTTGCGCGCCAAAATCGGCCGGCGTGCGCACCAGCCCCGCGCCGAAGAACAATTGCCAGATGCGGTTCACGGCCACCCGCGCCGGCAGCGGATTCTCTTTCATCACGATCCACCGCGCGAGTCCCAGGCGGTTCGCCGGTTCGTCCTTCCCCGCCGGCAGCACGGCGGGCGTCGCCGGCGTGACCTTTTCTGCCGGCTGCGCATAGTCGCCCCGCGTGAGAATGTGCGTCTCGCGCGGCTCCTTCGCCTCGTCCATCACCATCGTGGGAAATTTTTCCGTGAGCGTCCGCAGCCGTTCCTGGTGATTCGCCAAAGAATTGCGGATCCGTTCCATCGCCGGCGCATGGGCGCTGTAATAGGCCCGTAGCTCCTGCTGCTCCTCGGCGGATCGCTCGCCGGCCGCCTTCTCGACGATCGCGATGATCGGCTCCGGCAACGGGCTGCCGTCGTCGCTACCTGTGATCGCGAAAAACTCGAAGCGGGCCGCCACCAGCTGCTGGTCGTGGCCGAAGTTGACTTGGGCCGCCACGAATGGCGTCTCCGCCGAATCGATCGGCTTGTCGAACGTCATCGTGATGTGCACCGGTCCCTCGTGCGCGAGCTCGGGCGACCAGCCGTTCTCGTTCCGCGTGTCGAGCACCCACTCGGGCCGGAACTCCGGGTCCCAGCAATTGGCCGTCACGCGGCGAATGCCTCGCAGCCGATTGAGATTCACCTGGTCGCCGGGCACCGATTCGATGCTGGCCGAGAACGACGTCAACACGAACGAGCCCTTCTTCGGCTTATCTTCTTCCTTCATGCCGCCGTAATTCGGGCCGAATCCCCAGCCGCCGCCAATCGCATTTTCCGCCGGATGAAACACGATCCGCAGCCCCGTGATCGGCTTTTCGAGCTTGGGCAGCCGCATCGAGAGGTCATACGCCAACAGCCCCTGCGGCACCGTGATCCGCACGAAGCGCCCATCGTCGATGTCAAAGCCCGCCCCGGCGTTGGGCGTGATGATCTTGAGCACTTCAATACTGTGCATCTCGAGATCCTTGCCCCGAACGGCGAGGTCCTGTCGCTGCTCCTCTTCCCACGCGGCAACGTCCGCCGGCGCTGGATTGTCGAGCGCCTTCTGCAGCTCGGAGATCTTCGCCTGGAGCGCGGGTACGTCCTTCGCCGGCAAGACCGTCTTGGTCTCCAGCACCGGCAACGAATTCTTGCCGTAATTGCCGTCGAGGCCGATGTCACTGAGCGTGTTGAAATAAGCGAACAGCCGGTAATAGTCGCGCTGCGTGATCGGGTCGTACTTGTGGTCGTGGCACTGAGCGCAGCCGAGCGTGAGCCCCAGCACCGCCTCGCCCAGCGTCTTCACCCGATCGGCGTTGTAGTTGACGAGGTTCTCTTCCGGAATCGTTCCCCCCTCGTGCGTGTTCATGTTGTTTCGCTGGAAGCCCGTCGCCACGAGCTGCGCCTCGGTGTGATTCGGCAGCAAATCGCCCGCGAGCTGCTCAACCAGGAATTCGTCGTACGGCAGATTGCGATTGAACGCGTCGATCACCCAGTCGCGCCACAGCCACATATGGCGGCCGCCGTCGATCGAGTAGCCGTTCGTGTCGGCATACCGGGCCGCGTCCAGCCAGTCGAGCGCCATCCGCTCGCCATATTCCGGACGCGCCAACAGCCGGTCGACCAGTTGCTCGTAGGCATCCGCGCGATCGTCCGCCACGAACGCTTCGACCTCTTCCGCCGTCGGGGGCAACCCCGTCAAGTCGAGCGACACGCGGCGGATGAGCGTGCGTCGATCCGCTTCCGGCGACGGCTTGAGCCCTTCGGCGTCCAGCCGCGCCAGCACAAACCGATCGATTTCGTTCCGCGGCCACGTGGCGTCCGACACTTCCGGCGGCGTCGCCTTCACCGGCGTCACAAACGACCAGTGCTTGGCGTACTTCGCTCCCTGTTCGATCCACCGCCGCAGGATTTCCTTCTGAGAGTCGTTGACCGCGCGATGCGTCTCCGGCGGCGGCATCACTTCCGCTTCATCCGTCGAATTGATCCGCCGCCAGACTTCACTCGCCTCGACGTCGCCCGGCACCAGCGCCGCATACCCGCCGCGATCCTCGTACGCCGAATCCGCCACGTCGAGCCGCAAGTCGGCTTGCCGGCTCTGCTCATTGAAGCCGTGGCAGCGAAAGCACAGGTCCGAGAGAATCGGCCGCACGTCGCGGTCGTAGAGCACTTCCGTCGGCGTGGCCGCACGCACGGTCACGGCAAAGGAAAGCAGCAATGCGCCTGCCAATAGATAGCTGCGAGTTACCAAAGTTCGCCCGCCAGAGAGTTAGTGGCAACAATTCGAACTATTGTGTCATGATACTCGCGCCGGCAGAGGGACGCCATTGTTGCGCCGTCACCAGTCAGCGGGGTCACTTCATATCCCGCTTCAGCCCGCTCCGCGTCGCGGTGGTCGCCAGCGGATCATCCGGCCAGGCATGCTTCGGGTACCGCCGCCGCAGCTCCTTCTTCACCTCAGGATAACCGTTCTTCCAGAAGCTCGCCAAATCGGCCGTAACTTGTTGCGGTCGATAATTCGGTCCGAGCAGGTGCAGCACCACGGGCACGCGCCCGCCCACCAGCGGCGTTTCCGCCAGCCCGAACAATTCCTGGATTCGCACCGCCAGCACCGGCTGCTTGCCAACCTCGTATGCGATCGCGTGCCGGTTGCCGCTCGGCACCTCAAGCTCCGCCGGCGCGAGCCGCTCGATCTCCGCCAGTCGATCGAAACCGACCCGCGCTTGCAGCCAGCTGGGCCAATCGACCTCGCGCAGCTCGGCGAGCGAGCGCAGACCATGGCACAGCTCGGGGAGCATGTCGGCAAGTTCCGCCTCATCAAACTTTGGCAACTCGAGATCAGGCCGCGCGTCGGCTAGCCAGCGCAGCCGCGCGAGAAATCGGCCCGCCGCCGAGTCGCCGGGCGGCAACACGCGATCCAATTGCTGCCGCGCCTGCTGCGCCAAGAGCGCGGCCGCGGCAGCCGCGTCCCCGATCGCGACCGGTGTCTCGTCGAGCAGCAAGTCGACCCAATACGTTCGCGCCCGGGCCTCCACCTGGCCCCGCGTCGGATTGAAGAATAGCTCCTCCACCGATCGCAGATTGTCCGATTCGAGCCACGACCGTTCGACCGCCGAGACCAATCGCGCCCGCGCCTCGCCGCCGGCATCATTCAGCTCGATCGCCAGGAACAACGCCTCGCCGCGAACCCGCGAGCTCGCATCCAGCCGCACTCCCCGACCGCCCACCATCAGCGCCCGGTCCTGCGTCCCCGAGCGCAATTTGCAGAGCCGATCGGGAAACGCCTCCAAGAGCGCCTCCATCAGCGCTAGTTCCGGTCGCTCCGCCCGCGGCGCGCGTGGAAACTCCGTGAGATGAAACAACTGCTCCGCCGACCGCAGTACATTCCGCGCACCGCCGGGATGCAATTCGAGATCGGGATCCGCGAGCGGTGTTCCCGCATGAAACGCCTGCAGCGCCGCCACGCGATCGACCACATCCGACCGCGTCCGCACCGCGTGATAGTCGCGCGGCCCGCGCCGGCCGTGCTGCGCCGACCGGAACGGATCGCGCTCCGATAAAAGCGCCGCCGCGAGCGACGTCTCCCGCAGCACGCCGTGCCGCGCGCCGGCCAACAGCAACCGCCCCAACCGAGGATGCGCCGGCAGCCGCGCCAACTCTTCGCCCAGCGGCGTCACTCGATCGCTCAAGTCGATCGCGCCCAGCAATCGCAACAGCTGCCGCGCATTGTCCGCCGCTTCCGCCGGCGGCGCGTCGAGCCACGGAAAGTCGGTCCGCTCGCCCATCGCGAAGAGCTGCAGGAGCGGCTCGGCCAAATCGCTCCGCAACACTTCCGGCGTATCCGCCGCGGGCCGCCCGCGCTGGGAAGCTTGGTCCCACAGCCGCCAGCAGACGCCCGGCGCCGTGCGGCCCGCTCGCCCGGCCCGCTGATCGGCCGATGCCTGCGAGATCGGCACCAGCTCCAATCGCGGCAGCCCCGTCGCGGCCGAAACGTGCATCTGACGCGCCTGCCCGGAGTCGATCACCGCAGTCACGCCCTCGATCGTGAGAGATGTTTCCGCGACGTTGGTAGCCAGGATGATCTTCCGCTGGCCGAGGTCCGTGAGCACGCGATCCTGCTGCTCCGGCGGCAGATCGCCAAACAGCGGCAGCAGCACTGCGCCCGCGCGCTCCGCGACGCCCGCGAGCGCGTCCTTCGTCCGCAGAATCTCCCCGACGCCCGGCAAGAACACGAGCACGTGCCCAGGTGTCTCGCGCAAAGCGTCAGGCAACACCCCCGCCACCAGCTCCTCGACGGTCGCCTTTTGCTGACCGCGCCGCTGATAACGAATGGAAACCGGAAACCGCCGCCCCTCCGCATGCACGATCGGCGCGTCGCCCAAAAACTTCGCCACCGGTTCCGCCGCCAGGGTCGCACTCATGACGACAACACGCAGATCGGGCCGCAGCGTCTCGCGCACCCGCGTCACGAGCCCCAGCACCAGATCCATCTCAATCGTCCGCTCGTGAAACTCATCGAGCACGACAGCGCCCACGCCATCGAGCGCCACGTCATCCAACAGGCGCCGCAGCAGGATGCCGGTCGTCGCTACCACGAGCCTGGTATCGCGGCCAACGCACGAATCGAACCGCACGCGATAGCCGACTTCGCCCCCCACTTCGCCGCCCCGCAGCTGGGCGATCCGCCGCGCGACCGCGCGGGCCGCCAATCGCCGCGGCTGCAGCAAGATCACCTGCTCGCTCTCGGGCAAATCGTCGAGGACTGCCGCCGGCACGAGCATCGTCTTGCCCGACCCGGGCGGTGCCGTTACGACCACGGCACCCTCGCGCGAAGCCGCCACGGCCTCATCGAGCACTTCGGCCACCGGCAAATCATGGAGATTACTGTCACTCATCGTGCGTCGATTGTCGCCAATTGCCGCCCCTCCGTCACCTCCGCCGCCGGTATGCGATAAGAGCAGCGACAAATAGAATAAGCATGTAGCCGTTTTGCCTTCCCCCTTCCGCCCTCCCCCCTTTCCACGATGTGCCACATCGAGCGGCTTGATCCGTCGCTGAACGCTGTCACGGTGTTCCGGCGCCTCGCGCACCTGTCGCACGTGCTGTTTCTCGACAGCGCGGCCCGCACCGCCTCGACGGGCCGCTACTCGTTCGTCGCCGCCGACCCGATCCAGTGGTGGGACTCGGCCGACTCGCTCGCGAAAATCGAACGGGTCGCCGCCGGCCTCGACCAACCAGCCCGCAGCGACCTGCCGCCCTTCCAAGGCGGGCTCGCCGGGATGTTCGGCTACGAACTGGCGCCACACTTGGAGCGCGTCCCCGTTGCCAAGATCGACGAGTTCCAAATTCCTCCGCTCGCGCTGGGGCTCTACGACGTCGTCTTCGCGTTCGATCACGATCAAAATGCCGCCTGGCTCATCGCGCAAAGTTTTGCCGACACCGACGCCCAAGCCCGCGCCCGATTCTTCCTAGGCGAGCTCGCTTCTCCCCACGGCGAGCTCGCTTCAGCGAGCGGGAATACCGCAACCGATTCAACACGTCTCCCTGCCTCCTCCCTCGCCCCCCAGCACCCCACGGGCATCGAGCACCTCACCAGCAACTTCTCGCATTCGGCATACCTCGAAACTGTCCGCCGCGCGATCGACTACATCGCCGCCGGCGACGTGTATCAGGTGAACCTCTCGCAAAGGCTCCTCCACCCCGCGACCGATTCGCCCATCAATCTCTACTGCCGCCTCCGCGAGCGCAACCCGGCGCCGATGGCCGGCTATCTCGACGGCGGCGGCTGGCAGATTGCGAGCGCCTCGCCCGAGCGTTTTCTGCGCGTCGCCGACCGCCGAGTGGAAACCCGCCCCATCAAGGGCACCGCCGCCCTCACCCGCGATGCAACTGTCGACCGCGCCGCCGCCCACGAGCTGTCGATCTCGCCCAAGGATCGCGCCGAGAACGTGATGATCGTCGACCTGTTGCGCAACGACCTCTCCCGCGCCTGCCAGGCGGCGAGCGTCCGCGTCACGCAGCTCTGCGGCCTCGAATCGTACGCCTGGGTGCAGCACCTCGTCTCGGTCGTCGAGGGCACGCTCCGCGACGGCGTCGGGCCGTTCGACCTATTGAAGGGCGCGTTTCCCGGCGGCTCCGTGACCGGCGTCCCCAAGATTCGCGCGATCGAGATCATCGCCGAGCTGGAGCCAACCGTTCGCGGCCCGTACTGCGGCTCGCTCGGCTATCTCGGCGTCGGTGGCCAGATGGATACGAACATCCTCATCCGCACGATCACCGCTGCCCGCGGCTGGTGGCAAATCCCCGTGGGCGGCGGCATCGTTGCCGATTCCGACCCGCAGCGCGAGTACGACGAAACCTGGCACAAGGCCAAAGGGATGCTCCAAGCGCTGCGGCCGTAATCGCGCCCGACGCGGTCCGCCGACTTCCGACTTCCCGCAAGATTCACAAGTCTGTTTGCAATCTGGCCGCCGTTTCTGGAATCGGCCCCTACGATTCGTTAGCATCGAATGGACACGCAGCAGTCAACGGGGTGGCGGAATGTCTCAATCATCGCAATTCACTTGGCGCGCGATCCTGATCGCCATTGCGGCTTCGACTCCTCTTGTTCCGGCAACCGCCCAATGGGGCGGCGGCCAATCGCGCTGGCGGAGCATCCTCGACTATCCAAACGATTTCTACGGCGCGGATGAATCGATCCGCGTCGCCGAAAACGTGCTCCTCTATCAGAACGACAACGGCGGCTGGCCGAAGAACATCGACATGGCCCGCCCCTTGAGCGACGGCGACCGAGAAACCCTCCGCCGCGACCGCAATCGCAGCGAAACTCTGATCGACAACGGCGCCACCTGGACGCAAATCCGCTTTCTCGCGCGCATGCACGCCGCCACAGGCGACTGGCGCTATGCCGACGCCGCCAATCGCGGCCTCCATTTTCTGCTCGAGGCCCAATATCCAAACGGCGGTTGGCCCATGATCTACCCGCTCCGCGAGGGCTACTATTCCCACCTCACCTTCAACGACGGCGCGATGATCGGCGTGATGAACCTGCTCCGCGACGTCACGCTCAACCAAGAGAGCCTCCAGGGCGCCAAAGTCTTCGGCTTCGTCGACGCCGCCACCCGCGAGCGCTGCCAGAAGGCGATCGACAAAGGACTCGACGTGATCCTTGCCACGCAGGTCGTTGTCGACGGCCAACCGACCGTCTGGTGCGCTCAGTACGACGAGCACTCACTCCAACCCGCCGCGGCCCGCGCTTACGAGCTCCCTTCCTTGAGCGGCTACGAAAGCGTCGGCATCGTCGAGTACCTGATGCAGCTCGACCGGCCCACGCCCGGGATCAAGCGGGCCGTCGACTCCGCCGTCGCCTGGTTCAACCGGTCGAAAATCGCAGGCGAGCGCGTCGAATGGAGATTCGACGGCAATTCCAAACGTCCCACCGATCGCGTCGTGGTGGCCGACCCTTCCGCCAAACCCCTCTGGGCCCGCTTCTATTCGATCGACGGCAACCGCCCGATGTTCGTGGGCCGCGACGGCGTCATCCACGACCACCTGGCCGACATCGAGCAAGAACGCCGCGTTGGCTACGCGTGGCTCGGCGACTGGCCAGCAAAACTCTTGGAAAAGGACTTCCCACAGTGGCAGGCAAAATGGGCAATCGACAAGCCAGTGGCACCGGCCGCCGGCCGGTGATCGAAGCGGCATCCTCGACTGTCCAAACACAGAACCACTTCGGTCAAAAGTCCCCAGCCCGGTCGCTTCTGCCAATCGTTACAACCGGACCGCCGCCCGCGACGTATGGATAAAGTCGGCGGCTTCAATTCTCGTCTGCTTCACCGTCGAGTGGGTTATAATTCCCCATCGGCGCGTTGCGCGACCGGCCGTCCGATCCCGCGCGCCGTCCACATTTCCCCAGCGTCCGCCTACCAACCTCCGTCGAGGATATCGCGATGCGAGCTCCCCTGTTGCAAATTCGTGAGTTGACCGCCGTTGCCTTCCTGGCCCTGGCGGCCTGGCAAATTGCGGTCCCAGCCTCGGCCCAGGACCTGCTCGGCGAAGCCCCGGCGGCCGACACCAGCGCCTCCGCCCCCGAAGGCGAGGGCCAGCCGCAGCAACAGCAGCTCACCCAGGAAGACGTCAAGCGGATGTTCACCGAGGCCGAGCAGGCGCTCAAAGACAAGGACTTCCAAAAAGCCCTCGGCATCTACGACCAGCTGGTCCGCGCGTTCAAGGCGGCCGGCATGCAGGCCCAAGTCTTCCTGCCCGTCGTGTACACCGGCCGCGGCAATGCCTTTGCCGGCCTCGAAGATTTTGAATCCGCCAAATCCGACTTTGACGAAGCGCTTAAAGAGAATTCGGCCCACATGCCGGCGTTGATCGCCCGCGGCAAGCTCTATTTCGAGGTCGGTGCGAACGACCTGGCCTACGCCGATTTCCTCGCCGCCCAGGAACAAAATCGCCAGGACCCCGAAGTTCTGTTCGGCATGGGCAAAGCGATGGTGCTGCTCGGCGCCGGTCAGCAGGCGATTAAGCCGCTGGAGCAGGTCGTCGAACAGGACGAGAACAACGCCGAGGCCCACCAACTCTTGGCCCAGGCCTACTCCACGATCGCCAAGTACGACAAAGCCAACGACGAAATTCAAAAGGCGATCAGCCTCGATCCAGATAACTTCGAGAACCACTTCGCGCTGGCCGGGATCTTGCTCCGCGAAAAGAAGTACAAGGAAGCGATCGACGCCGTCGACGCTTCGATCCAGAACTACAAGCCGAAGCGCAAGGATTCCGACGAGCCGTTCGCGCAAGGCTATCTCACCAAGGCCGCCGTCCTGCTCGAATTTGCCAAGGAAGATCCCGATCCGAAGACCAAGACCGACGCTTACGAACAGGCACTCGAAGAATGCGACAAGCTGATCGAGCTGGCGGGCGACAATCCCACGTATGCCAATCTCAAGGCCGCAGGCGAATTCCGCCGCGGCGTTTGTCTCCGCCTGCTCGGCCGCTATGGCGACGCCATCGCCTCGCTCACCGAGTCGATCAACCTGAATCCCGATCTGGCCGAAGCCTATTTCCGCCGCGGCATCGTGTTCTACAACATGGGCGAGGACGACCTGGCGATCCTCGACTTCCGCCACGCCGCCAACATCGAATACCAGGACCCGCGGCCGAAGCTCTGGGAAGGATTCGCCCAGGCCAAGAAGGGCGAGTATCTTGAAGCCATTCGCTGCTACGGGCTGGCGCTCGCCGACAGCGATCGTTATGTCCCGGCCTACGTCAACCGCGGCCTGGCCTACATGGCCCGCGGCGAGAACGACAAGGCGCTCAGCGACTTCAACGCCGCGCTGCGGCTCGAGCCGGCCGAGTGGACCCACTATTTCAAACGTGGGGTCGTGTACGAACGCCTCGGCAAGAACCAGCAAGCGGCCGACTCGTTCGTGAGCGCCATCCGGCTCTTCGACGAGTACGCGCCCGCCTACCGCCACGCCGCCGACGCGCTCGACAAGCTCGGCCACCCCGACCTCGCCAAGGAGTATCGAGACAAAGCCGCCGAAGTCGAAGCCGCCCAGAAGAAGGCCGCCGAAGAAGCCGCTAAAAAGGACGCCGCCAACCAGAAGTCGGCCGAAACCGCCCCCACGCCATAGCGCCGCGCACCGCCTTCACATTCAGTACCCAGTACCCAGTACCCAGTACTCAGTTTTTCGTCCCCCGTCCCACCGTGCGAATCCGCGCACCGCGACGCTAGACGCCCTGCTCTCGCTCTGCGCATTCCTCGCCCGCCCCGTCCCTTGTCACCCCTCACCCGCCGCCTTTATACTGGCCGGGAATGCTGTGGCCGCCTTGGCTAACGGCTAATAGCTAAGAGCTAACAGCTTTCTTGGAGTCTTCGGACGTGGATGGTCCCTCGCAGTCGTTCTTCGCTCGACATGAGTTTGTCATCCGTCGACTGCACTCGCTCAGCGGGCTCCTGCCCGTCGGCCTCTACATGACCGTCCACCTGGTCACCAACGCCAGCGTGCTCAACGGCCCCGGCACATTTCAGAAGAACGTCTACACGATCCACAGCCTCGGCAAGCTGCTGCCGCTCGTCGAGTGGACCTTCATCTTCATCCCGATCCTGTTTCACGCGATCGTCGGCGTGATGATCGCGGTGGGCATGATCCCCAACACCCGCGACTATCCCTACGGCGCCAACCGCCGCTACACCTGGCAGCGTTGGACCGGCCTGATCGCCTTCGTCTTTATCCTCTACCACGTGTTCCACATGCACGGCTGGTTCCACTGGAACTGGTGGCTGCACGACGTGGCGGAGCCCTTCGGCGGCGCGCAGTTCAGGCCATACAACGCCGCTTCAACCGCCGGCGAAGCCCTGCAGAGCCCGATCATCTTGATCTTCTACATGGTCGGCGCTTTGGCGTGCGTGTTCCACTTCGCCAACGGCCTGTGGACGATGGGCATCACTTGGGGAGTCTGGATCAGCCCGCCCGCCCAGGCCCGCGCGCTCAAAGCCTGCATGACCTTCGGCGTGCTCCTGGCCCTGGTCACCCTCGGCGCCCTCTTCGGCATGCGCCAAGCCGGCCGCCCGCCCGAACTCGAACAAGCCATCCAGATCGAAGACAAGATGTACCAGTCGCGCATCGACACCGGCGAAATCGAACCCAACGAACACAAACGCACCGCATCCGATGAATCGAAATCGGCGCCTGCGTCCGAATCCGAAACCGCCCCCAAAGAATAGCCATTTAGCGGCGGGGCTTGCCCCGCGCGATGTTTGACCGCACACCCCAATCCAGCCCGCAAAGACGCCAAGGAGCCAAGAACGCAAAGCACCGGGATCGTAATGACGAATTCCCAATGACGAATGACGAAAAATGACTCTTCAATTCGTCATTGGGAATTCGTCCTTCGCCATTCTCTTGTTTTTCTTTGCGATCTTTGCCCCTTTGCGTCTTGGCGCGCAAAACAGTCAATAGCTTCGACCCTCAGAGGACAGCAGTGGCAAAGCAGCGTGTACTGGTCGTCGGTGGTGGGCTCGCGGGCCTCGCCGCCAGCATGAAGCTCGCCGAGCTCGGCATCAACGTCGATCTCATGAGCCTCACCCCCGTCAAGCGCTCCCACAGCGTCTGCGCCCAGGGCGGCATCAACAGCGTCAACGACCTCACCCGCCAGCAAGGCGACAGCGAGTGGCTCCACCTCGACGACACCGTCTACGGCGGCGACTTCCTCCAGCATCAACCGCCCGTCAAGGAGATGGTCTACCACGGGCCGAAGATCATCGACCTGATGGACCGCCTCGGCGTTCCCTTCAACCGCACGCAGGAAGGCTTCCGCGACCAGCGCCGCTTCGGCGGCACCCTCTTCAAGCGGACCGCTTTCGCCGGTGCGACGACCGGCCAGCAACTCCTCTACGCCCTCGATGAGCAAGTCCGCCGCTGGCACTCCGAAGGCCGCGTCGCCATGTACGAAGGCTGGGACTTTTTGGGACCCATCCTCGATGACACCGGCCGCTGTCGTGGCGCCGTCGCGCAGAATCTCATCACCATGGAGATTCGCAGCTTCGGAGCCGACGCCGTCGTCGTCGCCAGCGGTGGTTGCGGCCTGATCTACGGCCGCAGCACCATGAGCATGGCCTGCAACGGCTCCGCCGTGAGCCGCTGCGCCCGCGCCGGCGCGAAGTACGCCAACGGCGAGTTCATCCAGGTCCACCCCACCGCCATCCCCGGCGCCGACAAGCTCCGCCTGATGAGCGAATCCGCCCGCGGCGAAGGCGGCCGCGTCTGGGTGCCGCGCACGCCGCAGGACCCCCGCCCGCCCAAGCAAATTCCCGAGGAAGAACGTTACTACTTCCTCGAAGAACGCTACCCGAAGTACGGAAACCTCGTGCCGCGCGACATCGCCACCCGCGAGATCTTCAACGTTTGCGTCAACGAAGGACTCAGCGTCGAGCGCGATCGCCAGTGCGTCTACCTCGATCTCACCCACATCCCGCGGGCCGAGCTCGATCGCAAGCTCGGCGGCATCCTCAGCATTTACGAGAAGTTCCAAGGCGTCGACCCGCGCGATGAGCCCATGAAAATCTTCCCCGCCGTCCACTACTCGATGGGCGGCTTGTGGGCCGATTACGAACGCACTGCCGAGGGCGGCCTCGCTGTCGGCTCGCCACGTAACCACCAGACCAACATCCCCGGCCTCTACGCCATCGGCGAGTGCGACTACCAGTACCACGGCGCGAACCGCCTCGGCGCGAACTCGCTGCTGTCCTGCATTTTCACCGGCCTGTGGATCGCTCCCGGCCTCAAGAATCTCCTGGGCTCCCTCAAGGAATCCGCCGGCGACGAAAAATTCGCCCGCCTGATGCGGACCGCCCGCGACCTGGCCCAGGCCGACCACGACACGCTGCTTACCCGCCCCGGCGGCAATGAGAACCCGTACTTGATCCATCAAGAGCTCGGCGACCAGATGACCCGGGCTGCCACGGTCGTCCGCATCAATGACCAGCTCGAAGAAGCGATCGGCTCCGTCGGCACACTTTGCGACCGCGCGTCAAAGTGCTCCCTCTCCGATACCGGCGCGTGGACGAACCAGAACGTCGTCTACACCAAGGCCCTCCGCGACATGTTCCCGATCGCCAAGGCGATCTTGAAGGGCGCGCTCGCCCGCGATGAATGCCGCGGCGCTCACTACAAGCCCGCCTTCGAACCGGCCGGCATCACCGCCGAAGACCCCGCCGAGCGCCGCCGCCAGGCCGAAAAATGGTGCGACGACTTCGAAGCCAAAAACCGCAAATGGCTCAAAACCACCATCGCCACCATCGACAAGGAAGGCGAGCCGACGCTGTCTTACGAAGACGTCGACACCACCCTCGTCCCCCCGCGCCCCCGCCTCTACGGCCTCGTCGGCGCCGAAGTCATCGAAGAAGCCTGGAAGGCACGGCAGAAGAAGTAGCGCTGGCGTTACAATAAACAGCACATTCCGGCCAAAATTGCCGACCTTTGAATAGGTGTTAGAATAGAAGCACCTGGCCAAAGGTGAATTCTTATGACGCTTACTCTTGAAGTCGATCTTCCCGATGAGCTGGCTCAATTCCGCTTGCCAGACGCGGTGGCCGCACGCCTGCAGGCCCTTCTCGACCGTCAAGATGCCGGCCAGCCGCTCACCGACCCAGAACGCGCTGAAGCCGATGGCCTGGTAGACCTCGCCGAGTTCCTGTCGCTCCTCCGGCTCCGCGCCGAACGCGCCGCATTATGAGCGACATCCCGTCTCGCCTGCGGGGAAGATGTAGTCCGTCGCACCGACAACCGCTGCGAGTATTGCAGTCTTTCACACCTTGGGCAGGAGTCACTCCGCAGCCGCCCCCCACCGGACTAGCAAGTCCGCGCACTCTGCAAATGCGGAATGTCAACTCAGTCGCGTCCGACCGCAAGTCATGAGCACACCGCAGATGCTGGCTACCATCCACCAGCTCGCCGGCTCGGGAATCGCTTGACCGTAAAAACTAAAGTTCCAGGAGACGAGCCGATTGCGGGAGGTGAGGTCCAGTCTGGCGTAGATTGAGGTCATATTCCAACCGCTTGTATCGACGGTTTGATTGAAATCGTTTTGATTGTAACTGGTGCAGACCATCATTGAGCAAGCGGTCGGGTCCAGCGGATTGAAGAAGATTGTAGATTCAATCGTCGGCGCTTCCACGAACAGAGACGCGTTGGGATTGTTGCTGATGCTTGCCAACAGGGCAGCTGCCGCAGCGCTGCTCTCCGCAGTCCAGAACTGATCGGTGATGTAGAAGCGAAGATCGTCTACAGGCGCGAGCTCAAATCCCCAGCCGACGAAGGCATTCTCGCTAGTCGAGATCTTGGTGTGAGAGCCGCCCGAGTCACTACCCACGGTGCTGCGGAGGTAAGTAAAGTGGGCTGGATCGGTGCCGGGAATCGTATAGGGACTCAGCTGCTGCCCGACGGTAAATACCAGCTCGTCGGCCTGAACCCACCCACAGCACAAAAATACCGCGGCGACGATAATAACACGCATTAGCCACCTCCAAAATGTTCGGCCAACAGCACGAAAATAGCCGCACAGCTGCCAAGCGATGCGGCTCCCCTCCCGGCCATTGGCCACGTTGGTGATTCAAGTTGTGTTTCTTGGCAGCCTTGGAATTATAGCCACAAAATACAATTACTACAACTAATTGGGGGTATCCGACTAGTCAGCAGACTATGCCCTCTCGCGGCGATTGTTGAATGACAACCGCGCACATCGCGCGAGGTCTCGCGCCGAATCGAATTACACCAGCGAGCGAGCCGTGTTTTTCCCACAGCACCCTGTCATCCATGCTATAAATGGCGGTCCTCGGCGATTGACGGTTGCCCGCGAAAATCCGCCATGAGAGCTCCACCATGTGTGACACAAACGGTTACGTAGCGCGCCATTTGCGACGCTGGCAGCTTCTAATCGCACTGCTCATATCCGCAATGTCAGCGGCTGTATCTACCGCCGAAGTCCCCAACGTCAACCACGGCCCCAACGTCAACCACGGCCCCAACGTCAACCACGGTTCCAGCCTCCTCCAAACCGCCCCCGACCCCACCGGCCTCGCCGCCACTAACACTGCGGGAAAAACCACTTACGTTGTCGTCGCCACCGCCCCGGGCATCAAGCTGCTCCAAAGCACCGACCTGCGGAGCTGGCAAGCCGTCGGCACGGTGTTCGACAAGCCGGTGCCCGATTGGGCGCACGACGAAATCCCCGGGGCACGCAACATCTGGGCGCCCGATCTGAGCTACCACGACGGCCTCTACTATCTCTACTACAGCGTCTCCACGATGGGTTCTCAGCGCTCCGTGATCGGGCTGGCCGTAAACAAATCGATCGACCCCGCGAGCGCCGACTACAAGTGGCAAGATCGCGGCAAAGTCATCGAGTCCCACCCCCATGACAACGACTTCAACGCCATCGACCCCGCCCTCTTTGTCGACCAGGACGGCCGCTGGCTCCTCTTCTTCGGCTCCTACTGGACCGGCATTAAAGTCGTCGAAATCGACCCCGCCACGGGCAAGCCGAAGCCGGATGCCGAGATCAAAGCCGTCGCCGCCCACCCCGATACCAAGTCACGCGACATCGAGGCCGCGTACGTCATCTTCCACGACGGCTACTACTATCTCTTCGTCTCGTGGGGCTCCTGCTGCGACGGGGCGAAGAGCACGTATCACGTCGTCGTCGGCCGCAGCCGCAGCGCGATCGGTCCCTTCGTCGACGCCGCCGGCAAGCCGCTGCTCGAAGGCGGCGGCACCCTCGTCCTCGCGGGCGACGACCGCTGGCGCGGCCCCGGCCACAACGGCGTCATCACGACCGACGCCGGAGAATGGATGGTCCACCATACCTACGACATGGAGCACCTCGACGCCCAGCGCATCCTCCAGGTCCGCCCGCTAACGTGGACCAACGCCGGCTGGCCCCAAGTCGGCGACCCGCTCGCCGCGCCTTGATCATTGGCCGCGCTAGGAACGTCAAGTCCCAACTTTCAGCCACCTCCTCACCTGCCCAGTGGCCTGAAAACAATTGTTGAACCCATGTCCACTATCCGCTAAGCTGGTTCACGTCGGAGCTGCGAGTCAGCTGGCTGCCGTTGTACAACACCCGGCGGCGTGCACACCGTCTCGGGAGAACATCATCCCACGCGGGGCTTCGAGGGCCCGATCGAGCGGGAAGTCGATCGGGATTAGTACCTCCATGGAAGCCAGTCGCGCCAATGGGCCTCGAGGGGCCTGATTCCTGACCAGCGGCTGGGGATCGCCGTGGCGCCAACCGGGAGCGGTATAACCCGCGCCCCAAGGTACCTCCAATCCACCGGCGAAGTAAGCTTCCTTCTTTTTTCAAGCGCTGTTCGAAACCCAACCTAGGCGAGCTCGCTTCAGCGAGCGGGAGCGGGAGCCCCCACTCCCCACCCCAAAAAACCCCTGACATCTTCGAAGGCGTCACCAACACCATCACAAATTAGCCCCTCCCACCACCCCAAACGCAAAATCACCCGCGTCGCGCGCCGACGCGCGTCCGCTCACCCTGCGCGTCGCCCCGTTCATCTCCGCTTGGCCTCCCCCCGCAATCCCTTTACAATTCGAAAAGACGAACGAGCGCACCAATTCCCGCGGCCAATCCGCATTCAATAAATCATGGTCACCGCCACCGAATCTCACCCCGCGTCCCTCTCGATCCGCATCCTCCGCCAGGACGCCCCGGGCAAACAGCCTCGCTGGGAACGGCACCAGATTCCTTACGAGGCGAATCTCAACATCATCAGCGTGCTGCAAAAGATCGCCGCCCAGGCCACGACCGAGGAGGGCAAAAAGACCTCGCCCGTCGCCTGGGACTGCAACTGCCTCGAAGAGGTCTGCGGCGCCTGCACGATGCTCGTCAACGGCCGCACCCGCCAGGCCTGCTCCACCCTCGTCGACCGCATCCTCGATGATCAGCCGGGCGAGATCGAGCTCCGGCCGATGTCGAAATTCCCGGTCCTCCGCGACCTCTGCGTCGACCGCGGCCGCATGTTCCGCACGCTCGAAAAAGTGAAAGCCTGGGTCCCCGTCGACGACTACTCCGACCGCGGCCCCGGCCCGCGTGAGTCGCCCGAGTCTCAGGAGACGCGCTACCCGCTCTCCGAATGCATGACCTGCGGCTGCTGCGTCGAAGCCTGCCCGCAGTACGACAAGATCGAAGTCGAACGCACCAGCGGCGAGAGCGACGCCGCCTACGCAGCCCGCCAAAGTGCCGCGTACGACGAAGGCTTCGTCGGCGCCGCAGCCATCAGCCAGGTGATGCTCTTCAACCAGCACGGCACCGGCCAGATGAATGCCCACGAGCGGCTCGACGCCCTGATGGCCCCCGGCGGCATCCAAGTCTGCGGCAACGCCCAGAACTGCGTCGCCGTCTGCCCCAAGAACATCCCGCTGACCCGCTCGATCGCCCGCGCCGGCCGCGCGACCACGATCGAATGGATCAAGAGCTGGTTCGAGCGTTAACGAGCACAGCGAGCCGGGGCGTCCCCGCCCCCGAGTATTCGGAATCGTGAACGAGTTCGCCCTCACCCGCGAACAGAGCCGCCAACTCGACCGTCGCGCAATCGACGACTTCGGCATCAGCGGCCTCGTGCTCATGGAGAACGCCGGCCGAGGTGTGGTCGATGTGCTCGAGCGACTCGGCATCCACGGCCCGGTGGTGATTCTCTGTGGCAAAGGCAACAACGCCGGCGACGGGTTTGTCATCGCCCGCCACCTGGAAATCCGCGGCCACATGTGCAAAGTGATTTTGCTCTTTCCGGCGAGCGAACTCACCGGCGACGCGGCGGTGAACTTCGCGATCCTCGAAAAAACAAATGTGCCGATCGTCGAAACGCCTCAGCGAGCCGGGTCGTCCTCGACCCCGGACTTATTGGACTGGCTCAGCCGCGAAGGCAGTGACGCGGATTGGCTCGTAGACGCCATGCTCGGCACCGGCGCGCGCGGCGAACCGCGCCCGCCGCTCGACGCCGCGATCGATTGGTTCAACAAACAGCCGGCCCGCAAACTCGCCGTCGACGTCCCCAGCGGCCTCGACTGCGACACGGGCGAGCCGGCCGTCCACACGATCCGCGCCGACCACACTTGCACCTTCGCCGCCACGAAAATCGGTTTCACAAAACCAGCCGCCGAGCCATTCCTCGGCCACGTGCACGTCTGCGACATCGGCGTCCCGCCGCGGCTGCTCGATGAAGTGCGGCACGGCACAAACTAATTCCGCAGCATTTTGGTGGCCAAGAATTTTCGTAGAGCACTGTGGTGATCTCTGCTAACTTAAGTTCTGCTTTGCCACATCACCTTCAGGCAGGAAAGATCGTGGGGCAGTTGGATGAGCGTGAGCGACTCGATGAATGTTCGATTGCGTGTGTGTGCGCATTGTGCTTTAGGTGCAACCGCGCTGTTGCTCGTGCTGAATTGGACCGCGCCCCGCGCCGCCGCTTGGGGTTCGACCGGCCATTCGCACATCACCGGCGGCGCGATTCCCCATCTGCCCCAGCCACTGCGCAGCTTCTTTGAAGCCAACGTGAGCACGATCCGCAGCCAGGCCTCGCAAGAACCGCCCGGCCGGCATTACATTGACATCGACGTCTATCCCGAGTTTGCCGCCGGCACGTTCCCGCACGACGTCAACGTGCTCATCGCCAAATACGGGGCTTCCTACGTCGAACAAAATGGCAGGGGACCGTGGACGTACGCGGACTACGTGCAGAGTCTCACCACGCTGATGTCAAACGCCAGAACGAAGCAGGACTGGCTGAACCTGATCCCAACCGCCGCCGCGCAGGCCCATTACATCGAAGACATGCACAACCCGCTCCACCTGACGCAGAACTACGACGGACAACTGAGCGGCAACAACGGTGTTCACTCGCGGTATGAGAGCTCGATGATCTCGCGAAAGTTGAGCAACTTGACATTTTCCGCAGCGGATGCAGAATTCCAAGCGACTGTGATCGACGACGTGTTTGATAGCATCGACATCCACTACCAGTTTGTCGACGACATCATGGCGGCCGACACCGCGGCGCGAGCGGCGGCCGGCAGCTACAACACAGCCTACTATGACAGCATGTGGTCTCAAACCGGCGACTTCACGCGCGTGCTCTTTCAGGAAGCATCCGAAGCAGTGGCCGATGGCTGGTACACCGCCTGGGTTAACGCCGGCTCGCCAATTCCGAACCTCGGGCTGACGGGCGACTACAATGGCGACAACGTGATCGACGCCGGCGACTACACTGCCTGGCGTGACGCGGTCGGCGTATCGCCCAATCCGCTCGTCAACGATCCCACGCCCGCAACGGTCGATGAGAGCGACTTCACCTATTGGAAGGAGCACTTCGGCCAATCGATTGGGGGCTTCAGCGCGGCGACGGCCGTTCCGGAACCGGCTGCCGTCTCGCTCTTATTTGCAGCAGCAATTGCGGGTTCAGCGGTACGTCGCAGACGCTTTAGTTTTCGCGCCAGATTATCGCCGAGATCGTGCCTTCATCCTGGAACACACCGATCACGTCCTCGAGCCCTCTGATCGGCGCGACGTCGTTCGCGAACAAAGCGAAGGCCAAACGCCGACCGCTCTTGGCCGTGATGTACCCAGCGAGTGTCTGAGCCTGCAGCGAAAATATGCCGTCATCCGTTCCCGTCAGCAGCGTCCCTGTCTTCGCGTGCACTTGTCCCTTGGCCCAGGAGAGCGACAGATCCTTTTGAAAATCGGTGACAAACCCGAGCGACCCGTCAGTCGCCAGGATCGGGAGCGCATTTCGATAGTCGTCGAAGAACTTTTCCTTCCGCATCGAACGCAGAAAACTGACCACCGCATCAGGCGTCGCCGCACTATCGCCGCCGCCGCTGCCGTCGATGAAATGAAACTCATCACCGGCGATGTGAAAGTCTTCGCCCAGAAGTTTGCGCTCCGCGTCGAGCGACGCCTGCATCGAGCGCACGCCTTGCGTCAATCCAAACAGCATCAGGCTCGTGTCCGCGCCGATGTTGTAGCTGACTTTGAGAATCCACTTCGCATACTCACGGTACGGCGGCGATACGAGCTCGGCAACCCTCGCGTTGCCTGAATAAGAGTCGCTTGCCGGCAATTTGCTGGCGTCGTTTTTGGCGACCGCAGCGGCCGCGACTTTCACGCCGGCGCTGTCGAGCGCTTCGATCAGCACGGTCCGTGCAAAATCCTGCGGCTCCGCGATGCGAAACGTCCGCACCAGCGGATACGCGTCCGTCAGCGGCGGCACGAAACCGCGCGGCAGTTCGCCGGCAACTTTTCCCGCGCAATGCGCCGTGCCGAGGCATTGCGGGCATTCCGGCTCAAGTTGAAGCGTGAACTCGCCCTTCGCCGCCGCCAGCTTAAGTTCCGGCTCAACGCCAAACGCTGCCGACTTCGGCCGCCAATCGACGCGTGCTTCCGGACTGATCATCACGTCGACGACGTCATCGTTCACGAAGATCGGCCGCACGTCGAACTCGCCGCGGAAATTGAACGGCTCGAACAACCGGTCGTCGATGATCACGTCGCCGGTGACTTCCTTGATACCGGCCGCGGCCACCTGTTTGGCGAGCGCTGCAAATCCGGCGAGCACATCCGGCTTCGTGAGCTCGGCATTGCCGAGCGAATTCGCCTCGTTGTGATCGTAGTCGACGATGGCGAGCGATCCATCCGGATTCGACCGCCCGCCCATCGCCAGGTCGCCGCTCGCCACGAGAATCAAATCGCCGTGGAGTACGCCGTCCTTGACTTCACCGCGGCGATAGATCGGCGTCACGAATTTGTGGTCCGCGCCCAGCTTGTCGAGGGCGAGCCCGATGGAAAACAATTTTCGCACCGAGCCGGTCATCAATTTCTGTTTCGGCCGCAGCTCGTAGATCACTTCGCCGCTCTCGAGGTCGACGACCTTCAAACCCCACACGCCGTTCTTATACAGCGGCTTGTCGAGGACTTTCTGAATCTCGCCCGGCAGCGGTTCGACGGCCGCGGCGACGACTGCAAGCTGGACCCACGTGAGGAGCATGGCCGAAGTGAAAACGCGTTTGAAAATCATGGTTGCCTCTTCTGCTGCTGCCAAACGAGAACCGTACACGCGATCAACAGGATCGGCACGAAGACGTCGGTCCAGAACCAAGGTCCCGCATTGCCCGGCGCATAGTTGTTGGCGACGATCATCTCCTTCACGTGGCCAATCGCGTCACCCCAATACCAGACGATTCCCGCAATCACGGCCGCCAGCCGAAAGCTGAAATTGCCCCAGAATGCGATCACCCCGAGCACGCCGACGGTCAAATCGGCGATGCCGACTTCGTACTGAAACGGGCTGACTGCCCAGCCGATGTTCGCCGCCGAAAGCTGCGGAAAGAAGACGTGAATCACAAACGTATAAATGCCCTGGCCGCCGACGGAGAGCAGCAGCAACCAGGCCAGCAGCGTCTCGGCGATGCTGAATTCCGGCTCTCCGCGGCGTTTCCAACCGAGCCAACCGGCCGCAACGAAGGCCAGCGCGAGCATCGTCAGATTGAAATCCAACAGCAGCGTTCGGATGACTGTCTCGACCATCGGCGACCTTTGCAGAGAGACTCTTCGCGTTCGACGTACAAATATAGAGCGCGAATTGTCGCCAAGGCGAGGGCAATCACCGGCGCGATCGTCGGACACAGCCGAGATGGACGAGCGCAGCAGCGAAGAGCGCGATGCCACTCGCTTCCGGCACCGCGTGCGAAGATTCCGCGACCGCTGCCGCGCCGGCCGACATGCCGAAATTGTTCTTCCACAATTCGTAGTCCGCTTCGGTGTACTGGCCGTCAAGATTGTCGCGCCACACGGTGTAGTCCGCTGCGTCGACCACATCGTCATGATTGAAGTCGCCGTCGAGCTGGATGTTCGGCGTCGCGCGAATCCACTCTGCGATCGACGGCGTCCCCTGGTCATTCACCAGGAACAGCATGTAGTAGCCGACCGGCGCCTCGTTCTGGTTGGCCGGCAGCTGGATGTTGACGCCGCCGTCGGAGATCGAGAAGTCCAGCGTGTTCGCCCGCTGCGTCCAGTTTTGCGCGTGCGTCACCGCGCCCGGCACGACCCACAACGCCTTGGCAATGCTCGCGGCATCGGGCGTTTCGACAAAGATCGTGTCGCCCAGTTCCGCAACGTCCGGCGCGGCGGTCACGGTCGGCCGCGCGGCCGGCGTGCCGTCGTCGTTGAACAAGTAGGCCGGCGAAAAGACCTCTGCATTCGTGTTCTGTCCGGGGATCACACCGCCGTAATCGTGATCGCCGCCGGTCACCAGCACGCGCCCGTCCGGCAGCAACAGCGCCGTGGAATGGTAACCGCGATAGATGTTGGTGTTCGCGCTGGCGACCTGCGTGACTTCTTCCGTGACCGGGTCCCAAATCTCGGCCGTCGCGATCAAGCCGTTCGGATCGTTCCAGCCCGTGACGTCGGTGCCGCCGGTGATGAGTACCGTGCCGTCGGCCAGGATCGTGGCATTGTTCTGTCGCCGCGGCCGATTCATCACATACGGCGAGCCGAATGGCGGCTTCGTCGTTCCGCCGCCGCCGTAACGCCACGCCGGCTGAGTGGCGTTCAAATCGAGGATCGAGATGTTGCGAGTCGGTGTGTTGCCGCCGCCGATGTACGCGATCTTTCCCGTGTCGTACATCACCGCTGGCCCGTAGTTGTGCAGATTCGAATCGAGTGTGTCCTGCAGATACGACCACGAGCCGTTGCCCGCAAGGTCGAGGTATTCCGTGTCGTTGCTGTTGTCCGACATCGAGATTGCGCGGCCATCGGGGCCCTGGAAGACGCGCGGATATTCGGGCAGGAGATCGTTCGCCGGCCGGAGGGCACCGGTGAGCGTTCGCCAGGTGTTGGTTGCCGGTTGATAAATCTGTGCCGTGCGATTGGTGTTTCCGCCGCCGTTATTGATGGGCACGACGTCGCCAGACAACACCAGCACATCGCCGTTGCTGAGCGTCGTCGCGCTCGGATACCAGCGCTTGCCGCTGGTCGCCGGATCACTGCTGGTGGATCCCATGTTGGGAACATTCGCTTGCAGCGGGTCGGCGTTGGCCCAGCGATTGGTGAATGGATTGTAAATGTCGGCGCGATTCTCGCCGTCGTAATTGAAGATATGACCGCCGGCGACCAGTAGCCGCCCGTCGGGCAACCACGCGTGGCCAGAGCAAAACGGGTTGAAGGCAGGCAGATTGCCGGCCGTCGAGAACTGGCTCGTCACGGGATCCCACAAGCCGACACTCTCGCGCCAGGTGGACCAGAACATCACTTTGCCGGTCGGCAGCAGAAACGTGTGCACCGCCTCGACGCCACCGCCGCCGCCCCAAGTGAAGTTCGTGGTCCACAGTCCGTCGACCGCCGGCTGAGCATTGGCCGACATCGTGCCGCCGACAAGGGAGCTGACGAGCAGGCCCAATCCAAGCAGTCGCATGCCGAGCGGTTTCATGTGGTTGCCTGTGGTGTTTGAATCAGTTGCGCCGCACCGGCCGAGTCCGTCGCGCAGTAGTTAACGTGACCGATACGCAAATCAGCAGCCAAGCCGTGGCTGGTTCCGGCACCGCCTGGCTGATGTGGCCGTGAATCGCCATCTTGGGGAAGCCAGATGCATTGGTATGGACCGCGACCATCAAGTCGCCGTTCTCCAGATCGTCAATCCAGTCGGAGAGTGGCTTCGATGTGAGCGGGTAAAAAGGCAGATAGGGCTGGCCAGTCGTGGGATCGATCGTGGCGTCGCCGTCGTCGTAGATGCCGGTCAGCGTGCGAGTCGAATAGTCGACGACCAGATCGGCGTCTTCTTCGGCCGGCATGTTATAGGTCGCCAGTCCGAAGATGTTCAGCACGTGGGGCCCGACCGTGTCCGGCACGTTGAGATGCAAGTGCACACCGATCACGTCGTCCGGCGCCGTGCGTTCCGTGGCGAGCGGCTTGAGAGTGAGACCGTCGATCTTGATCCAATAGCGCAGCTGAGTATGAGCCGCATTGAGCGCGAGGTGTATTTCGCCCATCGCGTCGGGGTGCGGCGAGTTCACGGTGTGAAAATCGTCAATGACTCCGTGGAAGCAGGTCTCGCCGGCGTCGACGCCGCAAGCGAGCGGATTAGATGGATCACTTGGATCGTGGTGGTGATGTTCCTGCGCCAGCGCGTGCGCGCAAAGAGTAGCGAGCGACGCCCATACCAACAGAGTCCGCCAGACCAGCAGTTCCCGCACCACGCTGCCGCCTCTCGTTCACGACGAGCGCAGCGACGACGCCCCACTCGCACGCTGCACCGCAGAAACCGATAAGGGGTCGAGCCGGCAACGCAGTCCGCCCGTTGCTCGCGTGCTCAACCGGTGCCGTCAAACTAACACGCAAAACGCCGATGGTCAATTATTTTAACGCCCCGGACGGAACCGGCGCGATTCGGACAGTCTCGGCCGCAATCGCAGCATGATGCTGGACGTGGCGAACGCCAGGATCGCGTTATTTGCCGCCGGTTCCGGCACAGTCAGAAACACGTTACTCTGCAGCGACGTGATGCCTGAGTTGAGGCGAATGATCTGGCTCAGCGTGATCGCGTCGAGATCGATCACCGCGCGCACGAGCTCCGATTGCAAGTCCGGGTCGGCGGTGAAGAAGAAGCGATCGCCGTCGCGGAGGCGGGAGAACTGGCTCAGCAGGATCGCGTGGGTGAGCGGCCCGAGGCTGCTATCCGGTCGATGATCTTCCGCGAGCATCGCCACCCAGCCGTCGAGATTCTCCACGGTTCCATAGACATCGGCGAGCTTCGCCGCGAGCGCGGTGTCGGACGTGAGCTCGCTGAAATCGTGGAGCGGCCCGAGATTGTACGACTGACGCATCAACCGGTAGTTGTTGAGGAGGCCGAGATCGCGTCCGCGCTGGATGTCGATTGCCGCGAGGTCGGTTCCGCCGGTACCTGGTGGTCCGAAGCGGATGTTGCGCAGTCCGCTGATAATGTACGCGTCATTTTCTTGTGCGGTCTGCGACGCGAGGCCTTTGAGGATCAAGTCGACGCGCGCCGGATCACTCGTAAGGAAAGCGGGATTTTCTGTGGCCGTGGCGAGTCCGACGGCGCCGACTTCGTGATTCGCGCTATCCACCAACAAGAATCGTGGCGACTGCATGCTGTGGCCGAAGCGGAACGCAGCGGCAGTGAAGGCGGTCGTGATCGAGGCGTCGATCTCGTCGTAAAAATAGTCCTCGGCGCGCGGCGCCTCGTCGCCCATCACGGCTGGTAGGTACTCGCGGTACGTGATGGCCTGCATTTCCGCGCCGACAATCTTGCGGGCCCATTGATAGATTTGCTCGTCGTCGAGCGACGGATCACGGGCCTGGATACGATCGGCAAGCCGGTTGTGCTCGCGGACGAAGAGCGCGTGAATCGCGGTGAGGCCGACGTTTTCGTTCACGCGGTTGTCGCCCGCGACGAAGCGGTTTTCGGCGTCGAGCATCGGCAGCAGACCGGCCGCGGTGGTGGCCAGTTTGCCGCCTGCGAACGTGCGAATCGAGTCGGCCGTTGCCTGGTCCGAGCCGTAGACCTGCGAGGCATCGATGTACGACGTGCTCGAATTGATCTGAGAGCGGGGAATCGGAATCGTGCCGCGGGGCGTGACGATTACGTCGCCGTTGCCGGTCGCAGGGTCGAACTTCGAGCGGTGGAATGAGATTGGATTCGGCCCCAGCGGGTCGGCGGGGTCGGTGATCGGAATATTGAAATCGCCGGTCGCGCCGGTGGAGAGCGCGTCGAACGGTGCGCCGTTGTCGATCAGCGAAATGTCATGTGTAAGAAACTGGCCCCAATGAACCGACCAGTCGGAAAGCCGGCGGTCGTTGAGGATGCTGCCGGCTTGAGCGAGGACGCGATTGCTCACATCCCGCGGGTTCGGCTTGCCGGGATCGGTGATTGCGTCGCCGATGCCGTCCGGATAGTCGGCGTCGTATCCGAAGCGGATCACGCGCGTGTTCGCGGCGGCTTGCGATGGCTTGTTGAGGTTGTTGCCGCTGCCATCGATCGTGCGGAACTCCACGGCTGGCGCTGTCGCGGGCACGAGCGCCAGCGCCCAGCTCGCTGCCGTGAAGAGCGGCCGATATCGAGAACTTGGAGAATGCTTGATCACGCGTTGCCGAAGAGAGGTCCGCCAGCTGAATGCAACTACTTTAATCGTATTCGGTGCACAAACGCGTTGCAACATTTTGGGGTCCGTAGGGTGGGTCGAGTTCCGCGAGACCCACCACTGCGCATGGAGTTTGGTGGGTCTCGTGAAACTCGACCCATCCTACATCCAAATCTGCGTGTGCCTGCGACTTTGCGCTTACGCGTTGAGCTTCACGCTCGCGTCATCGGCCACGTTGACCCAGACGTGCACGTGCGGCGCACCGCGATAGTGCCAGACGAACGATGGGCCTTCGAGACGCCAAATGTCCCAGACGCCGTCTTTGCCGATGTCCTCCTGGGCGTAGTACGCGAGGTGGCAGGCGTCGAGTCCGCCCTGAGCTTCGAGGCATTTCATTGCCTCTTCGCGGTCGCCCGTACGATACGGCTCGACCAGCTTCGCCATCACTTCCTTGAGATGATCCTTCTGGTCGCTCGAAAGATCGGTGACCGCGATGCCCTGGAACTTGCCCTCCTTGCCCTGAAAGGCGACGCGCGATTCGTTCGGCAGATCCTTGCGCAGTAGCGCCTGCTCACGCTGATGCTTGTCGAGCATCTGGTAGAGTTTGTTGGCTGCCTGGGCCTGCGGCCAGAAGACGTTGCCGGGATGCGTCGGCCCTTCGTCGAATCCTTCGGCGGCGTGACCGTAGAAGATCGGCCCGCCGAAGGCGACGTGTTTGGCCGTGTTGCCGTCGGCGCGAATCGTCATGTGGCGGCCGGTCATCACAAACTCGAACTGGTCGCTGCCGGGCTCGCCGAAGATGGCGATGCTGTTCTGCTCGCCGTAACCGCCGGCATCATCCTCGAGCTGCTTGTCGATCCGCTGGTGCCACTCGGGATTGATAATGCCCTCGTAGATGCCGCGAATGACGTGTTGCTGATCCTTGGTGTAGAAGTCGTCGTCGACGATGTAGTTTTCGGTGATGTCCCAGTTGGCTGCGACGCGGGTCCGCAGCAGGCCCAACTCCGGGTGCTGGAAGTCCCAGGGGAAGCAAATCGCTTCGCGCTGTTTGGGCGAGAGCGTGTCGAACAGCACTTTTACGAGTGACTCGGGCGTGGATGTGGCAGCGGCACCGGCGGCCTCGCCGGTGGCGATTGCTTCTGCCCAAACGCGACCCACTGGCAACCCCGCGGCCAGTGCACCTGCTCCGATCGCGATGCCGCCGGCTGTTTTGAGAAAGTCGCGCCGCACGAGCTGTCGTTCGCGTTCGAATAGACCGTCGCAGAAATCGCACTTCGGCTGCTGCTTGTCGCGAGATTCCATACCGCCATCCTTTCTTCCAATCAGGAAGAGCTGGCCGACCGCCACGGCGCGCCGGCAAGTGTCGTTCGCATTCCCTCCAGAAGCCATTAGAGCGGATGGACCGGGAAAATGCAAAAATCCACTTCGTGCTGGGGCAGACGGATGCGGGCCGGTACCTGTTTTGCGTTGTAATTAGCTTTCCGGATGGAATTGGTTATCCTGTCACAGCGCGGCAGATGACAGACAAAGAGAAACGCCGCTATCAAGAATGGAAAAATCGATGAGCGATCGACACTTGCCCAAGACGGACTCGATCGAGGAGCTGGCCCAGTTTTGGGACACGCACGATTTGACGGACTTTGAAGCTGATCTCGAGGAAGAGACAGAGCCGGTATTCGATCGCGAGTCCACTTTCACTGTGCATCTCGACCCGAAGAATGCTGACACAGTTCGACAGATTGCGGAGTCGCAGGGTTGCCCCCCGGCGAAATTGATTCAGTTGTGGGTCGACGAGCGGATCATGGGTTCGAGCGTCGATCAGGCGCGTTAGTTCGATTGCATTCTAGATGCCGCGGGGCTTCTGACACGTGCGGCAATAAAACGTCGACCGTTGCGCCTGAACGATCCGCGCGATCTTGGCGTCGCTGCCGCAACGGGGGCAGGCTTCGCCCGCCTTGTCGTACACGCGGTGGTGGTTCTGATAACCGCCGGCCTGGTTCAGCGCGTTGCGGTACGTGCCGTCGCCGAGCGTCGAGCCCTCGTAGCGAATGGCCGTCTCAAGGACGGCACGGGTGGCGTCGGCGATTCTTTGCCACTGGGGGCGCGTGACTTTGTCGCAGCGGCGGGCGGGGTGAATCGCCGCGATGTGCAGGATTTCGGAGGCGTAGAGATTGCCGATGCCGGCGACGGCGCGCTGATCGAGCATGGCGACCTTCACGGCGCGGCGGCTGCCGCCGAGTTGCGTGCGGAACAGTTCGGCCGTCATCGCCAGGGCGTCCGGGCCCAATTTGTCGGGGCCAAACGCGGCGTCGAACTCGGCGGGCGAAAATAAGCGAACATTTCCCAGGCCGCGGCGGTCCCAATAGAGTAGCTCGTGGGTCGTACTGCCGGAGAGCTGACAGCGGAAGCGGAGGTGTTCCTGCGTCGGTGGATCGGCCACGAGCACCAGGCCCGTCATCCGCGGCTCCAGCACGATCGAATCGGCCGAGTCGAGCCGCAGCACGACGCGTTTGCCGACACGGTCGACCGCGCGGACCGTGCGGCCGATCGCGCGGCGGCGAAAATGATCGATCCGCGGGGCGATGGCGATCGGCTTGCGCCGGCAGGCGACACGCTCCACATCGCGGATGCGTCCGCCGACGATGCCCAAGACGCCGCGACGCATGGTTTCGACTTCAGGAAGCTCGGGCATTGCTTTTTCACCACGGAGGCACGGAGGGCACGGAGATAAAATGACGAATTCCGAATGACGAATGTCAAATGGAGGGATTGCTTCACATTCGTCATTGGGGTTTCGTCATTCGTCATTTCCCCTTGATTCTGAGCGTTTTGCAGTCGAGAATCAACGCAAGGAGTTTTCATCTCGGATGGCAGCAACGACATCTTCTGCGACCCCCCAGGTTCCCGATGCCGCGGGCCGCTTCGGCGCGTTCGGCGGCCGTTATGTGCCGGAGACTCTCATCCGCGCGCTCGATGAATTGGCCGTCGACTACGACCAGGCGCGGAGTGATCCGCAGTTTCAGGCCGAGCTGGCCGACTTGCTGAAGAACTATGTCGGTCGGCCGTCGCCGCTGTATTTTGCCAAACGGCTTACGGAGCAGTGCGGCGGGGCGCAGATCTGGCTCAAGCGCGAAGATCTCAATCACACCGGCGCGCACAAAATCAACAACACGCTCGGCCAGGCGCTGCTGACGCTGCGCATGAAAAAGAAGCGAGTGATCGCGGAGACCGGCGCCGGGCAGCATGGCGTGGCGACGGCGACCGCCTGTGCCCATTTCGGCCTTGAGTGCGTCGTCTACATGGGCGAAGAAGACATTCGACGGCAGGCGCCCAATGTATTCAGCATGAAACTCTTGGGCGCGGAGGTGCGGCCGGTGACCAGCGGCTCGCGGACGCTGCGCGATGCGATCAACGAGGCCATGCGCGACTGGATGTCGAGCGTCGAGACGACGCACTACATTCTTGGCTCGGTCGTGGGGCCCCATCCGTTTCCGCGGATCGTCCGCGATTTTCAGTCGGTGATCGGCCGCGAGGCGATCGAGCAGTCGCGCGCTCAAATTGGCCGGCTGCCCGATACGGTGGTCGCCTGTGTCGGTGGCGGTAGCAACGCGGCGGGGATGTTCTATCCGTTCGTGGAGCATGGCGACGTGGCGCTCATGGGCGTCGAAGCGGGCGGCCGCAGCGACCAGCCCGGCGACCATGCCGCGCCGCTCACCTACGGTCAGCCGGGCGTGCTGCACGGCAGCTACAGCTACGTGATGCAGGACGAGGACGGCCAGACGTGCGACGTCCACTCGATGTCGGCCGGCCTCGATTATCCGGGCGTCGGGCCCGAGCACAGTTATTGGAAGGATTCGGGCCGCGTCACGTACACCAACTGCCGCGACGCCGACGCGCTCGCCGCCTTCGACGCGCTGGCTCGTAGCGAAGGCATTCTGCCCGCGCTCGAAAGCTCGCACGCGGTGGCCCAGGCGATGAAGCTGGCCAAGGGGAAGCCGAAAGAACACGTGATCGTGGTCTGCCTGTCGGGACGAGGGGACAAAGATGCGGCGGAAATCGCGCGGCTTAAGGGCAATCTTGCCAAGTGAATCTATGTTCGCAAAAGCATTCATCCTTCCGTGGTGGATAATTCTTATCGCCTTGTTGGTGGAAGGTGTTGTCCTGTTTTTCATGAATCGGCTGACGAACGACCGGAATCCCTAGTACATGCCAGCGATTGACGAACTCTTCACGAAGCTCCGCCGCGAGAAGCGCAAAGCGCTGATGCCGTTCATCACGGCGGGCGATCCGGACATGCAGTTTACGGCGGCCGTGATCCAGCAGATGGTGGCCCGCGGCTGCCATCTCTGCGAGGTCGGCATACCCTATAGCGATCCGATCGCCGACGGGCCGGTGATTCAGGCCTCGTACACGCGGGCGCTCGCACACAAGATCAAGCTTGCCGACATCCTTACGACGCTTGGCGAGATTGCTCCCAAGACGCCCGCGCCGCTGGTGACCATGGTCAGCTACGCGATCGTCTATCGCCACGGGCCGGAGAAGTATGTCGACGAAGTGCGGGAGCGGGGCATCGCGGGGCTGATTGTGCCCGATCTGCCGGTCGAAGAGTCGGCCGCGCTGGCGAAGATTTGCGCGGCCCGCGAGGCGAGCCTCATCCAGCTCGTGACGCCCACCACGCCCCGCGACCGCGCGGTGCGGATCGCGGAAACGTCGACCGGATTTCTCTACTATGTCTCGGTCGCCGGCATCACGGGCGAGCGGACGAAGCTGCCGCCGGAGCTGGTGGACAACGTCGGCTGGCTCCGCACGCAAACCGAGCTGCCGATCTGCATCGGCTTCGGAATCAGCACGCCGGAGCACGTGAAGCTCCTCGCGCCGGTGGCGGACGGGCTGATCGTCGGCTCGGCGATTGTGCGGCGAATCGCGGCCGCGGCCGACAAGCCGCGCGGCGACGTGCTGGCCGACGTCGGGGCGTATGTGGGCGAGCTGCTCGCGGCGCTCAAGGCCAGCTAAACCGCCAGCGGACGTCCAGTCGCGGCGATTGGCGACCCCTCCCCATCGGAATTGGTAATCGCTTGCGGCTCGGCTTACCGATAACGACCAGAAAGACCCAAATTGCGGCGAGATTCGGTTTGACCCATTTTTCGTCCGCAGGGTAAAATTGAGAGGGTCGAGGCGGCCGCTAAACGGCTTGCCGCTTCGGCCGACCCCCGATTTGGTTCGTAACAGGCGGCGGGTCGCCCTCCAACGCTGAGCACGGCCTGCCGCTAACTCATGAGTGCGGCGTCTGACGGACTTGTTCCTCCCGTAAGGGCAGCGCCCCGCGAGGAGGAAGTTGTTGATGCGTGCCGACAATCGCGCTCAAGTGCTGCGACGCTTCTTCTCCGGCCTGACCGAGTTCGCTTTCCACACTCGGCTCGGCGTGGCCGATCCGCCGCTGGTGGATTATCTCTCGGAGCTCTTGGTCCGCTTCGTGCGATACGACGAGTTGTATCCGGTCCGCAGCCCGCGCGGCGAGCGATTGGTGCAAGTGTCGGACATGCTGGTCGAGGCGGAGCATCGGGCGGGCACGGCCCGGCAGCAGGTGCATCGCCACATCGGCGACTTCACGCTCTTCTGGACAGGTGTCTATCCTGAGGTCGCCGACGGCTTCCGTCGCAGCGGCAAGGACGCATTTCTGAATTACCCGGAGCAAGGCAAACGGGCCTATTGGATCGCCAGCACGATTCCGGCGACCGAGACAGAAGCGCCGGCCGACGTCCTCAAGCGGCTCAGCGAGCAGTTCGATCTCTGCGTCTACGGCCTCTCCGAGGTCCGCCGCCAATGGGAAGAGCGCGACGGCACGGATGACGCCCCGCTGCTGTTGGGGTAGCATGGTGAGGGATTAGGAGCCAGGAGTCAGGATATAGGCGAAGACTTTGTGAATGCCTGATTGATTCCGCGTGCCCTGACTCCCGACTCCTTGATCCCGACTCCTTCCTCATGCACATCATTCGCCAATTGAAGGATGTACCGGCGCTAGCTCGCGGCGGCGCCGTGGCGATTGGGAATTTTGATGGCGTGCACCGGGGGCATGTGGCGATTGCCAGGCGGCTCTTGGAGCGGGCCAAGGCAGTTCGCGGGCCGGCGATCGTGTTCACGTTCGACCCCCATCCGGTGCGGCTCCTGCGGCCGGAGCAGTGTCCGCCGCCGCTCACCTGGACCGAACGCAAGGCGCAGCTCCTGCACGCGGTCGGCGTCGATTGGATCGTGGCCTACCCGACAGACGAAGCGCTACTGAATCTCTCGGCCCACGACTTCTTCGAGCAAATCGTCCGCGGCACGCTCGCCGCCAAGGCGATGGTCGAAGGGCCAAATTTCTATTTCGGCCACAACCGCGAAGGCACGATCGAGCGGCTGCACGAGCTGACGGCGGCCGCCGGCATCTCGCTCGACATCGTGCCGCCGGTCGAAATCGAAGGCGGCCTGGTCTCCAGCTCGCGGGTACGGCAGCTGATCGCCGCCGGCGAGATGGCGATCGCCAATAAGATGTTGTCGCAGCCCTATCGAATTCGCGGCATCGTCACGCACGGCGCCGGCCGGGGCGCGAAGATCGGTTTTCCGACCGCGAACCTGGCGGGTATCGACACGCTGCTGCCGGCCGCGGGAGTCTACGCGGGGCGGGCCTGGGTGACGGGGGAACGGTGGCCGGCGGCGATCAATTTGGGGACCAGCCCTACGTTCGGCGACCAGAGCATGCGGGTCGAAATTCACCTCATCGGTCAGAGCGAATCCCTCTATGGCCAGCCGATGGAGGTTGACTTCGTGGCCCGCTTGCGGGACATTCGGCCATTCCCTTCGGTGGATGCGCTCGTTGAGCAGTTGCGGTCCGATGTGGCGCAGGCGAAGCAGATTGCGGCGGGGTAGCGGCACCGGCGAGGCGTGGCTCGCCGGCTATTGGTTCTTTCCAAAGTGAATGTGTTTGATGGGTATCGACTGGCGGCCATTTGTTGAGATCGTCCGCGAGCACAAGTCGTTTGTGCTCACCAGCCACATGCGGCCCGATTGCGATGCGATCGGGAGCGAGCTGGGGTTGGCGCTGGCATTGCGGTCGCTGGGCAAAGAGGCGCGGATCGTCAACGGTGACACCGTGCCGCCCCACATCGCGTTCATCGATCCCAAGCACGACGTGCTGACGTTGGGCCGCGATATTCAAGCGGCTGACGTGCGGCCGGATGTATTGATCGTCGTAGACACCAGTGCCTGGGCTCAGCTCGGGCCGATGGGAGACGTGGTCCGCAACAGTGCGGCCAAGAAGATCGTGATCGATCACCACGTGAGCCAGGACAACCTTTCGGCGATCGTGTTCAAAGACGTTCAGTCGGAAGCGACTGGGCGGTTGATCCTCAGCGCGATCGACGCCCTCGGCGCAAGCGTGACACCCCAAATCGCGGAGCCGCTGTTCGCGGCCATCGCCACCGACACGGGCTGGTTCAGGTTCAACTCGGTCACGGCGCTCACCTTCGCCGCCGCCGGTCGGCTGGTCCACTCGGGCGCGAGCCCGTCGTCGATCTTCACATCGCTTTATGAGCAAAACACGCTCGCGCGGCTCCACCTGCAGGGCCGCATTTTGACGGCCGCCAAGACGGAGTGCGACGGGCGGCTGATCTACAGCGGCGCGACGCCGCAGGATCTCGCGGAGACGGGCGCCGAAGCCACCGACACGGAAGACGTGGTCAACCGCCTGCTTGGGATCACGGGCGTGGAGGTGGCGCTACTGTTTCTTGAATTGGGGCCGAATGAAACGAAGGTTAGTTTGCGCAGCCGCACGGCGTTCGACGTCCGCAAAATCGCGGAGCAGTTCGGCGGCGGCGGACATACGGCGGCGTCCGGCGTCCGTTACCCGGGCGCGTTAGCCGACGCGGTCAAGGCGTTAACCGGCGCCGTGCGCGCAGCGATCTGACTGAAGCCCCGATATGTTTCGGTTACAATAGGCGGCATGAAACACGTTGTCGATTCACCGCTCGCCGAACAGGATGCGGGCGAGCGTCGTTCGTTTTTGGCGGCCGCGACGGCGATTGTCCTGGGCGGCATCGTCGCAATCTTTCCGTTTGCGGCCGGGTTGGGCATGCTTTTGGATCCGCTGCGGCGCCGTGCCAAGGGCGCGGATGCCGGCGGCGCCGACGCGATCAAGTATGTCCGCGTCGGTCCGCTCGATGTGTTGCCGGCAGACGGCTTGCCGCATCAGTTCGCGCTCTCCGACGACGTGGTCGACGCCTGGACGCGCTCGCCCGCACAGCGTATCGGCACCGCCTTCTTGACGCGGGTCGACAGTCCGGACGGCCCCAAGGTGACGGCCCTCTCGAGCGTCTGCCCGCACCTGGGTTGCGCGGTCGACTTCGATGGCAAGTCCGGCGACTTCCAGTGCCCCTGCCACGCCAGCGCCTTTGCCAAGGACGGCGCGAAGCTCTTTGGACCTAGCCTCCGCGGCCTCGATTCCCTGGCCGTGAAGCTGGTCAAAAACGGCGACCAGCAGGAAATCTGGGTCGAAGCCGCGCGGTTTCGCACCGGCATTGCGGAAAGGATTCTCGTCGGATGAGCGGCTTTCTCGAATGGCTCGACCACCGCACCGGCTACCGCGGCCTGGTGCATGACGCCCTCTACGAGCACATTCCCGGCGGCGCCCATTGGCGATACGTCTGGGGCAGCACGCTAGTGTTCGCGTTTGTCGTGCAGATCGTGACGGGCGTGATCCTCTGGTCGGCCTACAGCCCGAGCGCCCAGACCGCGTGGGAGAGCGTCTACTACATCCAACACCAGATGACCGGTGGCTGGCTGCTCCGTGGCGTGCACCATTTCATGGCTCACACGATGGTGCTGCTCCTGGCAATTCACTTCGTGCAGGTCGTAGTCGACGGGGCGTATCGCGCGCCGCGGGAGATTAATTTCTGGATCGGGCTGGTGATGATGCAGGTCGTGTTGGGGCTCGCGCTCACCGGCTACCTGCTACCCTGGGACGAGAAGGGCTATTGGGCGACGAAGGTGGCGACCAACATGATGGCCCTGGTGCCGGTTGTGGGTGCGTCGTTGCAGAAGGTCGTGATCGGCGGCAGCGAGTACGGCCATCACACGTTGACCCGTTTCTTCGCGCTCCACGCGGGCGTGCTGCCGGCGGTGCTGGCGGTGCTCACGGTGATCCACGTCGCCCTGTTCCGCCGCCACGGTCTCAAGACCCGCGAGCCGTATAAGAAGCCGGACTGCAAATTCTGGCCCGACCAGGTGCTCCGCGATGCGATCGCCTGCCTGGCGGTGATGCTGGTGGTGCTGTTGTTGGTATTCCGCAACTATTCGCCGCGGGAGATCGACGTGCTGCCGGGGGAAGTCTATGGCGCCGAACTGACCGCGCCCGCCGACCCCGCGGAAAACTTCTCCGCCGCCCGGCCCGAAAACTACTTCTTGTTTTTGTTCCAGCTGCTCAAGTATCTCGAAATCTTTCCGCCCATCGTCGGGGCGATCGTCGTGCCGGGGCTGGTGACGCTCTCGCTGTTCGCGATGCCGATCGTGGGACGTTGGGACTTGGGGCATCGGTTCAATGTGGTCTGGACGTTCGCGCTGTTAGTTGGCATGGGCGTGCTGACGGCGATCGCCGTGCACGCCGACTACAACGGCCAGGACGAACACTCGCAGCATTTTCTCGCCGCAGTGGCAGAGGCCGAAAGCAAGGCAGAGCGGGCGGTCGTGCTCGCCGAGTCGCCCGAAGGTATTCCCGTCGCGGGAGCCCTCTCGATGCTCCGGGCCGACGCGAAGCTGCAGGGACCCAAGTTGTTCCGCCAGCATTGTGCCTCTTGTCATAGCCATGTCTCGCCTGCGGGCACTGAAATTGATCCGTCGCAAGTGATCGCCGTCGAGAATCCGACCGCCTCAAATCTGTGGGGCTTCGGCACGCGCGACTGGGTACTCGGCATTTTGAACCCCCAGAAGATCATCGGTCCCGATTACTTCGGCCACACGAAGCTCAAAGAGGGCGACATGGCGATGTGGGTGGCCGACACGCTGGGGGCCGACGCGCTTGCCGAGCTGAGCGACGAGGAGCGCAAACAGCTCGAAGAGAACGTGAAGCTGGTGAGCTACGTCCTGGCGAACGAGGCGGGAATGCTCCGCGAGCAAGTTCCGCAGGAGTCGCTCGAGTCGGGCCGCAAGGCGATCGTCGAGGGATTTTCCTGCATCGACTGCCACAAGTTCCACGACGATGGCTCGCTCGGCATGGCGCCCGATCTGACGGGCTACGCCTCGCGCGAATGGCTCCGCGCGTTCATCAGCAACCCGGAGCACGAGCGATTCTATCCGACGACCAACGACCGCATGCCGGCGTTCGCCGCGAGCGACGATCCGGCGGCGAACCGGCTCAGCCCGCAGGAGCTGGACCTGCTGGTGGCGTGGCTGCGCGGCGAGTGGTACGAGCCGGAACACGAGTGAATGTCGCATAGTTGATCGGGTGGCTGGCGGTCGAGCGACAGCGAGCCCCCAGCATTCGACGACCATTTCCGGCGAGGCGTAGCTCGCCGGCTGCTGCCGATTGTTGTTGCATGCGGCGGTAAAGTCTGCCAATTCGCTGTAGACTCGCGCGCGATCGAGCCGATCACAGAGACGCGGCTGCACACGATCGGTGCTGGCGCCGCTAGCGACTTTTCTTGGTGGGCGCTCTTCGCTTATGTGGTGTAACAACTGTCAGCAAGACGTGCCGGCGCTAGGCCGCGCGGGCACGACGAAGCTCATTTGCTCGCGTTGCCATTCGACGCTGCCGCCGCCCCACGCGGTGGGCATCAGCGAGGCGGGTATCGCGCTGGATGATGTAGCGGCACTCGAAGTCGTCGACAAGGTGCCGCCGCTGTTGGCCGACGACTGGCAGCTCCGCCGCCGCACGCGCAATCTGAGCCGCAAGCTACGGCACGACCCGGCGTCGCACCGCCGCCGCGCCGATTCGTCCCAAAATATGTTCGCCGATTTAGCGGCGCAAACTGCCGCGCCCATCGTTGAGCCTGGCAGCTACACACGCGCGCCGCAGGCAGTAGCCACGCCGCGTCCCGAGTCGGGCCAGTTTGCCGCGTGGTTCGTTACCTTCCTGGGCTGCGTCGCGCTGATCGGCGGCCTGGGCTTCATCGGCTGGACCGTGGCGCACGGCGGATCGGAATACTGGTACTACGCACTTGCGCTCACTCTCACGGGCCAAGGCATATTGATTCTTGGCCTGGTGCTCGTGGTCACGCGGTTGTGGCGCAACAGCCGCTATGCGACCGGCAGGCTGCAGCAAGTCCACCTGGAGCTGGGCCAATTGCAGCGGACGGCGGACGCGATCTCCGCGATGCGGACCGGCGGCTCGCCGGCGTTCTACGGCGAACTGGTCCGCGGCGCGAGCCCGCAGATGCTGCTCACCAACCTCAAGGGCCAGCTAGACCAGTTGGCGGCGCGATTAAACGCGCCCTACTGAGCAGCATCACTGCGTGCGTAAATAGCCGGCGACCTACGCGTCGCCGGGCGAAGTGTGACGCGCCGCACTCGAACACCGGCGAGACGTAGCTCGCCGGCTATTGTCGTTGCGAGCGGGGTGCGTCAACTTTCGACGCGCCGTGTGATTTCTTCGACGACGTCGGCACTCTTCACGCGCCACTGTTTGAGCGAGTCGCGGTCGCGGATCGTGACCGTGTTGTCCGTGAGCGTTTGGCCGTCCACGGTGATGCAGAATGGGGTGCCGGCTTCGTCCTGGCGGCGGTAGCGGCGGCCGACCGCGCCCTTCTCGTCGTAGAACACGTTGAACCGCTTCTTGAGCGCGCTATAGAGTTCCTTGGCCGCCTCGGGCATGCCGTCCTTTTTCACGAGCGGGAACACGGCCGCCTTCACCGGCGCGATCCGCGGGTGGAACTTCATCACCACGCGGGTCTGCATCTCGCCCTTCTCGTCCGGGGCCTGGTCTTCGCAGTATGCCTCGCACAGGAAGGCCAGCGTCGCCCGGTCGGCGCCGGACGAAGGCTCGATCACGTGCGGCGTGAACCGTTCGCCGGAGACTTCGTCGCGATATGTGAGGTCGCGGCCGCTGCCCTTGTGCTTCGGACGTTTCTTGCCGTCCGCATCGTCGACCATCTCCAGCTCGAGGCAGCCCTCGGCGTTCTTCACGAGCTTGCCCTCCATGTGGCTTCGCAGGTCGAAGTCGCCGCGGTGCGCGATGCCTTCGAGTTCGCCGTACTCGCCCGGCGGCAGGAAGGGGAACGCATACTCGATGTCGGCCGTGCCGCAGGAATAGTGGCTCAGCTCGTCTTTGTCGTGTTCGCGGAGCTGCAGCTGTTCGCCCGCGAGACCCAGCGACTTGTACCAGGCCATCCGCCGGTCGCGCCAGTATTCGTACCACTTCCGCGACGTCGACGGGTGGCAGAAGAACTCGATCTCCATCTGCTCGAACTCGCGCGAGCGGAACGTGAAATTCCGCGGCGTGATCTCATTGCGAAAGCTCTTACCCATCTGGGCGATGCCGAAGGGAACGCCGACGCGGGTGCTGTCGAGCACGTTCTTGAAATTGACGAAGATGCCTTGCGCGGTTTCGGGGCGCAAGAAGGCGGCGTCTTCTTCGGTGCCCATCGCGCCGACGATCGTTTTGAACATCAGGTTGAATTCGCGCGGCTCGGTCAGTGTGCCGGGCTCGTTGGCGTCGGGGCCCATGACTCGCACATGCTCCTCCACGGGTAGGCGAGTGTAGGGAATCGGATCGAACAACTTGATTTGGATATCATTGTTTCCAAATGCTTTTCCAATCTTCTTGTAGAAAGTGTTGGATAGCTCTTTTTCGAACTCGGCAGGATCTTTCATCGTTGCGACATAACCGATGACCGTATTCGCATCAGCATGGACCTGGAAACAGCGAATGTGGTCTGCGCGATACCTGCTTTTGCTTTGCCGGCAGTCGACCATCATGTCGCAGAACAAATCGTAGTGGCCGGAGCACTTCCAGACCTGCGGGTGCATGATGATGGTGCAGTCGAGGCCGACCATTTCGTACGGCGCCGGTGCACCCGGGGGCGCAACGAGCTCGTTGTGGCCGGTGACCATGTCGCGCCACCAGGCTTCCTTGATGTTCTTTTTCAACTCGACGCCGAGCGGGCCGTAGTCCCAGAAGCCGTTGAGGCCGCCGTAGATTTCGCTCGACTGAAACAGAAAGCCCCGCCGGCGGCAGAGGGCGACGAGTTTATCCATGTCCATGGGAAGCAGCCATTCTCGCCGTCTGCAGGCGAAGGAATTAACCACGGAGGCACGCAGCAAATGACGAATGACGAATGTCTAATGACGAATGCAAAGCAGTTGGATCATTAGTCATTCGTCATTAGGAATTCGTCATTCACGAGGTGTCCTCCGTGGTGAAAATGTCTTGGTTGTTGGATCGGAAACGCCCATTTTACCGCTGGCTGTCGATAAGCGTCTACGGCACGTGAAAGTGCGTCTAACGAGCCGTAATTCGCCACGCGGCGACGTCGAGCTCGGGCACTACGGTGAGTGCGTCTGTGCGGGCGCAATCAATTAGATCGTGGTCATGGCCGATCTCGAGCAGGTTGCTGCCGCCGGGCGTCGTGCGGAGCTCGACGGCGAGATCGCTGCCGCGGGATTGCCACTCATGGAGCGCGTTCTTCGCGCCCGAGTCGAGCTGCCATTCCGCACCTGGCTTGTCGAGCAATTTTTCCAGCATGGCGCCGGCCGCGAGGATGTCTTCGCGCGATTCGACGCCGTCGGTCCCCGCGCAAAGAAACTCGACACGCGGCGCATTCTGTACAGACACGACCAAGGCCGAGAGGTTCAGGAACGAACCCGCCAGCACACGTTTTGCCTGCCGCGCGTGATACAGAGCTCGCGTACCGTTGGTGGTCGTGATGAAGACGCGCTTGCCGCCGACCGTGCCCGGCGTGTATTCGGAGGGGGAGTTGCCGAGGTCAAATCCCTCGATCCGGTGGCCATGTCGTTCGCCGCCGAGCACGATGTTCGCCCGATCGGCGGCCGCCGCAGCGAAGGCCTCGTCGATTTCGAGGAATGGCACGACCTCGGTCGCCCCGGCCGCCAGGGCCTGGCAGATCGTCGAGGTGGCCCGCAGGAGATCGATCACGACGACCGTGCTGAGAGCGAGCGCTTCGGGGGCAATTTGCTGCGGTAAATTGTGGACTCGAAGCTCTGGCATGTGAATCGGCGACTCCTGTTGCGGTTGAAATTGTGGCGAATATCGCTCTATTGGGATAGAGGTGCCGATGGTCGATGAGTCGTTGACAGTCATTGAGCGAGGATGCGGGATGCAGGATGCGGGGAGCAGTGACGGTACGTTCACAGATCCCCCTCTGCCCCCTGCCCCCTGCTCGCTGCACTCTGCGCCCGTCGACAAATCACCCGTCGACAAATCGCCCGAACGTGTGCGGCGAATGTTTGGCGAGATCGCCCGGCGGTATGATTTTCTGAATCATCTGCTGTCGCTCGGCATTGACCACTACTGGCGGTGGCGGACCGTCCGCCGGGTGCGGCCCGCGGGGACGCTGCCGATTCTCGACGTCTGCACGGGGACGGGCGACCTGGCCCTGGCGTTCGATCGCGCGGCGGGGCGGCGACTCAAGATTGTGGCCGCTGACTTCTGTCACGAGATGCTGGAGATCGGCCGTCAAAAAGCGGCGAAAGCGGGGGCTGGCGAACGCGTTACCTTTTTGGAGGCCGACGCGCAGAATCTTCCGCTGCCGTCGGATGCGTTTCAAATCGTGTCGGTCGCGTTTGGGCTCCGCAACGTGGCGGACACGGACCGCGGACTCGCGGAGCTGGCGCGAGTCGCGGCGCCGGGCGGCCGCGTCGCGGTGCTGGAATTTTCAACGCCCACGTGGCAGCCGTTCAAGGCGATCTACGGCTGGTACTTCCGCAACGTGCTGCCGCGGATCGGGCAGCTGTTGGCCCGCAACTCGACTGCGGCCTACGAGTATCTGCCGGAGAGTGTCGGTCAGTTTTCCCAAGGCGAGGCGCTCGCCGCTCGGATGCGGGCCGCGGGGCTGGGCGAAGTGCGGTGGTATCCGCTCACGTTTGGCGTGGCGACGCTGTATGTGGGAGTGAAGCCGGCGAAATGACGCGACCTATTTGCGTTGGCGTGACGGGTGCGAGCGGTGCGGTGTATGCCGTGCGGCTGCTGGAGGTGCTGCGTGCCGCCGGCCGCGACGTGCACCTGTCGATCAGCCCCTCGGGCCGGGATGTGATTCGGCAGGAACTCGCGCTGGCGATTGATCTCGACAAGTTCGAAATCTCGCAGTTGTTGCCGGCCGCAAGGGAGGCCCGCGGCTCGATCACGTACTTTCACTGGCAAGACTTCATGGCCCCGATGGCGAGCGGCTCGTTTCTCACCGGCGGCATGGTGATCTGCCCGACGAGCGGAACGACCCTCAGTGCGATCGCGGCCGGTGCGGCGGGCAACCTCATCCAGCGGGCGGCCGAGGTCCACTTGAAGGAACGCCGCAAGCTGGTGCTGGTGCCGCGGGAGACGCCATTGTCGCTGGCCCATATCGACAACATGCGCCGCGTCACGGAGGCGGGCGGCGTGGTGCTACCGGCGTCGCCGGGCTGGTATCACGGCGTGCGCGAGGTGAGCGATCTCGTGGATTTCGTGGTGGCACGGATTTGCGATCAACTGGGCGTCGAGTACACGCTCACGAAACGCTGGGGAGAGAAGGACAAGTAAGCCAGCGAGCCGGGGCGTCCTCGCCCCCGTGATTGCGGCGCGTCAGATCGGGGGCGAGGACGCCCCGGCTCGCTTCAAGAGTTGAATACAATGCTTCGCACCATTCGCTATTTCCTCGAGCTAATCCGCTTCTCGCATACGATCTTCGCGCTGCCGTTTGCTCTGTTGGCGGCCGTGATGGCGTGGCAGCTCGCGCCGTTTCGCTGGCAGCAACTCCTTGGCATCCTCTTGAGCATGGCCACCGCCCGCAGTTTCGCCATGGCCGCGAACCGGCTGGCGGATCGCAAGCTCGACGCGGCGAATCCTCGGACGGCGGGGCGACACTTGCCGGCCGGGATTTTGAGCGTTGCGAGTGTCGCTGCATTTGCCGCCGCTAGCGCGATGGGCTTCGTCGCAGCGACGCTGTTGTTCCTGCCGAACCGGCTGCCTTTGTATCTGTCTGTGCCTGTGCTCGCATTTCTCGCCGGCTACAGCTACACGAAACGGTTCACGTCGCTGGCCCACTTCTGGCTCGGCGCGGCGCTCGCGCTCTCGCCCGTGGCCGCGTGGATCGCCATTCGCGGCGACGCGGTGCTCGCCGAACCGGCGGACCTGTTGCCGCCGCTCGTTCTGGGCGGGGCGGTGCTGAGCTGGGTGGCCGGGTTCGACATCATCTATGCCTGTCAGGATTACGAGTCAGACGCAAAGGCAAAGCTCCACAGCGTGCCGGTGCGGCTGGGGGTGTCCGGGGCCTTACGATTGGCTGCAGCCTGCCACGTCGTCACGATCGCGTTCCTGGCCGCTTTGCCGCTGGTGTATCCGCCGCTGGGCTGGCTGTACTGGGCGGGCATTGCGGCGGTGGCACTACTGCTCGTCTATGAACATTCACTGGTGCGGCCGGACGACCTGTCACGCGTAAATCTCGCCTTTTTTCGCGTGAATGCGGTGATCAGCCTGGGGCTGTTTGCGGTTGGCAGTCTGGACCTGCTGTTGGGTCATCGATGATACTAATGGGCCCGATCCCGCAAGAATTTCTCCAACCCGATTCGTCATTCGACATTAGTCATTCGTCATTTCCGCACGTGAAATGACGAAGCTCGAATGACGAATGACGAATGTCTATGCTCCGCACCTCCACACCGCTCCTGGCTCCCATCCGCGAAAAAGTTGAAGCCGGCGAGCGGCTTTCGTTCGACGACGGCCTCGTGCTCGAATCGCCCGAGGTGCCGCTGCCGGAGCTGGGGGAGCTGGCGAACCTGGTCCGCGAGCGGAAGAACGGCAACTCGGCCTATTACAACATCAACACCCATCTGAACCCGACGAACATCTGCGTCTACCGCTGCACGTTCTGCGCGTTCCGCTCGAATCTACGGGATTCGAAAGGGTACGCGATGAGCGACGAACAGATTTTGGCCCGCGGGGCCGAGGCGTCGCGAGCCGGCTGCACCGAGATGCACATCGTCGGCGGGCTGCATCACCAGAGGAAGTACGACTGGTATTTGAACATCATCCGCATGCTTCACGAGACCTACCCCGAGCTACATCTCAAGGCCTGGACGCCGGTCGAGATCGATTGGTTCTGCCGGCTTACCAATAAGAGCGTCCGCGGCGTGCTGGAGGACATGGTCGAGGCCGGGCTTGGCAGCCTGCCCGGCGGTGGGGCGGAGATTTTTCACCCCGAGGTTCGCAACCAAATCTGCGAGCACAAGGCCGACTCCCGTCGCTGGTTCGAGACCCATCGCACGGCCCACGAGCTCGGCCTGCGCTCGAACTGCACGATGCTCTACGGCCACATCGAGCAGCCCTACCACCGCATCGACCATCTGATCCGCCTCCGCGAGCTGCAGGACGAGACGGGTGGCTTCCAGACGTTCATCCCGCTCGCGTTTCATCCGGAGAACACTGGCCTCGCCCACATCAAGAAGCCTTCGAGCCTGGTCGATTTGCGGACGATGGCCGTGAGCCGGCTGATGCTCGACAACATCGCGCACGTGAAGGCCTACTGGATCATGCTCGGCATCGGCACGGCCCAGGTCGCCCTGTCCTACGGGGCGGACGACCTCGACGGCACGGTGCGGCACGAGCTGATCTACCACGACGCCGGGGCCACGACGCCCGAGATTCTGTCGGTCGAAGCGATTCGCCGCCTGATCGTCGAGGCGGGCCGGGAGCCGGTCGAACGCGACACGCTGTATCGCCGCATCGAACGCGACGGCGAGCGCTGGCAAGCTGGCGAGGCGATCACCGCGGGAGTTTGAGGAAGAGGTCAGAGGTCAGATTGCGAATCTGATCTCTGATTTCTGACCTCTGATCTCTTTTTTCTGGGACCCTTTTTGCCGCCGCGCGCACTCTAAGGGGTATGACGGCCCTCGAAGCACCGCCGCATTCGCCGGATGAGCCACCAGCGACAGGGCAACTATCGGCAGGGCAGCCGCCGCCAGGCCAGACGGCCGCGGAATCGCCGCTGTCCGCTCCGCCGACGTGCAGCCTTGTCGGCCTGATCCAGCGGCACCAGGCGGGCATTTGGCGCTATGTGCGGTATTTGGGGGCCACGGCCTCGGAGGCGGATGACCTCACTCAGGAGACCTTCCTGGCGGTCGCCCGCTCCGATTTCGAAGAGCGCGACTTGCAACAGACGGCGGCCTACCTCCGCAGCGTCGCCCGCAACCAGCTTCTGGTGCTGCGGCGACGGCAAAGGCGGCAAGTGAGCACCGTCGAAGTGGAGGCCGCTGAAGCGGTGTGGGCCGCATCCGCCGGTGAGGATGGCAGCCTCAGCGATTACCTGGCCGCCCTCCGCGAGTGTACTGACGAGCTCTCCGGCCGGCCCCGCGACGCGATCGAGCTCCACTATCGCAGCGGCGCGAGCCGCGAAGCGATCGCCGAGCGGCTGGAAATGAAACCGGACGGTGTGAAATCGCTGCTGCGCCGCACGCGGGAACTGCTCCGCGAATGCGTGGAACGAAAAATCAACAGCGCCGACCGACCAGATAAGAAATAGCTACGAGAGATTGCCATGAGAGAGAATCAAGACCGCACGATCGACGAAACCGACGCCGAGGACTTGCAGGACCGGCTACTGGACCGCGCTTTGGCGGAGGTCGTCGGCCGAGAAGTGCCACCCGACCTAGCGCCGCGCATTTTGGCGGCCGACGCGAAACTGACGGCGGCGACGCCTGCTCAGGCTTCGTTCGGCAAATCGTCGCGCGTTCGGAGGATGACCCTGCTGGCGGTCGCGGCATCGCTAATCATTGCCATTCCCATGATGTTGACGCCGCAAGAAAACCGCTACAAGGAGCACATGGGGTCGAGGTCGAGCACGGTCGCGAAGATGAACCGCGTATTGACGCGGCCAATTTCGAGCGAGGAGGAAATCGACATCTCTGTCGTCGTTAACGACGCACAGGGCCCTTGGCAATCGAGCAAGATTGATGCGGGGGGCCGATCGAAAGAGGGGAATCGAAGCAGTGTGCCGGTTGCCGCGGAATCGGAAGCGTTATCGGCATCCGCCGGCGCCGACCCTGCCTCGGGCGGGTTTCAGGGCGCCGCGACGGCAACACCGCCGAGCGTCGCGCCGCCGGTCGAAAAAAACATCTCGTTCGGATATCGGTGGAACGCCTCATCGCCGAACGCTGATGCCCAATTGAAACACTTGGTCACACTGAGCGACGGCAGCGGGACAGCGATCCCGCAACTTGCGGACAGTGTGTCTGCGAATCAAAGCTTTGCTGAGGCCTATCAGCGCCAGGCACAGCAGGGGCTCATGAAGTATAGGCGTTCACGAAATGTGCTCATCGACCAGAGCGGCGTTGATTTGGAAGCGATTCATCCGGCTTCAGATCTACGCCGGCTGCAGTACGGTGTTTTGGGCACCGGCCCCGGTTCGCCGGGCGACCAATACACGCGGATCTACGAGAATCCGTTCGTGCGGGCCGTCGGCGGCGAGGCGGTTTCGACCTTCTCGATCGACGTCGATACGGCCTCTTACGCCAACGTGCGGCAGTTTCTCCGCGACGAGCGTCAGTTGCCGCCGCCCGATGCCGTGCGGATCGAGGAGCTGCTGAACTATTTCGACTACGATTACGCACCGCCGGCGGCCGGGGACGAAGCGCCCTTCGCCGCCCACGTCGAAGTGGCCGGCTGTCCCTGGGCCGCCGAGCATCGGCTGGTGCGGATCGCGGTCAAGGGCCGCGAGATCGAGCGCGACAAGCGGCCGCCGTCGAACCTGGTATTCCTGGTCGACGTGTCGGGTTCGATGGACGAGCCGAACAAGCTGCCGCTGGTGGTCGACGGCCTGCGGCAGCTTACGCGGGAGCTGGGAGAAAATGACCGCGTGGCGATCGTCGTCTATGCTTCGAGCGAGGGGCTGGCTTTGCCGAGCACGCGCGGCGACCAGCAGCAGACGATCCTCGCCACGCTCGATCGGCTGCGGGCCGGCGGGTCGACCGCGGGCGGGGCCGGCATCCAGCTCGCCTACCAGATCGCCGAGGATCATTTCATCCCCGGCGGCACGAATCGCGTCGTCTTGTGCACCGACGGCGACTTCAACGTGGGCGTCACCAGCACGGCCGAGCTGGAGCGGCTCGTAGCCCAGAAAGCCAAGGATACGAAGGTCTTTTTGTCGGTGCTGGGGTTCGGCCGCGGCAATCTGAACGACGCGATGATGCAGACGATCGCCGACCGCGGCAACGGCAATCACCACTACGTCGACAGCCTCCGCGAGGCCCGCAAGGTGCTCGTCGAGGAGCTGACCGGTACGCTGATCACGATCGCCAAGGACGTGAAGCTGCGGGTCGAGTTCAACCCGGCCCACGTCGCCGCCTACCGCCTGGTTGGCTACGAGAACCGGCTGCTGCGGACCGAGGACTTCAACGACGACACGAAGGACGCCGGCGAAATCGGGGCCGGGCACACGGTCACCGCGCTCTACGAAATCGTCCCCGCCGGCGTGCCGACGATTGTTCCGGCCGTGGACGAGCTCAAGTACCAGGTGGCGGAGAGCGAGAAGGCGGGCACCGCCGATAAGCCGGCGAGCGACGAGCTGCTGACGCTCAAGATGCGCTACAAGGAGCCGGAAGACGATACGAGCCGAAAGCTCGAATGGCCTGTGGTCGACTCGCAGACGGGCTTTCCGGAGGCCTCACGCGAGCTTCAGTTCGCGGCCGCCGTCGCGGAGTTCGGCCTGCTGCTCCGCGGCTCGGAATTCAAGGGCACGGCCAACTTCGACCAGGCCGCCGAGATTGCGGCCGCTAACTTGGGAGCGGATCCGCACGGTTATCGCGCCGAGTTTGTGGAGCTCGTGCGACGGGCGCACGAACTGTCGGCGAATCGATAGCGGGAAGTCGGACTCTGCGCAGATTCATGCCGGCAGCGCGAAGTCCGATGCAATTCAAACCGTCCGGAGCAACTAAAGCAGTCCGCAGCAATCCAAAAGAGCGAGCGCCCCTTAGCGGCCCGTTAAAAAGGGTGCCTGGAACTTTGGAGGCACGCTAGGTTCCGAAGTGAATCGAGTGCCGTAGAGTTCCAGGCACCTTTTTCAATGGACTGTTAGCGGCCGCGGCGGGTGACCATGCCGCACAGCGCGAGACCCAACGCGACTAACAAGCCGGTGGTCGGCTCGGGGATGTTGGTACGGATGATCACTCCGTTGTCCTTCTTGGCGATGGTGGCCGAG
>JBFWSG010000008.1:0-25435 GCA_050248495.1 Pirellulales bacterium | reverse complement strand
TTAGCGGCCGCGGCGGGTGACCATGCCGCACAGCGCGAGACCCAACGCGACTAACAAGCCGGTGGTCGGCTCGGGGATGTTGGTACGGATGATCACTCCGTTGTCCTTCTTGGCGATGGTGGCCGAGGTGCCGACCTGGCTGATGGCGATCAACGTGTTGTCGAAGTTGACGCTGATCTTGGTGACGCCGGTCTTCGGCACGATGCCCTGGCTAGCGAATGCAGCGGCGATCACCGGATTCGACGTGGTCAGGTCGACTAACAACGAACCGGTCCAGCCGCTGGCGAACAGCGGGCCGCCGCCGCCGTCGGTGCCCAGGCCGAACGTGCCACCCGACGGGCTGAAGTTGCTGATCGAGATCGGCAGCGAGATCGTGTTGATGCCGGCAAAGTCGACTTCGCTGATGTTGAGAATGCCCCGCATGGCGACCGACGAGTACGTGGTGTCGCTGCCAAAGCCAGCCAGCGTTGTGTCGCCGGCTTCGCTAATCTGCAGGTTGTTGATGGCGTTGCCCGGCTTGGCTTTGACCATGAAGGCCAGGTTGCCGTCGGTGATGTCGACACCGCCGCCGGTGGTTGAAGCGCCGAAGCCCACGGGGTCGAAATCGAGCGAATCGCCCGAGACCGTCGGCGCACCGAAGAGGGGCGCGGAGTCGCCGGCCGAGTTAGCCGCTTCACGGACCATTTGATAGGTGACCGTGTTGCCCATGAAGTCTCCGTAGTTGATCGGAGCAGCTTGGGAGCTCACAGCCGCAATCGAGGACGCGGCGAGCAGAGCAAGTGCGGCACAGAGCGAGCGACGCACACGGGCAGAAAACCCACAACGCAAAGACGAAATGAGACCAGAAACCGAGGATGCAGTTTCAAGGTGTCGGATCATTGGACCTTACCTGTCGTCGAAAGAATGTCTAGCGCCAGCGTTAGCAAGCGTTAACGGGCACGGATAGATACACCGCCTCTTCGATTGACCGGAAAACCAGCGGGAAAAGCGAAGCTGCAAGAAGGCAGCCGCGCGCTACACGCTGTGTGCCGTCACTGCAGCGGCCGTTGCCACCGCAGGGACTCCACAGTCGATTATCATAGAGCGCATCGCGACAGAAGTAAACAAATTTCTGCCAAAAAATGCGGAGCAAATCTTACCGGCCACGCGGTACGACGCCCAAGACCGGCGAGCTTTTAGAACGACGGTCTGACGGACCGTCTATCGATTGCCATCGGTCAAAACCGAATTGCCCATGTGGCAAATGTCGGTTTCACTTCTGAGACTTCAAGCCTTCCGGCTGGCTCGCCGAATCCGGCACGGCCAGTGGACGATCTAAGACAGGCGGATGACTGCGGATCGCATTAATTACTTGCGGCGAGCGATCACCAAACCAATCGAGGCCAAGCCCAGCATCAACACGGTCGAAGGCTCGGGGATGTTCACCGTAACGCTCAGGCCGCCGAAGTCCTTCTTAGCGATCAGTGAGAACGTGCCGTTCTGCGACAGGGCAATCAGCGTATTGTCCAAATTGATGGAAACCTTCGTGGCACCAAGGTTGAACGGAATGTTCTTGGACGTCAAGATGGCATCGACGTCAATCGCTATGCCACCGGACCAATCCGCGGCGTACAGCGGACCACCGCCACCATCGGTGCCAAGACCATAGGTGCCACCCGAGGGTGAAAACGTCATCGAGAAAGGAGTGGAGACTACATTGATGCCAGCGCCGTCCACACCCGTGATGCTAATCACGCCTCGCGCGGTAACCGCGGTAAACGTGGCGTCGGTGCCGAAACCAGCAAGCGTTGTGTCGCCGGCCTCGTTAAGCATGACTTGATTGATTGCACCCCCTGGCTTGGCGACGATGCCAAACCGCAGATTACCGTCGGTGATGTCGACGCCGCCGGCACCAGTGGCACTGGCACTGAAGCCAACGGGATCGAAGTCCAGCGAATCACCGCTCACCGTCGGAGGACCAAACAGCGGCGGGGCGTCACCGGCGGAGTTCGCGTCTTCCGTGACCTGCGTATAGGTCACCGTGGCGCCGGCGAAATCGCCGTAATTGATCGGGGCCGCAAAAGCCTGACTTGCATATAAGAACGCTCCAGCCGCTAGGGCGAGCGATGCAAATGAAGTATGCGCAGAAACTCGACGCAGCGTCTCAACGGTTCGAACGATCATTAGCTGACTCCTAAGCCTACGAACGCCACCCTAAAGCCCCCGGTGCGCAACGCTGGCCGATCGCACCTTACCCCCTCAGCAAGCCATGAGCGCCGCGATCATGCGGCTACTTGCCGAACCATATCCTCCCATACACCCCTTAAGATACCGAACTCGCCAAACATTGCAAGCAATTATTTTGCAAAAATTTTGGCAATCCGAAAAACCCGAGACTCAGGGGTCCACCTCGAATTCTCAATCTCGCAAACCACCTAATTTGCGTAGACTCGCTTATCGGCGGCGGCCCGTGAAGGCCGCAGCCAAACCGCAAACCGAAGCCAAGAACCACGTCGCCGGTTCGGGGATGTTCACCGTCACGCTCAGGCCGCCGAAGTCTTTCTTGGCGATCAGCGCAAAGGTGCCCTCTTGGGACAACGCGGTCAGTGTATTATCCAAATTGATCGAGACCTTGGTGGCCCCGAGCGTGTACGCGACGTTGTTGTCGATCAGCACTTGCTCCACGTCTTTGAGCCAGGAGCCGCTCCAGCCGCTGGAGAACAACGGTCCGCCGCCGCCATCGGTGGCCAGCCCGTAGGTGCCGCCGGACGGGGTGAAGACCAGATTGATCGGCACGGCGATCGGAGCAATGCCGACGCCATCGACTTCCAACACGTTCAGCACGCCGATGCCCGTCACGCTGGTGAAGGTGCTGTCGTTGCCAAAACCGGCCAGGGTCGTGTCGCCCGCTTCGGCGAGCGAGACCATGTCGACCGCATAGCCCTGCTTGGCCATGATCACGAAGTTCAGATTTCCATCGGTGACGTCGATGCCGGCAGCACCCGAAGCACTGGCGTTGAAACCAACCGGATCAAAGTCGAGCGAATCGCCGGAAGCGGTCGGCGGGCCGAATAGCGGCGGCGCGTCGCCGGCCGAATTCGCGTCTTCGGAGACGTTGAGATAGTCCACCGTATTTCCGCTGAAATTACCGTAGTTAATCGGCGCTGCGTGAGCGATCGCCGCGAAAGTGACCAAGCTAAGCATGGCTGCGACAGTCAGAATCTGTCGGCAGGTGCGGCCCGCGACGAACGAATTGCGCGAGCGCGTACGAAGAGATGGCAACTCAATGATGCGGAGCATTAGCCGACTCCTAAATCAATAAAAGCAATAACGGCAAAGTCGCGACGGTCTGGCTCGACAATCATTCCGCCGTGTGACAATTCATTGCGCGGTGACAACCGGCAGTGGGATCATCGCCAACCGGAACGACGTACGCCTGTACAGGGAAACCCGTCCACCAACTGGTGTCTTACCGACACGCATCAAACACCCAGCATAGACGAGCCGGCATAAAATGCAAGAATTAAGCGAAAAACTTCGTAGAGAACATCGGCAACCGCGCAGCTAGCAATTCGTAAATGACTTCTGGATAATGACTTGCGACTACCTGGAAACGGCCGCCGGCCGCCGGATGGACGACGATTGGCCGTGCCTCGGACGATCGGTCGCGTTCGAGCAGCGAAAAACTCAGCCCACGTCGCCCAGTTCCAGCGCTTTGCCGTATCGCACGAGCATCTGCCGCCGTAATCGCTGATGGTCCGGGTTGGTCAGTCCGGCATCGGTGGCAAAGAGCTTTTCGGCGGCGGCCTGCGCCTCTTCGATTACGGCGGCGTCGCGCTGCAAATCGGCAATTCGCAGCGGCGCCAGTCCGTGTTGCTCCGTGCCAAACAGATCGCCGGGCCCGCGCAGCTCGAAGTCGAGCTCTGCCAATTGAAAGCCATCCGTGGTGGACGCAAACGCCGCGAGGCGAGCGCGCGCTTGTTCCGAGACATCTTCCTCGACGAGCACTCCGCAGAACCCCGGCGTCGCACCACGACCGACACGGCCCCTCAACTGATGCAATTGCGCCAAGCCAAATCGATGCGGCGACGCGATGACGATGATCGCCGCGTTCGGCACGTCGACCCCGACTTCAACTACCGACGTGGAGACGAGCACTTGCGTGCGGCCGGCGCGGAAGTCGGCCATCGCGGCTTCCTTTTCCTGGGGCGGCATGCGTCCATGGACGATGGCGACGCGGAAGTCGGCCAGCTCGCCGTTGGTCAACTGCTCGAAAGCCGCCGCGACGCTGGCCGCCTGTACGTTTTCGGAATCGTCCACCAGCGGCACGACGACAAAGGCCTGCCGCCCGGCAGCGAGCTTTTCCCGCACAAAATGCCACCATTTTGCCTGTTCTTCCGGTTCCACCAGATAGGTGTTCACGGGTTGGCGGCCCGGGGGCAGGTCGCGGAGCGTCGTCACATCGAGATCGCCGAAGAGCGTCATCGTGATCGAGCGCGGGATCGGCGTGGCGGTCATGACGAGATAATGTGGCGACTCGTTTCCCTTGCGGAGCGCCGCGCGCTGGCGCACGCCGAACTTGTGCTGCTCGTCGATGACGACGAGGCCCAGGCGGGCGAAACGCACGTCTTGTTGCACGATGGCCTGCGTGCCGATCACCAGGTCGACCGCTCCCGCCGCGATCTGGGCGAGCGCTTGTTCTCGCTCGCGCGCCGTGAGCGAGCCGACCAATAGCCGATGCCGCACGCGGCTCTGCTGGAGGATGAGCGCAAGCGTGTCGGCGTGTTGGCGGGCGAGGATTTCCGTGGGCGCCATGAGCGCCGCCTGATATCCGTGGGCGACGCACACGAGCATCGCATACAGGGCAACGACCGTCTTGCCGCTGCCGACGTCGCCCTGCAGGAGTCGATTCATGGGCATCTCACGCGCGAGATCCGCCGCCACTTCGCGGATCGCCGCTTGCTGCCCGGCGGTGAGCTCGAAGGGCAGCCGGCGGCGGATGCGGGCGTCGATCTCGGCGGTGGCCGACAGCGACGGCGCCCGGAAGCCAAACTGCTGTTGCCGGCGGCGGGCGACCAGGGCGAGCTCCAAAATGAAGAGTTCCTGAAAAATGAAACGCCGGCGGGCGCGGGCCAATTCCTCGGCATTTTGCGGCGAGTGGATGGCTGCCAGCGCCGCGGCAAGCGGCATCAGCTGCAGCTCGCTGAGCAATTGCGGGGGAAACACTTCCTCGAGCACAGGTCCATAACGTTCGACCGCCGCTGCGACAATCCGCCGCATTTCATACTGCGAAAGGCCTTCGGTGAGCGGATAGATCGAGAGCAGCCGCGACTCTGGTTCGTCCGCTTCGCCTTCGAGCCAGGTGACCCGCGGATGGGCCATTTCCCAGCGGCCGCCGCGCAGCCGCGGCTTGGCAGACATTAGCACATGCTGCCCCGGTTGAAATTTGCCCCGCATGAAGGGCTGGTCGAACCACATCGCCCGCAGGAAATCGCGGCCGTCTGACACCAGCACTCCCACGCGGCTCTTGCCGAAGCCAGAGGTCGTGGCATCGACCTCGGCGACGACGCCGCGAATCGTTTGGAGCTTGTCGTCCTCCAGATCGGCGATGGCCCGGCGGTCGGAGAGGTCCTGGTAGTCGCGCGGGAAAAAGAACACCAGGTCGGCGGCCGTGTAAAGCTCCAAGTTGGCGAGCAGCTTTGCTTTCTGCGGCCCGACACCCGGCACGAACTGCACGGGCGTGGCCAGCATCTCGGCCGGCGTTTGCGGCCGCGGTGGCGATGTCGACGGTTGCGGTGTGCCACTCATGCCGCCATTGTACGGACGACCGCCGATGCGCGGCAGGATGCCGCGGCTAGATGGCCCTGCCGTCCCGGCCGGCTTCCAACGCGCCGAATCGTAGTTCTAAAACGGCAATGTTTCACACAACCCACTTCGCTCAGCCCGCTCACCCGCGTACTCCCCCGCCGGATACAGCGCTTCGATCCAAAAATATGGATCCGGCGGCAGGCCGAGTCGCCGATTGTGATCGCGGACGTATTCGATGGCGTTCGCCAAGTGAAGTTCGTTGAAGATAACCACAGGGAATTTGCCGGCCGTCCACAGATGCTGCGGCACTGCGTGTCGCCGAGCCAAGATGGCTCGGCTATATAGCCCCGCCGTCCCGGCGGGATGAGAAACCGTCCCGGCGGGATTGTCATGGTTCGCAGCCAGCCCCCTTCGATGTGCCAGTACTACGCCCGCCGATCGACGCTTGAACCTTGCGATTACCGTGTCGATGTGCTCCTTCGGCGGCGCGAGCACAAGATGCACGTGCGTTGTCCGGACTGTCGCCGCGAACACGCGATGCCCTTGCTCGCGGACGACTTCCCCAAATGCATCCGCTATGAGCAGCCGCTCTGCCGCGTCCAACAGCACCACGTCCTGAGACATCCGGGCCCGGGATTCCGCTTCCAAAAACGGGTCGGGACCGATCAGCCGTCCGTCGCGCCAGGAGCCGCGCGGATCACCATGCAGCCACGTGCCGTGCGTCGTGGCCGCCCAATGAATGGCGAGGGTTCTACCCATGCGGGCGACGATAGCAACGAAATGTATATATGTCCAGTATCCGCGGTGAAATTATTGCAGAGCGAGCCAGGATGGCTCGGCTATATAGCCCGGCCGTCCCGGCCGGTGAAGAGATGTTCCGGCCGTCACGGCCGGTAAGAAAATGTACGGCCGTCCCGGTCGGCCAAGAAAGTCACAAATACTGCTGATACGCCGCGACGGCCAACTCATCGACGCGGTCGTTTTCCGTGTGGCCGCTGTGGCCGGCGACGCGGGTGTATTTCACTTTGTGTCGAGCGAGCAGGGCATCCAGCTCGCGCCACAACTCCTCGTTGGCAATTGGCACGAGTTTGTTCTTCTCCTTGCGCTTCCAGCCGTTGGCCTTCCATTTCGGGAGCCACTCGCTGATTCCCTTGCCGACGTAGACGCTGTCGGTGAAGAGCTCGACGTGGGCCGGCCGCTTGAGCGTTTCGAGGCCGCGGACGGCGGCTGTCAGCTCCATGCGGTTGTTGGTGGTGTTCGGCTCACCGCCGCTCTGTTCCAGTTCTTTTCCCGAACCGGGATGCCGCAAGATGAACGCCCAGCCGCCGGGGCCCGGGTTGCCGCTGCATGCACCGTCGGTAAACAGATGAACTTCGGCCAAGAAATCAAAGGTCAGAGGGTCAAAGGTCGGCCAGCAGCCGCACCAAATTACGTCCGCTTCAGATGTTGTCGCTATAGGTTTTAGAGTCCGTCGTCGCTCCGAGCAACTCCATCGCGGAACTGGCCGCGGGGCGGGGCCGCGCGAGCGCGTCGAGATCTTCCTTCAATTGGGCATCGAGCCGCGGCACCTCTTCCAGTCGCCACGGCAATCGCACTGAAAAGGTGCTCCCCTTGCCGAGCTCGCTCTCGACCGACACATCGCCGCCCAGCAGCCGGCATAACTCCCGCACGATCGACAGGCCGAGCCCAGTGCCGGAGTACTCACGGGTCATCGTGTCGCCGTCCTTCGAGACGCCCGGGGCCTGCCGGAATTTCTCGAAGATCAGCTGCTGGTCGGCCGGGCTGATGCCGATGCCGGTGTCGGTCACGCGCAGCCGCAAGTCGCCATATTCATCCCGCTCGGCGGAAATTTCGATGCGTCCCCCCTCGGGCGTGAACTTGATCGCGTTGGAGAGCAGATTGTTGAGAATTTGCTGCACCTTGGCCTGGTCCTGGCGAATCGGCGGCAGATTCGGCGGAATCACGAAGTCCAGATCGATGTTCTTCTTTTCCGCCAGCGGCCGGGCCATGTCGCATTGCGCGCCCACCAGCGAGGCGATCTTGAACTCGCTGAGTCGGACCTCCATCTTGCCGCTTTCCATTTTGGCGAGGTCCAGAATGTCGTTGATCATCTCCAGGAGCATCGTGCCCGATCGCTGGATGTTGCCCACGTACCGCTTCTGCTTGTCATCGAGCGCCGCGATCGAGCTTAAGACGTCGCTAAAGCCGATGATGCTGTTGAGCGGCGTCCGCAGCTCGTGGCTCACGGTGGCCAGGAAGTCGCTCTTGAGGCGGTTCATTTCGTAGAGCCGCATGTTGGCCTGAGCGAGCTCGTCGAGGCGGTTGTCGAGCTCGTTGTTCACGTGCTGCAGCTCGCTCTGCTGGCTCAGAAGCTGCCGCAACATGCGGTTGAACGACGCGGCCAGCTCTTCGAACTCGTCGCCCGTGCGGATCATGGCCCGCTGCTCGACGTCGCCTTCGCGGACCGCGTTGGCCACGTCGCGCAGGTGCGTCACGGGCTTGACGATCACGTAGCGGACCACGGCCCACAGCGAAATCATCGAGAGAAAGCCGATCACGATGGCCGCCGTCCAGGCCAGCGCCTTGTTCATGGCCCGGGCATTGACCGTCTCCTCGTCGTCGACCGTGACGCGGATCACCGCCATCAAATCGCCGACTTGCAGCTGCGGATTGGGTGCCTTGCCCATGGAGGTGTGGCAATTGACGCACCGCTGGCTGGTGGCGTACATCGGCTGAAAGTATTGATAGACCTGCCGATCGCCGATCTCCGTGCGGCGATCGACGTGTCCCGGTTCAGGGATCGGCTGCCCTTCGGTGATTTGCAGTCGCGCCGGGTTCGTGAGCCATTTCGAGAGCAGCTCGCGCTCGTCGCCGCGGGGCTGGTTTTCAGGTTCGATTGGCCGGCGGTTCGTCGCGCCGGCAGGTGGGGGCAACAGAATCGCCTCCCATTCGAAGCCTTTGCCCAGTTCTTCGCCGCTCTGGGCCAAGGCGTCATAGAATTCGACGTCGAAATCCGAAGAAGAGCGCTGGCGATCGGGTGTTTCCAACTCGGCGAGGCTCCGCAGATGCCGCGTCTGCCAGCCCGCCCGGACGTATTCCTTGCTCACCGACTGGATGCTTTTTTCGACGAGCTCGTCGGTGCGGCGGCCGTACCAGGTGAAGCTCAGCGTCAACATCACGGCCAGCGAGATGCCGAACCACCAGCGGCACTTCCGCTCGAGGTTCGTTTCGCCCAGCACGCGCTTGAAGGTTCGGTACGACATGGCCCAGTCCGCCTAGATTGTAGGGCCATTTCGCGAATGGGTCCAAGTGCAATGCGGAGGGTTGATGGTTGAGGGTTTAGTGTCGAGAGTCGGGAAAAACCAAGCTAAAACACGTGTCCGAGCGATTCTCCTGAATTGATTTGGTCTGGGCACTAAACCCTCAACTCTCCACCCTCAACTCTCGTCACATCATGTCCCAGGGATCGACGTCGACGGTCCAGAAAAGATCCTCCGGTGTTTTCAGTTCCGCGGTGGCGGACCGGACCACGATTCGCAAGGCGTCGCCATCCTTTGAATGCAACTGAATTTGGAAGCGATACTGCCCCCGCAGCTTCGTCATCGGCGCCGGCGCCGGCCCTAGCACGCGGATGCCGTCGGCAGCTTGGGCGCGCAGGCGTTTGCCGATTTCGTCCGCCAGCGCCCGCGCGTTCGGCTCGCTCTCGCCGCGGACGACGATCCGCACCAGCGAGGCGAAAGGCGGGTAGCCGGCTGACTCGCGGTGCGGTAGCTCGGTGCGGGCGAAGGCCGTGTAGTCGTGGCGCACCGCGGCCAGGATTGCCGGCGAATCGGGGGCAAAGGTTTGCACCATCACGCGCCCGCCCTGCTCTCCCCGGCCGGTCCGCCCCGCGACTTGCGTCACGAGTTGAAACGTCCGCTCCGACGCGCGGAAGTCAGGCAGGTTCAGCGCCGTGTCGGCGTTGATCACGCCCACCAGCGTCACGTTCGGGAAGTCGAGCCCTTTGGCGATCATCTGCGTGCCGAGCAAAATCTTCACCCGTCCATCGCGGAACGAGGCCAGCGCCTGTTCGTGGCTGCCGCGCTGCTGCATCGTGTCGGTGTCCATTCGCAGGCACGTGTGATCGGGAAAACGGGCCTGAACTTCCGCTTCGAGCTTTTGCGTTCCCAGGCCACTGAACCGCAGCTGAGGCGATTTGCAATCGGGGCAATTTGTGGGATGCGGCGTCTGGTAGTCGCAATAGTGGCAGATCACCTGGCTGGCCTGGCGGTGAAACGTGAGCGGCAAGTCGCAATGCGGACACTTTGCTACGTAGCCGCACGCCGGGCACTGAATGTGCGTCGAAAAACCGCGGCGATTGAGCAGCAAGATCACCTGTCCGCCGTCGCGGAGCGCCGCTTCCATGGCCTGGTGCAAGGGCCGGCTGATGGCCCCGCGGCTGCCGCGATGGTGCTGCTCCTCGCGGAGATCGATAGTCCGCACGGCCGGCAGCGGCCGGTTGAACACGCGCCGCGGCATCTCCACGAGCCGGAATTCCCCCGCCGCTGCCCGCTGCCAACTTTCGAGCGACGGAGTGGCGCTGGCGAGCACGAGCGGCACGTTTTGATCGGTTGCCCGGCGAATCGCCACGTCGCGGGCGTGATAGCGCGGCGCCGTCTCCTGTTTGAACGTCGCCTCGTGTTCTTCATCCAACAGAATGAGGCCCAGATGGGGCGTCGGGGCGAAGATGGCGCTGCGGGCGCCGACGACAACTTCCACTTCGCCCCGCGCGATTCGCCGCCAATGTTCGTGTCGTTCGACGTCGCTCTGGTGGCTGTGGAGTACGGCCACGCGATCGAAACGGGCGCGAAAGCGGGCAACCGTTTGCGGTGTGAGGCTGATTTCGGGCACGAGCAGAATCGCCTGCCGGCCGAAGCGGACGACCTCCTCAATCGCCCGGATGTAAACTTCCGTCTTGCCGCTCCCCGTGACGCCGTGGATCAGAATCGTGCGATGCTCGGCCGAATGGAGCGATTCGCGGATCGACTCGAGTGCCGCTTGCTGGTCTTCGTTCAATTCGTGAGCCGCCTCGCGCTCCACCGCGGCGTAGTCGACGCGGGCCGTCGAAAGCCGCTCGACGCTCGCCACCAAGAGTCCCTTCTTCCGCAGCGCGTTGATCGGCGCCACGGTGCATCCGGCGCGGGCAGCCAATTGCGGCGCGGAGAGGGGTCGCGGGCTGGAGGCGAGATGGCGGACAACCTCGGCCTGCTTGCCGGAAAGCTTGAGCTCGCCGAGCCGGGCCACCGTTTCCGGCGCGACCGATAGCAATGTCACGTCGCGCGTCCCCGCTTTCTGCCGCACGCCCGCCGGCACCACCGCCTCCAGCACCTGGCCCCACGGGCAGAGATAATAGTCCGCCATCCACCGCGTCACCCGCAGCATCGACGGCGAGAGGAGCGCTTGTGGATCGAGCACCTCGGCGATCGCTTTTAACTTCCGGCCGCCGGCCGTTTTGAATCCCACGTCGACCGTGTAACCCACGACCGTCCGATTGCCGCGCCCGAGCGGCACCTTCACACGGCAACCCGCCGCGAGCGCCATCCCCTCCGGCACGAGATAGTCGAACTCGCCCCCAGCGCCGCTGGCGAACACCACCGTCGCCACATGCTGCTGCGCCGTGTCGTCCAGCTCCCACGGCGCCGGATCAGGCTCGAAAAGCGATTGCTGCTGGGGCATTGCGGGAGGGTTGAGAGTTGAGGGTTGAGGGTTTAGAGTCAGCGGAGTCATTGGAAATCAACTTGACTCGTCACTGACTACCATACAGCCCCCAGCCCTGAGCCCCCAGCCCCACGTTTTCGACACTCAACTCTCAACCCTAAACCCTCAACACTCCATGCGCCTCGGCATATTCGGCGGTAGCTTCGATCCCGTGCACAATGGCCATCTGGCCCTCGCGCACGCCTGTCAGCAGCAGTCCGCGCTGGATGAAGTCTGGTTCATGCCGACGGCCGTGCAGCCGCTCAAACAGAAAGGGCCGCACGCCACGGATGTGCAGCGGGTCGAAATGTTGCGGATGGCGATTCTTCACGAGCCGTCGTGGCGCGTGTCGACGCTTGAGATCGACCGGGGCGGACTAAGCTACACCGTCGAAACGCTGCGACAGCTGAACGAGGAGCTGCCGTCCGCCGTGCTGTTCTTCCTGATGGGGGCAGATGCCGTGCAAGATGCGCCGAATTGGCGTGAGCCGCGGGCGATCTTTTTGCTGGCGACGCCGCTGGTCGTCCGCCGCGCGGGCCAGAGCGAACCTGATCTGGCGGCACTCCGGGCGATGTGCGCCGCGAACAAACAGCCGCGGCTCATCGAGATGCCGGCCGTCGACGCCAGCAGTACGGAGATTCGTCGCCGCGCCGCCGCCGGCGAGTCGGTTGCTGGCCTCGTGCCGCCGACCGTCGCAGAGTTCATTGCGGCGGAGCGGCTCTATCGCTAGCAGCGAATTCAGGCCGCGGCGCGAAATTGAATCCGCTCGGCCAGCGACCGCGAAACCTTCAGCGTCATCGCCGAGTTTTCGCCGCGCAGTGCGTCGGCGACCACTTCCAGCTGCTCATCGGGAGTCTGAGCCACGTCCAACAGCAACATCCGCCGGCCCCGCACCAGACAGTGCCCGCCGCCGTCGCCGCCGAGCCAATCCTGCCGGACGTCGTAACCCAGGCCGCGCGCGGCCTCCAGCGCTTCCTGCAATAGTTCCACGGTGTGCATTCCGGTGCACCTCCTTTAGTCCAGGGTCGAGAGTTAAGAGTCGAGTGCCAACACGCTTCCAGCGCTTGACTCTGGACGCATGGCTCTCGACTGCTATCGGGTCGCGGATTCTAGCCGCTTGTTCTGTAGTCGGCCAGCCGGATTCGTCGATATCAGGGAATGACGCAAATATCGTCGGCGTAAAGGTTTAAGAACTGTCTGTCGGGCAAAACAACGACCCGGCGCAGCGTGCGCAAGCCAGACAGAATGGCAGCGAAGTAGCGGAGTTTGCGGCTGACAGCAGCCGACGCCATTCCAGCGAGCCGCTCACGTCCCCGACCCCGATTCCCCCGGAGCAACCGATGTCCGAAGGCGGACCCTCTCTCGAACGCCAGGTCGAATTGCTGGAAGACGAGCTGCGCCGCGCGCAGCGTTTTGCCGCCTTGGGAGAGCTCGCTAGCACCACCACGCACGAATTCAACAACATCCTGACCACGATCCTCAACTACGCCAAGCTCGGCCTCCGGCACAAGGACGAAGCCGCGCGCGACAAGGCCTTCACCAAGATCCTCGAAGCCTCGCTGCGGGCGGAAAAGATCACCAACGGCGTGCTCGGCATGGCCCGCAACCGCAGCGTCGAGCGGGTTCCCACGGACTTGGGCAAGCTCGTCGAGGAATCGCTGGTGCTGTTGGAGCGCGAGCTGCGCAAGTACCGCATCCAGGTCGAGCTGCAGCTGGAGCCCGCGCCGCTGGCGCTCGCTTGCGGCAATCAGATTCAGCAGGTGCTGCTCAACCTACTGACCAACGCCCGCCAGGCCATGCCTAATGGCGGCCGCGTCACGATTCGCGTAGCCCCTGATGCGGCGGCCGGCACGGTCGACCTCTCGATCCGCGACACGGGCACCGGCATCCCCGCCGACCAGTTGCCCCACATCTTCGACCGCTACTACACCACCAAGCGCGGCCCGGATGAGAGCGGCAAAGGGGGCACGGGCGTCGGCCTCTCGACGTGTCGCGAGATCATCGAGCAGCACCAGGGCCGCATCCGCGTCGAAAGCACCGTCGGCGTTGGCACGGCGTTCACGCTCAAGCTGCCGGTCGCCCCGGTCGAAAATGCCGTGACGTCCACGCCTCTCCCCGTGCTTGGCATCCCCGTTAGCGCGTCCTACTCAAACGCGTAACGCATCGCTTGTGGCTTAGCGTACGTCTCGCCGCTACTGCCAGATCGACCCCGTGTTTGACGCCGCCGTCACTCCGTTGAGCCGCGCGTGAATATCCGCTAACATCTTGGCTTCTAGCGGCTTGTCGCGCCCCAATTGAATCCACCGCGGCGACGACAGCGTCCGGCTCACGTCGCCTGAGCGCCCGCTCGGCAAAGAAAAGTCGTTCGGAAAGGCCGCCACGCCGGACGTCGACCGCTCGGGATGGGGCAGATCTTCCAACTCCTTTTCGACGATCACCTCGACGACGTACCCGTTCGGATCGGGCGCCACGCGAACCGTTGCGCGGCGGCGAATGGTCTGGAACGTGCTCTCCCAGCGGTTGAATGCGCCGACCGAATCTTTGCGGAACGGCTCGAGCCAGGTCGCCCCGCCCTGGTAGCGCGTCTCAATCTTGCCTTCGCTCCAGGCTTCGCCGCTGCGGCGGACCTGCTGCTCGCGCGAGATCGTGAAGTAATCGCTCACCACGTCCGTGATCTGCTCCCAGGCGTATTCATCGTTGGCGGCGGGCACAAAAATCGGCGGCGCCCCGCCCGGCATCTCTTCCGGCGGCACGGGCAGTCCGAACTGCGGCGAAATCTTTCCGCCCGGTGCGATACTCGAAAGCGGCGAGCTCGCTTCGGGGGGCGGGGCGGGCGGGCCAGGCTGTCCGGGCAGCGGCAACTGTTCGGGCGCACCAAACATCGGCCCGACGATCGAACCCGGCCGCGGCCCCGCGCTCTCCGGCAGCGGCATGATCGGCACCAATTCGAGCGGCTGCACCGGCTGCACCCAGCCCTCCTGCGGCGCGATGAAGATCGGCTTCGGCGTGCTGCAGTCTTCTGCCGGTGGCTCGAAGTACACTGGCATCTCCTCGGCGGGCAACTCCGGCCCATACTCGACGGACATCGGCTCGGACAGCGGCATCTGCCCGCGCGCGACATCATGTCGTAGAGACGCAAATGAAAATGCTGCCACAATGAATGCCAGTGGAATAATTCGGTGCCGGTGCATCGACTCACCTCTCATACACAAAATTCTGCACACGCGCGAGTGTCCGGTGTCGTCGCTCGCGCTTCTGGAAGGACGACCACCCACGGCCGCGCGGCCTACTCACCTCCGCACGACCTTGGTCGACCTTCCAACAGGCGTCGCGTACGGCAAGGAAGCCGTGCGTGGCCCAAACGTTGTCGGCGGGCCAAGATGGCCAACCTGTTCGGCGGGCCAGGATGGCCCGGCTATATAGCTCGGCCATCCTGGCCGGCGGAAATCGTTGGCCATCCTGGCCGGGAAGTGGGCCGCGAATCTTCGTGGAAACGTCGCGACGCGACAATGCCGACGAAAAACTTCAACTTGACAAACATACCAACCGGTTGGTATTCTCCCGAAATGCCCAAAACTGCTGGTGAAAACGCCCGCGACTCGCTGCTCGCCGTTGGCACCGATCTGATGCGCCGCAGCGGCTATTCGGCCACCAGCGTCGACGAAATCTGCACTGCCGCGGGTGTTACCAAGGGTGCGTTCTTTCATCATTTCCGGTCGAAGGAAGCGCTCGCCAAGGAATGTCTCTGCAAATGGCAGGAACAAATGGCGGAACTCCATCGCGCAGCGCCGTACCAGTCGATCGAGGATCCCGTGGCCAAAGTGCTTGCGGCGATCGACTTCATGGCGGCGATGTTCGACGGGGCAGACATCCACAAGTCCTGCCTCGCAGGCACGACGGTGCAGGAAGTCTCGGAATCGAACCCGGTGCTCCGCGAGGCGGCCCAGGAGTGCTTCGCCAAAGGCGAGCGGTACTTTCAAACGTTGCTCAACGCGGCTTGCCGGTCCCGCGGCCTCAAGCTGGATACGGCCTCGCTGGCCGAACTGTGGATGGGCACCGTGCAAGGCTCATTGCTGCTCGCGAAGGCGTCGCAAGACCCCGCCGTGATCGGCCGCAATCTCGCGCATTTCAAAAGCTACTTCCAGAAACTGTTGGAGCAAGAGGGCGCGGCGCAATCGGCCGCGCCCTCGCTTGCTTGAAACCCACCAGAGGAAAACTTTGCCATGGACTTCAAAGATGCTGTCCGCTCGCAGCTGGCGACCGCCGATTTTCTCGTCGGAAAATATCTCGACGATCTCACCGACGCGGAGATTCTGGAACGACCGGTGCCCACGGCCAACCATATCGCCTGGCAACTGGGCCACTTGATCGCTGCGGAGCGACACCTGGTGGAAGCGGCGGCGCCCGGTTCAATGCCGGAACTTCCCGCGGGTTTTGCGGAACGACACAGCCGCGCGAAGCCTGTGAGCGACGAGCCCGGCAATTATCTCAAGAAGGCTGAGTATCAGCAGTTGGCAAAAGACATCCGCGCCGCGACGCTTCAGGCGCTTGATCGTTTGACTGCGGCCGATTTCGACCGACCGCTGGAAGGTCGCCTGCCGCCGTGGGTGAAAAGAGTTGGCGATGCCTTCATGACTGTCGGCGGTCATTGGGTGCTGCACGCGGGACAATGGGTCGTGCTGCGGCGGAAGCTGAAGCGGGAGGTGATGTTTTGAGGGAGAGGTATCGCCGACGATCTGGGATCGCCGGAGATGGCCTACATCAATTCAGTTACAAGTCTCCTGAATGTACGCATTTCGGGGTCTTTCGCCTCGTTCGCCGTGAAGAATCGCCTTAATTCGACGTTAACCGGCTTGCCTCTTTTCCATTTTAGGTACGAGCCAGCGATCCAAAGATCACGATCAAGCTCCGTATAAGGTGCGGACAGGCCAGCCGCCGCGCGCAACATGTCGATTCCATCAACGAAATCCAAATACTTCCGCTTGTCGCTTAACTTCAGCCTACCTCTGCCGAAATGCAATTTCAGCATTGTTAAGGCCACGCTGTCGTAAATCGGAAACCTCTCGTTGGAAATGAAAAAGTGGGCGAACTTTGAGGCGAAACTCACAAATCGTCGATTTTTGGAGTCGCCTGTTATTGGGGGAATCGTCGCAATGGAAGTAACAAGTTCGGGCCCGGCGTCCCGAAAGTTAATCTAAATTGCTAGCTGCGTGATATGCAATGACATTCGTTCGAGGGCATAGACGTTGGTCCCGTAATACGCATTAACGCTCGCGACTTTTAGTAGCACCGACTCATATGTGAAATCGGGCAAGCCTTCGTGCAATCGTTGAAACGCGCGGACGATGGCGCGCCAATCATTCATTCGCAGAAAGAGCAAATTCGCAGTTGCGATCATTTCGGAAGTAAGTTGGACGTGCATTACTGCCGCTCGCATTCGCGGCGCAATCGGTCGAGCACCTCGCGCGTGCCGTGACGGTCGGTCCACGATTCGACGTAGGGCCAGTCGATTGAGTCTTGCTGCACTGCGATCAGGTTGCGCAGATCGAAAACGTCCTTCTCGCGGCCGGCTGCTTCCGCCCAACGCAGTTTCGTGACGATCATGTCTTCAATCGTGGCGATCCACGCGCTTTCGCCCAGCAACTCGACGTTGATCCGTCGAGCAAAGCGCGCCTGATCGTGTTCATCGCCGCTGAGTTCGAATAACTCAATTTCAAAATCGTGCTCGCACGTGTGAAGCACAATTCTCTTCGTGGACGTCACGCTTTCGAACCCCATTTGGCGGTCGAACTGCAAATGGCCGCTGGCCTGACTGATTGAGCTGGCGAGCTTTCCTAATGGAGCCTGAACGACAAAGTCACCGTCCTGAGTTGAACGCGGCACGCAGTAGAAGTTGGTCGCCAGCGAGCCGACGATCATGTAGGGCACGTTTTGCCCGTTGAGAATCGCAATGACGCCGCTGACGACTTCGTCGGAGTTCATCGCTTTGCTTCAACTGAACGCAAGCGCGCAAGTCGCTCGCGGCGAATCTGGCGTCGCTCTTCGGGCGTCGCGTTAGGGAACTGGTGACGAACGCCGTCGTCCATTAAGCGGAAACTGCGATCGACGAGCGCCAGGCCTTCGCGGAATCGTTCCTCGCCCGTCATGCGTCGAGCGCGGTCGACTTGTCGCCAGAAGTTCTCGTCCATGGTCGGGCTCACGGTGATGAAGTGCCGCTGCAATTGTACCATGCGCGGCTGACGTGCGGAGTGGCGGTGTGCGAGCAACAAAAAACCCTCGGCGGAACCGGGGGCTGATTTGTTTTTACTGATGGCTGACGGCTCACGGCGATCTGCGCGTCGCTCTGCGCGGCGGGACGCCGCGGCTATATGGTTAGGCGGGCTGCAGTTCGGCTTTCCGCTCCGCGATGATGTCGGCCTGGATGTTGCCCGGCACCGGGCGGTACTTGGCCAGCTCCATCGTGAATGTACCCTGCCCTTGCGTCATCGAGCGCAAGTCGGTCGAGTAGCCGAAGGTTTCGGCGAGCGGCACTTCGGCGATAATCTTTGTGACGCCATTGACCATGTCGGTCGATATCACGATGCCGCGGCGGGATGAAATGTTGCCGACCACCGTGCCCTGGAAGTTCTCGGGGAGCTCGAGCTCCATCAACATGATCGGCTCGAGGATCGCCGGCTTCATCTTCGGGAACGTCTCGCGGAAGCAGCCCTGGGCGCAGACCATGAACGCCATGTCCGAGCTGTCGACGTCGTGGTACGAACCGTCGTTCAAGTCGATCCGGATGCCGACCACCGGGTAGCCCGCGACCGGGCCCTTAGCGAGCATGTTGCGGAAGCCCTTCTCGACCGGCGGGATGAAGTTCGCCGGGATGCGGCCGCCGCGGATGTTGTCGACGAACATCAGTTCGCCTTCGACGGTGGCGGTTTCCTCGTCTGTCATCGGCCGCATACTGCCTACGATGTGAGCGTACTGGCCAGAGCCGCCCGTCTGCTTCTTGTGCTTGAAGTCGAACGCGGCTTCCTTCGTGGCCGATTCGCGGTAGCTGACCTTCGGGGCGCCGACTTCCACGTCGACCTTGTACTCACGGCGAATCCGCTCGACGTAGATTTCGAGGTGCAATTCGCCCATGCCCGCGATCACGGTTTCGCCCGTCTCTTCGTCGGTCATCACCTGGAAGGTCGGGTCTTCCTTGCGGAATCGCTGCAGGGCTTTGCCCAGCCGGTCGGAATTGTCACGCGAGATCGGGTTGATCGACATCTTGATCACCGGCTTGGCGACGAAGATGTTTTCCAGCGTGCAGTAATTCGGCTCGGAGCAGTAGGTATCGCCGCTCGCGCAGTCGATGCCCATGATCGCCACGATGTCGCCCGCTTCGGCCACGTCGATTTCTTCGCGCTTGTTGGCGTGCATCTTCACGATCCGGCCGAAGCGCTCCTTCTTGCCGGTGCGCTGGTTGTAGTAAGTGCCGCCCTTCTCGATCTTGCCCTGGTAGCAGCGCGTGAAGGTGAGCTGGCCGAACTCGTCGTCGACGATCTTGAAGGCCATGCCGACGAACGGCAAGTTGGTGTCCGGCTTGAGTTCAATGATCTGCGTCTGATCCTTGGGATTCTTGCCCTTCGACGGTGCATCGAGCGGCGTCGGCAAATAGCGAACAATCGCGTCCAAGAGCGGTTGCACGCCCTTGTTGCGGTAGGCCGTACCCAGGTAGACCGGCGTGAATTCCTGCTCGATCACGGCGTGCCGCACGAGATCGTGGATCGTCTCTTCGGTGACTTCCTCTTCGCTCAGCAGCATCTCCATCAGCTTGTCGCTGTACATCGAGAGAGCTTCGAGCATGTGGGTGCGGGCGGCCTCGGCGTCCTTCTGCAGGTTGGCCGGGATCGCTTCTTCGCGGACTTTCTCGCCGTTCGAGCCGTCGAAGTAGAGGGCCTTCATCGTGATCAAGTCGATCACGCCCTCGAACTTATCTTCCTTGCCGATGGGGATCTGCATCAGGCAAGCGTCGCAGCCAAGCTTTTCCTTGAGCTGCTTCACGACCGAATCCTGGTTCGCTCCCGTGCGGTCCATCTTGTTGATGAACGCCAACCGCGGCACATGATACCGCTTCATCTGGCGGTCGACCGTGATCGATTGCGATTGCACGCCGCCCACCGCGCACAGCACGAGGATCGCCCCATCCAACACGCGCAGGCTGCGCTCGACTTCGACCGTGAAGTCGACGTGTCCCGGGGTGTCGATCAGATTGATCTGGTGATCTTCCCAGTGAACCGTGGTCGCGGCACTGGTGATCGTGATGCCGCGCTCCTTCTCCAGCTCCATGTGGTCCATGGTCGCGCCGTCGCCGCCGCCCTTCACGTCCTCGATCTTGTGAATGCGGCCGGCGTAGAACAGAATCCGCTCGCTCAAGGTCGTTTTGCCCGAGTCGATGTGAGCGGAGATACCGATGTTGCGGAGGTTTTTCAGGTTCATATTCGTGTCCGAAAACGATTAGGCGAACAGCATCTTCTCAGCGTTCTACACTTACGATCCGCCCCCAGCTTCCACAGCACATGGGGCAGCGACGACAGCGGGTGCTGTCGTTTGCGAGGCCGGCGGATCGATCGCATTCCGTGAGTCCCGCCGTCATTTCCTCAGAGCAATCGCCTTGAGGACTGTCGGCGGGGTGCGACCGTTAGGCCGCCGGCCCTTCAATTGGCGCGTCACTCATCGGAAGATCTCCAAACTGCATTTCCGCCCGACCAAAGACCTGCCTGTTCGGCAAGTCAGAAACCAAGGCCGCCGGCCGCAGCTACCGCCGAGCCGGCACAACCCTGAAAACGGCGGGAGAACTACTTATAATAAACGGTTCGACCGTAGAGGCTAGGCCAAAACCGTGAATTCTCGGCCGGCTTTTCGCAAATTTCCGCGAAAAACGGCCGTCCGACCAGCGCCACCCCTGCCGATCGACCACTAAGCGGCTCACCCGAAAAATCGTGGACAGTGCCAGGTTCCGGTAAGCTGTGGGAGGCCTCTCCGAGGCCGATTTCGTTAACCATTTGAGAGCGGAATCGGCGTCGGAGACGCCTCCTACAGCCCAAGCACCGATGGCAAGACCACAATTTCGGGCCAATCGTACGAGGAATCTCCAGTTGGATCAAGATAAATCTGCGGATGGCAAAGCAGGGAGCGGGGAGTTCGCCACGGCGAATCTTCGACACGGAGCAGGGAGCAGGAAGCCCCAGCTCCGAGCCTCCAGCCCCGTGGCCCCTTCCCCCTGGCAAACCTTTCTGCTGCCTTTCTTCGTTTACATGATCCTCGGCAGCTTCGAGCCGGGGCAGCCCGCGCCGCTGACGGACTCCCAGAAGGCCGCGCCGGAACGCATCCGCAGCCAGCTCGAAGAGGGCCAGGCCAACATCCTCGGCCTCAAGTACAAGCACTACCCGCTGGTCTACACCGTGAAGATCGCGTTAACGATCGCCGCGATGTTGTATGTGCTCCCGGGCTACCGCGAGTTTCCGTTCCGCGTCTCGCTGCTGGCAATCGCAGTCGGCAGCGTCGGCGTCGTCCTCTGGATCTGGCTCTGCAGCTTGCGCCTCGAACCGAAACTCCTCGCGCCGCTCGGCCTCGAAGGCTTCGTCGGCGGCTTGGGCGAACGCCCGGCGTACAACCCGCTCGAACAACTCAAATCCACGCCCGCCTGGGCGTACACGTTCCTCGTCGTTCGCTTCATTGGCCTCGCACTCGTGGTGCCGGTGATCGAAGAGTTCTTCCTCCGCGGCTTTCTGATGCGCTTTGTCCAGGATGACGCCGCCTGGTGGCAGGTCCCCTTCGGCAAAGTGACGACGCTGGCCGCCGTCGCCGGCACCGCCGTCCCAATGCTGATGCACCCCGGCGAACTGCTCGCCGCTTTCGTCTGGTTCAGCCTGGTCACCTGGCTGATGACCCGGACCAAAAACATCTGGGACTGCGTCGCCGCCCACGCCGTGACCAACTTCCTGCTCGGGATCTACGTCGTCACCCAGCACCAGTGGCGACTGTGGTAACTTCCACCCATATTTGACCCCGGGTGATTCGGACGGACCACCGGCCGAACGCCCGGGGCCGAATTCTCAGCCGCTTCGCCGCTTCCGTGCGAACATCCGAGAAATAATAGCGATCAGCGCGAAAGCGGCTGAGGCAGGTTCCGGTACATTGTTGGCATTCACTGCCGAACCACTCGTAACGGTTAAGACATACGACACGTCGGGTGTCAGCAGCGGCGATATTACGCGAAATTGACCAGCGCTGGCGATCTCTAGATCGCTGGCGCCATAGGGCGGCTGAATTGCCAGATCCCTGTTCAGATTGAACGGGTCCGCTACCACATCCCCTCCGATTTGCTCCAATTCAGAGCCATTCGGCGAGAAGTCCAACATCGTATTTCCCGCACTATCCGTCAGCTTGATTTGGAATGTGGTTCTGGCATCCACACGCGCGAGCGGCAAGTTTGACTCACGGAATACTCTCATGAATACATCCGCATCGAAATCAAAAACCATTCGATCCGCATCAACGACACGAAAAAAGCGAATCGACTGATAAGAGCCCAGCGCGGCGGCCGTCTTGCCGGTCGCGGTGCTATTCAATTCCAGTTCCGCATAAGAATCGTAACCAACTGGCGAAGTGAAATGGCCGACCGAAAAGAGCGATCCACTGCTCCGTACGTTGGTCCTGGCAAACTTGGCACCGCTCAGTGGATCGGTCGGCTGACTGGGAGGTCGACTGTAGTCATTGGGCCCTTTGGAGCATGCGCCGAGGCAAGTCGCAAAGGATCCGGTGGCGTGCGTCGACTCGAGATCCGCGCGTCGATTATTGCTGGTGCCGCCACCACCGTTTGGATTGAGGTCGCGCAGGTCCACCTGGCTGCCCGTTCCGTCTCGAAGCGGGCCTTGTGCCAGGTTGGTTGGGTCGGCCACGGAACTTTGCCAGAACACGTTAAACTTGTCGATCGACAGGCCCGCGAAAGCGTAGCCTTCAGCCAACGAGCGATTTGGCGAGAATGCGATCGAAAATAGAACAGCCACTGTGAAAGCACATATGCTTTTGCAAGTCATTGGCGTTTCTCCGAAGTTCGAGATCTTGACGCGCTAATGTTCGCGGCTGGGACGATATTTATTCCCAGGTGCCCCTTCAAGTGGTCTTGGAACTTGAAAAACATATCGACAAACGCGAATCGAGCAAGTCGCTGGTGCCTTGGCGCGCCCGAGTCGGATCGCCTCATGTTACACTACCGGCATGCTCCGTAAGTTGAGCCCCGCCGCGTTCTTCGGAGTGTAGAATCCGTCCCATGGACCGAAGCACGCTCGAATCCGCCGCCGTCGCGATCGTCTGCATAGTAATCTTTTGTTTGGCGAATTTACTGGATCTGAATTGGCTCAACCGTCGCCACGCAAAAGGCACGCCGACAATCATCAAATCAAACCGCCTGCCATTTCGCTTTTCCCTCCGCACGCTCCTCGTCGCCACGACGCTTTCTGCCGTCGTGTTGGGACTCGGAGCTTGGTTGACGCGCTAGCCCTGCCTGTCTGCTAGACTTTCCGGTGGCATGAGTTCCCATCCCCAAAAGCCACCGATCAATACGCCACCGATCGTTCCGATTGTGTGCTTCTTCTTGCTTGGAGCCCTTTGTCTTGCAGCTGGAGTCCAGGAGGGAAGCCGGTTGTTTGTGGTGTTCGGAGTTTTGCTGTTGGTTGGCGGCTGCTATTTCGCACGCCAGCTGGCTGCGGCGAAATCAATTGACGAAAACAACCGGCGACGCTCGCGCAGAAAATAATACCGAGCAACAATATTGCGCTGGCAATACCTGCAAACCCGGCCGGCCGATCACTCACCTGCTACACTACCGGCATGGCCCGCCACGCGACGAGACCTGAGCCAGATTCCGACGAGCTCGAACGGATGGGATTCGCCTTGAGCGCATGGGGCGGCAAATTTCGCATAAACTGCGGCCGATGCTATGCCCAAGCTCGTTGTGATATTCGCAACGGTGAATATCTGAATCCTGAGGCACCGGCGCGCAGCGATATTGTTCTACCGGCAGGGATGGCGGTGGACTGAAGTTGCCGTCTGCCCACGCTGTTTCAAGGACAGCGAGGCGACGGCCGAGAATCCCTAGCCTTTCCCGTCTGCTAAACTGTCCGGTGGGAGACATCGGAATGACGCCTCAGCCCAAAAGAAAACGCCCCTGGTATGCCATCGGAGATGGGTGGGAGACTTGGGTCGTGCTGTTCTTGGCCCTGTTGATGCTTGGTGACTGTCTGGCTATCTGGATTCCCTGGTATCAATCCACATACGGCGCCGAATAATTCCCAGCAACACACTGTTCCGACGGTCCCGCATGGCCGACACGAAGCAGATCACCGTAAAGCATATCGCACTGGGGATGGCGCTGGTTGGATTGTTGAGCACGCCACTTTATCTACTGGGCCGATACGACTCTCTTATTCCTTGCCTTGGTTTGCTGGGGCCGGCGCCGAGCTGGTGTGCAACTGCCGTAGCCGCCTACGGGGTCTGCCGCTATAGCGCAAGAGAATATGCACTTGCATTTTTTCTCGGACTTGTTGGCACAATCTTCTGGGCTTGGGCGGTCTACGATGGCAACGTGCTGCAATACAGCCGTTAGCCTTCCCGTCTGCTAGACTGTCCGGTGGGAGGAAGCGGAGCGAGATGCGACCGACGAGCAAAAAATCCGGGGCCATCGTCTACGTCACCTTCGCGGCTCTCGCATTTCTGTACGTTGCGGCCCAATATCTCGTGTCGGAAATGGCCACGTGGGACTGACGAGCAACACACTGTCCCGACAGAACCGACAGGTGGCCTAGTAGCGCCCTCCCGCCCCCGCCTGCTACACTACCGGCATGGGGCGCAACGCACGTTAACGGGGGCAACGATGGACTTCTCCAGCGACAACCCTGGCGATCCTGGTGGACAAGGCAGCTCCGGCGACTCTGGTTTCGGCTCCTTGCTTGGCCGTCTCGTGTTCGTGATCGTTGCCGTATTCCTGCTCCAAGTGCTCTTCTGATCGCCGCCCGTGTTCCGGCCCTCCCGTCTGCTAAACTGTCCGCCGGGAGGCAACGACAGATGCTTGGTTTCCAGCTCGGAATGCTGATCGCCTTTGTGCTGGTTTGCGCTTGCCTGAGCTATCTGGTTTACCACCGCTGGACGGCGATTCGATACCGACGCCGCTTCTCGCTGTTCGATTTGCTGGTTGTGGTGACGCTCTTTGCCGCCGCCGGCGGTCTTGTTTATGGATTAAGGACCGACAAGAGCCTGCGGAGACACATGTGGTTTCATGATTTCTATGAGGAGTGGCGAGAGGATCAATCGGAACAGAATTGATTCCCAGCAACACACTGTTCCAACAGTACCCAGAGATGGGCAGATTTTTATGCGCCCGCCCCCGCCTGCTACACTACCGGCATGGCCGGCAAGGCAGGCATTCGCCACGCAGGGGACGTTTCAAGTGGTCCAGGTCCGAATAACAGGTTGGCGGCCAGGTGCGTGGACGATCAGCATCACGCAGGCCATCATTGCTCATTCGCAGTTGGGATTGTCGGAAGCAAAGAGACTCGCAGAGGCGGTCTTATCCGGCGAAATAGTTGTCGTCGAAGCTCGAACCATGGGCGACGCAGATGAATTGGCCAAAAAGCTGTTTTCACTTGGGGCAAACGCGTACCTGACCGACGATCAGTCGCCGCCACTTCCTGTCTGCTAGACTGTCCGGTGGGAGGGTCAGGTGGGATTATGAACGAACGACGGTACCGGTGGTCTAGGCAGTACGGACATTCATAGCAAGTCGACCAAGAGTGCGGCGAGCCAGAGGAAGCCGGCGTAGTTGGCAGCTTTCTTCTCGTAGCGGGTGGCGATTCGTCGGCAGCGTTGCTTAACGCGGCCG
>JBFWSG010000007.1:0-156602 GCA_050248495.1 Pirellulales bacterium | reverse complement strand
GCCGCGGCGATCAGCAGTTCATCGTCGAAGAAGGGACGGTTGTCCGCGAGCGGCAGCCGATCATCCGCCTGCCGAACGCCGATTCGATGCGCGTGAACCTGGCGATCAACGAATCGCTGATTCAATACATCCGGCCCGGGCAGCCGGCGATCATCAGCCCCGTCGGCTTTGGCGACCGCGTGCTCCGCGGCACGGTGCAGAAAGTGAATCAATACGCCGAGCCGACCGGTTGGCGGCAGGCCAATGTCAAAGAGTACAAGGCCTATGTCAGCATCAATGATCCGTCGGACGATCTGCGGACCGGCATGACGGCTTCGGTCACCATCCGTTGCGACGAAGTGCCGAACGCGATCCAGGTGCCCGTACAGTCGGTCTACTCGCACGGCGACAAGTTCTATTGCTTCGCCTATGCCGGCGGCCAATGGGAAGCGAAAGAGATCGTGCCCGGCCCGACCAACGACAAATTTTTCGTCGTCGAGAGCGGGCTGAACGAAGGGGACAAGGTCTCCATGAATCCGCGGGCCTATCTCGCGCAAGTCACGCTGCCCAAGCTCGCACCCGAAGTCGCCCAGCGGGCGATCCCGCAGGTCCCGACTGATCAGTTGGGCGGCAAACCGGCCGGTGCGACAGCCGGCGCCGGCCAGCGCCGAGCCGGCGGACGGCCTGGCGGTGGAGCGCCCGCCGGCGGCCAGCAAGCGGACGCCGCCGAGCCGAAGGGCAAGGGCCAGGAAAGCGCCCAGGCCTCCGAGCCTCAAGCCGCGGCCGCGCCGGGCGAGGGAGCCCGCGGATGAAATCGGCCGTCCGCGTCAGCGATCTCCGCAAAGACTATGTCCTCAGCGGCGAGACGGTCCATGCGCTCCGCGGCGTGACGTTTGACGTGCCCGTCGGCGACTACATCTCGATCATGGGCCCCTCCGGCTCCGGCAAGAGCACGATGCTCAACCTCTTAGGCTGCCTCGATCGGCCCACCTCCGGGACGTTCATGCTCTCGGACGTCGATGTGTCGAAGATGTCCGATGACGAGCTCGCCGAGATTCGTGCCACGCGCATCGGCTTCATCTTCCAGTCGTATAATTTGCTCTCGGCGCTCACGGTCGTCGAAAACATCGAAGTGCCGTTGTATTATAGCAACCGCATCAACAAGGCTTCGCGCGCGCGGTGCCTGGAGCTGGCCGACATGGTCGGCCTCAGCCAGCGGTTGGGCCATCGCCCCACGCAGCTCTCCGGCGGTCAGCAGCAGCGCGTCGCCATTGCCCGCAGCCTGGTGAACGATCCCGAATTCATCCTCGCCGACGAGCCGACGGGCAACCTCGACTCGGTCACTACGGCCGAGATCCTGGACCTGTTGGAACGGCTCAACCGCGAGGGGCGCACGATCATCATGGTGACGCACGAATCCGACGTCGCCGCCCGCACGAAGCGCTCGATTGTGCTCAAAGACGGCCAGGTCGTCTCCGACGAGCGGCACGAGATGGGAGCGCCGCACCAAGACATTTACCGGTTCGTGTAACAATGACGAATTCCAAATGACGAATGACGAATGATTCGTCACTAGTCATTCGACATTAGACATTTGTCCTCATGTTCAACGTCTGGCTGCGAACGCTGCAGTTGAGTGTTAAGAGCCTGTGGATGCATCCGCTGCGCTCGTCGCTCACGGTGTTGGGCATTTTTATCGGCGTCTCGAGCGTGATCTGGCTGTTGGCGATCGGGCAAGGGATCGGCCGCGCGGCCCAGGAACAGATCGCCAGCCTGGGAGCGCTCAACATCATCGTCCGCACGATCAAGCCCTCCGGCGACATCGTGCAGGACGCCGGCTACGGGCTCACACGGGCCGACTACTTGCGGCTCGTGGCCACGGTGCCTTCGATCTCGAAGGCGATTCCGATCCGCATTCTGCCCGCGATCGAATTCCGTAATCGTACACGGATGATCGAGGGGCGGCTCGTCGGCACGATGCCGGAGTACGCCGACGTCACGCGCCTCGTGGTCGATCGCGGCCGCTTCCTCACCGACGCCGACGTCGACGAAGAGCGGAACTACTGCGTGCTGGCGGCCGAAGTGGCCGATGACCTGTTCCCGGCCGGCGAACCCGTCGGCACGAGAATCATGATCGATGACGACTTTTACACCGTCGTCGGCGTGATGAAGCCGCGGGCTCCCTCGGCCGGCATCGGCGGCTCGCTCGCGGCAGAGAGCTTTTCCAACGACGTCTACGTACCGATCAGCACGCTCTGGCGGCGTCAGGGCGACATGATCGTCACCCTCAAGCCGGGCTCCTTCACCCGCGACATCAACGAGGTGACGCAAATCACGCTCCAGGTCGAAGACCGCGACCACGTGCTGCCGGTCGCCGACGTCGTGCGGAACACCATCCAATACGCTCACACGATGCCCGACTTCGGCGTCACCGTGCCGCTGGAGCTGTTGGAGCAGGCCCGCACGACGCAGCTGATGTTCATTCTGTTCCTGGGCCTGATCGCGGCGATTTCGCTAGTGGTGGGCGGCATTGGCATCATGAACATCATGCTCGCCACCGTGATCGAGCGGACCCGCGAAGTCGGCATCCGCCGCGCCCTGGGCGCGAAGCGCCGCGACATCACGCGGCAATTCCTCACCGAAAGCGTGGTCCTCTCCGTGCTCGGCGGCACGCTCGGCATCCTGGGCGGCATCTTTTGCCGGCCGATCACGCTCTTCGTCCGCGGCGAGCTGATCCGCTGGTTCCCCGAGCAGATGGCCAACGTCCCCAAGCTGATCCAGGAAATGGAGCCGCAACTGATCGGCTGGAGCATCCCCTTGGCCTTCGCCATCTCAGTGCTGGTCGGCGTCATCTTCGGCGTCTACCCCGCCGCCCGCGCGGCCAGCCTCGACCCGATCGAGGCGCTGCGGCATGAGTAGCGAGGGTGCAAAATGAATATACTGGACTGGCTGACTAAGTATCGCTTTGAGAATCTCGAACGCCGTGAGCACGACTGGGTATTCCATTTCGATGCGGAAGCACATCTGGTTGTCAGTTGCCTGTGGCGACTCTGCGAGCACGGCCGAATTTGTGTTACGAGCCAAGATGATGGACACAAGTTTGGTCTGCCAATGCCGGTCGACGCTGTTGCGTATGTGGATGAACGAATCACCGATGCTGTTGTCACCGCCGTTGAATTGCGAGACCGCACGCTGGACCTGCGCATCGAATTCAGCTCTGGCCATGTTCTGGAAGTGATTCCGAGTTCATCCGGATATGAAGCGTGGGATCTCTCGCGCGAAAACCAGCAATTCATCGCAGTTGGCGGCGGTAAGTTGACTGTTTTTGGAGATGGAAGCAAGCAGGATACGTGCTAGAATGCAGTTATGACGCTGAGCATCGATATTCCAGCTAACATCGAGTCATCTCTGCGAGTCCAGTTCGGTCCGGAGCTTGAGCGCCGTGCGAAGGAAGAACTTGCTACCGCTTGGTTTAGCGAAGGTCAGATTTCTTCACGGCAAGTGGCAGAAATGTTGGGAATGTCGCTGTTTGAAGCTCACGCGTTTCTCAAAGCCCGCGGCGCGTCGCTGCCGATGTCGGCGGCCGAAGTAGAGGCCGACTCCGAATCACTTCGTGACGCGCACGAGTCCTGAACCGTGATTATAGTCTCGGATAGCGGACCGCTGGCCTATCTCATTCTGATCGGCTTCGCTGACTATTTGCCACAATTGTATGGAGAGGTTTACCTTCCTCCCTCCGTCCTGGACGAACTAAAGCATCCACGATCCCCCGTCATCGCCTGGACTCATTCGTTGCCTGGCTGGTTGAAAGTCGCAACGCCGAAGTTGATTCAAGGTTTTCCAACGCTCGATGTCGGGGAACGCGAGGCGATCGCCTTGGCGCTCGAGCTAGACGCAGATCGGCTGCTGATGGATGAGAAGCAGGGCCGTTCTGCGGCAACGGCCGCTGGCCTGCAGGTTGCGGGAACGCTCGCAGTTATTGTGGATGGGGCCCGAAAAGGCCTGTTCGATGGATTCGCAGCGCTCGAACGATTGGCGGCAACGAATTTCTATGCGTCGAGAGAATTGATCGAGCACGTTCGTGCCCTGCTGGTCCGTCATGGATCTGGTCCGTAGCTGTCGTGCCGACCGGGTTGCTGCACACAATCACTACGACTGTTTCAAGCCCGCAAACTCGTCCACGGATTATTTTGACTTTGGCCGATTTCGACCTAGGTTTTTGATTGAAGGACTGCGCATGCGCTCGGTCCTTCCGGCGGGCCGCCACCGTGGGCAGGACTCTGCCGCTTTTCCAGCCACTTTTCTCAGAACCTGCGGGGGTTACTTTCCGCCTGCGATCGCGCTGCGATCGCCATCGGGAGGAGGTTGCGATGTACTGCGACTCGTGCCGGCGACAGCTCTACTACAAAGATCCGAACAGCAAAGGCTGGTGCTTCACCTGCAACAAGGTCGTCGACACCACCCAATGCGGAATCTCGCATTGGAACCTGATGGCGGTGTTCACGCTGCTCTGGACGCTGCAGATCTGACGTCTCAATAGTGGACGTAGGTGCGGCCGTCGTTGCCGGCGAACCAGTGGGCTTCGAACCACAGCTCGCCCGGGCGGCTGTTCACTTCGAATACCAGCACCGGATCGATCGTGATCCGCCGACGCAGGTCATCGAGCGCGAACTGCAGCCGGCGACTTTCTTTCACCAGGCCGAGCGACTCGGTGCGATCGAGCCGGTGCTGCAGCTGCCGCCGCAATCGGCGGCGCGTGGCCGTGTCGAGCGGCATGTTGCCCGGGATCGCAGGCGCGAGGGTCCAGGCTAATTCTTCGACGACGCGCGTGAGCGCACGGAGGGCCACGACGGCCGCGGCATCGCGCTGCCGGGCAAGCCAGGCTTGCGAGCGATACGCCCAGCCCAAATGCCGGGAGCGGCGGAAGGCGTCGAACTGGTCGAAGTGCGCCTCGCGGCGGAGCTCAGCGACCGAGCAGAGCCGCAGGTTCGGCTCTGCGACGAATACCGGCCGCAGGAAATAGAACGTCGCCGATGCGAAGGCATCCATAGCCTCCAAGTGCCGCAGCATCACGCCCTGCGGCGGGCGCTCGGGAATCTGCGTCGGATTTTCGATGACCTCGAACGCCACGTCGCCGGCCGGCAGAAAGAACGACGGCTCGTCGAGCGTCACCACGCGATAGGTGCGGAAGCATTCCGGATTGGCGGCGCGGCAGCTGTCCCACAGCGCCGCGGCGCTATCGCCTGCGCGCCGATTGAGCGCCAGCCAGCGGGCGAGCCGCGGTATCGTGCCATCACGGGCGACGCTCACGGGCGCGACCCACCGACCAAAGCGGGCAAAGGGCTCGGTGCCGCAATGTGGGCGAGGTGGGCTGACCGGTTGTCGGACGGTGGCTGCAGTCGGCGTGGCAAGAGCGGGCAACATCAGGGAGCCTCCTAATAATTGATCGCGGCGCGGGCCGCCGCGGCCGGCCGCGGATGCGCCCGGCGTGCCAAAAAGATGAGAAGCAGCCGCACCATTGCGACCGCCGATGGGTATTCGCGGGTGCAGCGGATGGTTATTGCAGCAACTGGTAAGAATGCCAAGATGCCGCTGGTCGACTAGACGACCAGACCGCCATCCCTCAGGAAGGGAAATAATGGCGGTCTAGTCGTGAATATTGGCGGTCTTTGCCCGCGTGGGTGGTTGAGCAGTCGGGAGCCGGCGGAGATGGTCAAAATCGCAAAAAACGCCGTGTTTTTGCGACTGCTCAACCGGGGGACACACTGTTGAGCAGTCGTGCGCGGCGGATTGAAGATCGACCACTGAAGTCCGAACGATATCGCCATCTTGACGGGCAATGACCGAGTGCCAGGACGCAAAGCAGGCACGTTGCTGGCTCGGGGACGGTTGGCGCAGCTCCGCTGCCGGCGCCGAGCGCCTGGCCGAAGTTCGCTCGCCAGACATCGTAGTCGGCGTCGCCGACTGGACCGCTGAGTCTCGCGTCTCGATTCATGAGCGATTCGCTGCCAAGATTGTCGTGCCAAACCGTGTAGTCAGCGGCATCGACGACGCCGTTTTGGTTATAGTCGCCGGCCACCGTTAGGCGAAAAGCTTGAGTAAATGTCTTCGACGAATTTTCGACAATTGAACCGCTCATAAAGTCCACAATATTTATCCAATAAACGTATTCGACGCCAAGCTGCAGCGTCCCCGCGGGAGGTGCAAAGCTGGTCGTTTGAATTGGCAGCAAGTCACTTTGCCAAACGTGCAAACCGCTATTTGCTTCAATCGCTCGGACGGTAATTGCGTCCGCGTCGAAGCCGTCGAGGCTAGGATTCGTCCAGCTTACTCGGGCGGAGAGCGGTGTGCTTTGAAGCTTTATTCCGGTCACCAGCGGAAGGAACTCCGGGTCTAAAATCGTATTGGTAAAACTTGAAGGACCGATTCCGCTGCTGTCGGCAGGAATCACCGTCCAAGATCCCGTTAGGCCCGGATCGAGATCGATGAAATTGCGGTACCCGTGTAGTCCCGGAAACAGCGGGTTATCCGGGGGAATTGGTTCGAGCGTGATCGTCGTGTCGCCTTGGACAGCGGTAACTGAGATCGTTGGACTTCCAATCGGGTCAACAGAATCGAGGGCCGCAAGTACCTGAACCTTGTCGCCGACGGGCGTGAATGGGACCGAGTTAGGTCCGTAACGATCTGTCTGCTGCCCGAGGAAAAGCACAGTCGGAAGGGCCATCGAATCACGCGCAAGCAATTGAAACGCCGTCAGCGTCAGTATCAGGAGCGTGCAGTTGACCGTGCTACAGTCGAAATTTCGATGGGGTTGATTGAATGACGTCATTGAATTCTCCTTAGTGTGAAAGAGCGGAGGGGCGAGTGCGACCGATCGCGACCAACGCAGCCACCGGGAGCAACATTGGGAGCATTACGTTGGGCTCTGGAACAGCGATCAAGGTGACTTCTCCGGCGTCGTAAAAGTGCGAAAAGTCCCATCGGTAGTCACTATCGACGCTGAACGCGCCGACTGGATTGACGCCGGTCCAGTCGAATAGATGAAAAGTGCGGCCAATGTGCTCGGCTGGATTCACACCGTTGGCAAACGTAAGTTGAAGCGTTCCACCGAGCGCAACCGGAATTTCTGGCGCAAAGGAAATTGTCGAATCCCAGTCATCCGCTTCAAACTCCATTCTGAGCGTGCTGGCAGGGTCGCATGTGAATTCTTCGTTGACGACAATTGGCACTGGAGGCCGCGCCGAAGCGTAGCGCAAATCGCCGTCATAGTCTCGCACCGTGAGCAGGTGACCAGTTGCCAGGCGTAGGCCATCGATTCGTCCATCGGGCCGAATCAGATTTTCCACCGTGGCACTACTCGGCAGTTCGAGAGCGAGCGCACCGCGAGCATCGGCCGCATTAAGGTTGGCGGAAGTGAGCGTAACCGCACTGAAGTTGGCGTTGGTGAGGTTCTTGCCAGCCAAGTTTGCGCCCGACAGATCGTGAAAGTCGAACCCTATGCCACTAAGATTTCCGGCCTTATAGCTTGCGGTCGAATAGAGCTGCGGTAACGAGATGCCCTTCGACAACGTGTAACACAAATCATTGCAACTCACCGCGCGACTGAAGTTGGCGCCTTGTATTACTGCGTCTGAAAAGTCCGTATTCGTGAGATCCGCGCCATTGAGATTTGCATCGGTGAGAGTCGCGTGAGCCAGACTGACGCTATCCAGGTGCGCGCCGTAAAGATTGGCGCCGGTGAGATTGGCCTGGCTGAGCTCTGCGTTACTTAGATTGGTGTAGGTCAGGTTGGCCTGATGGAGTCCTTGACCTGAAAAGTATCCTCCAACCAGATCGTGGAAACTCAGCCCGATTCCATGCAGGTCGCGCTTGCCGTAGCTTGTCGTCGAGTAGATTTGTTCCAGCGAAATTCCGGTTCCGGCGAGGCCAAGCACGTCGCTTCGATAGCGAGAGAATTGTGCGCCGGTGACCACAGCGCCGGCGAAGTTTGCATCCAGCAGTGTTGCTCCGACAAAATCGGCATTCGTCAGGTCTTGTGCGGCAAAGTTGCCGCCGTCGAGTTCGTTCAGGCTGAGTCCGATGCCGCGCAGGGCCCGGGCACGATAGCTGGCCGTCGAATACAGCTGCGATAACGTGACGCCAGTTCCGTATGTAAGGTAGAAGCGGGAGCGCTGATCATTTGCAGCTCCAGCGACGATAAAGCTGATGGGCTCGTGATAGAGCGAAAGATTTGCCTGCGATACGTCGGCGTCGGTGAATTCGGCGCCACTCAGAGTGGCGCCCAGGAAATTGGCCCCGGACAGCGTCGATCGAGTAAAGTCCGCCTCGGTAAAGTTCGACAGAAAGGCAAAGGAATTCTCCAACTTCGCTCCGTTCAAATACGCCTTGGTCAAATTCTTGCGAGTCAGATTGGCTCCAGGCGCGGCGAACAATCCTGCTCCATCTGGTGCGAGCTTGGCACTCAATTGTCTGCCTTGGCTGGGGTTGCTCGGATCGATGAATTCCCACTGGTAGATGTCCGCCCGTGCGGTGCATACAGTCGCCAAAACGACCAGCAAGCCAGCGGCAAATCGCTGCAGTCGGCAAAGCGTGCTCCGAATGAATTGCATTTTTGGGATAACCTTTCGGGCCTGCGTCCGGTGTCACTTGTCTTGATCGGGGTACAATCAAATCGATGGTGTTAAGCTACGCGCGCAACGCGACCGGTCGGTGGAGGACTATCTGCCTCGAGCGGATCGACGGACTGGTGAGCGAAGTCTCGCGACTTTGGCTCACCAGCCTGACTTCGTCATGTGAGATCGGAACGACATCCGATCAACGGCACGTTCATTTCGACGCACCTTTTGCAGCATTCTTGCCATCGAGCATGCCGGCTTCTGGTGGTGCGATTAGTCCTTCGGCCTCATGGCGAAGAACTTCCAATTGTGCCCGGCGCTGCCACAAGCTCGACGGTGAACTAAGTGCTTCTTCGAAGTGCGATGTGGCTTCATCGAGAACGCGACGCGCCTCGTTTCTTTGGCCCTGTTGCCACCTCGTCATTGCCAGCAGGAATTGCGGAAACTCGACCGAACCCGTCCCAATCGGCTGATCGCTTGGATATTGAGCGATCGATTCTTCGAGATGAGTGGCTGCCTGGTCGAATTCGCGCATGCGGTAGAGGACCGCCCCTAGTACTGCATGATCAAGATAAGGCGCTTGCATTGGACTATTGGCGACGTTGGCTTCGGCTTGTTGCAAAGCCGGCTTTAAGTCATCGAGGGCTTGCGGGCCAAGGCCGCACGCCCACGGGAGCAAAACCGGCGCCGAAGTGTCGCCACTCTCATCCACGACTATTTGCAGCGCTTCGCAAGCACTCCGGTAGCCTGGATAGTCTTGCAGTTGTAGTCGCACGAGCGCCAGAAAGGCGATGTATTTAGCCGTGAAGTCCGTGTTGTTCAATCGTTGTAAGGAATCTGCCGCCCTATCGAGCAATTGACTCGCCTCGATTCGCTGCCCGCGCGTGGCTAAGAGATAAGCGGAACGAATCTGGTCCAAGGCAAATTCCATTTCCTCGACCGGTGTTCTTTCCAAATCTGACGGACGTTTCGCATAGAGGTTGATCGCGACGCGAAACTCGCGTTCTGCTTCATCCGGTTTCCCCAATCGCAAGAGCAGATCTCCCAAGTGCCCATGGGTACTCGCCAAGTAGTGAGAGACTGCAACAGAATCAGTTGCAACTAGAGTCTTTCCTTTCATCAATTCAATCGCGTCTAAGTAGGCCTGCTCGGCCTGTAACAGGCATTTTCTGTCCGTGCGGACAAGCACTGCAAAAGCCCAGTTGCGAAAGTTCATCGCACACTGCCATTGACATTTAGTCGAGTGCGGAAACGCGGCAAGTAGCGCGCGAGACTCAGCCCACAAGCGGCGATGAGATTCTTCGATTTCTGGAGAGAAGACTGGGAAATCGGCACACAGATTGGCGACAGCCACGTATGCAGTGGCCGATTTCAACCGACGGTCGAGATCATTTGGAAACTGGTTCGCGACCTCGCTGGAGCCCTTCATCGCCGTATCAATTAGGCGTCGAACCTCTTGCCGCAGCGCGTCGTCGAGCGGCTGTGTTCTCAGCAGTGTCTCGGCCAGGCGAAGATGATAACCGTGTTCTGCGGCTCTGTGGGGATCGAGATCAAGCAGCTCGCGGTACAGTTCGGCGGCCTCGACCAATGTTTCGCGGTCACTGCGCAGTTGTCGTCGCAGCTCCACGGCTTCGCGATGAAGAACGGCTGCATCGTTCCACCGAGCGTCCCAATAGCTCACTCCGCCCAGATCGTCCAAGGACTGCGCTACGGAAGGGTGCTCGTCTCCATACAACGATTTGCGGATTGCCAGGGCCGCCCGATGCATTTCCGTGGCCCTTTGGTATTCGCCGAGTTCCGCGTAAACACTTCCGAGCGTAGCACGCAGGTCAGCTTCGACTTCCGGCTGGTCTCTAAGTTCGTCCAGGCGATTTGCCGTCTTGTCGAGAATCTCGCGCAGTAATTGGGTGTCGCGTCCAAGGGCAACTCCTGGCGCTACTCCTTTGAGCATTTCCGTCATGAATCGGGCGACCAGCTGACTCTTCGCGGCCTCTGTAGTGGCCAGTGACTCTTTCTCTTTCGCCACCTCGAGAGCAGCACGCTCACGCAAGTACATTAACGTGGAGAGTCCCAGTGCTGCACAGAGTGTCAGGGCAATTGCGCCAGCTGCTGCCAGAACTCGGAAGTTTCGTTGTGCAAACTTGCGGAAGCGGTAACTCGCCGACGGCGGGCAAGCCTGGACTGGTTCGTCGTGCAGGTACCGCTCGACATCGCGGGCCAGGCTGCCGGCCGAGTCGTAACGGCGGTTGCGGTCTTTCTCGAGGCACTTCATCGCGATCCAATCGAGGTCGCCGCGGATCGACTGTCCCAGTTTTCGCGCGTCGGAACGCCGATGTTCGGCGATCGTCGTCGCCTCGCCGGCGGCGAGCGTCGTCAAGCGCGTGCTCGGCAGCGGCGGCTCTTCTTCGCGGATGATGCGCCGCAGTTCGTCGTAGCTCGCGGCATGCAGCCGGTCCTTGTCGAACGGCGTGGTGCCGGCCAGCAGTTCGTAAAGCAGCACGCCGAGCGAATAGATGTCCGTTCGCGTGTCGACGCCCAACCGGCTCAGCTCCGCCTGCTCCGGACTCATGTACATCGGCGTTCCCACCATCTGGGCGTAACCCGTGGTAAGCGTGTGTTCGGTGAGCCGCTCGTCGATCGCCTTGGCGATGCCGAAATCGATGATCTTGGGCATCGGCCGGCCGTCTTGCAGCGTCACCAACACGTTTGTCGGCTTGAGATCGCGATGGATGATGCCCTTTTGGTGGGCATGTTGCACCGCCTGGCACACCGCCATGAAAAGCTCCAGCCGCTCCCGCGTCGGCAGGTTGCACTGGTCGCAGTATTCGTTGATCGGAACGCCGGCAACCAGTTCCATCACAAAGTACGACCGTCCTTGCTCCGTGACCCCCGCATCGAACACCTTGGCGATGCCCGGATGGTCCATCAGCGCCAGCGCCTGCCGTTCGGCCTCGAAGCGGCCGACCACTTGCCGCGTGTCCATGCCCGGCTTGACGATCTTCAGCGCCACGCGACGGCGAATCGGCGTCGCTTGCTCCGCGAGAAAGACGACGCCGAATCCCCCTTCGCCGATTTGTTCGAGCAGTTTATACGGGCCAATCTGAGCGCCGGGCTTCTCGAGCGGCGTCAACTCCAAGGTGGCAATTGCGCCACCACCATCCAGCAAGGAGTTGGGTTCTGCGAGCGCGCCGAGCAGTTCGAAAACGCGTGCCCGGAGCTGGGGATTCTCTCCGCACGCCTCGTTGACGAACTGCGACCGGCGATCGGTGTCGCAGTTTTCCAAAGCGTCCAGGAAGATTCTTGCGGCGTCGGATTCTTGGGTGGACACGGCGCTGCCTCTTTTTCAAGGGCTGGTTCTGAAGACAATGCGAGAAGTACACGACTTCAGTGCCAAAAAAAGTGCGAGATTGCTACGGCGACTCGTGGCGACTGGGATCCAGCTCGGCCTGGAGAAACGCGCGGGCATAAGTCCACTGCCGAAACCCTGTTCGGCGAGAGATGCCCAGATCCTCCGCGGCCTCGTCGGTGGTCAGTCCGGCAAACAGACGGAGTTTCGCCAGCTCTGCCGCTTGTGGATTCTCCATACTCAGCCGGGAAAGCGCATCATCCAGGTCGAGTAGGTCTTCCGGAGAGCCGGCCAGAGATATAGCGGCGTCATTCAGGTCGATGCGATTCATTCTCGCGCCGGCCTTTTGTGATTGTTTGTGTCGGGCGACTTCGATGAGAATGCGCCGCATCGCTTCAGCGGCGGCGGCGAAAAAGTGGCCCCGGCCGTCCCACTGCTGTTGCCGTTCGACATCGACCAGGCGCAGATACGCATCATGAACGAGGGCCGTGGCCTGCAATGTTTGGCCCGGTTTCTCTTGCGCAAGTTTGGCAGCAGCGAGTTTTCGCAGTTCGTCATAGACGAGCGGCAAAAGCAATTCGGCGGCAGAAGGGTCGCCGGACTCAATCCGTGACAGGATCTGAGTAACGTCGGACATGCGGCCGATTATAGTGAGTCGGCGTGGTGCGGAGCAAATTTTGCTCGGCGGCGGGCAATGTGGACGGATTGGCGGCGGTGCAGGCAGCGAATTGAATTTGAAATCGCAACGCCGAGCTAGGCGATCGAATGGCGAACTCCCGCTCGCGGAAGTTAGACTCGCCGTTATTTTGCCGGTTGGAGTTCGGGGCTGGGGAGCTTGGCGAGGTATTTGTCGGGGTTCGCTTCGAGCTCTTTGCGGCAACCGTTGCAGCAGAGGAACACGTCGCGGCCGTTGACCGTGACCTTGATCGGCGTGCCCATCGAGCCGAGCGGCTCGTCGGAAACGGGGCAGGTCTTCTGGGCGAGCGCCGCCGCGCGGTCGGCATCGCTCAGGTCGGCCATCGCCTGCGTGACGTCGCCCGTTTCGACGTCGGGCACTTCCACCTGCTCGACCACTTCTTCCTCGACGACCTCCTTGTCCGCCGTGGCTGCCGGCGGCGCGGGCTGCTTCGAGCAGGCGGCGAGGGTCAGAGAACTGATGACGAGTGCGAGCAGATCGAGCCGATAGGAAAACTTCGTCATGGCAATCTCCTTCGCGTGGGAAGTGGGAGGGTGGCGACGCTGAGAGAATTAGAAGCGACGCGGCCCGGGCAGAGCAAGGTCGAGCGCTGGGCGCCCGGTTTTTGCAGCCATTTTTTGCACCTCTAGCCAAGTCCGTGGCGGCCGACGATAATTGTGCGTTTCGCGGGAAGACCAACAAATGCGCCGCTCGCCGCCGGACGTGCAGGTCCGCGGCCCGGAGCGGCTCGAGGGAGACGATCGATGACACGCAAAAGCGAGATTGAAAACATTGTCCGCGTGAAGACGGCGCTGGCTGAAAAGTACGAGCGCCGGATGCAGAATCGCAAGAGCCAGACTGGCAAAGCGACGGCCAAGCGGATTGCGACCCGCTATCGCGAGCAGGCAGCCAACGCGGGCAGGAGCACCGGCCGCTAGCGCGGCCAGGTTTCATTTGCGGTGAACGATTCCGTTCCCATGCCAGAATCCGCTCACCACGGACACCAGAGTTTCTGGCTCTGGGTGATGTGTCTGACGGGCGTGGACTATTTCAGCACGCTCGGCTATCAGCCCTCGATCGGTTTCGAGGCGGTCGGCCTGCTTGCGCCCATGGCGACAGTGGTGCTGGTGCTCGTGACGCTCGGCTGCGCGCTGCCGATCTACTCGAAGGTGGCGGAAGAGTCGCCGCTCGGCCAGGGTTCGATCGCCATGCTCGAGCGGCTGTTGCGCGGCTGGCGGGCGAAGATCCTGGTGCTGATCCTGCTCGGCTTCGCGGCGACGGACTTCGTGATCACCAAGACGCTCTCGGCCGCCGACGCGGCCGAGCACTTGATCCACAATCCCCTCTGGGGCGACGCGCCGGACATTCTGCAGAGCCAGATGGTCGTAACCATGACGCTCTTAGTCGGCCTGGGCGCCATGTTTCTGCGCGGCTTCAAGGAAGTGATCGCCATCGCCGTGACGATTGTCACGGTCTACCTGACGCTGAATCTAATAGTGATCGGCAGCGGGCTGTATTACCTGGCGTTTCACGGCGAGGAGTTCCGCGAGTGGTACACCGACGTGCATGCCGGCAATTGGTACTTTGAGCACGAAGGGAGCGGCTGGCTGACGGTGATCGCGGCCTGCATCCTGTTCTTTCCCAAGCTGGCGCTGGGCTTGTCGGGCTTCGAGACGGGCGTGGCCGTGATGCCGCTGGTGAAGGGTGATCCCGATGACGATCCCCACAAGCCGATGGGGCGGATTCGCAACACGCGAAAACTGCTGGCGACGGCGGCACTGATCATGTCGGTGCTGCTGCTCGGTTCGAGCACCGTGATCACCACGCTGATCGAGCCCGAGGCGCTTCTCACCGAGGGGCAGGCGCAGAACCGGGCGTTGGCGTTCATCGCCCACGGCCAGACCAAGATGTCGATCAATCCGCTGTTCGGCGAGCGATTTGGCACGATTTACGACATGAGCACCGTGGCCATCCTGTGGTTCGCGGGCGCGAGCGCGATGTCGGGGCTTTTGAACCTGGTGCCGAGATATCTCCCGCGCTACGGCATGGCGCCGCGGTGGGCCGAAGCGGTGCGGGCGCTGGTGATTGTGTTCACTCTGATCAATCTGCTGGTGACCTGGGTTTTCGGCGCGAGCGTCGTCGCGCAGAGCGGCGCGTACGCGACGGGCGTGTTGGTGTTGATGTCGAGCGCTGCCGTGGCGGTGGTGATTGATCAGTGGCGGGCGCGGAGCGGCTCGCGGTTGGCGCGGATTCCCTGGGGCCCGGTCGTGGCGATGATCGTGTTCTTCTACACCACGGTGGCGGTGATCATTGAAAAGCCCGACGGCATCAAGATCGCCGCCACGTTCATTCTGGCGACGCTCGTGTTTTCCTTCATCTCGCGGCTGCAGCGGAGCAAGGAGCTGCGGTTCGAGAAATTTGATTTCGTCGACGACCATTCGCGGTTTTTGTGGGACGCACTGCGGCATCTCGAGTTTCCGGTGCTGGTGCCTCACCGACCGGGCCACCACACGATCGAGCAAAAGGATGAGCGGATGCGGCGAGTGCACCGACTCAACGAGGATGTGCCGATCGTGTTCGTCGAGGCGGTACTGGGCGACACCAGCGAGTTCGAGCACAACCCGCTGCTAGAGGTCGTCGAGGAGGAAGGCCGGTTCATCGTGCGGCTCAAGCGCTGCGCGTCGATTGCTCACGCCGTGGCGACCGTGGCGCTGGAGCTCTCGAAGACGGGTAAGCCGCCGGAGATCCACTTCGGCTGGTCGGACGAAAGCCCGCTGGCGGCCAATTTGGGCTTCCTGCTGTTCGGCGAAGGGAACGTGCCCTGGATCGTGCGGGAGCTGATTCAGAAGTCGCAGCCCGATTCGAAGAAGCGGCCGCGGGTGATAATCGGGTAGGCAGTCTCGATGCTGGATGCTCGATGGGTGGCGTGGGCTGGCGGCTAGCTCGCGTTGCTGATTTTTGCCGATTTGTCTAAGCTGCGGCGCCTATTGGAGGGCACGTTTCGCTGCAGCTCGGCCGCTGCTTCGGTCGACGTCAGGGAGGACGAACGAGCATGAACAGCATGTATGCCGACGGCACGTATCTGGAGAGCAACCCGGACTGGCACGCGGCGGACTCTCCTTGGAAGGCGCAGCAAATCGCCGCCATGTTTCGCAAGAATGGCCTGTCTCCCGCGCGTGTCTGCGAAGTGGGGTGTGGCGCGGGAGAGATCGTGCGAACGCTGGCCCAGGAGCTTCCCGAGACTCATTTCGTCGGGTACGAGATTTCGCCGCAGGCCTATGAAATTTGCCGAGACAAGGGCGCGGCCAATGTCGAGTTCCGCTTCGGGGACTATCTATCGAGCGAGAGCGAAGCGTTCGACGTGACGCTGGCGATCGACGTGATCGAGCATATCGAAGATTGCTTCAGCGCGCTCCGCACCCTGCAAAAGAAACCCGGCAAGAAGGTGTTTCACATCCCGCTGGAGATTTCGGCCCAGGCCGCCGCGCGGAACATCGTCTACTCGACGCGGAAGCACTTCGGGCACCTCCACTATTTCAACAAGGACACCGCGCTCGAAACATTGGAGCGGACGGGCTACACGATCCTGGATTGGAACTATACCCGCTGGGCGATCGAATACCAGGGTCGCGGCTGGAAATCGTTCGCCCTGAAAGTGCCGCGGGCGGCACTCTACAAAGTGCTGCCCGACCTCGCGCCCAAACTGCTGGGCGGGTTCTCGCTGTTGGTGTTGGCGGAATAGTAAGACTACGGCGGGGCAAGTTGCAGCTTCCCCGGTTGGGCTGCAACCGACTCGGACGCAAAGTCGCCAGAGATTCTCAGCTTGCCGGTCGGGGCCGCACGCTAAACGATGCCCGAGCGTTCTGAGCTGGTTTTTCCGAGTCGTTTCGCGGCACCAGCGAAAAAGCAGCTTGCTTTTTCCGAAGACGTCACTTGCGTCGACGTAAGCCCTTAGACTTTCGAAGATGTCACGTGACAACGCGGGTGGGGTGTTGCTGGCTCGCGTCTTAAAATCATCGAGCGGCGCGCACCGCGAACGCAGCCGACTGCGGATCACGCAACGGCGTAGTGTGACCGCCTGCCAAAAGCGGACTCTTTTCGGCGTTGGGTCTGGATCGAATTGCCAAAGATCGATCGCTCATCCGGCAGCATAGCAGATAGTATACGCCTGTTCCATATCCGATTTCCGGCCACGGCGGTCGATCACAAATCAATATCCACAGGCAAAAGAGCTGCGTCCCGTTTCTTACCCCGGAGAAATCAACCTGGTTTGTTAAGCCCCACAACAAATTGATTCGACGCCTCCTTCAGACGCTCCACGTCCCCTTTTATCGAAAGCCTGCAGATCATGTCAGCAGGAGATATTTCCTCAACCGGCACCCACGTTAAACTTTCGTCCCGAACGTTTGCTCCTCCCAAGCGTGCAATTGCTGTGGCCGCAGCACAAGCAAGAACCATACTCTCTGACTCGCCGCGTGCACCGTAAACCGATACGCAGGCTTCCAGAATATCTTTCCCACCAGTTTCCCATGTGTTGCGGGGATAAACGATCGTTACGAGAATTGACGCTTTAGTGTCGCTCAATTCCACGGTATATACATGTCCGGGAAGAAGTTTAGCGCTATTGGTCGCAATTTTCTGCCCATCCTCAAACTCGGCGAATTTGACCAAAGGCACGATCGCTAATCCGAGTAGCGCCCTAATATCTCCCGAAATTGCCCCCTGTAACTCCTCGATTGCAATGAGTCCTGCCAGGGGTATCGTTAGGTCAAGTGACATATCGATCTAGCTCGGACAAACGTAGTATTTAAGATCAAATACCAGGAAAGAGATCAAAACAAAGGGGTCAGGACTCTTTGATTCGTTCAAGCCAACGATGAGTCCTAACCGCTTTGTCCCTCACGAGGGAATCTCAATTATGGCACTGGAAAAAGACTACTTGCGGGGCCCGAGCGTCAAAGATCACGCGAAGGACGCGATCCTTCAAGGGGCGTGCGTTTTCGGCATCGGAGCGTTGTCGACACTGGGAACCTGGTACTTTCTCGAGGTGATTTGGTTGATCACGCCAATCATCGCCATCGGCGGTGCGGTGCGGCTGTTGTACGGATTGATTTCGTACTTCACTGGCTATGAGTAACCGACAGCTCGCGTGCGTCCTCTATTCGAACGGACCGCTGCAGGTTTGCAAGTAACCAAGAATTGCTCGAATCACACGAACCCGGAAGCATTGATTCGTGCTACACGTGTAATTCGTGGTTAACGCCGGTCCGCGGTTGCTACGGGATCAAGAAGATCAGCCCCGTGGCAACGCCGCCGGCTGTGAGAGTGCCCAGCGCGCTGCACCTCGAGCAGCAGTGCCAGCGGCGTGGGGGGCAGCTGCCGGGGCGGTAGTGGCCCAGGGTGTAGTCGCACTCGCAGGGGCAGTCGACGCCCATCTTGTACGGCAGGGCGACGACGTTGCCGAAGAAGTGGGCGGCCGAGGTAGCGGACTGCACACACGTCGAGCAGCAGCTGCCGTAGCAGCCGCAGCCGTAGCCGTAGCGTTCGAGGTTGACCTCCTCGAAGTAGAGCGGGTTGCTGCAGAGGCAGCTGGCGACCCAGTTGAAATTGTTCACACTCCAGCCGCGCGTTGCGCCGCAGGGATCAAAGAAGCCCTGCCCGTCGGTCGATCGTTCGGACCAGTAATCGCGCGGCAAGACGCCGCCCGGGAGAACGGTGTTGGTCGTGAGCTCGTCGAGCGGTTTGGGCGTCCAATCGGCGCCGGGCTCCCGGCTGGGCACGCCTTGCGCCGAGGCGCCGTCGGGTGTTGGCAGGGACTCTGGCGCGGTGGAAGGCGCCGCCTGAAATGCGGCCGGGGCGATTGGCGGTAAGGCGATCGGCGCGGAATGCCCGAACGGATCGGAGCCCAGGAGGCGGACTTCGCTTGAGAGCTGGACGTCGCCATAGTCGGCGGCATGACCAAATTCGGCGAGGCGCACTTCGCTGGGAGGTGTCGCGGCGGCAGTTTGGGCGGCAGTTTGATCGAAGGGATCGTAGTTGCGGCGGTCGTAGGCGGTAGTCGCCGGGAAATAGACGTCGGCAGCCCACGCTGACGGCAAGCCCGTCAGGAGGCAGGCGGCGGTCGCGGCAAACTGCAGAGCGGCGAGCGGTTTGCGAGCGAGGACGGGGGACCGCAAGATTTGACGGCAAAGTGCAAGCATGGGGGCGGACCTCACGAGCAACTGGACTGTGGGCGCCCCCCAACGCAACACGAACGAACGCTCAGAGTTTTCGGCAGCCGGGGGGCAGTCTCGTTAGCCCAATCGCTACAATCGCCAAACTTTTCCCCGCGGCGGGCGTATTGAACCAGGTCGCGAGCGCGTGGCAAAATCGCCTCAACTCTTTGGCGGAAAACGAATTGCGCGGGCACAGAATGTTTGACATTTCGGCGCGCCGCTCGCGATAATGGGGCCTGGACGCCAGCCGCCCGGAAAGCGGTCAGCGTCACGGCCGGCCGGGCGTGGGCGGCGCCGTCCGAATTGAAGGTCGTTCCGCACCAGGATGGCGGCTGACGGCGTCGCTGGCGAGGAATTGCGAGCGGCGCGGAGTCGGCCGATGGCCGGTGCGGCACGCATTGTCGCATCCGGAACCCGACATCCCTCTTTTCACGCCCCAGATTGCCAACCATGCGCCTGCCCTGGATCACGCCTCGATCGTCGTCGCGCGGCCGTACGCGCCGCAAGCGCGGCGCCCCGCTCAAAGTCCGCCGCCTGGAACGCCGCCGGGTGCTCGACGCCGCGGTGTCGGAACTGGTCCTCGCGCCGACCGACCTCGACGGCGCGACCGAAGTCCACGACACGAACGAAGGCACGACGATCAACGCCTCAGCGACGGCCACGGGTTTTGGCGACTTGTTCTATGAGTGGACGCTCCGCAAGGACGGCGCGATCGTCGAAAAGGGTTACGACACAACCTACAGCTACACGCCGCAGGATGACGGCAACTACTCGATCACGCTGAAGGTCACCGACAGCACGCAGTCGAGCGCGTCGCAAACGCAGGACATCCTGGTGCACAACGTACGGCCCGAGCTGACGGTCGCGCCGAATCAAACGGTCAACGAAGGCGCGCTGCTGAACTTGTCGGCGATGGGCCCGACGCCGCTGGGCTCGTTCACCGACGCCGGTGTGCTCGACACGCACAACGCGACGATCGACTGGGGCGACGGTTCGCCGACGCAATCGCAGTCGTTCGCGGCCACGCCGGGCGGAGTCACGCTGGGCGGCATGCACACGTACACCGACAGCGGCAACTACACGGTGACGGTGACGGTCACGGACGACGACGGCGGCAGCGACACGAAGACGTTCTCCGTCTTGGTCGGCAACGTCAAACCGACGGCAACGGTCACCAACAGCGGCCCGGTGGACGAAGGCTCCTCGGCCACCGTAACGATCTCGAATCCGCAGGATTCGAGTGCCGCGGACACGGCGGCCGGCTTCCGGTATGCCTACGATCTCAACAACGACGGCACGTTCGACGTGGGCAACGGCACGTATGCCGGTTCGGTGACGAACAACGTGCAGATGGTATCGGCGGCGCTCTTGGCCGACGGGCCCGCCACGCGGACCGTGAAGGCCCGCATCATTGACAAGGACGGCGGCTTCACCGACTACACGACCGACATCACGGTGAACAACGTCGCGCCGAAGCTCACCAACATTGTCATCGAAGACAGCACGATCGAAGAAGGCGACACCGCGAAGATCACGATGAACATCGATGATCCCGGGGCGACGGACGTGTTTTCGGTCGAAGTCAATTGGCAGGACGGGCCAGCGAACACGATCACGGGCCTCGGGCTCTCGAACGCGATGGGCGTGGTCGGCAGCACGAGCTACCAGTGGGACGCGCAGTCGCGCCAACTGACGGTCCGCCACTTGTACCTCGACGACAACCCCACGTTGACGCCGGTCGACACGCACGCGGTGGCGCTGACGGTCCGCGATGACGACATGGGGAGCAGCGGCCCGTATGAAGTCAACGTGACGGTCGCCAACGTGAATCCGGCGCTGACGACGGCCGGCAATCAGACGCTGGTGGAAGGGGCGCTGCTGGATCTGTCCTCCGCCGCCAATCCGCTGGCGACGTTCGTCGACAAAGGCATTCTCGATTCGTTCAAGGCCACGGTCGATTGGGGCGACGGCACGCCGCTCGACGGCCCGATTTTGCAATCCGTCAACGGCACGGGACGGCTGCTGGCAACGCACGTCTACGAGAACAGCGGCACGTTTACCGTCACCGTCACGCTCAAGGACGACGACGGCGGCGTCGACACGAAGACGTTCCAAGTGTCGGTCGGCAACATCGCGCCGACCGCCGATCTCTCGAACAACGGCCCGGTAAACGAAGGGTCGCCGGCGACGGTCTCGTTCAGCAATCAATTCGACCCCAGTGTGGCGGATACGCTGGCCGGATTCCGCTACGCCTATGACTTCAACAACGACGGCACGTTCGACGTCGGCAACGGCACCTACGCCGGATCGGTCACGGACAGTAGCCAGCAGGTTCCCGCGACTTTCTTAGCCGACGGCCCCGGCACGCGGATCGTCAAGGCTCGCATCATCGACCAGGACGGCGGCTACACGGACTACACGACGACAATCACGATCAACAACGTCGCGCCGACGCTGGTGAACATCACGGTCGATGACGCCACGATCGACGAAGGCCAGACCGCGACCATCACGGCCACGATCAACGATCCGGGCGCCGACACGTTCGAGGTCGACGTCAACTGGAAAGACGGGTTTCCGGCCGACAAGATCACGGGCCTGGGCGCGACCGATAAAACGGGCGTCGTGGGCGGCACCAGCTATGTGTGGGACGCCGACACGCGGCAGCTGACGGTCAAGCACGTCTACCTAGACGACAATCCGACGCTCACACCGTTCGATCTGTACGCGGTTGACCTGTTCGTCCGCGACGACGACACGGCCCAGACTGGGCCGTACACGGTGAACGTCACAGTCAGCAACGTGGCGCCGGTGCTGGATGTCGTTGGCGATCAGATGGTGAACGAAGGGGCGCTGCTCAACCTGACCGGCGTGAACTCGCCGAATATCGGCACCTTCACCGACCAGGGCATTTTGGACTCGTTCACGGCGACGATCGACTGGGGCGACGGCACGCCGCTCGACGGACCGACAATCATGACGGTCAACGGCGTGGGTCAGCTCGGCGCGTCGCACACGTACACCGACGACGGCGTTTACACCGTCACCGTTTCCATCAAGGACGACGACGGCGGCGTGGACGTCGCGACGTTCCAGGTCACCGTGAAGAACGTCGCCCCAACCCTGGTAAACGTCGTGGCCACCGATGACTCGATCGACGAGGGCCAGACGGCCGAGATCAAGGCCACGATCAACGACCCGGGCGAGCTCGATACGTTTTCGGTCGACGTCAACTGGAAGGACGGCTTGCCGGCCGACACGATCACGGGCCTGGGCGCGATGGACAAGTCCGGCGTCGTGGGCGGCACTAGCTATGTGTGGGACGCCGACACGCGGCAGCTGACCGTCAAACATTTGTACCTCGATGACAATCCGACCAACACGCCGTTCGATCCATACGCGGTCGATTTGTTCGTCCGCGACGACGACATGGCCCAGACCGGGCCGTACACGGTCAATATCACGGTCAGCAACGTCGCGCCGGAGCTAACCGTCGTGCAGAATCAAACCGTCAATGAAGGGTCGCTGCTCAATCTCACGGGCGTGAACTCGCCGTCGATCGGAACTTTCGTCGATCAGGGCATTCTCGATTCGCACACGGCGAAGATCGATTGGGGCGACGGCACGCCGCTCGACGGGCCAACGATCATGACGGTCAACGGCGTCGGCAAGCTCGGCGCTTCGCACACCTACGCCGACGACGGCGTGTACACGGTGACGGTCACCTTGAAAGACGACGACGGCGGCACCCACACGCAGACGTTTCAAGTGACCGTGGGCAATGTCGCGCCGACACTGACCCTCACACCCTCGGCCGGCAGCGTGGATGAAGGGGCGAACTTCAGCTTCGATGCGATGTTCAACGATCCGGGATTCGACAATCCGCTCAACCCCGGCGCCGAAAAGCAGGAATCGTTTACCTACGACGTCGATTGGGGCGACGGCCGCGATGCGATCACCGGCCAGGGCGTCGCCGATACGAATGGCGCGCCGGGTACGCCGTCGACCGGCGCTTTTAGCGGCAGCCATGTCTATGCCGACGACGGCGCTTACACGGTCAAGGTCACGATCCACGATGATGACGGCGGCAGCCATACGCAGACGTTCCAGGTCACGGTGGACAACGTCACACCGGTCGTCACGCTTCCGAATGGTAATCAGTCGGTGAATGAAGGCGCGCTGTTGTCGCTGGCCAACCTGGCCACGTTTACGGACGTCGGCTTCGACAATCCGCTCAACCCGGGCGCCGAGAAAGCAGAGTCGTTTACTTACGACCTCGACTGGGGCGACGGGCGGGATGCGATCGTCGGACAGAGCATCGCCGACAACAACGGCAGCCCGGGCGTCCCCTCGAGCGGTTCCATCGCCGGTTCGCACACGTACGGAGACAACGGCGTCTACACGGTCACCGTCACGGTGCACGACGACGACGGCGGCAGCCACACGCAGACTTTCCAGGTCACCGTGAACAACGTCGCCCCGACCGTCACCGTGCCGAACGGCAACCAGACGGTGAACGAAGGTACGCTGCTGTCGCTGGCCGATCTGGCGACCTTCACCGACCCCGGCTTCGACAATCCTCTCAACCCGGGCGCGGAAAAGTCGGAGACGTTTACGTACGATCTCGATTGGGGCGACGGCCGCGATGCGATCTCCGGGCAAAGCATTGCCGACACGAACGGCAGCCCCGGCGTGCCTTCGAGCGGCACGATCGCCGGTTCGCACACGTACGCTGACAACGGCACGTACACGGTCACGGTCACAGTCCACGACGACGACGGCGGCAGCCACACGCAGACTTTTCAGGTCACGGTGAACAACGTCGCACCGACGGTCGCCGTCACGCCTTCAATCACGACGATCAACGAAGGCCAGTCGGTGAGCTTTGGCGCGAACTTCAGCGATCCCGGCTTCGATAACCCGCTCAATCCCGGCGCCGAAAAACAGGAATCGTTCACCTACGACGTCAATTGGGGCGACGGCCGCGACGCGATCAACGGTCAGAGCGTTGCCGACACGAACGGCATGCCGGGCGTCCACTCAACCGGCACGTTTGCGGGCTCGCACACGTACGCCGACAATGGCACGTACTCGGTCACGGTCACGATCCACGATGACGACGGCGGTTCGCACGTCCAGATGTTTACCGTCACCGTGCTCAACGTCGACCCGGCGCTCACGGGCACCAGCGGCCTGGTGCTCAACGAGGGCGACATCTTTACGCTTACCGGCCTCGGCGTCGGCCTCACCGACCCCGGCTTCGACAATCCGCTCAACACGCTCGATCCCGCGAACGGCGGCGAAACGGCGGAAACATTCGAGGTGACGAGGATCGATTGGGGCGACGGCCTCTCGGACGACAATTCGGATGCCGACGCAAGCGACCTCGTCTCGATCGTTGACCGCGTGTCGGGCGGCGTCGGCGTGCCCACCACGGCCAAGTTCAGTCACACCGCGCACGCCTATGCCGACAACGGCAACTACACGGTCACGATTACGGTCCGCGACGACGACGGCGGATTAGTCAATCTGCAGTTCACGATCCTGGTGAACAACGTCGACCCGACGCTTACCGGCACAAGCAACGTCGCGGTCAACGAAGGCCAGGCGTTCACGCTCGACGGGCTGGGCGTCGGGCTCACCGACCCGGGCTTCGACAACTTGGCGAACGCTCCGAATGTTTCCAACGGCGGCGAAACCGTGGAAACCTTTACCGGCTTCTCGATCGACTGGGGCGACGGCACTGCGACCACTCCGGTGGCCGTGGTGGATCGCGACAGCGGCTCGATTGGCACCCCCACGACCGCCCATTTTGATCACACCGCGCACACTTATGCCGACAACGGCGTCTACACCGTGAAGATCACGGTCCAGGACGACGACGGTCCGATGGTCACGCGGGAACTGACGATCACGGTCAACAACGTCGATCCGTCGCTCACTGGCACGACGAACCTGGTCGTCAACGAGAGCCAGGCGTTTACGCTCGAACAGCTCGGCGTGGGCCTATCCGACCCCGGCTTCGACAATCTGCTCAACGCGGGCAACGCCGCCAACGGCGGTGAAACCCAGGAGACATTTACCGGGATGTCGATCGATTGGGGCGACGGCACGACAACCACGCCGGTGTCCGTCGTCAACCGGGTAAGCGGCAGCCCGGGCGTGTTGACGACGGCTCATTTCGATCACGGCGCGCATACGTACGCCGACAACGGCGTCTATACCGTAACCGTCACGGTGCAGGACGACGACGGCCCGGTGGTCGCGCGTCAGTTCACGATTACGGTCAACAATCTGCCGCCCAAGCTCAACCCCTTCCCCAACGGCAAGAAGCTCGAGGGCGACGACATCAACACCGACGGCCTGACCACGATCCGACTGAGCCTGCACGATCCGGGCTTCGACAATTCGCTCAACCAGCCCAACGCGGCCAACGGCGGCGAGTCCTATGAGACGTTCACGTACATAGTCGATTGGGGCGACCAGACGGTCGATGCCATCCACCTCTACACCAGTGGCGGCTCCAAGAGCGTCACGGTGACGATGGACGGAGTGACGACGTTCACCGGCACCATCGCCGACAGCAGCCCGCTCTCGGTGCTGACGCTCGTCACCGCGCAGGATGGCCTCTACGATCAATCGGTGGCGGCCAAACTGCGGACGTTTACGATCGATTGGGGTGACGGCACGACCGACACGGTCCAGCTGCTCGTGAAAGACGTCCAGTTGGCCGGCGCGCCGGGCGCGCCGACTCTAGGCGGCTTCCAGACGTTCGTCGTCGCCGCGCCGCGCACTTCCGGCGGCGTGGGCGTGGAGACGGTCGCCTCGGGCGAGATCGCGCATACCTACATCGCGCCGCCCGATCCGCTGCATCCGACGGCCGACGTGCCGATTCGGCTCACGCTCGTCGACGACGACGGCGGCCTGGACGGCGGGTTCAACGACGCCAATGCCGTGATCTTCATTTCCAATCCCGGCATCGAATCGACCAACGTGGCGATCGACACCACACCGGATGTGCCGCGGCTCGATTTGACGCAGCGGCCGCTCATGAGCGTCGCTAATCTGGACGCGGGCGGCCTCACGCAACTGCTCCAGGTTCCGAACGTCCGCGGCGGCGGCGGCGAAGTCGCAGCCACGACCGAGCGCTATCTGGAATTGCGAATCGTCTATCCCGACGGCACCGAGAGTGAAGGCTTCAAGATCAAGGACGAGGCGCTTGTCGACCTGCGGGCGTTCTTCGCCACGCTGCCCGACGGCAAGTATCGCATCTATCTGATCCGGACGGAGAACAAATCGGAGCGGCTGGTGATCGAGGTCGACGTCCGCCGCGGCCATGTGATCGACGTCTCCGACGACTCGGAAGGGACGCGCGACCGGCCCCCGACCGAGGAAGACTCGAACGAGGCCGTGCCGCTGGACCAGAATCCGCTCCTGGAGCAGACGCCGGTCGAGGGGTCGGACGGCGCTGCGAACGGGGCCGCGAGTGAAACTCGGATCATCGTCATCCGGCAAGGAGACGTGGAACCGGAAAATCAGGAAGCCGCCGGCCAGCCGGGCGACGACGCGGTCGATCGCGTCTCGATTTCGGCCCCGCTCTCGCTCGCGCTGCCGCTGGCAGCCCTGGCGGCGGCGGAGCCCTGGTCCGCGCGGGTCGACACCGCCCTGGCCGAGGCGGACGAGAGTGCCTGGCAGCGGCTGCGGCGGGCCGGCCGTGGCGGCCGTGGCGCCCGGCCGAAAAAGTTGCCTTTTTACAACAGGATGCGTGTTCCCGCACCACTCGACTACAATAGTAAGAACTGATTCGACAGTAGTAAGATCGGGCTCGACAGTAAGATCTGGCTCGACGCTGCTGGCCCCGTCACGCCGGGCCGGCCCTTTTCGTTCGTTTTGCCATTCGCCATGCGATATTGCCACGCCTGCCAGGAAGAGCTTGATGCCGCGTCGCTCGCCGCGAGCCGCTGCGCCAATTGCGGCACAGTGATTCGCACGGTCGCCCAGCGGACGATCGAGGAGAGCAAGGTGTCGGGCACGCGGAAATCGGCTCCCGGCGCGGAGACCGAGGATTCGATCGACATGGAGATCCTGGATCCGGGCAGGGCGGGCATGACGGGCGACCTGTCGCTCGATGACACCGCCACCGATTCGCCCGACCACAGCAAAAAGAGCGGCCCGCAGCGAAAGTCGCCTACCATCTCCGATCGCACGGACATGACGATCGAGTATCAGGCCCCGCCCGATGACGACGCGTCGCGAGATTCCCAGGCGACGATCGATTCGATCGAGCATCGCAGCCCGCGGAAGACACATCCGATCGAGAGCGATCTGACGCTTGATCTCGCCTCGCTTTCCGTCGAGGAACGCGAGAAGCTCGAATCGGAGTGGGGCAGCACGTTCACGCCCGGCAGCCGGCAAGGGCAAACGATCAAGCAGAAGGAAACAGTCGTCGGGCACCGCTCGAGCTTGCAGGTCAAATCGCGGTTCATTCGCGAGCGGAAGAAGGACGGCGCGCCGCGGCCGGTGCCCGCCAATCCGAACGAAGTGCCGGACTACGAGCTGCTGGAAGTGATCGGCGAAGGCGGCATGGGCGTGGTCTATGCCGCGCATCAATCGTCGATCGCGCGGACTGTCGCCGTAAAGATGCTCAAGCCCTCGGCCAAGGTGGGCGAGGAGCAGCGCGACAAGTTCATCTCCGAAGCCGTCGTCACCGGCGAGCTCGATCATCCGAACATCGTGCCGATCTACGACCTCGGTGCGAACGACGCCGGCGCGCTGTTCTATTCGATGAAGCGCGTCAAAGGCACGCCCTGGGACAAGGTACTGTCGCAAAAAGCGCTCGACGACAACTTGAGCATTTTGCTCCGGGTGGCGGACGCGGTGGCGTTTGCCCACGCCCACGGCGTCGTGCACCGCGACCTCAAGCCCGAGAACGTGATGCTCGGCGACTACGGCGAAGTGCTGGTGATGGACTGGGGTCTGGCGCGAATCACGACCACGTTTGCCAACGCGGACGCGATCTTCCAGGCCGACAGCCTGGGCGGCACACCGGCCTACATGGCGCCGGAAATGGCCCGCGGCCCGGTCGAGAAGATCAACTTCACCAGCGACATCTATCTGCTGGGAGCGATTCTCTACGAGATCATCGGCGGCAAGCCGCCCCACTCGGGCCGCGACGTCATGCAGTGCCTGATGAACGCCGCCCAGAACACGATCGACGGCATCCGCTACGAAGGCGAGCTCAAGTCGATCGCGCTGCGGGCGATGGCCACCAAGCAGGAAGATCGCTACCCCTCGACCAAGGAATTCCAGGAAGCGATTCGCACCTATCAGGCCCATAGCGAGAGCCTGGTGCTCACGGCCCACGCCAATCTCAACCTGCAAAAGGCCCGCGAGTCGGGCGACTATCAGCTCTACGCCAAGGCGCTCTACGGCTTCCAGGAATCGCTCAATCTCTGGACGGCCAACGATCGCGCCCGCACGCTGCTCACCGAAACGCAGTTCGACTACGCCCAGGCCGCCTACGACAAGAGCGACTACGATCTCGGCGCGTCGCTCCTGGATGAGCACGTTCCCAAGCAGGCCGAGCTGCTGGCCAAGATCAACGTAGCTCGCGCCGACCGCGACCAGCGGCAGCGGCGGCTCCGCCGCGCGAAGCAGGCGGTAGCGGCGCTCGCGGCCGCCGTGGTGACGATCATCACTATCTCGCTGTTCCTGGTGAACATGCAGCGGAATCGGGCGGTGGCCGCCCGCGATGAAGCCAAGCGGCAGGAGCAGCTGGCGGTTGAGGCCAAAGAGAAAGAAAAGAACCAGCGGATGAGGGCCCAGGAGCAGGAGCAGGCGGCCCGCGCCGCCGAAGCCGTTGCTCAAGAGGAACGCCAGAAGGCGGAAACGGAAGAAGAAAAGGCGAAGCAGCAGGAACAAATCGCGATCAAGCAGCGCAGCCTCGCCGAAGAGGCCAAGGTCGCCGAGGAATACGAATCGTACGTCGCGCGGATCGGCCTGGCTTCGGCCAAGATCAATGATAACGCGTTCGGTTATGCATACGAGCTATTGAGACAGTGCAAGCCGGAGCTGCGCAACTGGGAATGGGGCCGGCTGGTGCACCTGTGCCTGTTGGGCGCCGGCACGTATCAGGCGGCCGGACCCGTCGATGCCGTGGCCTATTCGCCGAACGGCAAGCATTTTGCCAGCGGCGACTGGGGCGGTGAGCTGATCGTCCGCGACGTCGAGACGGGCGGCGAAGTCTTCCGCGTCAAACACGGGCAGTACGTCCACGCGGTGGCCTATTCGCCGGACGGCAAGCACCTGGCCACCGGTTCGAGCGACCATTTGATTCGCATCGTGAACGCGGAGACCGGCGCGCTCGAAACGACGCTCCCCGCGGAACACACCGACGGCGTCGTGAGTGTCGAATTCTCGCCGGATGGTAAAGAGCTCGTCAGCAGCTCGTTCGACAACACGGCGATCCTCTGGGATTTGGCGACGCAGAAGTCGCAGCAGACGTTCAAAGATCACAGCTGGTGGGTCTGGAAGGCCCGCTTCTCGCCGAATGGCAACCGCATCGTCACCGTGAGCCAGGACGGCAAGGCGATTGTGTGGCAGAGAGCAGGGAGCAGGGAGCAAGGAGCAGGGAGTCAGAATGCTCAGTCGCCAGCGTCCGGTCCCCAGCCCCAATTTGCCAAGCTCAAGGAATTCACCGGTCACGACGGCGCCGTGTACGCGGCCGCTTTCTCGCCGGATGGCAAGCTGGTCGCCACCGGGGGTTACGACAAGCTGGTGATGATTTGGGACCCCGAGACGGTCAACACGATCGAAGTCAAACAGCTGCTGCAGGGCGCGCCGGAGCCTAAGCCAAACTATTTGCGGCTCATCGGCCACGACGGTCCTGTGCGTTCGATTGCGTTTTCACCCAACGGCGCGCTGGTCGCGAGCGGCGGCGACGACAACGCGATCCGCCTGTGGGACGCGGCCAATGGGGATATCTCGCAAGTGCTCCGCGGCCACGGCAACGCCGTCCGCGCGGTCGCCTTTTCGCCCGATGGAAAGTTCGTCCTCTCCGGCGGCCAGGAGAAAGAAGACAACCAGGTGCGGCTCTGGAATCTTGCCGGCTATCAAGAAGTCCGCGTGCTGCACGCCACCGTCGTCAAGGGACACGCCGACGCGATCCTCTCGGCCCGCTTCTCGCCGGACGGCAAGGAAATCGTCACCGCCAGCCGCGATCGGACCGCCTGCACTTGGGACGTCGCTACGGGTGCTGAGTTGCAGAAATTCCAGGAAGGACACGAGTTCCTCGCCACGAGCGCCGTGTTCTTTGCGGACGGCCGTCGACTGGCCACGGGCGCTGGTGACAACTCGGTGCGGATCTGGGATGTCGCGCTGGGAACGCAGCTCGCCGTCTTGCAACCTACGGGCCGCCTCGGCACGCTCGCCGTGTCGCCCGATGGCAATTGGATTCTCACCGGAAGTCCGGGCTACGACGCCCGCGTGTGGGATGGCCGCACGGGGAAGCCGGCCGGCGAACCGCTCAAGGGTCACACGGCCGAAGTCTCCGCCGCCGTCTTCTCGCCGGACGGCACGACGCTCGCCACGGGCGATGACGACGGTCACATTCGACTCTGGCGTTTGGACGCGGCCGGTGCGTGGTCGCTCTTCCACGAGCTCAATGGCCACGGCCGCTCGATCACCGGTCTGCGATTCACACCGAACAGCCAGCGGCTCGTTTCTGCCAGCGGCGATCACACCTGCGGTCAGTGGGACGTCGCTACGGGCCAGGAAGATCGCAACCTCGTCCTCAAGCATCCGGAATATGTCACCGGCGTCGACCTGTCGCCCGATGGCGCCCTGGCGATCACCACCTGCGACGACGGGTCGGCCCGTTTGTGGCGGCTCTCCGACGCGCAACAGCTGCAGTCGGTCGCTTCGCCGGGTAAACCATTCAGCGCACTGAACTACGCTCCCGACGGCCAGTCGGCGCTCCTCACGTCGTACCAGGATCGCAAAGTCTATCGCTGGGACCTGCCAGACGCCGCTCAAGAAGCTGTTACGGCTGCGGCACCGCTCGAAACGCTGTTCGACTTCAATCGCTTGGGAGGCCTCGTCTGGACGGCGACCCACACCAGCGACGGCAAGCATCTGCTCACGATCGGCGGCAACGACGCCACGCTCTGGAACCGCGACACGCTCAAGCCCGTGATGCGTTACAGCCCGCACGGTGCGGTGGCCTCGGCCGCACTTTCACCGGATGGCAAGTTTGTGGTCACGGGCAGCTGGGACCATTCGGCCAAAATCTGGGACGCTCAAACCGGCCATGCGATTCGCAAGCTCGAAGGTGGGCACACGGGTTACGTCAACACGGCCGAGTTTTCGCCCGATGGCAAGCTGGTGCTCACCGCCAGCGACGACGGCACGGCGCGGCTCTGGGACGTCGCCACCGGGCAGCCGAACGGAATTGTCTTTAAAGGCCACAAGGACCGCGTGCTCAGCGCGACCTTCTCACCGGACGGTACGCGCGTGCTCACGACCAGCGGCGACAAGCTGGCCCGGCTGTGGGACGCCCGTACCGGCGCGCTCGAGAAGGAACTGTCCGGCCATCGCTGGGCCGTGCTCTGCGGCCGGTTCTCCGCCGATGGGGCGCTGGTGATCACCGGCAGCCAGGATAACACGGCCATCATCTGGGACGCCGCCACGGGCGAGCGGCGCGTCGAACTCGCCGGTCACACGGCCGCCGTCACGTCGGTGGCCTTCTCGCCGGACGCGAGCCGCGCGCTCACCGGCAGCCAGGACAATTCCGTCAAGCTCTGGGACGCGCGCACCGATCACGAGCACGGCAAGGAGATCCTCTCCCTTGTCGGTCATCAGCAGGAAGTGACCGCCGTGTCCTTCTCCCCCGACGGCCGGCTCGCGCTCTCCTCGAGCCGCGACGGGACGGCGATCGTCTGGCTCGCGGTCGACTGGCACAACGACGTCGCGCTGCGGACGGTGATGAGCCAATAGCGGCGGCAGCCTGCGGCGTCGCGCTTGTTTTTCGCGGGCGCAGGCAACGCTAGCAGCGTCGGTCGCTGGCTGCTTTTCTTCCCCAATCCCGTTCTACCTCAAGGTCCGCGCAGGCGCTTCCCGATACAGAAGGCGGATACGCCTGCGCGTCGAGCGGTGGCGTATTGCGCACATGCCAGTCGAGACTCTTGCCAAGGAAGGCGCTTCTCGCGGTGGGCCCAACACGACGATTTCCTCTGGATGAACCGGCAGCCGGTCCGCTCCGCGCGCGGAGCGAATCCGAGCCTGCGGCGACCGCGGCGCCGGCGTCGCGCTGGCCCGTGCTGGCGCGGATCGCGGAGCTCAGTCGTCCGAGCGAGCTGCCGGCCGCCGAATCGTCGCCGCCCCGCACCACATATCGCGTCGATGCTCCGCATGAATCAGCGGCGGGACCAGCGAAACACGCGCCGCCGGCTCCAGCGAAGACACCAGCTGCAGCTCCACGTCCGCAGTTCGATAGTCCGAATCCCAATATCCCTGCCCTTGAGAATGTCTCCTTGGCCGGTGGGCGGCAAGATCGCGTGCTCCGCGCCGCGCCTTTGCCGATTCGCATAGCGCTCGAAGCCTGGCAGTGGATCGAGCCGTACCACAAGCTGATTCGCCTGGCCGCGATGGTCACGCTGATGTCGGCTGGCGGCATGGCGATGGTGATGATGACTGGCGAGCGGCCGCATCCAATCGCAGGTCCCGATGCAAAGGAGCCAGTCTCGGCCACCGTCGACAGGCCTGCTGTCCCCGAGCTCGAAATCCAGCATGCCGAACTCAGCCCGGCTCTGGTGCCCGCCGACGGGCCCTCCGCGGAAACCGAGTCGATTGAACCGACCGCCGCCGGCCCGTTGCCGCCGCAGTCGAAGCCGTTGATGGCGGTGGAAACCAGCGAGCCGCGTCCGACGAAGACTGCCGAGATGCCCTACCCGACCACGCAGCGCCCCGAATCGATTGAATCGATCCTCGCCGACGGTGCGCTGCCCCAGGCGCAATTCGACGAGCCCTCCGTCGCCCGGCTCAAGGGCAGCGTCGAAGAAACGCAAGTCCGCTAACAAACAAAGCGCGGCCACGAGGCCGCCGACCCGATGAGCACGAATCAAGCCTTCATCAAAGCGTTTCGCCGCGATCCGCCGCGGACATCCGCGCCGCCGCATCAGCCGCCGAAATCGGCCCATGTGCGACAAGCCGCGACGGCTGGATCCGCGCCCGCGGCACCTTCCGCAACGCCCTATGCCTCCTTGGCCTCGACGATCGAGATAGTCGCTCCGGATTTCCGCTGGCCGACTGCGACCAGCGTCGCCACGTTACCCCAGCCAGCCATCGGCAAACGGCCCCTCTCGTCGTTCGCTCCTCGATCAGTGGTTGAGCCGGCGCTCGGACAGGAATTCGATCTCACGCCGCTCGCAGAGCCGGCCTTCGAGCCAGAGACCGCGATCAGCGCCTTTCGCTGGCCCCAGGTCTGCCGCTCGTTGTGGGAGCGGTTCGCCGACCAATACGAGCACATCGCGGAATTGCTCTTGTCGCGTCCCAAGCGAGCTGCGGATGGCGGCAACATCATCGGCGTCGGCGCATTGCACGCCGGCGACGGCGCGACGACCACCCTGCTCTGTCTCGCCGTAGCCATCGCCGCGCGCAAGCGCTCCGTGATCCTGGTAGATGCCAACTTTCGCGCGCCGCGGCTGGCCGGCCTGTTGGGCGTACAGCCGACGACCTCCTGGCAGGACGTGCTGGAGCAAGGATTGCCGGTCGCCGAGGCAGTGATCCACGCCGAAAGCGACGGCGTCGACCTGTTGCCGCTCGATCTCCGCGCTCCCACGGCCCGCGAGCCCAACGGGGCGCAGCACGCCACCGGGCTGCAGACCTCGATCACGGCAGGAGTGCTGCGTTATGCGTACGAAATCGTGCTGGTCGACCTGGGGGCCATACTCGCCCCGCGGTCGTTTAGCACTGTGAGCCACTTGATTCGCAACATGCGGATCGAATCGGCGATCGCCGTCACCGATCCCAAACACGCCGAGGCCGACGATTTCGCCGTGGCCGGCGAGCTGTTGGACGAAACCGGCTGCGAGTTAATCGGCCTCATTGAAAACCGCACCAGCTTGTCGCGCTAAGACCCGAATTGCACGTCATGTATCTAGAACATTGGAATCTGTCGTCGCAGCCGTTCGAGTCGGTCCACGACCGCGCTGGGCTGTACCCCTGCGAGGCGCATGAGGGCGCGCTCATGAAGCTGCGCTACGCGATCGAGAACCAGCGCGGCGCCGCCCTGCTCGCCGGTCCCGCCGGCACTGGCAAGACAACGCTCACGCGGCTGCTCGAAGCCCAGCTCGACGCCAGCTTCTCGCCGTTCGTGCGGATCGTGTTCCCACAGATGTCGAGCCGCGACTTGCTCGTGTACCTGGCAGAAGAACTCGGCGCGCCGCCGGCCGATCCGCCGCGGTACACGGTCGAAGAAAGTGTCCGCCGACTTGAATTCTACCTCGCTCAGAATGCCCATCTCGACCGGCATGCGGTCGTGGTGGTCGACGAGGCCCATTTGCTCGAAGACTGCGGCGCGCTGGAAACGCTGCGGCTACTATTGAACTTCGAAATCGACTCGAAGCCGACTTTGTCACTGCTGTTGGTCGGCCAGATGGGACTCGTCTCCGCGATCGGGCGGCTGCCGAGCCTGGCGGAACGCGTGGCGGTGAGCACGCTGCTTCGAGCGCTGACGCCGGAGGAAACCGCCGGCTACGTCACGCATCGCCTCCGCGCCGCGGGCGCCAATCGCGAAATCTTCACACCCGACGCCCTCGAAGCTCTCCACTTCCTTGGGCACGGCATCCCGCGCCAGATCAACCGCTTGGGTGATCTCTCGCTGTTGGTCGGTTTCGCCGACCGGCTGGAACGGCTCACTGCCCACGAAGTCGAAGCCGTGAGCGAAGAGTTGGTCGCGGTCGCCGCAAACTAACCCGCGGCCCGTCTTCTAAAAGTCAGCGGCAAACCACGGTGGCCGAAAATCGGCGCTAGGCAGTAGTGTATATTTATGTACACTATTGGCGATTCTGGCCGCATGTCTCGCGTCGCGACAGCGCATTCGCCGTAGCGGCCGCTCGTGATGGCTCTCGGGCTGCGGCCAGGAGCCGAAAAGCGGTCGTCCCATGCTGCGAAACACTGCTAGCGATAGCACTGCATCATTTCGCCGAAAAGCGCTAGCTGGCGTTGGTCGTGCCGAGAGCCGGGATTACGTTGGTCGGTTCGATGGTGGATGGAATCCACCCGTTCGCAACCGGCAAGGAGGCCCCGCAATGATGACCCTGCGAATCGCGCTCGCGGCACTCTTCTGCTCTCTATTGGCCCCTCAACTCCACGCCGACGGATACGCCAGCGACGCCAATTTCCTCGTCTATTCTCCGAAAGCCAAGTCGGAGGAGGCGGAGCAGCGTTACGCCCAATCGGTGCTTGCCGAAGCAAATCGATTCCGCAAAGAGTTCGCGCTGGAATGGCTGGGGGAGGAATTGCCGACAGGCGCCGGCCGCTCGGTTATCTACATCGATTTCTCGACGGTCGAAGATCGCGGCCTGACCTGGGCCAAGGACCATCCCGACCGGCTCCTGCACAATGTCTATCTGAGCACGTCGCCCAGCCGAGCGGCGGGCAGCACACTGCGCCACGAAATCGTACATACGGTGCTCGCAACTCGATTTGCGCATCCCAAGCGCCTGCCTCCCTGGGCTGAGGAAGGCATCGCCTGTCGATTCGACGACGACGCCAGGAAGGCAGCTCGAAACCAGCAAACGGCGTTTTGGGCGCGGACCGGCAGGGCGCCCAACCTCGCGTTGCTGCTGGAAATGCCGGACCTGAAAGCACTCGACGAGTCCGGTTACGCGGCTGCGGCTTCGTTAGTGAGCTTCCTACTCACGCGAGGCGACAAACAGGAGGTCGTCCGCTTTGCGGCAGACGGACAGGCGCTGGGCTGGGAGGCCGCACTGCGCTCGCACTACGGGATCCAGTCGTATGCGGAGCTGCAATCCGGCTGGCAGGCGTGGCTTGCCGACACGTCGACCGCCGGATAGACGCCGCTGCCGCTTGGTGCGAACGGACGGGCACATCGGCGCGAGGCATCACCTGCGCCACGTTTCCCGGCTCCCCGTGCTCCAATAGCCGCCAGCCCAGCGAGTTAGTAGACGGCCACCTGCTCAAGCGTGCGAATCACCTCCGGCACGTAGCGATCGTTCAGGTCGATCCGCTGTTCGAAATTGTTGGCGAAATCAAGGCGCCAGTATTTCGTGCCTTCGCCGGGAAGCCAAGTCTTTACCACTTTGGCCGGCACCGGCAATTCCAGCGTCGCGCCCGCAAAAATGCGATGCTGGATGCCGTTAACGACGATGTCCTTGTGGTTGCTGCTGCGATTGTGAATCACGAAGAGCCCCTGGCTGGGGACGGCGCTCTTGATCGCCTGCCGCAGTTCGTTGCGTGCCGACTGGCTGTTCGTGTCGAAGCGCCAATGGTAATCGCCATTGTCGCCGCGCGTCGCAATTTGACCGAGCACGACCCCATGATCGCGCTGCACCACGTTGAGGTCCTTCTGGTTCTGTTCGAGCGCCGCGACGCGCTCTTCGAGAGACGCTCCCGGAGACGACACGCCCGCCAGAGCCGCAATCTGATCGCTCAGCTTCTGGATCGAATCGTCGAACTCCTGTTTGGTCACATATTGTTGCCCCACCGCGACGCCGCCAACTGTCGCCCAGACGACAGAGATCAGCAAGATTCTAGCAACCATGAATCGCTCCTATGTCGAGAAAAGAATGGACACGCGTTGCCTGGCGCAAACGTTATACCCTTCGCCAAAGGTAAATGCCATTACCACCAACTAGTTTTTGTCCGCATCGCGCGTTAGCAACGGCCGATTCGCGGCAACGAACTGATCCACCGATTCCGAGGCAACGCGCTCCGAGCACCGGCGGACAAGAATAAGAAGCTTACCACTGTCGTCATGCATGCCGGCTCGGGCACCGTGGCAACCGCCCCCGCGCCCGTCGTCGCGCCGAACCGCGACTTCCAGTAGTTGTAGTCGTCCAATGTTACGCTGCCGGGGCTGGCGTCGTTTGTCAGGCTGTTGCCGTTGAGGCGGTCTCGCCAGATTGTGTAGTCGGCAGCGTCGACCCGGTTGTTGCCGCTGTAGTCGCCCAGCACTCCGCCGACTGCCGCCGCGCCCACTTTGCCCGGGCTGCCCACATCGCCGCCCGGATGATCGACCAGCGTGCCCAGGACGGGGTCCGCGACGAATGAGCCGATGAAATCGTCGTCGTCGCTGAGCCGCCAGTTGTCGCCGTCCGCCGGATCGAATCCGAGGTTTCTCAAGTAAATAGACGATGCGTTGTCGCTCGTCGGCCAGGGATCGGTCGCCGCGTACGTGACGACAGAAACCGCATGATCCGTCGTGCGGCCGCTGCCCGGCTTGTCCCGGTCGTAGTCGTCGATGCTGTCCCACAGCGCGATCGTATCGCCGCCGTTGGCCAGGCCGTTGCCCCAGGCGCTGACCGGGATAAAGTTGATCCCGCTGCCCCAAGCGGCCTGCATGTTGGCGAGCGAATTGGCCGCGGCGTTGAAGAGCACTCCCACGCCGCCTTGCGGCAGCACGCCCGAAGTGATGTTGGCATTCGAGAAGTCCGCCCCATCATCGTCGTGGAGCACATAATTCTGGGCCGAGAAATTAATTGTCGTTCCCGTATTGTTGAGCACTTCGACCCATTCCCAGGCCGGTTCGGGTGAATCCGGGGCCGCCATCACCTCGGTGATGAGGAGTCCCGTCGGCGTGGATCCGCCCGGCACGAGCCCCGGGTTGCCACGATCCTCGCCGTTGAGCGCGGTGCCGGTGAGCGTGGTCGCCACGCTGGTGCTGGCCTGCAACATGCCGGTGCGGCTCTGCACCCAATTGCCTGCGTCGCGATAGTCGCCAGTCCCCTTGTAGGCGATCGAGTGACCGGCCGCGGCCTGGGGAAACTCCAATTGATAGTCGAGCCAGGCGGCGGCATGATTAAAACTCCGCCGCGGGTTCTCGCCTTCTCCCAGATCGTCTGCCAGGTACGCGGTGCGATTAGGCCACAAGCCGATGGCATCCGTGGCCGTGAGGGTCGTGAAGTTGGTCACCGGGATCAACGTAACGCCGCTGCCCCAGGCATTGGTGAACCGCGACGGCGTGTAGTTGAGGTCGCTTCCGGCGTAGAGCACCGCCACGCCGCCGGCCGGAATCACGGTGTTGCCGTTGGTTGCTTTGATGTTGACGTAGTTCAACTCGCTAACGGGCACGTCATCGTCGTCGTCGAAGATCCAGCCGTCTAAATCAATTGCAGACGTCGAAGTATTGCGGACCTCGACCCACTCCCACAGGCTCGCATTGCCCAGCGGCGTATGCATCACTTCGGTGATCTCGAGTTGAGCATTCACCGGACTAGCGTGTGCGGCAAGAACAAGCAGAGTCGCCGCGAACAATGTGCGGCGGCTCGGCCAGCGCAAGAGGAGGCAGTCCATGTTCGTGTCCCCGTGGTAGAATCGGTGGTGGTGCGAAAACAGTCATTTGGGGGTCATTATTATGGAGGGGTGTTGTAACCCCTGTCAAAGTTTTTCCTGCCTCCACGGCGGTTGTCGTCATGACGGCCGGCCACAAAGGCCCGCCGGCTGTCTGATGGCGGCGCGGACCGTTAAACTGAAGACATGGAACCACTTCCGACCGCTTCGAAAGCCACAGCCCGCCTGGAAACTGCCTCGGTCGACCTCGACCGGCATCGCCGCTGCGGATTTCCCGAGGTGGTCTTTGCTCAGGGCAAGTCGGCCGACCAGTTGCGAGCGATCCTCAGTTCGCTCGTCGCCGCGGGCGAAGATGCGTTCGCCACGCGGGTCGACGCCGAACAGGCGGCTGTGCTCGCCAGTTCATTTGCCGCCGGCCGTTACAATGCGTCCGCCCGAACGTTTCGCGTGCCCAAGCCGTCTTGCAATGGCCGCGTGCCAACCGGTGCGGTCGCCGTCATTTCGGCCGGTTCAAGCGACCTGCCAGTCGCCGAGGAAGTCCGCGAGACGCTGGAGTGGATGGGGGTCACGGTGACGATGATTCACGACGTCGGCGTCGCCGGGCCGCATCGCCTGCGCGAGCGGCTTGCCGAATTCGAGCATGCGGACGCGGTCGTCGTCGTTGCCGGCATGGAAGGGGCATTACCGAGCGTGGTTGCCGGGTACGTCGCCTGCCCGGTGATCGGCGTGCCGACGAGCGTCGGCTATGGCGCGAATTTCGGCGGCGTCGCCGCGCTGCTCTCGATGCTCAACAGCTGCGCCGCGAACGTGGCGGTGGTCAACATCGATGCCGGCTTCAAGGCCGCCTACCTCGCCGGATTGATCGCGACGCGTCGCCAGCCGACACCTGACACCTGACGCCTATGCCGCTCACCGACGTCACCAATACGCCGCTGCCAACACTGCCACCCCGCCCCGCGGAGAGCCACAAGGGCCTCTTCGGCCACGCGCTGGTGGTCGGCGGCTCGCGCGGCATGAGCGGCGCGATCACGCTCGCGGGCATGGCCACACTCCGCAGCGGTGCGGGCCTCGTGACGCTCGCAGTGCCGCGGTCGATTCAAGACGTCGTCGCCGGCTACAACCCCAGCTACATGACCGTGGGCCTCACGTCTGCAAGTGAAGACCACGCGACGAATCACATGGTGGAAGACGCGGCTGACGAAGTGCTCGCGCTCGCCGAGAACATGACGGCGCTTGCGCTCGGACCCGGTTTGGGCCGGACGCCGGGCGCGGCTGATTTCGTCGCTCGGCTCTACCGCGAAGTGCGGCAACCGATGGTCGTCGATGCCGACGCGCTGTTCGCGCTGGCAGAACACAAAGAGCTGCTCGCGGAAGCTGCTGGCCCTCGCATTCTCACGCCTCATCCCGGCGAATTCGCCCGCCTCACGGGCGCCAAACCTGCGAGCGAAGACGAGGCCCGCATCCAAGCCGCCGGCGAGCTGGCTTCAGACTTCGGCGAGCTCAGTCGAGCCGCGAGCGGCGGCACTTACGCCACAACCGTGGTCCTAAAAGGCCATCACACCGTCGTCACCGACGGCACGCGTTACGCACTGAACCAAACGGGCAACCCTGGAATGGCGACCGGCGGCACGGGCGACGTGCTCACCGGCGTGATCACCGCCCTCCTCTGCCAGCATTTGCCGCCCTTCGACGCCGCCCGCCTTGGCGTTCACCAACACGGCCGCGCCGGCGACCTCGCCGCGCGAATGCTCGGCCAGGTATCGCTGATCGCCAGCGACCTCATTGACTACCTGCCCGCGGCGTTCCTGGCCGCTCCGCGGTGATCGTCGGCCCGTAAATTCCTTGCAGGGCGCGGTACACAACATCCGCCATCATCCGCGCACCGTCGACATTCGGATGCAGACCGTCGTCGCTCCAATGCGGCTTGGTCACATCGCCGACCAGCGGAATCGCTGGGCTTCGCACCACGAGCATGCGAATCGTCGAATCGGGGATCAACTCCAGGTCATACTCCCGCGCCAGCTCCCGCTCCAGTCCCGAGAACGGATCGGTGATGAATCCGCGCGGAATCTCCATCAGCACAACCTTCGCACCTGCAGCGCGACAGGCTTCAATGATCTGCAGCAGACTCTCTCGCGTCGACTCCCGCCCATAGCCCCGCAAAAAATCGTGCCCACCAAATTCAATAACCACCCCTTGCGGTTGCCGTTCCAGGATCTCCGGCAAGTGTTTCGTCATGTCCCGCGCCGTCACTCCCGCCCGGCCGAGATTAACGACCGGCACGCTCACCAACTCCTGCAAATAGTCCGGGTAGGCCTCTTTTGTCGTTAGCCCCGTGGTGAGGCTGTCACCGACGCAAACAATCGGTTGCATCGGATGAAGACTCAGCGGTCGCCGCGCGTGGCAACTCTCGTACGACTCCCAAACCGCGATGAGCCAAACGAGCCAAACTACGCCGATCGTCAGGCGCGCAGCTTTCTGCGTGAATGATTCTCGCGCCGATCGCCGACCACGCCAAAGGAAAAGGACCGCCGCAGCGACCAGCGCCACGCCAAGCAGCATCATCGCCGGCGACCAATCCGGCCGCTTGATCACAAGCACCGCAACACACGCCGCCAGCGGCAGCCAGCTGCTTCTTCCTCGCAAAATCTGCCAACTGCCGATGGCGAGCCAAGCAGCCACCATCCATAGTAGCACGCTCGGGAACACCAGCAGCGACACGGCGATCGCTATGATAACGAGCGACAAATTGAGAACGCGCTGCAACAGCGAATGGCTCTGGCGCCTGGCACCCTGTTCCGCAGAAACCATGGCATGCTAGCCTTCGTCCAACCCGTCGAGGATCGCCGCCACCGCGTCATGCAGTTCCGGAATCTTATTGACCACCACATCCCAGACCAGCTCGTAGTCGACGCCGAAATAGCCGTGAATCAGGCGATCTCGCATTCCTGCCATGGAACGCCATTCCACATGGGGATGAAGCGTGCGAAAATCGTCGGGCACGTGCTTGGCCGCTTCGCCGATAATCTCGATACTCCGTACGAACGCCCGCTTCAGCGTTTCATCGTACAGGAATTCAGCTCGTTCGAGGGAAGCAGCGGCGCCGATCAGATAATCTGCCTCGGCCAGAATGTGCTGCAAATATTCACGCGGAGACGAAGACATCCAACGCCTCCCGCAAGATCTTCGGGCCAATGAACGGGCTAAGCGAATCGACAGTCACCAGTTCCACTTTCCGGCCAACTGCGTTTTCGAGAAGATCATATACCACGTCGAAATGCTCGAATGTCTTCTGTCCGGGCATAAACTCGATGAGCAAGTCGACGTCGCTCTCCTCATTCTGCCGACCGGCCACAAACGAGCCGAAGAGTGCGATTCGCTTCACGCCCAGCTTACGCAGCTCCGGCTCCAGAATCCGGATACGATCGATGACGACTTCGCGGCTCTCGACGACAGTGCTCATACCAACAGTATACGCCATTCGCAGCCGGAAGGGCCGTCGAATTCTCCTACGTCACGAGCCCCTTCGTGACCATCATAAACACGTCCTCCAGCGTCGGCTCCTTTTCGGCGAACGAGAGCAGGCCCACGTTGGCGGCCGCCAGTTGTCGCAGCAGGCGCTGGACGTCTGCATCTTCTCCGGCCAACTCCACGCGGCAGCTCCGCGTATTGACCTCGACGTTCTGCACCTTCGGATCGCTGCGGATAAGACTCACGCCCTGGCCGGGATCGCCGTTGAAGCGGACCTCAATGTGCCGGTTCCGCTGGATCTGGCGGTAGACCGTTTCGATCGGCCCGTGCAGGAGCAGGTGCCCGCGCTCGATGATGCCAATGCTTGTGCAGCAATCGGCCAGCTCGGTGAGGATATGGCTGGAGATGAGGATCGTTTTCCCCATCGCCCGCAGCTCCTTCAAGAGCGCCTTTACTTCGAGCCGCGCCCGCGGGTCGAGGCCGCTCGAAGGCTCGTCAAGAATCAACACGGGCGGGTCGTGCACCAGCGTCTTGGCAAGGCAGAGCCGCTGCTTCATGCCACGCGACAGGCCGTTTACGAAATCGTCGCGCTTGTGTGTCAAATCGAGGAGCTCGAGCACGTCGCCGATCACCGCCTTGCGCCGGCTCTTGGGAATCTCGTAGGCGACGGCGAAGAAGTCCAAGAACTCCCAGACCTTCATCCCGTCGTACACGCCGAAATTGTCCGGCATGTAGCCGATGCTCTTGCGCACCGCGATCGGGTCTTGCGTCACGCTGTGACCATTGACGATCCCTTCGCCAGCCGTGGCCCGCAAGAGCGTCGCCAGAAAGCGGATCGTGGTGCTCTTGCCGGCGCCGTTTGGCCCGATGAACCCGAACATCTCGCCCGCGGCGATCTTCAGATTCAAATTCGCCACGGCCACAAAATCGCCGTAAGCCTTCGTGAAATTTCGCAACTCAATCATGATGGAAGGATACGGGATGCAGGATCGAGGGGACAGGGACCAACAAAACGTCGCCAAATCGAATTCGACCATTTAGCCGCGGAGATTGACTTCAGCGAGCTCAGTCGAGCCGCCCCGCGCGTGCTTCTTGGCTGCCGTCACCTCCCCGCGCCCTCAATCCCGAACTCCGGCTCCTCCACCTTCAGCACCACGTCGCGCCGCGTGTTGAGATCCGGCAACGGATCTGGGCGCGGACCAAAATCGAGGTGTGCCACGACTACCACCCCGCCCCGCACCTGCGACGCCGCCGGCGCGATCGACTCGCCCGGCAGCACCTCGTCGATTCGCGCGACCAGCCGCTTTTCACCGGGCTCGAGATTCTTCACGTCGAGCGCCAGCGCGAACATCGGCTCCAGATTGAGCCGCCGGCCGGATTGCAGTTTTTCTTCCGCCGCCCGATCGTCGGCAAATGCCGCCTTATCTTTCTCCAGCATGATCGGCTGACCAAAGACCGCCGGCAGCGACTCGCCCGGGCGCAACTCGCCGATCCACATGCCGCTGAGCCGCGGCTCCTTTTCGCCCGCCAATTCGTCGCCCGCTTCCTCGTCGCCGGCCTCTTCGTCGCGCGACGTCCGCTCGACCAAGGCCACGCTCTTGAGCGTAAACTTCGACCGATTCTCGATCTGCAACCGTCCCTGCGATTTCGACCGGCCCAATTGAATCGCGCCGCCCAAGTCAAACATTTCCTCGCTGTGGACCATGTTCGTCGTGTTCGAGGGCACGAACACGCCCTTGAGTCGCACGGCGTCAAACCGTTCGAATGTCGCCGTGGCGCCGGCCGGCGCGGGCGCGTCGCCGGGGTTGCGGCTGGTCGAAAACGGCGCGGCGAGCGTGGTCAGGTTCTGGAACGTGAGATCGTACGTCGTCGACAGCGAAGTGTAGAGCGCCGTGTAGCGCGAGAGCATCGCCCGGTCGTACTGCGGCTGGATCTCCAACACGCCGAGTTCCGTCTGGGCCCGCACAAAACCAATGTCCAGGCGGGCCCGGTCCACGATCAGCCAGGTGCCCGCGAGCGCGATCACCGGCGCGGCCACCCACGCCCATTCGACTCGCCCGATCGCATTGAACACCAGCCAGTTGAGCGGCACGAGCGCGACCAGGTACAGCACCAACGCGATGACCACGAACGACGTATCGGGCACTTCGACGCCGGCCGCTTCGACGAGCGACTCCCGCGCGGCATTGGCGGTCCTGCTGAAGCTGTTCCAGGCGCCGATGCCGCCGACCGCCGCCGGCGGCTGCCATTCCTGCGGCGTCGCCTGGTCTGGCGGCCGCCAGGTATTGGCCGCCTCGGCGATGTCAACCAATTGATACCTCGTGTCGACGCCCAGATCGCGCGCCAGGGAGCGAAACCCGGTCGTCAGACTCGCATCGAGACGCCGCTGCGCCAGCTTTGGGTCCGCCCAGGCCAATGTCAAATCGCCATAGTATCCCGGCCGATATTCGCGCCGCGGCCGCCGCAAGATGCCGCCGTTGAACAAGCTTTCGAAGCCGCTTTTCCAATTCACGAACTCCCGTTCCGTTAGCTGCATCGCCGACACGACAATGCGTCCCCGTCCGACGGCACGCTCCACGAGCAGCCCGCCCGTGCTCTCGCCGAGCGGATCGGCCTCTTGGGCAGCGAACTGGCTCACGAGCTTGACGCCCGACCATGGCAATTTCGGTGCGAGCTTCCGCCCTGCTCCGTCGGTGCGAATCAGCCAATGGTCGTTGAGCGTCTGCAGATCGGCGGCCGTGATCTCGCGACCGCCGCCGCTCACGGCCGGCAGATGTTTCTCCAGGAACGAACCTTTGAGCAAGTCCAGCGAATCGGGCCCGTTGACAATCATCTGCCCGCCCCAATGGAGCCAATCCACGAGCGCCCGCTGCTGCTCGGGCGTGAAAACCTTTGGATCCACCTCGTCCCACAACACGTACGCCGTGCTCGACCAGGTGAGCGCATTGTCCGAAAGCAGGATCGAGCGCTCGATGGGGAGCATCGACACGCGATAGTGGAGCGGATCATCCGTGTCGTCGGCCTCCGTTTCGCCGTCCCAAGGCACGCTCACCGAATCGAGCGTCTTGAGGAGCGAATACCGCGCCGGCTCGCGGGCCAGCACGACGAAGAAATACTGATAAGACGGCATGCGCGTGACGAGTGTCTGCGACCGCAGGTTACGTCCAAAGCCGCGCTCCACCAGCTCGCCGCGGACCATCAAGCGCCGCCGCGACTGCGGCGCGAGAAACGTCGACTGGATCTCCTTCGGCTGCCCCTTGGCCAGGGTGACCGGCCGCGTCGACTCCAGGACAGTCGGCGTGCCCGCGACGGGATACGCCTCTCCCTGTCCGTCGACGACGCTGGTCTCTTCCTGGCCGACAAAGTCCTCGTAGACGGCTCGCATCCGCTGTGTGCCCGTCGCCCAATGGCCCGGCTTCAACGCCTGCTCTTTCGATTGAGGCTCGCCCGGCTGCACGACGAGGGATTCCACTTGCGGGTCGAGTTCCTTCTCCTTCTCTTCGTCTTTGGCCTTCTTCTTTGCTTCCTCTTCGGCCGCCTGCTGTTCCGCTGTGAGCGAGGCACCACCCAATCCCCGCCAGGTTGTAACGCCGATCGCCACGGCCGCCGCCAGCGCCACCGCCAGCGCGAGCCACAGCCCGATCGGACGTCGCGGTCGTGTGTCTGCCTCGCTCGCCATCGTCGCGCCAGCCTCAAAACTCTCTCGGGAAATGCAGCAATCGGCGGCATTTCCCTGCCCGCTCTGCCAATCCGCCGCAGCTTCAGCACCTCAGTTTAGGTCATCCACCACCCTGTTGGGAAATGTCCTTTCCTTCCCTCCCTGACCGCCTCTTCCTCCTCGTCCAAACCAGCGGGTCTTGGTTGCCATTTTCTCCCCCGACTGATAACCTATAGATAGGTCGTGCGGTGCGGGCTCCAGTACGTCCTTCCCTTATCTCGGGCGTGCCGGCGCACTTTGTTCCGCCGACCTTCGACTTCTCTTGAGTTGACCGCGGTGTCGATTTCTTGCGGGTACAGATAACAGCGATCATTGGCTTGATGCGGCGCAGAGTCTGAGGCAAGAACAGACGAGTTGGCACGTCGGCAGGACGCCAAGGTAAGGGCGGACGCATGCTCGCCCCCGCTAGTTCCACATTCCAATTCCCGTCGCGGGCCGTGATGTCGCTGCGCGGAATTGGGGAGGCTGGCTCGGCATGGGTATTCAAGTCAAGTGCCCCAACGGGCACACGTTCAAGGTCAAAGACAAGTACGCCGGCAAGAAGGGTCTCTGTCCGCACTGCGAAGGGCAAGTGATCGTCGTCGTGCCGGACGCTCTCACTCTGCTCGATGAAACCGATGAATTGCAGAAAGACGCGATTCGGCATCGTCAGGCGGCCAAGCACCCCACGGCCAGTTCATCCAGCAGCCCCAGCAGCAGCTCCAGTTCGAGCTCCGTGCTCGACGATTCCCACGATTTCGGCTCAACGCCGGGCACCAGCGGCAGTCTGCTGGGCTCGTCCGTGATTCGCCACAACATCAAGTGCAAGTGCGGCCAGCGCGTCCCCATGTGGTACGCCCGTTGCCCCCACTGCGGCGATTATTTGGAGCACTAAGCCGCAGTATCGAATTCTACATCGACCAAACGTGCAAAACCTTCGCTCGCTCCTGTGCCTCATCGACTGAGAACACCATGCCCAGTGGCGGCACAAAGGCTATCCGGCGGTCGTCGCCTCGAGATTCGCCGGTTTCCCCGGCCGACCGTGACAAGAGTGTGTCGATTTCTGCAGCAGCCGTGGTGATCGATGCACGGACGGTCGAGTCACTCTCCACCCACAATCCGGCGAGTTCATTCTGCGCCGATTTGGTCCAACTCACCTGGTACATCAGAGCGTCGTGAGGTGAGCGAGTACTTGCGCCGTAGAATAACTCGGCTCATCACGATCGCGACGCTCTAGCTCCTCGTCGCTCACCTGAGGTCCCCGCACGACTCCCACCGCCGCAGGAGTGAAGTAACCAATCGTCCGACCGACCTCGTCGCACAATTCAAGACAGCCATTGGCATCGATCAACTGGCGGCCAATTTCAGTCGGCAATGTGAGTCGCGTCATTTCTATCGCCTCGTTTCGGCAATGGTTATCAACAGCCTGCCGCCATGGCCTCCATGTTTAAATATAGCAGCGGACGGCAAAACACGCGAAATCTGGATTCCGCGTGGAGGCCGCCACTGCGCGATTTATAGCAGATATTACTGGACACTCCCGCCCCAGCAGCCACTAGCATGGTGTCGATGGAACAAATCGCCAAAACCGACGCCGAGCTCGTTGCCGATGCCCTCGCCGGCGACCGGGAAGCGTTCGGCCAGCTTTACGACCGCCACGCGCGGAGGGTCCGCGCGGTGGTGCTGGCCGTGTCGGGCGACTGGTCTGCCGTTGAAGACTTGGCGCAAGAGTGTTTCCTCCGCGCGTACCGCAAGCTCGACACGCTCCGCGATTGCGAGCGCTTCGGAGCGTGGCTCTCCGGCTTCGCCCGCCAGGTCGGTCGCGAACGTCGCCGCACGCTGCGACGCGATCGACACGAATTCGGCGCCGCGGCCGCCGACGTGGCCACGATTGACGACCGCTCGAACTTAGCCCGTCGCGAAGACATTTCACAACTCATGGAACGTGTCGCTCAACTTCCGGAAGACGAACGCCTGGCGATCCATTCGTATTTTTTCACCGAGCAGAATGCCACCGCAGCCGCGGCCCAACTCGAAATCTCCCGCAGCGGGTTTTACACCTTGCTCCAACGCGCGCTGGCACGCCTGGCGACGCGACCGCTGTTGCGGAAAGAAATACGCGACGCTAGCAAATCAAGATCGCGACCAAGTAAATAAGCAAAATGCCCTGCCCCACGCCCGAACAACTTGCCGCCGTATCGCTCGGTCTGACAGATGATGCGCGCCTCATCGGGCACGTCGAAACTTGTGACGCTTGTGCCCAGTTGCGTGCGGCGCAGGGCGATGTCGTCGATCGCCTCGCTGCCATCCACGGCGAGCGGAACGCGCAACACGCGGCTGCTCGTGCCCAACTCCTGGAACGGCTTCCAGCCGCGATAGATCGCCGCGCGCCATCCCCCTGGCGACGCTGGGCACTCGGCGGAATCGCCGCAGCTGCGGTGCTGCTATTGTGCGTTATCGCCTTCGCTCCCAGCCGTCTCTCCGCCATGGAGCGAATCGCTAACGCGGTCCGAGAGGTTAGGTCGTTCAGCTACAAGTTGACCTACCGGAAGGAATCGCCGGAAACGGAAAAGAAACCTGGTCGGACTCTCGACTGCACGAGCTTCGCCAGTTGGCGGGCGCCGGCCGGTACGGAACTGGATCAGTTCGGCGATTTCCGTGCGACGCAAGAAAACGTGGCTGTGTATCACTCCCCGACCAGCCATCCAAAGCCGGTGGTACTAACCGACCTGATCGAGATTCATCCGAGCGGCAAGCCGGGCATCCTCATCGACTATGTGGCCAAGAAATACTACCGAGTGCCTTCGCTGCACGCCGACGACATATTGAATTCGGAACCGCTCCTTTGGCTGCGTGCCGTCCGCGAAAGATCGGGGAGAATCACCGGCGATTTGGGATCTCGGCAGATTAATGGTCGCGAAGCTCGCGGCTACACCATGTCATTTGAAAACTCCGAACCGTTCCGCGACTTTGGGCCTGTAGAAATCTGGATCGATCCACAGACTGATCTGCCGGTGGAATTCGGTTTTCATTATGCGAAGGCTGCGGAAGAAGGATTCACTGACAAGTACTCGGTGACCGACATCCAATGGAACATCGATCTCGACCCCAAACTATTTGACACAACGCCGCCAGCCGGCTTTCTCGACGTCACTATTCCCACGGACGATGAGTCTATCCTTGCGATCGTCAATGCACTGAGGTTATATGCCGAACTCAGCGGCGGCCGGTATCCGCACGTTGAAAAACTCGACGATCGACATTTCGCCACAAAGTTTGATGCCGCAGCTTGTTACCGTGAGATGTTGGAGTTGGCCGGGCTAACCGATTCAGACCCCAAGAAATTGGCTGCGAACCCACTTTACCAACGAATCGAAGGGTCTCGAGCCGCTTTCGACATCCTCGAGCGCATACTCCAGAGCTACAAATGGCTCATCGGCTACGACGACACCGTCCGTGCGCAGGATAAGGAGAAGCTGCTTCTCTGGTGGAACATCGCCCGCAACTCCGGCGGCGACGAATACCGCCTCTTCTATGGCGACCTGCGGACCGAGGTCGTGCCGGGGAAACAATGGGCCAAGCTGGCGCCTCCCGAAATCGCTGAGCTGGCGCAATAGCAGCCACTAAAGCTCCGAATCACCTTGGTTCGAGCCAAGGCGTGCAGAACTTACCACTACAAGCCCGACAGTGTGCCGGTATTCCGCCCACCAATTAATCGAGCGTGACATTTTCCGCGTCGGGCAGCCGGCCGCTTCGTTGATTCCCTCAGTAGGAATCCCATTCTCTCGCGGCCCGCCGGCAACTCTCCCGCGGTTGCCCGCCGACGCCCCTCCCAGGAGCTTCTGCCATGACTCGAAGACTTGCCAGTATTTTCGTCGTGTTGCTACTTGGCTCACTCAGCTCCACTGCGTTTGCCCAGCGTTCCTGGGACGGGGGCAACGCGACCTTTGTTTGGGGCGACAACGGTAACTGGAGTCCGGACGGCAGCCCCAGCGCGCAGGCCGTTTCCATCGGCGACCTGCCCGCCGCCGCCAACGACACCACGCTCGTCGACGCCTTTTACAGCATCAACTCGCTGGCCATCACCAACGGCGCCGACATCGTGAATAGCACCGACAGCGGCGCGACCAACGACTTTCGACTGCTGGTCAACGGACTCACCACGGTGAGCGATGCCGGCAGCACGATCCAAGTCTATGGTGGGGATTCGGAAGGGCTCGACACCGACAATTTGACGATCAACAGCGGTGCGTCCCTGATCCTCAATTCGGCCAGCGCTCAGGGCACGGCAATCGTCCAAGTCGACGGCGATACGGGAACGGGGCTGTTCGATATCAACTCGGGCGGCACTCTGAGCGGCGCCGGTCAGATTCATCTCGACGCCGCGCCCGCCGCCGCGACTACTCTCCTCTCGAACGACGGTTCGATCATCGCCAGCGCTCCGGGCGTGTTCATCCTGGCCCCGCCGGTGGGAACGCTGCAAATCACTTCGGCCAGCGTTAACGCCCGCTTCGATTGGGACGGCACGGGCGGCAACGGTATTTTGCAGGCGGGTGGCAACCAGACGCTGGACATCGACGTCGCACCGGGCGCCGGGGCCGGCGCCGATCCTTTCAGCGGCACCATGAATCTGTTTACGGGCTCCACGATCAACGTCGCCAATGCTTGGTCGCTCGATTCCGGCACGATCAACGCCAACACTCCGGCGTTTGGCTTCATCATCATTGGGCAGGACCCCGATCCCGGGCCGGCCGCCCACATCGCCGGTGCCGCTTGGACAATGACTGGCGGCACGATCAACGTCGACGACACCTGGGATTCGCTGACATTTGACTCGGCCGTCACCGCCAGCGGCGGGACGATCAACAACTCGGGGACAATGATCTTCAACGCCAACGCGACCTTCCAAAGCGCGGTGGACTTCAACATGGACAGCGCACGGTCGTCGCTGGTCGTCAATGCGGAGGTCAACATCGACACACCGGACTTCCAATTGGACGGTGCCGGCGGCGCGGGCAGCACGACGATCAATGCCGGCGGTATCCTCGACCTGGATTTGGGGGCTGGGGCCGATTTGAATCTCGAACACACGATCAATCTCAACATCGGTGAGCTGGACGTTACGACTTCGGCCGCCACGAGCTGGACAATTTCCGGCGTGGTCAATGTCGGCGGCGGCGGCACTTCGTTCATCAACAGCGCCGGCGAAACACTGGTCATCGGCGGCGACATCAACGTGGCGGGCAACTCCGGGCTGACCGTCAATTCGGTGAGCGAATTCGCCTCGGCCGCGGCCGTGTCGATCGCGGCCGGCAGCAATTTGAACATGGGCACGGTCACCTACAACGGCGGGTCTTACACCGGCGCCGGCGAACTCCGCAAAGGCACAGCGACGATCAACGCCCCCACAACCTGGAACGTCGCCACGGTCGATCTCGACGACGGCGCAACAACCCTCAATGCAAACCTTACCATCAATGCCGATGCGGTCGAAGAAGGCAGCGATGGCGTCGATCTGACGCACACGATCAACGACGGCGCGCTGCTCACGGTCAACCTGACCTCCGGCGGCTGGACGCTCGATCCCGGCGCCGCGATCAACTACCTCGGCAACGCTTCGGCGGAATCCTACCTCGCCGGGTCGGACCTCAAGCTCGACGGCACGATCAATCACACCGGCGACGGCCGTATCGACGCCCGTCTTGCCATCTCTTCGACGGGTGTCATCAACATCAACACGGCCGCGGAGCCGCTTCGTCTGAGTGGCGGCGACAATACCGCCAACCCGAACCGCATCTCGGGCGGCACGATCAACGGGCCCGGCATCCTGGGTGCCGACGCCGGATCGGCCCTTCACGGATTTGGCACGATTGCGGCCGATGTCGATTTCGATAGCTCGGCGAATCTCAAAGCCGACAATGGTGTGCTATCGATCACCGTGGGCACGGCGATCATTGATGTGAACGAGATTGGCACCGCCGACGCGGATGGCGTGCTGGCCGTCGGCAGCCCGTGGAACACCAACGTGACGACGTCCGTCGAGCTCAACGGCGGCGAAGTCACGGGGGCGGCCATCACCAACAACGGGGCAAACGGCATCAACGGCCACGGTGTGTTGTCCGCGCCGGTCAACAACAACACTCGGATCGACGCCGAAGGCGGCCTGCTGATCGTGCAGGCGCCGGCAAATAACAATGAATGGGATGGCGTTGCCAACACCGGTGCGCTCAACGCCGAAAGCGGCAATCTTGAAATCCGCGACAACGCCCCGTTCGCGTACAGCGGCACGGTCCGCGCCGAGGCCGGCCGCGAAGTTTTCGCCAACGGCTTCGAGCTGGAATTCGAACCCGCTTCGACGCTCGTGCTCAATGGAGGTCGCTATCGGTCGACGGGCAACAATCGCTTTGGAGGAACGATGACCGTGGGTGCAGGCACTGCCGATATCGTCGTCGGCGGCACGGCGTTGTTTGAGTCGACCAGTTCGACGACAATCGCCGGCACGCTCCGGCTGAATAATCCCGCAACGCAGATCGACGCGGGCGCGACGTTCGCCGGGGGCGGCACGCTGCTCAACACAGTCAGCAACACACTGCGGATTCAGGACGGCGCCGACGTTGACGTGCTCGTCGAGAATCGCGGCGATCTCGTGATTGGCAGCAACGTCGCGCAGGCCACGGGGCTCGACTTTCAGCAAGACGCCACGGGACTGTGGCTCGTCGATCTCGAAGGTTTGGGCCTCAATCAGTTCGATCGCTTCACGCTCACGGGTGCCGCGAAGCTGGACGGCACGCTGAGCATGGACATCGGCGGCGGTTACGTGCCGGCGGCCGGCGATACGCTCAACATTCTCTCGGCCGTGGGCGGGGTCACCGGCGGCTTCAGCTCGGTGCTGCAACCGGGCGGGATGCCGGCCGGCTTGATCTTCGAAGTGGTTTACCAGCCGACGCTCGTGCAGCTCGTGGCGGTCAATTTTCTGCCGGGCGACTACAACGAAAACGGCGTCGTCGACGCGGCCGACTACACCAATTGGCAGGACACGCTCGGCCAGGAAGTGGTTGAATACAGCGGCGCGGACGGCAACGGCAACGGAATCATCGACCAGGCAGACTACGATGTTTGGACGGCGAACTTCGGATCGACGCTGGGGACTGGCGCCGGTGCCTTGGCTCCCGTCTCTGTGCCGGAACCAGCATCCGCGCTGCTGCTGTTGGGTGGCGTGGCGGCGATCCTGGGGCGTGTGCGGTGGTCGCGCAGCATCCATCGCGCGTGACGCAAATTCGCCTCGCACTGGCGCATCTCGATGACTCTCAAACGTGAAAAGGAATAGCTGTCCGCCGGCCGTAGCAGTAGCCTGCAGTAGACGTCGTTTACCGGAGTGCCGGCTCCATCTCTCAACGCCGAGTCGGCATACGCGCCCGCCACTTCGACCAGTGGCGGGCGTCTTTTGTTGGTAGAGGCCCGATTGATGCCGATTCTACACACGCAATCGCTGCTATCACTCGCTTCCAAGCGTTGAATTCGCGGCCCGCTCGCCTGCTCTTCTCACCTCCAGTGGCGTTTGATACATTTCCGCCGCTCGTCCCGGCGCAGCTTCTGTTCTTGCGCCTTGAATGCACCAACCTATCCCCGCCAGCTGTCGATTTTTGATGTCGCCACTTCGATCTTTTGCCCGTCGCTTGCGGATGGCCTGCCTCGGGGCCTGCGCGCTCGTCGCGCTTTCGGGCTGCAGCACAATCCTCGGTTATCGCGGCTGGCCGCTGGCGGAACACGATCACACCAGCTTCCACACGCCGCGGATGCGGCTCGATGCGATCAAGCAATATGCGTCGCGGGCCGACGGCACCGATTCGTCCGAACAGCGCGAATACGTCAATCAACTGGCGCGGCAGATTCAAATCGAGCCTGACCCGCTCGTACGTGAAGCGATCATCCGCGCGACCAGCGAATTTCACACGGCGCTTTCTTATCAAATCATTGAAGCAGGCTTGAAGGACGAAAGCTCGCTCGTTCGCATCGCCAGCTGCGATTCACTCGGAGCGCGTGCCGAGGCACGATCGGTGACTGGCCTGGCATCGATTCTGCGCGACGACGAAGAGAAGGACGTTCGCCTGGCAGCCGTCGAAGCGCTGGGGAAAATCAAGGACCCGACCGCGGTGGCCGCGCTCGCCATCGCGCTCGACGACCGCGACCCGGCGATGCAGTTCGTCGGCGTGCAATCGCTCAAGTCGATCACCGGCAAAGACTACGGCGGCGACGTCGCCGTCTGGCGGCAGGTGGCGGCGGGCCAAACGCCGGCCGAGCCCCCCGCGCCGTCGATCGCCGAGCGGATCCGCGAGGCCACGCGGTTCTAGCAGTGGCTGGGGTGGCAGAGGCCGCTGGCCTGTGACAGCAAGCGGAAATTACTTCACCGGTCGGCGGCCGGTGACACTGTCCGCCAGCAGCGCCGTCTTGGGAAAAAAATCTGCGGCCCGCAGACTTTCTCCACTTGCCCCGGCTCCACGCCGCCTCGCGTTAAAGTCGCCCGTCGGTTGAACTTCGGCCACCCGCGGCCCGATATCCTTCTTGGGCGGGGCACAAAACTCGCGGCCGGGATCGTGACCGTGGCCATTGGACGCGTTACCATGCTGGCTTTGCCAGCGACCCAAATGACTACTCGTACCGTTCGGCGGTGACGGTGAGCAGGCCCCCGCAGGCCGCGGGCATCGCACAGAACCGACATGCCTGACCAGGAAGTGGCGTCGGACGATTCAACCAACCTCGCAGGATGTGCAACACTGTTCGCTCGAAATTGCGAGTAGGAATCGCACCCGTATGAAATTCACCGCCCTCACGAATAAGCGCAGCTTCCTGGCCGCGCTGGCTGTCACTGGTGCGTGCCTGGTCGCCACCTTCGCCGTCGTCGCTTCGGAACCCGTCGCTGGAGAACCAAGCGACTCGGGTTGGGCCGTAGCGCGACCGAAGACCGTGCTCGAAATGACGCACACCGACAGCCCGCAAGTCCGGATCGCCATCAATCACGTGCTCGAACAGGGTCGGGCTCCGCTGCTCACGACTCCGGTCCTGACCACGCGGGTTAAGTCGCCGCAGAGCCAATCGCCGCAAGCGGAGCCGGCGGAGGAAATCTCGTTTGGGCCGGCGGCCATGCAGCTGCCTGAAGCGGAAGAGCCTCAGGCGGAAGAGAACGCCGAGCAAATTAAAGCCGCCGCGCCGAAAGCAGCTCCCGCCGTCGAAGCGGCAAAAGTCCGTGCGGCCGACCGCTCGGGAACTCCCGACGAAGGGCCGCAAATCGTGTTCGGCAACGCGAGCGCCAGCGCCGATGGCTGGCGCCCGGCCCATTTGCCGACCGATCTGCCGCAAGTTGCGCCCCAGGAAACGAGTGTCGACAGTGACACAAGCGACGTGACAAGTGACATCACGCCGGTGGCGCCGCGATTCCGTCCAGTCTCTGCGCGGTCCTCGAGTGAGGCCGCGTCGAGCGAGCCGGCTGAGGGTGCGGCGAAGAGCGAGGCGAGCGAGGTCGAGACGTCGGCTCCTGCCGAGTCGGCAGAAGAGTCGACCGAAGCGCCCAGCGCCAAGCCCGCGGTGAGTGCCAAGACATTTACACCGGACGCCAATACGGATAGCGACAGCGCGGAAGATACGGCCGAAGGCGAAGCCAAGAAAATCTCCGATCGCTCGCTGGTCGATGGGCCCCCGAATCCGCTGCCGCCGCTGAGTCAGAACCAGAAGAATCTGCGGGCCAAGATCCGCCGCGTAATCAAGTCGTATTACACGCAGCCGCTCAATAGCCGCGACAACGACCCCTGGGAATTGATGCACGGCATGCTGGCTTACGGCGTGCACAGCAAGATTCGCCAGGGCAGCCCCAGCGCCGATACGATCACGCTGGTTGGCTGGCTCTGCTACAACAAGCCTTCCAAGGGCTTCACGCTCTTGTATCTGACGCCGGAGAACGAGCTCCGCGCCAAGCAAGGCGTCGGCCTGCAGGGGCACATGGGCCAGTTCCTGGCGATGCTCGCCCAATGCCAGGTGTCGCCCGACTACCCGATTCGGGTCCGCAACCAGGAATTCTCCATCAACGACCTGATCGAAGCGGAGAAGGAAACCTGCTATCCGAAGAGCGAGCTGACCTTCAAGCTGATCGCCCTGATGCACTATCTCGACTCGGACGCGACCTGGGTCAACGACCAGGGCCAGAGCTGGGACATTCCGCGGCTGATCCGCGAGGAGCTCGCCCAGCCGATTCGCGGCGCGGCTTGCGGCGGCACGCATCGCCTATCGGGGTTAAGCCTGGCAGCCCGCACTAGGGTGCGGCGCGGCGAACCGCTCGACGGCGACTATCTGCGGGCGGCGCAGTTCGTCGAAAAGTACCAGAACTATGCGTTCCAGCTCCAGAACCGCGACGGCAGCCTGAGCACCGAGTGGTTCCGCGGCCGTGGCGACGAAGACGACATGGATCGCCGGGTGAAGACCACGGGGCATATTCTCGAGTGGCTCTGCTATTCGCTGCCCGACAAGGAAGTGCGCAGCGGCAAGACGTTTGCCGCCGCGAATTATCTCTCCACGCTGCTGGCCACCAACTTTAACCACGAATGGGAAGTGGGCCCGCTGGGACACGCCATCCACGCCTTGCGCCTGTACGACGAGCGCGTGTTCCAGCCTTACGATGGCATGGAAGACGTGGCCAAGAAGCCCGTCCGCAAGACGGCCCGTCGCGCGATGCCCTCTGCGGAATCGCGCACGCATACGATGGGCTTTTAGTGGCGCGGGGCGCACGGCCTGTGGGCGGCCTAGCTGAGGCCGAGCGCGTCATCGATTGGATCGCTCAATCGGCGTCGGAGACGCCTCCCGCAAATTGGTGACGCGACTCGTTCAATCCATACAATCGCTGCGAGGCCGCCGCGGCAACGCGCGACGCAAATTGGCGTTGCTTCGGATTGATCCGGACCGCGGGGTACACTACATTGCGACCCATCCGTCGCGGTAGTGTTTGGTCGCTTTCCCCGCAGCTTTCGCCATGGCGCTGGCCCGCAAATTTTCCGATCAATTGCAGCTGTTCTGCCAGCAGGCGGACGAGCTGGCGGCAATCAACACGGCCGACGCGGTGCTATTTTTGATGGAGCGGCCGGCCGATTGGTCGAAGCTCCGCGAGGCCGTCGGCAAGCACCCGGTGCTGCTCGCCGGTGACAGCATGGAAACGCTGGCCGGGGCGTCGACCGACAATTTCAAGATCATCATTGTCAACAAGCCGCCGGAAAGCCCCGTGTTTGAGCGGCTCACTCAGGCGCTGCTGGAAGGCGTGGCGAAGGAATTCGTGCAGCCGGGGGCGACGATTGTCGCCGTCTACAGCGGCTTCGAGCCGACGGTGATCGACACGATCAGCATCATCCGGCTGGGCGAGCACTTGGGCCAGCTGACGATGCGCGACCTTCGCGAGCTCAAGACGCGGATTCCCTTCGAAACGCTCAAGCTCGTGGTCGACCTGGCGGTCGATATCGGCCGCGAAGGCCGCGAGGGCAAGCCAGTCGGCACGCTGCTGGTGGTAGGCGATCACCGCAAGGTACTAAGCTTCTGCCGGCCGATGGGCTTCGACCCGGTCCGCGGTTACAGCCGGACCGAGCGGAACCTCGCCGACGCCAAGGTCCGCGAAGGCGTCAAGGAGATCGCCCAGATCGACGGGGCGTTCGTCGTGTCGAGCGACGCGACGGTCGTTGCTGCCGGCCAGCACATCGCCGCGCCGCGGGCCAGCGAGCTGGCGCTTCCCAAAGGCTTCGGCACGCGCCATTGGGCGGCCGCCGAGATCACCCGCGCTACCAGTGCCATTGCGATTGTCGTGAGCCAATCGAGCGGCACGGTGCGCCTCTTCCAGAACGGCGAAGTCCGCCTCCGCATCGAACCATTCCGCCGCCCGATGAAGTGGATCGAGTTCGACCAAGAACCGGCCGGCGAGTGATCTTGCTGCCGCCAGCGCCTCACTGTTTTCTCACGCAAAGGCGCTAAGGCGCAAAGAGAAAAAACGCAACCAGCATTGTCTTCTTTGCGCCTTAGCACCTTTGCGTGAGATTTCTAGTGAGGCGCAGTGACCGATGCTGTGGGGCCGACTACTTCGAAGAGGCGGGTGCGGATTTCTTCCAGGCGGTCGGTGGCGATCGGCTTCGTGCCGTCGCGCTCGGTGACGTAGAAAACGTCCACCACCTGGTCGAGATAGGTGCCGATCTTGGCAAAGCGGATGATCAGGCCGAGGTCGTGCAGCGCGCGGGCCAGACCATAGAGCAGGCCGCGGCGGTCGATCGTGAAAATTTCGACGATCGAGCACTCGTCGGAGAGCTGCGTGTCGATGCGGACTTCGTTCGGCAAATTGGAGAGGGCCGCGTTGGCAATGTGCTGGTCCTGGCCCCACACTTTGCGGAACGTGGGCGGCTCTTCGCGGTCGATCGAGGCGGCGAGCGATTCGCAGACGGCATCCAAGCGCTGCGCGGGCGGCTCGCCCGGATAATCGGGGTCGTGGGCCACGTAGTGCAAGAGCAACCAGCCGTCGGCGAGTGTGTGCGTTTCGGCGGAGAGGATTTGCATGCCGTGGCTGGTGAGCGCGCCGGCCATGCTGGAAAAGATGGCCCGCCCCGCGCCCTGATCGATCGCGCCGAAGAATTCGACCGTGTCGGTTTCCTTCCAATAGCCAGCCCAGGCCGTGCCGCCGCGCGGCTCGAGCGTGCGGAACCGCCGCAACACTTCGATCACCTCGGCGGGCGAACGGCGGGCGATGAATGACTCAGGCAGTGCTTCGAGCTGGCGGGCAAACCAGCCGTCCTGTTGTTCGTCCGGCGTGCACATCGCCAGCGCCGCCTTGCGTGCCGACTCGTCGCGATCTTCGACGATGGCCCGCTCGGGCGTGAGCATCCGCAACGTGCGGCGATAGAGCTCGAACAGCACGTCGACTTTCCAATTGTTGAGCACCCCCGGCCCGACGCCCGCCAGGTCAGCACACGAGACGAGCGCCAAAAGCTGCAGCCGCTCGGGCGTGCCCACTTCCTCGGCGAACCGTTTCAACAGCGCCATCTGCGACGTGTCGCGTCGAAACGCCAGGTGCGACATCAAGAGGTGCTTGTGGACCAGAAATTCGAGTGTGTCGGAGTCTTCGACGCTGAGCTCAAACCGCTCTGCAATCCGCTGGGCGATGCGGCGGCCGACGTCGGAATGGTCCTCGTCGTAGCCCTTGCCCAGGTCGTGGATCAACAGGGCCAAGTGAAGCATCCGCTTGTCCTGCAGATGGACGTAGGCCTCGCCCAAGGCGTCGCGGCGGTCGGCGAAGTGCGTGGCCTCTTCGACGGTGCGGATGCTGTGCTCGTCGACGGTGTACTTGTGATATTGGTTGAACTGCAGCAGGCAGCGGGCGTGGGCGAACTCGGGAATGATCTTTTCCAAGACGCCGAGTTCCAGGAGCCGCCGCAACAACTCGCCCAGGCGCTCCGGCTCGTCGAGCAGCTTGAGGAATTTCTGGGCCGTCGAGTGTTCGAGCATGTTCGAATACTGCGGCGCCGTGCGATAAACGAAATACCACGTGTCCTGCGAAATCCGCTTCTCCTCCGTGCGGGCGAGCTGCACCAGGCGGAGTACTTCGTCTAAATGCAGCTCGAGCCGCGCCATGGCCTTGGCCGTGGCGCTGATCTCGCGCCGGCCGATGTGGTAGCCGTCGCTGGTCGTGTAGCCCAGCACCGGCCCGAACACCCGCTGCACGCGCGAGGGCGGCTGCACCAGCTCCGAGAGGCGGTGGGCCAGGTGCCAGATGTGGTTCGTGTGGTGGAAGTAGTCGCGCATGAACTGCTCGACCGGCAGCAACCCCTGGCGGCCGCGATACTGAAAATACTGGGCCAGCCGTACCTGCTCGGCCCGAGTGAGCATGTCGGCCGCTTCATTCGCGTGAAAGTGCATCTCGTTGCGCACGCGGAGCAAGAACACCTGCGACGAGATCAGCCGGCGATGATCGAACTTCGAGAGCACGCCCATGTCGTGCAGCCGATCGAAGTCGGCGACGCCGCAGCGCAGGAACCAGAGCCAGCGCAACAGGTGGATGTCGCGCATGCCGCCGCGCGAGCGTTTTAAATTCGGTTCGAGCAGATAGACGGTCTCCCCGTATTGCAGCCGTTCGACGCGCCGCTCGGCGATGAACTCGCGGCCCAGCCGGGCGCGGTTTTTCTCGACCATGGCCTTGAACTGGGCGAGATAGCTTTCGTATTCGCTGGTGCTGCCCAACAGCAGCCGCGACTCGATGAGCGAGGTGCCGATCTGCGGCTCGCTGCGGGCCATCTGAATGGCCTGAGCCGCCGTGCGAACGCTCTGCCCGAGCTGAATGCCGACATCGAAGATGTCCTGCGTCAGGCGGCGGGCGAAATCGGCGACGATCCCTTCCACCTTGCCGCCGTAGAGGACCATCATGTCGACGTCGGAGTGGGGCGATTGCTGACGCCGCCCGTAGCCGCCGTGGGCCACGAGCGTGACCCGCTCGCGCAGTTCCGCAGCATCGCGTGCCGGCAAGTCATCGAGCGCGGCGTCGTAGAGGCGCTGAACCGCGCTATCCATCAGCGACGTGAACCGCCCGCACACCTTGACGCCGTCCAGCCCGCGATCGTGCTGCTGGCGCAGCTGCTCGCGCCCCTCGGCCAAATGCTCCCGGGCGGAGAGCACACTGGAACGCAATCGGGCACCGCTCGGCATACTTCCTCGGTCGCTCAAAACAAGTCACCGCACAATCGCAACCTGGTTCCCGGCGCAAAACCGCCTGGGCGCAAATGAGCGTCCATCAGCAGAACTCGCGCGCTACTCCCCCGGGGAGGAGAAGCCGCGAGTCACCGCCAATGGACGCGAATCGACATGAGGCCCCCGCTTCGCGCAGACGAGTGCGGCGGGCCGGCTGTCGCAGGCTTAATAATTGTAGGCCAAAACGGCCGGGCAGTCTAAAGGGCGGACGTGCCGGTTTCGCCCGTGCGAATGCGGATCACGTCGGCCAGATCGGAGACGAAAATCTTGCCGTCGCCGATCTGGCCCGTCTGGGCACAGCGGACAATTGTGTCCACGGCCGAGCGGAGCTTGTTGTCGTCGACGACGACTTCGATCTTCACCTTGGGCACAAAGTCGACGGTGTATTCCGTGCCGCGGTAGACCTCGGTATGCCCTTTCTGGCGGCCGAAGCCGCGGACCTCGGTGACCGTCATGCCCGTGATGCCCTGCCCGGTGAGGCCGTTCTTGACTTCTTCGAGCTTATGGTGACGGACAATCGCTTCAATCTTCTTCATCGCCTGGACTCCTCAAAAGCCGGGCGTCGGCGCCCGACGGGAAACTTCAATTGTAATCTACGGGCGGGCCGAAGTGGGCCACACCCGCTGGCATTCATTACAAGCTCGTGTAGCATCAACCTCCACGGTGCCAATTTTTGGCGTGACAGCTTGTTCGTCACATGGCATTCGTGGCGGCAATTCGGTGGCTACGCCGTGGGCGCCGCCTCTGGCGGAGCGGCCGCCGGAGGCGTTTCCTCCGCAGGAGCAGTCTCCGACGGAACGACCGCCGGCGGAGCGGTCTCAAGAGGAGGTGTCGGCGGGGAGGCGGCCGGCGGAGCGAGCGCCGCGTCGACGATCTTGCGAACCTCTTCCGACGGATCGATCTCCGCGGGCTGCTCGGGGATGCCCGCCTCATCGGCCTGCTTCTTCGCCTCCGCGAAGAAGGCCCGCAGCTCGTCGTCCGTGAGCGTTTTGCGGAGCTCCCATTGATTGTTGGGCCGGCGATCGGCGACGTGGGCCATGGCCGCATCGATGCCGGGCTGCTTGATTTTTTCATCGACGACGCCGCGAATGAACCGCTGCAGCGACTGGCTGCCGGCGACCTTTTCCTCGTCGCTAAGGCCTGACTTGGCGAGGTACTGCTTTTCGATGGCGGTGGCCATCAGCATCGAGAACAAGGGCGACTTCACCAGCTTTTCCGCGAGGTTGCCGAGCTGCTCGGCGGAGATCGCATTGTCGCGGAAGGCCTGGCTCACGCGCTCGACCTGGACCATGATCTGCTGCTGCTCCTGGGGATCGAGCTGCGAATCCTTCATGCCCTGGCGAATGCCTTCGGTCGCAAAGTCGGCTGTCCAACTCCGCCAATTCCGCGAGATCCACAAGGCGATCAGGACGGCCAGCACGAACAACACCACGCACACCACGAGGCAGCCGATCAGGCAGGTCTGCCAACCGCTCCGTTTCTTCTCGGTCGGGGCGCCATCCACGTCGGCGGTAAACACATGTTCGTCGGCCATCTCGGTTCTCCTTCGTCAGACGATCGTTGAATTGGCGAATCGCTATCCTTGCTGCCAAGGCACGTCGGGTACGGACAATAGTAGATTTGCGGCGCGGGCGGCGACGAACAAGGCGTCGCTCAATCGATTCACATAGCGCAGCACTTCGCCGCGGATGCTCTGGCGTTCGGCAAGCTCGACGATCATGCGCTCCGCGCGGCGGCAAACGGTCCGCGCCCAGTGCAAATGGGCGGCGGCCGCGGAGCCGCCGGGCAGCACAAACGTCTTGAGCGGCGCGAGCGACTGTTCCCAGCCGTCGATCGATTGTTCGAGCCAGGCCACGTCGGTGTCGCTCACCAGGTTCGTGCCATGCGCGGCCGGCTCCGGCGTCGCCAGCTCGGCGCCCAGGTTAAAGAGTTGATGCTGCACGCGCGCTAGAAACTGATCGAGTTCCTCGAGCCGGCCCTCACCGGCTAGTGCCAGGCGAGCGACTCCCACCACGGCGTTGAGCTCGTCCACCGTGCCGTAAGCGGCGACGCGAAGATCGTATTTGCGGACGCGTCCACCACCGAACAAGCCGGTTTCTCCGCTATCGCCGGTGCGCGTATAAATTCGAGACATCGAGCAAACGGCAGCCTGTATTCGCAACAATTCACAACAGCTCGGTTCGTTGCAATTTAGCGTTCGTCTGCCCAAAATAACAGATGGATCATCTCCGAGGACTCTTCCATGAAATACGCTGTAATTCTGTTCGCGCTCGGCGTGTGCTATGTGAGCCTGCCGGTTATTTCCCCGCAGGTCGCCGTCGGTGAGTCGACGGATCCCGCACCGAGCAAGGCCGCTTCTGCGGACGCTAAACCCGAGTCGACCGACGCCAAAACGAACGGCCAGAAAGCGGATCAGGAAGCGGCGTCTGACAAATCAGAAAAGTCCGAAGACAAGGCGGACGCCAAGCCGGAATCGAAGGACGAGAAACCAGCCGACAAGAAGAAACGCAAGACCGCCAAGGCGGAGACGAAGCGGCTGCGCGTCGTGGTGACACTCGACGGTACGTTCACCGCCGAGAAGATGACGCCGATTGCCCTGCGGCCCGAGGAGTGGTCGCAGTTCGAAATCGAGGAAATCGTCAAGCACGGCAGCGAGGTGCACGAAGGCGAGACGCTGGTGAAATTCGATCGCGAGAAGTTTGACGACGAGCTCTCCGACCTCGAGCTGCAGCTGCACGTGAGCGAGCTCGCCATCCGTAAGGCGGACGAGGAGCTGCCGCGGCTGGAAAAGACACTGGCGATGGCCGCCTCCGTCGCCGAGCGGAGCGACAAAAATGCACATGAAGACTTTGATCGATTCCACAAAATCGACAAGCCGATGCTGCTCAAGGCGATTGGCTACGAGCTCAAGGGTGCCCAGTTCCAGGTCGACTACCAGCAGGACGAGCTCGACCAGCTGGAGAAAATGTATGAGGCCGACGATCTGACCGAGGAAACGGAAGAGATCGTGCTCAAACGGTCGCGGACTCAGCTCGATTTCGCCAAGTTCAATCTCGAGCAGACCAAGCTTTTCGTCGACGAATTGCTGAAGATCAGTCTGCCGCGGTTCGAGATTGAAATGAAGGAGTCGCTAGATCGTTCGGCGCTCGCATTGGCACAGGCGAAGACGGCGCTGGCGCTCGATGTGAATCGTGCCCGCTATGAATTGGAGCAATTGAAAGAGACGCGGGCCAAGGCGGTCGAGCGGCATGCCAAGCTGCTCGCCGACAAAGCGCAGTTCGAGCTCAAGGCGCCCGCCGATGGGATCGTCTACTACGGCGAATGTGACGACGGCAATTGGAACGAGATGACTTCGCTGATTGCCAAGCTCAAGCCACATGGCAATGTCGCCGCGGACACGGTGATGATGACGATCGTCGAGCGCCGGCCGCTGGAAGTGCTCGCCCAAGTGGGCGAGGCGCAGCGCCCTGACCTCTCGGTCGACCAGTCGGCCAAGGTGGTTCCGCCCGTCGAAAACGCCGAGTGGCTCGGAGCGAAGTTGGATCGCATGTCCGCGGTGCCGGTGGCCACAGGCAAATTTAACGTGGCCTTTGATCTTACCGGGAGCGAGTTGCCGGATTGGATCGTGGCCGGCATGAGCTGCAAGGTGAAGGTCGCCACCTTCGACAAGGAAAACGCCCTCGTGTTGCCGAAGAAGGCCGTCCACACGGACAAAGATGATGAGGAAGTGAAATACGTTTGGGTGGTCGATCCCAAGGACGAGGAAGCCAAGCCGGAACGCCGTGTGGTGAAATTGGGTAAATCGAGCGGCGAAAACGTCCAGATTACGGACGGGCTTAAGGCCGGATATGTCGTCTCGCTGGACGACGAAGAGAAGAAGAAAGACGCGGAGTAGGCGGCCGAAAATCGCGCGAGGGATTCATGATTCTGCGGCGACAAACTGCGTGGATCGGCGGACTCGGAGCGCTAGTCGCGCTGATCTTGTCCCTGCAAATCGCGGCCGCCGATGACGGTCGAGCCGCCGCGACTGCCGACCCAGCCACGCGGAGCACCACCGCTCTGCATCTGTCGAAGCTGGCCACCACGGGCCCGAAGCCCGCGCCCATCGAGCCGCCCAAAGCGGAGGACGTCACCGCCGCGATTCGTCGCGGCATTCAGTTCTTGCTCGACGATCAGCGGCCGGACGGCGGTTGGGGCAGCCCTGAAAACACGAAAGGGCTCAACATCTACGCCCCGCCTCCCGGCGCTCACGACGCCTTCAAAAGCGGCGTCACCGGACTGGCGATCATGGCGCTCATTGAGGGCGAGTCGAGTGCATCCGACGAGCAGCGTCCGCTGATCGAAAACGCGCTGCTCCGCGGCGAGACCTGGCTGGACGAAAAGCTGCCGCGACTGCGCCGCGCTACGCCGGATGCGCTCTACAACACTTGGGGCCATGCGTACGCGATCCAAGCGCTTGTGCGACTCCACCAGCGTGCCGAGGGCGATACGAAGCGGCAGGCGCGGCTCAAGAAGCTGGCGACGGACCAGGTCGGCATGTTAGCCCGGTATAGCTTCCTCGCGGGTGGCTGGGGATATTACGACCTCGAACAGATGACGCAAATTCCCGGCGATGCCTCGAACAGTTTCGTAACTGCGACGGTGCTCATCGCGCTCGCGGATGCGAAGTCGATCGGCATCGACTTCCCCGAGCGGCTCACCAAAAAGGCGATCGCTTCGATTCATCGGCAACAGTATCCCGATTTTGCGTATGCCTACGGTGAATACCTGGAACTGATGCCGCGGCACTTGATTAACCGCGCGGGAGGCAGTCTCGGTCGCTCGCAGGTCTGCAATCTCGCGCTGAGGCTCTACGGCGACGAGCGGGTGACCGACGAAGTGATCGAAACCTGGCTCAATCGCCTGTTCGCTCGCAACGGCTGGTTGAGCATCGGCCGCAAGCGCCCGATCCCGCATGAATCGCACTTCTTCGTGGCCGGTTATTTCTACTATTACGGCCACTGGTACGCGTCGCAGTGCATCGATTTGCTGCCCGCGGCAGAGCGGCCATACTACCAGGATCATTTGGCGCACCTCGTCTTGCCGCTCCAGGAGAAGGACGGCAGCTGGTGGGATTACCCGTTCTACAACTACCACCAGCAATACGGCACGGCGATGGCAGTGATGACGCTCGTGCGATGCCAAAAAAGCTCGTAGCGGTTAGCTATTAGCCATTAACCAGAGCCCTGTTTGGAAACCGCAAAACCCTCCCAGCTAATAGGCAAAGGCTGACAGCTAACAGCTTCTTCCGCCTGGTCCGGTCACGCGGGCTGTAGTGTGCCAGGCGGCCGATTTCCCGCCTTGCCTTTGGCCAGGCGTCTCTGCCCCCCGGAGCGTGACCTAACTTTGTCCAGACCCAGACCCGGCCGGGCGTTAACCGGCCGTGGTCGCAGTACACCCAGCTCCCGGCCCCTCAGCATTCCCCAACGAATCGGTGCCCGCTCGAAACAGCGGCTGGAATCAATTCGCCGCAGCCGACCGAGCACCAGAGCAACAATCGACCAAGCCGAGAGAATCGCCGATGGGGTTCCTGAAGCAATTTTTTGTTAACGTCTTCGAAGACGAGTCGCAGGTTAAACCGGCGCAAGGCTTCGAACAGCTCAGCGAGAGCGAGCTCGAGGCCCACCTGGCCGTCGCCCGCTACGGCGATTTCGAGCTGACCGACGCGGTGCGCCCGTCGTACAACCTGGAGGTCGTGCCATCGGCCGGCTTCCGTCACGACGTCTACCGCGATCCGGAAACTCGCTCGACGGTCCCAGTGCTGATGGCGGCCGTCACCAAGTCGCGGATGATGGAAACCTTTATCGAGCTGCTCTCGCCCTTGGGTGAGACAGTCGACGTGGTGCTCGAGACGAGCCATTCGCAACAATCCAAGGGTCACACCGACCTCTACCGCGAACACATCGAGCTGCCGATCCTCGAAAGCATCCTCTGGGACTTCGAGGACCTGTTGATCAACGACGGCTGCACGGGGATCGCGGTCCTCAACCCGAACATCCCGCAGGAAGTGCAGCTCGACGAACACAAGCTGCTGTTGGTCTACGGCAACAATCTCACGCCGTACGAAAGCGCGTTGATTGATGCTCACCTCAATTGCCGCGAAGATATGCGGTTCATCACCGAGGCGGAGCACGTCCATTCGACCACCGAGCGCTTCGTCCGCGAGTTCGACGAGTTGAAGATGCGGCTCGGCATGGACGACTATCGCTAAACACGGTGCGTCGCCGTCGGGGGGTTGAGCAGCGACGCACCGCGCACGAATGGTGAGACTACTTTCGTCGGCGTCCGATGACACATGTCGCCAATCCGGCCAGCGTCAAAAGACCTATCGTTGCCGGCTCAGGAACTGCTGCCACCGCGATATCGCGGAACGTGCCGTTGACGCCGCTTACCGGTCCAAGCAACGCCGCGGCGGCTGTACTCCCCGGGGTCAGGTCCACCGCGTAGAGCGAATTCGCGGTGAGCCCGCCGCCCACGAGGCTGTTTCCGGTGAGATAGGCCCGGCCAGTCGCGCCGCTGATATCGAAGCCGGTGAAGCCGCCGGAAGTCACAACATCGAAGCCGATTGGACGAATCGTGTTCAATTTGCCGTCGTTCGGCGGCGCCTGCGTGGTCAGCACGTCGTTGAACGCTTCGATGTTGTAAAGCGTCGTGGACGTCGCACCGGCGAAGCTGTTGGTGTAGGCAGCGCTCACGACGGCCGGCGTGTCGCCGAAGTTTGCGTCGCCGGCGTTGAAGGCCAGCGGCTGATCCAGCGGCATGATCACGGCTCCAGTGTCCGGATGCACGCGAAAATTGTTTGGCGATGCCCCACTGCTCACCACCCGAATTCTATCGACCGTCGGATTGAATTCGATCGCCTTCAAATTTCCCATCGGCGCCGTGGCCAGCGTGGCGCCCACCTGGGTTCGGGAACCGGTTAGCGGATTGATTTTGTAAATGTTGTTTTGATTGCTCAGCCCGTAGAGCTCGCCGGTGGCGGGTCGGACGTCGATGCTCACCAGGATTTCGCCGGTGATATTGAAGCCCGCGAGCGGCGTTGTGGCCGTCACGGTGCGGACGTCGCCGTCGAACGTCACCAGCTCTTGAAAATTCGTCAGCCCATAGATTTTCTCTGCCTGGGCGGGCAGCGCCAGGGCGGCGACCGCCGCCCAGGCCAAAATATACTGTCGCATGTGGGTCTCCTCTCGTTGAACCGTTGCCAATTGACGGCCGGAAGACACACTCCGGCACGCATCGGGCAACGGAGGGTACGAGCGACATCGCACACTGGATGCAAGATTTATCAAGAAAATCAGAGACGAAGCTTAAGAATCGGGCTCGTTGACTCCGGGCACCGCAATTCTTCCTTGCTCCGCCACCTTGTCAGGCGGGTCAGTCCTCGGCGAAAATGTGAGATTCTCCACGGAGGACGCCGCATGGACCTACGAGACGTCGAGAAGCTGGCTCATCATCTGGCCGACAAGTTCGCGCGCACCGGGCTGACGTTCGACGACGTGTTGATCGAACCGCAGTTCAGCACCGTCGTGCCGACCGAGGTGGAAGTCGGCACGCAGCTCACGCACCGCATCTCGATCAACATCCCGATCCTCAGCTCACCGATGGACACGGTGACCGAAAGCGCGATGGCGATCGCGCTCGCACAAGAGGGCGGCCTGGGCGTGATCCACAAAAACATGTCCGTCGAGCGGCAGACGGAAGAGGTCGACAAGGTGAAGCGTTCCGCCAACGGCATCATCGTCGACCCCGTGACGCTGCCGCCGACAGCTAGCGTTGCTACCGCGCACCAGACGATGCAGCAGTCGAAGGTCAGCGGCATCCCCATCGTGGAGAACGGCAAGCTGGTCGGCATCATCACGCGCCGCGACCTGCGTTTCCTCGAGCACAACGACCTCGCGATCTCTCAAGTGATGACCAAGGACCACCTGGTGACAGCACAGGGGACCGTGACGCTTGAGCAAGCTGAGAAGATTTTGATGGCAAAAAAGGTCGAGAAGCTGTTGCTGGTGGACGAAAATAACAGACTGACCGGACTGATTACGATCAAAGACATCGACATGATGCGGCGTTTTCCGCAGGCAGCCAAGGACCGGCAAGGTCGGCTGCGAGTGGGGGCGGCGGTCGGTGTGTTCGATTTTGAGCGGGCCGGCAGCCTGATCGCCAAAGACGTCGATTTCCTGGTGGTGGATAGCGCCCACGGCCACTCGGCCAACGTGGTCGAAACCGTCCGCCAGATTAAGAAGAGCTGGGACATCGACGTCATCGCCGGCAACGTGGCCACGCGCGAAGGCGCGCGGGACCTGGTGTCGGCCGGCGCAGACGCGGTGAAAGTGGGCATCGGCCCGGGATCGATCTGCACAACGCGGGTCATTTCCGGCGTCGGCGTGCCACAGGTGACCGCGATCTACGAAGCGTCGCAGGCGATCGGTGGAACGAACGTAAAACTCATCGCCGATGGAGGCATTCGCTACTCGGGAGACATCACCAAAGCCATCGCCGCCGGGGCCCACGCCGTGATGATCGGCGGACTCCTGGCAGGGCTCGACGAGAGCCCGGGCGAACGCGTGCTGTACCAGGGCCGAACCTACAAGGCCTACCGTGGCATGGGTTCCTTGGGCGCGATGGTGAAAGGCTCCAGCGAGCGATACCGACAGGGCGGCGCAGAAAAACAAAACGGAAAACTTGTCCCCGAAGGCGTCGAGGGCCGCGTGCCGTACAAAGGCTCGCTCAGCCCGTTTTTGTACCAGCTCGTGGGCGGCCTCCGGGCCGGCATGGGCTATTGCGGCGCCAAAACGGTCGAACAATTGCGCACGGACGCGCGGTTCATTCAGATTACCGCGGCTAGCGTGCGGGAGAACCATCCCCATGACATCGCCATCACGCAAGAAGCGCCCAACTACTCGGCCGAATACTCGTCGGGGGATGAATAGCACGGAGTTCGCCACGGCGAATCTACGACGCGGAGCACGGAGCACGGAGTTCCGTCCTGTTACGCCCTCGCGGATAAACCCAACGCTTGCCGGTTTCGCGTATGTGCTCGTCGCCTCCCTGCTCGCGGCTCACACTTCGGCCGCCGAACTCCAATGGCGGAAGGCGGCTCCCAAGCGCTTCACGCCAACGGCCAACTCGCGGCCGATCAAGGACGATGCTCCCGCGAAGTTCGCCAAACCGAAGCCACATCGCGACGGTGCCGTGCGTGCCGTCGGTTTTGAAGACGACGGACGGGGCGAGTTCGAGGGTCCCAGCCTGACGGTGAAGAAGCCCGGCGGCGACGAGTCGCGGAGCGTGATGGTCAGCAACGAAGTCGCCAGCGAAAGCCGCGGCGCCGTGCGGTCGGCCCAGCTGCAGTTCCAGTCGCCCTCGGATACCAGCAACCGCTACAACGAACAGATCACCGAGCCGTTCGCGCCGCCTTCCACCGAGACCGAGTCGACGGAGGTCGAGCTGGACCAGGAGGAAATCACGCTGCCGCCGGCAGAAATGCAAGAAACCGAACCGACGCCGCCCGCCGTGACCCCAGCGCCTCAAGAATCTATCGAGCGCCAGCCGCGCTCGTTCCAGCCTGCCCCGGCGACCAATGCACCGCGACCCGACCCGTTCGTGGAAGCGGACGAGAATCCGGGCGACGGCCTGCCGAACACCGAAGACACCACGCTCTCGGATGAAGGCAAAAATGCCCACGCTGATTGCGCCAAGGAGCTCGCCGCCCTCAAGGCCCACACATTGGACCAGGTCGATTTGAGCATCGCCGTCACGGGCGATCCCGGCCAGGACTTTCCCGTCGAGTGTTCGATCGACGACGGCACATGGCACGAAGGCCGCTGCTGGGATGAGACGACGTACATGTGGAAGGCCTCGGCGATCTGCCACAAGCCGCTCTACTTCGAAGACGAAGCCCTGGAACGCTACGGCCACTCGTGGGGACCCTACCTCGATCCGTTGGTCTCCGGTGCCCACTTCTTCACGAAGCTTCCCGTGCTGCCGTACTGCATGGGTGTGCATCCGCCGAACGAGTGCATGTACGCGTTGGGCCACTACCGGCCGGGCAACTGTGCTCCGTACATGATCCCGCCGGTCCCGCTGAGCTGCCGCGGCGCGGTGTTCGAGGCGGGTGCTGTCGTGGGCGCGGCGGCGGTTTTGCCGTAGTCTGGCGATTGGTAATCGTCCGTCGACGGGTAATCGTCCGGCATTTGGTCGGCAATCGCCTCCTCGGTTGCCGGCATGATTCCCGGCCGTAGCGCCATCGCCTACGATTGTCGGCATGCCGGACGACTCGCAATCTGACGCATCATCCGCCGACGAGCGTAGTCGGATGCTCGTCAATGATCTGACGGTCAGCGACGCGCGGCATCTCTTGGCCACGGAGGGCGGGCCGCTCGAAGTGTGCCAGCTGTTCGTGCGGGGAATTTCGATCGGGGTCGTCGCGGCAGCGTGTGCATACGCGATCTGGGCCGGCCACGCGACCGTCTGGCATTTGGCCCTGCCGATGGTCGGCGAATATTTCGTGCTGCTCTTGGCGATGCCGGCGATGTACCTGGCCATCCGCCATCCGGCAATGCGGAAAGATGCCGTCGGGTCGGTGCGGCTGCTCGTGCTGTTGGCAATTGCCGGAACACTGCTGATCACCGCGAGATCATATCAGGCGGATCGACCGTGGGCGGCGCAGTTGACGTACGACGTGAAATTGTCTTGGACTTGGATCCGCGACCACAAAATTCACTGGGCAATTGCCGCCGCGATGGCCGGCATGCTCCTGGAACTCCCGGGGCGGCTTGCCAACTTCAAACGATTCGGCCCGCCCTTCTCACCCGTCGGCTTGGGTTGCGGCATGCGCGTCGCGGTGTTGGTCCTCGCCTGTTTCCTGTTGCCTGTCGTCATGTCGGGGACGGCCACCCGCAATGCCTGGATTCTGCTGGGTCTCTTGGTGTTGGCCGAAGTGCTGACGCTGGTGATGCACCTCGATATCCAGCGACGATTGGCAAAGTTGGACTCAAAGTAGTTGGGTAGCACTGGTTGCCCCAACCAGCGTTGCGCAGCAACAAGAGGCCTCGGGCGTGGACGGAAGCAGTGTCACGCGTTTTGATGTCTTGAAGCAGGAGTATACGCCTCTCTCCGCTGCGCGGCCCCGGTTGAGGACAACCGAGGCTACCTAAAATATTTGCAATTTGCTCCGCGGCCATCGAGGATGTTACCCATGGCCAGCCGGCGAATCGTTGACGATCAACTCTATGCGCACTTTGTAACATTTGCGTGCGATCGACGACGGCGTCTGCTCGACCTTGATCAGCCGAAGCGAATCGTACTAGGCGTGCTCGACGAGGAAATCAAGCGATTCGCCGCCAAGTGCATTGGATTCGTCGTTATGCCCGACCACGTGCATGCACTAGTCTGGTTTTCGCAGATCGAATCCCTTTCCGATTTCATGCATGAATGGAAGCGCCATTCGAGTCGCTTAATACGAGAGTGGTACAGCTCAAGACAATTTCGCTACTTCGAGCAGGCGCCGTTTGGGAATCGATTTTGGTTGCCGAAATACTTTTCGTTTGAAATTGAAACTCGTCGCAAGCTCGAACAAAAGTTGGATTACATGCACTTGAACCCGGTGCGCGCCGGCTTGGTGAAACGGGCGGTCGATTGGCCCTGGAGTTCCGCACGCTGGTATCTTGAGCACCGAAGCGTCGGTGTTGATCTGAACTGGATCGACTGATGCCGCGCCGCCGCGTAACAATGATTGCCCAACCAGTCTTTGTGAAGCGAAACCAAATGCAATTTTGCGCAGCAACAAGAGGCGTCGAGCACGAAGTGTCACGCTTTTTGGAGTCTTGAAGCGATAGGATATGCCTCTTGCCGCTGCGCGGCCCCGGTTGAGGGCAACCGGGGCTACCCATCGGTGGCCGGCGCAAGGCGCCGATTGTCGAGACTCCACGGCCCCGCGCCGTTGGCGATCACAAACAGCATCGCACCCATCAGGCCCAGGTTTTTCATGAATTGGATCGTTTGCATTTGCCGTTCGGTGGCGTCCGCAAACTTCCAAAAGTCGTGGAAGTAGTACGTCGCCAATACCAGGAACACCAGCAGTAGCGCCGCGCCGACGCGGGCCTGATACCCTAGGATCAGCGACGCGCTCCCCAACAGCAAGAATGCGATCGCACCGGCGAGCAACAGCTTCGGCGCAGGGACTCCCTCGCCCGCCATGTACTGCGCTATGCCGTTGAAGTTAGGAATCTTGTTGCCGACTGCACTCATCAGGAAGATCAGTGAAATCATCACTCGGGCCGCAACAGTCAGGACGCCATTCAGGGTGGGATTCATCATATATTCCTTGTCGAGAATAAGGGTTCAGAGAATAGCCACCAAAAGGCACAAAGATGCACAAAAAACTCGTGCGCGACGCCGTTCCTTGGGCTGGCAGGCACCCACAAATTTTTTTTGCGTCTTTTCGTGTCTTCTTGTGGCCAGTGAGTTTCAATTCAAGTCGAACAACATCACTTCGGCCGGATCGACCGCAGCGAGGTGAACATCGTTCTCATCGCTGATTGCTGCCGCGTCGCCAGCACCGAGTTCCGTAGCACCGGCATTGCCGGCTCCAACGCGGACGTGGCCCCGCAGCACCTGCAGCCAGGAGTGACGGCCGGGCTGCAGCTCGTGCGACACTTCCTTGCCCGCGCTTAGGTCAGCGAGGTAGATGTCGGCGTCTTGGTGGATGGTCAGCGAATCCGCGCGGCCGTCGTGCGATGCGACCAGTCGCAGGCGATCCTGCTTCTCGGCCGGATCGAACGTACGATCTTCGTAGCTCGGCGTGTAGCCGCGCTCATCCGGGTAGAGCCAGATCTGATACAGGTGCAGCGGTTCGGTGCGGGACGGATTGAACTCGCTGTGCTCGATGCCGGTGCCTGCGCTCATCCGCTGAAAATCGCCGGCCCGCAGCACGGAGCCGTTGCCCATGCTGTCCTGATGCTTGAGCTGGCCTTCGAGAACGTAGGTAACGATCTCCATATCTTGGTGCGGATGGCGTCCAAAGCCTTCGCCCGGTGCGACCCAGTCTTCGTTCATGACCCGCAGGCTGCGAAACCGCATGTGCCGCGGATCCTGGTACGTCGAGAAAGAAAACGTGTGATAGGTGTCGAGCCAGCCGTGATTGGCATGGCCTCGTTCGTTGCTTTTGCGAAGCGTGATCATGGTTTAGTTCCTTAAGGGCGGGTGCCCGATGAATTGTCTGTTATAACAGATATACGGCGAAAAAATTTTCCAGTTCACATTAGTCGCTGCTGCTAGCCGGGGTGCCGCACGCGGAACAACAGCTCGTTAAGCGTCTTGAGGTCGCGCTCGCTCAAATGTTGAAACTGTCGGTCGTGCAGTTCGACCAGCGGGCGGTCGAGTTTCTTGACGATCGCCTTGCCGGCCGGGGTCAGCGTCACCCACACCACGCGGCGATCTTCGCCACAACGCTCGCGAGTAACGAGGCCCGATTTTTCGAGCCGGTCGATGAGCCGCGTGATGTCGGACTGCGGCGTAACCATCCGCTCGGCGATCTGGTAGACCTGCATCGGCTGGCCTTCGCCACGGAGGATCCGCAGCGCGTTGTACTGCGGGCCGGTGATGCCGAACTCTTTCATCAGGTGCTCGGCCTGGCTCGTGAGCACGGCACTTGTGCGGGCGATGTTGAGCACCGCTTCCACGGCCAGGTTGTCGAACGGATTTCGCTTCCCCAGCTCGGCCGCGAGATCGGCGGGTGACGTGCTTTTTGTTCCCATGCCCTAGTTATACGTTACAACAGATATCGTGTCAACAGTATATTTCGGCTTGTTTTCCCGGGGGGCTGCAGCAAAAAACCGGCCGGGCCCACAAAAAATGCAGGCCCGGCCGGCGTTACGTCAGATTGTTGGTGCAAGTCCCACAACTACGACTGGCAGGTGCAGTCGCAGCCGTCGGCGCAGTTGTCGCAGCACCCCTTGTCGCATTTGCAGTCCGGGCAATCTTTGCAGCAGGCACTGCAGCTCGCGCCGTCGCAACAGCTGCCGGTCGTTGCCGCGGGCGTCGTGGCAGCGAACGCCAACGCACTCGTGGCCAAAGCGCCAACTGCGGCCAGGGACCAAATCGATTTCGTAAACATGGTAATTCTCACTTTCTGGTTGATTTAGCAAACTACTGAAATGAAATCTGACAGGAAAGAAAAACGCAAACGCGCAGTGTCAGAATCAGATCAACCAGGAGCAGTGTAGAATGCGATGGGGGATCGCCGTGCAGACGCTTCCCGCCGCCGCAAAGGAATCGAATCCGATCGGCAGCGAAGCAAGCGAAATCTGTGAAACGGTCGCTACGAGGCCCGCATCAGTCGGCACCCGGTCGACGACGCGGGCGGGAGGGGTATTTTGCGGCGGCGCTTTCTGCCAGCACGGACAGGTCCGCGAGGCAGATAGTGCATTGCCATGGTCACAATGGTCCGTGACTGACTGCGCCAACGCGGGCGATGAATGCTGGCAACAACAGCCCCCAGCGCCACGCTTCTGACAGCTGCCCAATGCGGGAAACGGAAGGATCACCGTCGCCGCGACACAGATCGCGAGGAGCGAGCGGATCAGTTTCATTTTCGACGGTCGTTCCATAGGAGGTTTCAAATCCCCACGGCGGCAACGGCGCAGCGGTACTGCTGGGCTAAAATGTCGGCGGGCAATACTTCTACGCTCGCAGCGAATAAACGGTTTGAGGACCGACAATTGGCCACAAAAAACGGCCGCAAAACTGGAGAAATCGATGGAAACGTCTCATTTGGCCCGCACCCCGCACGACCGCTGGATCGGCGGCGTCTGACATTCTGTGCAGACGGGCGGCATTGCCCGCTGGCTTGGCTGGAACTCCGACGCCGTCCGCCTGCTGTATGTCCTCTTTTCCGTGTGCTCAGTCGCCTTCCCCGGCACGATCGTCTACATCATCCTCTGGCTGGTGATGCCGCTCGAGGAGTAACGCGTTTCGCGGGCAGGCCCATTCTCGGGCGATCGATAGTGCCGCGCCGGTTGCGTCGGCGCGCGCCGGCTCGCTAAGCTGGAAGCGGCTGCCTGGCTTCTGTCTATCTGGTTGGAGGGCGTCTTCTCATGTTCCGCAGATTCGTCGTTGGCGTTGGCGTTGGTATGAGCTCGTTGTTGATGGTGAACTTTTTGGCAGTAGCTTCGGCAAAAGATTCGGCACAGACCGGCGTCGAGGCGACAATGAAGGGCTTTGTCCAGCAGGGAGAGTTTTCCGGCGCCGTAACTCTGGCACACCAGGCTGGCAAATCGCCGCAAGTCACTGCAGTGGGGCTCGCCGATCTGGAAAAGAAAACGCCCATGCAGCCGGATACGCAGTTTGGCATCATGTCGATGACGAAGCCGATCACGGCCACGGCCCTCTTGATCCTCGTCGACGAAGGCAAGGTCTCGCTCGACGACCCGGTCGAAAAACACATCTCTGCGTTTCATGACGCCAAGGATAAAGCTGGCCAGCCCATCCGCGGTCTCACGATCCGCCGCCTGCTCACGCACACTTCCGGCCTCACCGGCGACCAGGCCTGCGTCGAATCGATCGCCTGCACGGCGAACCTGCTCGCCGCCCGGCCATTTTCCTTCCAGCCGGGCGAGCGCTGGGAATACGGCCCGTCGCTCAACGTGATCGGCCGCATCATCGAGATCGCCTCCGGCAAATCGTACGAGGAGTTTCTCTCGGAGCGAATCTTTAAGCCATTGGCGATGAACGACACCACGTTCCATCCGACTAAGGAGCAGAAGCGTCGCATTGCCGCGCTCTACAAAAAATCGAAAGACGCCAAGTCGCTCGAACCAGGCGAGCGGTGGCACGGACTGGGCGAACCGGATTGCGTGCCGAACCCATCCGGCGGCCTGTTCTCGACCGTCGGCGATCTGGACCGCTTCTATCAGATGATCCTTAACGGCGGCGAACTCGACGGCGTGCGGATCGTTTCGCCAGAGGCGGTGAAACAGATGACGTCGGTGCAGACCGGCGACCTGCAGGCTGGCTTCGTCCCCGGCAGCGCCTGGGGCCTCGGCTGGTCGCTGGCGCGCGAGCCGCAGGGTGTCACGGCCGCCCTCTCACCCGGCAGCTTCGGCCACGGCGGCGCCTACGGTACGGAGGGCTGGGTCGATCCCGTCAAACACCGTGTGTTCGTCCTGATGTACCAACGCGAAGACATCGGCAACAGCGACGGCTCGGATATCCGCAAAGATTTTCAGAACGCGGCAGCGGCGGAGCTGGAAGCTAACTAAGTCGCATCGCAAATCGGTCCAATCGGCGCGGATGGGCGGGCTCAAACAGCCGAGCCATCTTGGCTCGAGGAGCGGCGATTTGCCCTCCGACGGCGGCAAATCGCGATCAGCATTGCTGCCACCCCCATCACCGCCGTCCCCGGCTCCGGCACCAGGCTCACCACCACGCCGCGTCCCGTGCCGTAGATCGATTGCATCCCCGCGATGTCGTCTGGGAAGAGTTGGCCGGTCCCGGGGCCGCTGAAGCGAGTGAAGATCCAATACATGTTGGCCGGTTGGACGTCGGTGTGGTTGAGTCCCAACGAATGGCCCAGTTCGTGAATCGTGGCGCCGAGAATATCCGGGATCGGCTGCGTGCCGACTTCCTGCCAACGGTCGCTGTGATCGTATTCGACGTCGCCCGCGTACACGCCGCCGCTGGGAAAATACGCCTGGGCCTTGGCGATCGGCAAGCCCGGCGGAGGCGGGTCGGGGCCGTTGATGTAGACATGGCGGAAGCGAATGTCGCCATACGTTGCCAACGGATCGCCGTAGGGAAGCCCGTTATCATTGACCTCCACAAAGCTGATCGGCACGACGCTGGCCCACAGCCCCATTGCCTCTTCGATCGAATCGCGAATCAACGTGTTCGGCAACGGCTGACCGTTGGGCATCAACAATCCGCCGTCGAACATATTCTCGAAGCTGTAGGTAAGCGTGATCGGCGAACCAAGCCCGCCGGCTTGCGGCCACTTCGAGCCGGCGACCACATACGCGTGCAGCGGCGCCGCCGGCAGGAATACCGCCGCCAGGAACAGAGCTAAAGCTGGAACCAGAATACGAATTGCGCGCAACAACACAACGAAGCCTCATCGAGAAACGAGATCTACGACCACAAGCCGTCGAAAGAACGAACGGCGAATCAGAGCGTCAGTGGGTCGAATTCTCGCGGAAGAAGAATTGAAAATTGCCTCAACTGTCCAGTATTTATTGTACTTTCGCCCCCTCGCGGACCGCAAGCGAACGGGAGCCGACCTGCCCAGGAACCTCAAATCGGCTTATATTCAGCCCTTTCTGACGCCTCGCTCGCCGGCCGCGGGAACAGAATCATGGCGAAAACCAAGCCCCAGAGACACACCGCCAAGGCGAAGAGACGAACCGCCGGGGGCGTCGCCACGAGCTGCCTCACGCACACGGCCCACGTCGGTCAAAACGCCGATGTCTTCCCGCAGATCCTCGCCCTGCATGTCCCCGACGGCTCCACCATCGCCGACGTTACCTACGGCCAAGGCGCGTTCTGGAAGAAGATTTCCCGCGGCCGCTACGAACTCCTGGCCACCGACCTCAAGACCGGCGTTGACTGTTGTGCCCTGCCCTACGACGACGATTCGCTCGATTGCATCGTGCTCGACCCGCCGTACATGGAAGGCCTCTTCCGCCGCGCCAGTTCGCAGCTCGCCGGCGGCACGACCCACGCCGCCTTTCGCGCTCACTATTCGAACGGCAAACGGACCGCCACTGGCCCCAAGTATCACGATGCCGTGCTCGACTTGTACTTCCGCGCCGGCGACGAGGCCCGCCGCGTCCTCAAGCCCGGTGGCGTCCTGATCGTCAAATGTCAGGACGAAGTCAGCGCGAACCAGCAGCGGCTCACGCATGTCGAAATCATCAACCGCTACGAGGCACACGGCTTTTACACCAAGGACCTGTTCGTAGTCGTCCGGCAAAACCGGCCCGCCGTGAGCCGCCTTAAAAAACAAGCCCACGCTCGCAAGAACCACTCCTATTTTCTCGTCTTCGTCAAAGTGCCGCCCGGCAAAAAACGCGAATCGATGCGATTCTGATCACATTCCAGAGTTTCTCGTGAGAACCCGCGCAATTGGCTGGCGAATTTGCGTCGACGACGACGAAACTGCGATTATTTTCCGTTTACGCTGTTTTTTAGGTTGTTTCTGACCTACTGCAGGAGTAGGGTGCAGGCAATAAAGTGAACGGCTCTGCGACTAGCGCCGGCGGGTGTGGTCAGCTTCGTGTGCTCCGCAGTTCGAGAACTCTCTGTGGCTGTTAAACGGTTCTCGAATAATGTCCAGCGCTATGATTGAGAATTAGCACGCCGCGTCGGAGAGCCGAGCGCAAATCGGCGATGTGGCCCCATTATGTCGCATTTGCGAATCATCCCTGGGCGTTGGCAGCGCAGGCTTGCCATCTCTTTACACTGCCGCTTGTGCGCCCCGAATGACCTCTGGCGCCTAATTCGAGTGTTGTTTGCATCGGCCGGAGGCGGTGGCCCGCCCCTTTCGTCTCTTCGCGGTTGATCGGACCGCCACGTCAAAACGCTCGCCCGCTACTCAGCCGATCGAGAGAGCAGCCTTGAGTTGGCGTCAACTCAAGGCTGGAAGCAAATTCTCGTTCTTCGGTCGCGTGAGGCTATTTGCGGCCGCGCGGCAGCGAATCAATCGATTGCGCTTCGGAGACTCGTGCGCGGAACCATTCCGCGGCACGGCGCCGCCTTATCTAGCTCTTGGAAGGACATCATGAACACGTTCGCTTCCTCGCTATCCGCCAGTCCTGCAATCGGCGCATCCGTGGCCCGACGAACGACAGCGGTCTTCAGATGGCGACTGACAACGGCTCTGGTCCAAGTTGTCCTTGCGACTGCCGCCAATCTACTACCGGTGGGCCGTGCCTCGGCCGTCGATCGCGACTGGAACCAGTTATCAGGCGCGCAAGTCTTCAATTCCGGGACGAATTGGACGCCCAACGGCACGCCGACTGGAGCGGACAACCTCACTTTCCCGCTTGACGGCGACGTGGACATCTTTCTCGGAGCGCCGAGTCTCGGCAACAACATCACATTTACCGACGGCATCGTCGAATTCATTAACGTGGGCGGGTCGACGCTGAACTCGGGTGGCGTAGTAACGATCGACGATGTATTTGCGGCAGGCTTGGTAGATGGTGCGCAGGTCACGCTGAATAGCGCCGCGTGGGTCAACGTCGGCGACGTGCACGTGGCAGACGCCGGCTTTGGATCATTGACCCTCAACAGCGGAGGCGACCTCGCCGGACGACAAATTCTTGTCGGCAACGCGACTGGCGCCGAAGGCGAAATCACGCTCACCGGCGACGGTACGACGCTTACGGCGTCGCTGCTGAGCAATACGGGAGTTCACAGCATCGGCAACGGCGGCGGCACTGGCACGATCAACGTATTTGCCGGGGCCAATTTGCTCACCACCAGCACCGGCGGCAACGATATCTGGGTTGGAAACGGCGCAGGCTCGACGGGGACTCTCAATGTCGGCGGTACAAACTCGTTCGCCGAAACCGAAGACCTCAACGTTGGCGTCTTCAGCGGCACAGGTTTTCTCAACATCACCGGCGGCGGGCAGGTTATCAATACCGACGGTGGAGCGAACGGCAGCCCCGACACGACTTTCGGGGCCACCGAAGCGGCATCTCAAGGCACGGGTGTCGTCGATGGCGACGGATCGCTCCTGCGCAGCCGGTCGATCATCGTGGGCGGCGACGGTACCGGCCGGCTCGAAGTCAAAGCCGGCGGCCAGGCCCGCACGCTCACGCACGGCACGTCCCTCGGCGACATGGAGATCGGACTTAATGCCAGCTCCGACGGCAAGGTGGCCGTCTTCGGCGGCGGCCTCGCCGCGTCGCTGCTGGCCGTCGACAACAGCCTCTACGTCGGCGATTCCGGCTGGGGAGTGCTCCATGTCGGTCAGGACCTTGAGGGCAACGCCATCGGCACCGGCGCGCTGCAAGTCGACATCGACTTGCGCATCGGCGACAACACGACAAACACCCACGCGAATAAGGTTGTCGTCGACGGCGCGAGCGCCACCGCGAACGTGGACAATGTGACGTACGCGGGCCTTTCCGGCACAGGTGCTCTCGAGGTCACCGGCGGGGCCCTGTTCACTGGCCGTTTCTTGCGCGTCGGCCAGAACGCCGGCAGCCACGGCACACTGCTCGTCGAGGGAGCGAACTCACTGTTGAACACCGATTCTGATATTCCCGACACGACGGACGATACCGTCATCGGCACCGGCGGCACCGGCGTCGCCACCGTCAGCAACGGCGGCCGGCTCAACACCGACCAGCTCTGGGTCGGCTACCAGGGGAGCGGCGACGGTACACTCGTGGTCGACAACGCCATCGTCAACGCCGGCGTGGACAATGCAGCAACTGGAAGCGACGTAACCATCGGCGGCCGCACCGACGTTGTCAACGCCGGCGGCACCGGCAGCATCACTGTGCAAAATGGCGGCTTACTCAGCGCCGGATCGCTGCTAATTATCGGCGGCAACGCCACAGCCAGTGGCACGCTGACCGTGACCGGCCCGGGCTCGTTCGTCGACAATAACGACAGCGCCCCCAACGGCGCCCCGGACGACACCCTTCGCGTCGGCCAAAACAACGGCACCGCGTTCCTCAACGTTCTCGACGGCGGCCGCCTCGACACGGAGGCCGCCTGGACCGGCCTTGGCGCCGGCACCAATGCGGCTGACGTCGTCGTCGATGGCAACGGCTCGACGTTCAACGTCGACAATTTCCTCCGCATCGGCGACAGCAGGAAGTCGACTTTCACGGTCTCGGGCGGCGGACGGCTCAACGTTGCCCGCAGCGCCCAGGCGGGCGCGTCCAACAATCAGCTGGTCGTCGGCTATCTGGCCGGTGGCGATGGCGCCACCTTGACTGTCACTGGTCCCGGATCGGTCGTCGACTTTTTCGGGAACGAACGCATCAGTGCGGGGCTCTCAGGTGGCAGCACGACGGATCGAGCCACCATCGAAGTGCTCGCAGGCGGACGGCTCAACGCCGTCCAGCGCGACGGGAGCGATGCGGTTGTGAGCAGCGGCTTCCTCATGGTCGGTGACGAAGCCGGCAGCAACGGCCAGGTCACTGTCGATGGCACCGGCTCCCGCGTCGACGTCCGTTACATGCAGGTCGGCGACGGTCCAACCAACAGCAGCGGCATCGTCGACATCAGTAATGGAGGCCTGATCACGACGCTCGAACACGTCGAAGCCGGCTCCAACGGCAATGGGGTCGGAACAATCAACGTCGCCGGACCCGGCTCGCGACTGGAAGTCGGCAGCTACCTGTCACTCGGCGACGACATCCCCGGCGACGGCACGGCGACAGGAAATCTCAACGTCGTCGATGGCGGCGCCGTCACCAATGGTACTCAGGCCTACATCGGCCACTACACGGGGAGTTTCGGTACCGCCACCATCGGCAGCACGACCGCCGATAATTCCACCTGGAACGTCGGCGGCGAGCTGACCCTCGCCGGCACGGAAACCTCATCGCAGACGAGCGGCTCCGGCACGCTCAACGTGAACGCCGGCGGCCGGGTCGTTGTCGCTTCCAACTTGAGGATCCGCAACCTCGGCGACGTCAATCTCAATGGCGGTGAGATCGAAGTCGGAGACAGTCTGCTCTTTACAGACGCCGCCTCCACATTCAACTTCACCAGCGGCACGCTTCGCTTCACCGATGCCGCAGGCTACACGCTCAGCGGCGCCCAACTCGACGGCGTCCTCGGCACCAATCACACCCTATCCGCCAATCAACACCTGGCCGTCGATGGCACCGCGGTGCTGGGCGCCCCGCTGCGGCTCGACGGGGGCACGTTTTCGGTCGGGTCCATTACGGCGGCCAACCTGGCAAATCTTGACTTTGATGCCGGCACGTTCAACTTGACCAGTGCCAGCCTGACGGTCGGCGTCGGTGGCATCTTCGGCTCGACGCTGGTCGTTAACACTCCACAGTCGATCCACGTTACGAACCAGGCGACCATCAATGCCGGTGCAAAATTGATCGTGGCTGGGGCCTTCCGTTCCGGCCAGCTTACAAACAACGGCGACTTGGTCGCCATCGACTCCACGATCGACGGGCCCGTCGTCAATAACAACGGCGTGACCGTGGTCGGCACGGTCAATTTCGATGGCTTGGTCAGCGGCACCGGCGATTTCTTTGGCCCCGGCACGGCCAACTTCAAAGGCGGCATGGCGCCCGGAGCCAGCCCTGCCAATGTGCCGTTTGAAGGTAATGTCGCTCTGGCCGCCTCGAACACGCTGTTCATCGAGATCGCCGGCACAGTGCAGGGAGCCGAATACGACAGTCTCTCGATCGTCGGCTCGGCGGACTTGGATGGTTTATTGAGCGTTTCCCTCGATGGCTTCACACCCACCGTCGGCCAACAGTTCACTGTTCTGACAGCCAGTAGCATTACGAACCACGGCCTTGCGCTCGCGGGTCCCGCGGCCAACTTGTTCAGCCTCATGGTCGGTAGCTCGAGCGTAATTCTCCGGGCGATCGCCGCCGGAGTGCCTGGCGACTACAACCAGAACGGCACAGTCGACGCAGCCGACTACACCGTCTGGCGCGACCTTCTCGGCAGCGAAACCTCGCTTCCCAACGACGACACGGCAGGCGTCGGAGCGGACGACTACGCCCGCTGGAAAACCCACTTCGGCGAGTCGGCCGCTAGCGGCGCGCTCTCAAATGTCGTAGTCCCGGAGCCTGCCACGCTGAACTTGTTTGCTGCGGCGCCGATGGCCATCGTGGCGGGACGCTTGGCGCGAAAGCGGCGCTTGGTTTGAATGTCGGCCATTCCGCGGCCGCGAGTCGACCTCTCTCTCAGCGATTGACCTGCCGTCCGGGTCCCAATCCCGGTATATTAGGCAGTTTCTTCGGATCGCGCCGGCCAGACCATTTGTGCCTGCATTTCCTGACCTCCGACCCCCTGACCTCCGACCTCTCTCATGATCTCCACCGACGAACTGCGGGAAAAATACCTCGCCTTCTTCGAAACCAAGGGCCACAAGCGCTGCCCCAGCGATGTGCTCGTGCCGACCTGGGACCCCTCCGTGCTGTTCACGCCCGCCGGCATGAACCAGTTCAAGGACCACTTCCTCGGCAAGGTGAAGCTCGAGTTCACCCGCGCGACCACCTGCCAGAAGTGCCTCCGCACCGGCGACATCGACAACGTCGGCCGCACCGCCTACCACCACACCTTCTTCGAGATGCTCGGCAACTTCAGCTTCGGCGACTACTTCAAGCGCGAAGCGATCCAATGGGCCTGGGAATTCCTCACCGACAAGAAATGGCTCGGCATCGCGCCCGAACGCCTCACCGTCACTGTCTACAAAGATGACGACGAAGCGGCCGGCTTCTGGGCCAAGGACATCGGCCTCGCCACCAACCGCATCGAGCGCTGCGAAGAGGACGAAAACTTCTGGCCCGCCAGCGCCCCGAGCCAAGGCCCGGACGGCGTCTGCGGCCCCTGCAGCGAAATCTATTACCATCCCGACCAAGGCAAGAGCGTCGAGATCTGGAACCTCGTGTTCACCCAGTTCAATCGCGTCGGCAATCCGCCGAACAACCTCCGCCCGCTGCCCTCGAAGAACATCGACACCGGCATGGGCCTCGAACGCACGGCGGCCACGCTCCAAGGCGTCCCCACGAACTACCACATCGACACGCTGATGCCGATCGTGCTCGCCGCCGCCGAAGTTTGCGGCGTCAAATACGAGCTCGACTCCGACAACGGCCGCCGCCTGCGCCGCATCACCGACCACGTCCGCGCCTGCACCTTCGCGGTCCACGAAAACGTCTACCCCGGCGCGAACAAGGAAAAGTACGTGGTGAAGCGGCTGCTCCGCCGCGCGGTCCTCGACGGACACCAGATGGGCCTCCGCGACCCGTTCCTCCACCAGCTCGTGCCCAAGGTCGCCGAAATGATGAAGCGGCCCTACCCCGAGCTCGGCGAAACGGTCGGCCGAGTCGCCAGCGTCATCGAGAAGGAAGAAGCCAACTTCTTCGGCACGATCGACGCCGGCCTCAACCACATCGACCGCGTCTTCGACGAAATGCACCGCGACAACCACGTGACCGTCAACGGCGCTGTCGCGGCCGAGCTCTACCAAACCTACGGCGTGCCGCCCGAGCTGTTCGAATCACTCGCCGCCGAGCACAACCTCGCCTTCGATTGGCAAGGGTACCACGCCGCGATGGAAGAGCACGGCGAAGCTTCCGGCAAGGTGCAGCACACCGTGATGGGCGCCCGCGGCCCGATCGATTCGCTCAAGCAGGCCCTCCACGCGACCGAGTTCCTCGGCTACACCGCGACCGAAGCCGACGCGGTGGTGAAGGGCATCATCGCCGGCGCGTCGCCGAACGATCACCTTTGCGACAAGATGGAAGAGATCGGCCACGAAAACCCGGTCCGCGTGGTGCTCGATCGCTCCCCCTTCTACGGCGAGAGCGGCGGCCAGGTCGGCGACATGGGCAAACTCATCGGCGACGGGTTCGAGTTCAAAGTCACCGATACGCAAAAGGACGGCCAGCTCATCGTCCACGTCGGCCACCTCACTAAGGGCGTCCTCCGCGAAGGCGCGAAAGTGAAGGCCGTCGTCGACACCGCGCGCCGCTCCGGCATCCGCCGCGCCCACTCCGCGACCCACATCCTCCACCACGCGCTGCAAAAGAATCTCGGCACGCACGCCCAGCAACAAGGCTCGAAGGTCGACGACGATTGGCTGCGATTCGACTTCACGAACCTCAGCCCCGTCACGCCCGAACAGCTCGCCACCATCACGCGCGACGTCGCCACGCACGTCGCCGCCGGCGAGCCGGTGAAGTGGGAAATCCTCCCGCTCGCCGACGCCCGCAAACTCGGCGCGATGATGCTCTTCGGCGAAAAGTACCCCGACCCGGTGCGGATGGTCTCGATGGGCACGTTCAGCCGCGAGCTCTGCGGCGGCACGCATCTCGACAACACCAAGGAAGTCCAGAGCTTCGAGATCCTCGCCGAGGAAGGCGTCTCCGCCGGCACCCGCCGCATTACTGCGCTCACCGGCGCCCGCGCTGCCGAGCACGTGAAGAAGACGACGGGCGCGCTCGAACAAGCGGCCAAGCAACTCGGGGCTTCTCTCTTAGAGGTGCCGAAAGCACTCGCCGCGCTGCAATCGCGCGCCCGCGATCTCAAGAAGCAACTCGCCGGCGGCGGTGTCGCGGCAGAGGTGTCCAAAACCGCCACCAAGGCTGCAGCCCTCGGCGAAGCCAAATACGAAGAAGCAAAGCACGCGCTTGCCGAAGCAGGCCGCATGCTCTCCGTTGCGCCGCTCGCGGTGCCCGAACGCATCACTGCCCTGCTCCACGACATCGCCGCGACCGAAAAGCAGCTCGCCGCCCGCGAGGCCGCCGGCCCGCTTGATGGAGAGTCGCTGCTCAAGTCGGCCGAAGAAGTCGGCGGCGTCACCGTGATCGTCACCGAGGTCCCCGGCGTCGAGTCGAACCTCATGCGCCAACTCATCGACCAGGTTCGCGGCAAAACCCCAACCTCGGCCGTCCTCCTGGCGAGCCGCTCCGGCGACGACAAAGTGACGCTCGTCGCCGGCATCTCGAAGGACCTCCAGGCCAAGAAGCTCAGCGCCGGCGAATGGATCCGCCCCGTGGCCGCGGCCGTCGGCGGCGGCGGCGGCGGCCGACCCGACCTCGCCCAGGCCGGCGGCAAAGACCCTGCGAAGCTCCCCGACGCGCTGGCGATCGCTAAGAAAACGATCCGCGAAATGCTCAAAGCCTAAGGCTCATCGAGCTTTCCGACGTGACGCATTTACGCCACACCGACGCTTGTCCGTGACGGTGGCTGGTGGTCGAGTCCGCCGCGGCGGACGAGCCCCCAGCTTTTTCTATTGCCGCAACGCTAGCACGCCACACTCAAGAAACTCCCAAACCAGACCGCAGTCCGAGCCCGCTGCAGCCGATCTTAACTGCAACTTTTCCTACGGTTTTTCCTCATCGGTCAAGAAAAAAGATTCCATAATCTCGCGTTGCGGCGCGCCCTTGGGCCGGCCTAAGATGCAAGGGTCCGAGCGACGATGCCGGACGCACAGGACATGCGCGACAGGTGCCTTTCAGGCGGGGCGCCGCGTTGCCAGTCCGAACTTTTCTTGGAACATCGGCTCGCGCGGAACACCCCTGTTCTGTGACGAGTGATTCATCGCCTGCCCACACCGATGGAGCGCACTCACGTGGTCACGCACGCAATCGAAGGTTTCAAACTCACGGTCGATCGAGGCCCGAACTGGCTGTTCATCAAGCTGCGGCCGAACAAGAATTTTGCCGCCGACGTGATGCAAGTCGCCGACGAGCTCTATGCGATCGCCACGCGCCACTTCACCTACCGCATCGTGCTCGAGCTCGAAGAGCTCCGCCAGATGCCGGCCGACTTGGTGGATCAACTCGTGATCCTGCAGGAGCGGCTGCATCAGAGTGACGGCAGCTTGCGGATCTGCGGCCTGTCGGCCGACTGTGCCAAGAAGCTCCGCGAGGTCCATCTCGACGCCGCGCTGCCGAATTACGCAACTCGCCAGGCCGCGCTGTTGGGTGGCGACGCCAGCTCGCTGCACGAGACGCTCCGCGCGGTGCTCGCCGACACCTCGGTCTGCGACGATCAACTCCAGATCACCGCCGCCATGGCCCGCCAAACACCGAGCCGCCACTAACCGGCCGTTCGCGTTGGCCAAGCATCGGACACGCCCACCAGCCCCCGGCTCTGCCGGGGGTTTTTTGTGCGCTAACGCACCTCAACTCGCCGCCCCAACGAACAACGCCTCTATCAAGGGCACCCCCGGTTGTCCCCAACCGGGGCCGCGCAGCGACAAGAGGCAATTGCTCCCTGTCCACCCCTTCGTCGACGCGACCACCTCCATCATCCCGTCTCCTCACCGCCCCCAGGCCCGTTCACGGACCTTTTCCTCCATCCTAGGCCCGGCGTTGACGCCGGGTTATACCGCCGCGCGCCAAAGTCGTGCCGTATCGTCCCACCGCGGCGACGCCGCGGTGGGACGATACGGCTGCACTGCCGCGACCAAAATTCCCGGCATTAATGCCGGGCCTAAGACGCAATAAAGGAACGTAAACGCCCCTCAAAACAAACACCTCGCCCCGACTGCGGCTCACCTCGCCCAACCGCAACGAGGTTCCACACCGTAGCCCGGGGTAAGTCGAAGCGAGTCGTGCGAGCTGCGACGCCACCCCGGGATAACATCCCCACCAATTGCTCGGCCGAGCGGCGATCGCACCACTGGAAACGGGCTACCGAGGCCGAAATCCATACGGTTTGTCATCGATGGTCCGCCACACCTGCTAAACTACCGGCATGAGCCGCAAGTTGCGAATCGCTAAGTACACATTTATTGGAGTGCTCGGAGTGATATTGGCCATCGCTTGGTTGCTGAGCAATATTGCCGGCGTGGCACTCGTAAAAACGGAAGGGGCTGGCACTCAGACACGGTACGGGATCGACAATGGATATTTCTACATGGATCGGAGATACAATGCTGGCCCTGCAACCCATGCATGGAGGTTTGAACAAACGGAGCTGTATCCGAGGACATTCATGTGGATTTCGGGTTATGCCACTCGCAGGATTATGCTGCCCATCTGGTCAGTTTTTTTAATTCTCACAGGTGTTGCATATGCGCCGTTTCGCTTTTCTCTCCGCACCATGTTTATCGCCTCATCTCTGGTGGCCGTCATGCTGGGACTGGGAGTGTGGCTAACCTCCTAGGCACACTGTCCGGTGGGAGGAGACTTTTAATGAGTGCTCGCAGTGACAAGGTGCGAGGCATTGCATTCTTGGCCTTCCTAGCGATTGTGTTGGTTATTCAAATCGCCTTATTCGGCGTTTCACACTTCTCGTGGTTCTGGTTCCTCGTCTGCTTTGTCGCTTCTCTTGTGGGCGCCTTGATTGGACACATGGTTGAGCGGTTCAAGCCGAGGAATTGAACCGCGGCACACACTTCGTCACCAGTAATCACTTGACGGCCAACGACGCATTTTAGATTTGTGCCGCGCCTGCCCCGATTTGTTCCGCCACAAGTTTCGTGGCCATGCCGCCCAGGAATAAATAGTCGGAACTACCGTTCCTCCCTCCGATCCCTCCATTTTCTTATGTCCAATTGTCGATTCCTGTGACTTTTCGTGCCTTCTCGTGGCCATTCTGAAAAATTCCGCCCTGGCCCAAAACAGTAGTTGACATGTGTACACTTCTCGGCTACAATGAACCCCGGAATGACCGTCGGGCGCTGCTGCCCAAGTGCACTCGTCGGCGACTAGTAGTTCGGCCTGATCCCTGCAGCCATGCTTTTCAGCAAGAACGCTGCACATCCGAAAGCCGCTTCTGCACGTCGCTTGACACCCGGGAAGCAGCCCATGCGTCTGGCGGTAAGGAGGGCGATCGGCGAAAGCGCTGAGAAGCAATTCGGACACGCGAGTCCCTCGCGCGCTTCGTTTGAGGCCTCAGCACCGGAATCGCCCAGGCCTTGAGGGCCCTTCATTTCCTTATTTCAGAACCGCCACCAAAAGGCACGAAAAGTCACAAAGGCAAGGCAAAACACCTTCTCACGCCAAGGCGCAAAGGCGCCAAGCAAGGCAGAGAGAAGCAATGGCGGTGCGCTTTCGCTTTTCTTGCTTCCCTTTGCGCCTTCGCGCCTTTGCGGGAGATGAATCCTTGTATTGCATCGTTCAATCTCTTTTGTGCCTTCTCGTGCCTCTTCGTGGCCATTCCGCGCGCTCTCCGATTCGCGCGCAAAGACGCCAAGGAGCAAAGAGCGCCAAGCAAGGCAGGAAGGCAGAATGTTTTCTTTGCGATCTTCGCTGCTTTGCGTCTTTGCGCGCTGTTTGTGGCAGCCAGCATGCAAACGAGAACGCCCGATTCACTCCGTGCTCCCTGCCCCATGCTCTTCGCTACATCAACAGCTGCTGACGGATCGTCCGCAGCGATTCGAGGGCTGGCTTTGGCTTGTCGTCGGCGTCGAATAGGCCGCCGCGTGGGTAGTGGTGCGGGCCGGAATCCATTAATTGGTTCCAGAGAATTACCTGCACCGGCGACTTGGCGAGGAGCAGCGGCACATGCCGTTCGATCCAGGCCGCCTGCGATTCCGGCGACACGTCGCTGCCGTCATTGGTGAGCACCTGAATCTTGGGGCTCGCCAAGGGATCCTTTTCTGCCGAGCTGGGCAGGGTAAGCGACACCACGAGCGGCTGCTCCAAGAGGCCCCAAACATCGATCAGCCGGCTGTACGCGTGGGCCGAGCGATGCGGCGTCGCACCGGGATGATAGCCGACCGTGATCTCGATGCCCAAACCGGAAAGGCCCAAGTCTGCTCGCACCAAGGCATCGGCAAAGTGGAGCGGCGCGAGGTCGAGCTGCTCCGTGGCCAGGTATTCAGCCCACGGCTGGTCGAACGACGCGATCAGCGGAGTCGAGGGGTCGAGCTCGCGGACTTTCGTGATCGCCTGCGCCGCGATTTGCAACCGCTGATCCTCGGTTAGCGCGAGCACGCGACCGTGACACATCCGCGAGACGACCTGCCACAGATGCACCTTGCCGCGGCAGCGCTTCACGACGCTCGTCACATGATCGAGCATGAATCCCAACAGGCTGTCGAAGTCGCCTTCCCACAAATAGGTCCAGTCGGGCACGCCCCGATCGTCGAGCTCCAAGAGCGGCCCGCCCATGATCTTCATGCCGGCGGTCTTCGCCCATTCGAGCTGCGCGTCGGCCTGCTTCCATTCCCGCTTGCCCTCGCTCGCTTCGATTGACCGCCAGGAGAGCGGCACCGAGACCATGTTGAACGACGGCAGCAGCTGCCGGGCCACCGCCACCGGCGGCATGCGATCACCCAGATGAACGCCGAACCAGGTGTTGAGCTTCTTGCTGTTCGCGCGGCGAATCTCGATCGCCTGCTCGGCGTAGATCGCCGCGGAGCGGTCCATGGCGTCCACCGCCGCCAGAAGCGCCTGCTCCGAGTGGTTGGCCGCCGCGTCAGCCTCTTCGGACGTCGCCGCCCGTGAAAAATGGCGCGTCGCCTCCAGCACTTCTCCGCGCAAGTCGTCCGGCACCACCAGGCCGAGCATCTCCCAGTGCGCGATCTGGTTCCGCAAGCGATTGATCGTACCGCGGGCGAGCTCGACCTCGAGCCGGTAGGGCCGGTCGCGCTCCATCAGAGTGGACGTACCCAACAAGAGTACGCCGCGGCCGTTCACGCGCCACGGCACCCAGGCGCTCCCCGAATCGGTCTCGGCCCGTTCGACGATCAGCTGGCTGCCGCTCATATAGGCGCGGCCATACCAAGGTAACTCGTCCGCGCCGGCCATGTAGACTTGACCGAGCCCGCCGGGTGGGATGCGATCTCGATCGTGTACGGTCAACCGCATCAAGCCCATGGCATGCGCAACCCCGGCAGCCCAAACACCGAAATCAAACCGTCAGCGAAATCAATTCAGCGGCCGCAATCCGACGGAGCGTCGGACGACTGCGATATTTTTCCATCGCCAGCGGAAGAAAAAGCCGACCTAACCGTTCAGGTCGACCGCGCGTCGCACGGCACTGCGAACCCATCATTTTAGCCAGCCTGCGAACCGCGAACAACCATAGCGAGCGCGGCCGAAATCGCTATACTCGATTACGTTCCGCGCCGCAGTGCCGTCGGCCGCGGACCCTCTCCGATCAAGTTTCCCACCCTCCAACGATCACAGGGAGTGCCATGTCCTCGACCGTGCTCGAAACTTCGCTGGCCCAGCTCCCCGTCCGCCGCGGCAAAGTGCGCGACATTTACGATCTTGGCGACTCGCTGCTGTTGGTGAGCACCGATCGGATCAGCGCGTTCGACTGGGTGCTGCCCACAGGGATCCCCGACAAGGGCCGGGTGCTCACGCAACTGAGCCGTTTCTGGTTCGACCGGCTCGACGTGCCGCACCACTTGCTCTCTTGCGACGTGAACGATTTTGATCTGCCGGAAGGAATCGATCGCGAGCCGCTCGTGGGCCGCAGCATGCTGGTCCGCAAAACGGAAGTCGTGCCAATCGAGTGCGTCGTCCGCGGCTATCTCTCGGGCTCGGCGCTCAAGGAGTACCAGCAGACGAGCGCAGTCTGCGGCATCGTGTTGCCGCCGGGCCTGCGCGAGAGCGATCAACTTCCCGAGCCGATCTTCACGCCCGCCACCAAGGCCGAAGTCGGCGAACACGACCTCAACATCACGTTCAACGAAACCTGCCAGCGCGTTGGCCGCGAGCTGGCCGAGGAGCTCCGCCGCCGCAGCCTCGAAATCTACAAGCGCGGCGCCGCCTACGCGCAGAGCCGCGGCATCATCATCGCCGACACGAAGTTCGAGTTCGGCCAGATCGACGGCGAGCTGATCCTGATCGACGAAGTGCTCACGCCCGACAGCTCCCGTTTCTGGCCCGCCGACGTGTACGCCCCCGGCAAAGGCCAGCCCTCGTTCGACAAACAATTCGTCCGCGACTGGCTCACCGAGAGCGGCTGGGACAAAAACAGCCAGCCCCCCGCCCTGCCGCCGGAAGTTGTCGAAAACACGCGATCGAAGTACATCGAGGCGTTTGAAAGAATTTCCGGCGAGAGCTTCCCCTGGAAGTAAAATAGATGGGGTGGCGCGGCCAGCGCTTGCCGTCCTTCCACCTCCATCCTGACTCCCGACTCCCAAATCCTTCCGCCCATGCTCCGCTACTGGACCGCCGGCGAATCTCACGGCAAGACGTTGATCGCGCTGGTCGATGGCTTCCCGGCCGGGGTCATGGTCGACGTCGACCCGATCAACATCGAGCTCAAGCGGCGGCAGGGCGGGTATGGACGCGGCGGCCGGCAGCGGATCGAGAACGACACGGTCGACGTACGCACCGGCGTGTGGCACAACGTGACGCTCGGCAGCCCGATCGTGCTCGAAGTTGTCAACCGCGACTATAAGCTGGAACGACTGGAAGACCTCGAGCGTCCGCGGCCCGGCCATGGCGATCTCACCGGCTCGCTCAAGTATCTTGGCTCGATCCGCGGCGTGCTGGAACGTGCGTCGGCCCGCGAGACGGCGGTCCGCGTCGCCGCCGGCGCGCTCGCCAAACAGCTGCTCGCCGAGTTTGGCATCTCGGTGTTTGGCTACGTCGTCGAAATTGGCGGCGAGAAAATCGAGCCGTCCACTGAGTTATCTGAAGCCCCGCTCCATCGCTTGCGCGAGATCCGCGATGAGAGCGCGATCTACGGCCTCAACCTGGAACGCGACGAACCGATCAAGAAATTAATCGACGCCGCCGGCAAGGACGGCGACACGCTCGGCGGCATCGTCGAGGTCCGCGTCGACGGCCTGCCCTTCGGACTCGGCACGCACGCCCAATGGGACCGCAAGCTCGACGGGCGGCTGGCCCAGGCGGTGATGGCCGTGCAGGCGATCAAGGGCGTCGAGATCGGCCTGGGGTTCGAAGCGGCCCGCCGCCGCGGCTCGAAGGTCCACGATCCGATTCAGTACGACGAGTCGCAGCGCGACACGCCAAACCTCGGCTACGTGCGGCCCACGAACAACGCCGGCGGCCTGGAAGCGGGCATGACCAACGGCCAGCCGCTGGTGATCCGCGCCGCGAAGAAGCCGATCAGCACACTCGCCAAACCGCTCGAATCGATCAACCTGGCCACCAAAGAAAAGCAAGAAGCCCAGTACGAGCGGAGCGACGTCTGCGCGGTTTCAGCCGCGAGCGTGATCGTGGAAAACGTAGTGGCCTTCGAAGTAGCCTCGGCGGTCATCGACAAATTCGGCGGCGACAGCCTGGCGGAAATGAAAGCCCGCTACGACCTCTATCTCACGATGGCCCGCGAGAAGTAACAAAACTCTGCTGTCGCCGGCGGCGCAGAGTTAGGCCAGGGCCGATGAGCGCCGTGCCGACCAGCGCAGCCGATGCAGGCTCCGGCACCATGAGTGGAGTGGCGGCCATGGTTTGGAAGCCCGCAGCGCCGGCAAATACGTTGACAAGTAAATCGATTGAACCGAAATCGACGCGTGGCAATTGTCCAGCGATGTAGTTCCCTTCGGCAAGTAGCAAGTTTGCGTTCCACCTTGTCTGACTACCGCCAGGGGATGGAAGTATAACCGCAGGCGTTACGAAGCCGAGTTCGGTAGCGAAGTCGCTGGTCCTTTGACCAAAGCCTCGCACCAAGTAGGGCGTCGGCGTGATGCTGTCTTGACCTGCTCCCACCAGAAAGCCGCCTGGAATCACAACCTGGTTGTTGGCAGAACGAAACAATGTGAATCCAGCCGGCTGGGGTTCTTCATTGAGATTGATCAAGGCCCTTGGCGAACGATGGAGCATCGACGACACACCGACGAGGGGAATGCTATAGGCAGAGATGCCGAAGTTGTCACCCGAGCTCGCTCTTGCGAACAGTTGGTACGTACCTGGTCCGGAAAGTGTGCATACATGGCATCCAGGCGACGCCGGATCTAATCGCAACTCCAAAAAGACGTTTGCGGCTTGTGCTTCATTCGCAAGAAACAACAGTGCGATGGCAAAAACAACTAGCCGGTACATGAGCGCCCTCTCCCATTGATCCATGGCCCAATACGCCCCCTGCTGAAGGGGAGCGTATCCGCGGCACCGCGGGAAGTCAAAAGAATTCACGAAATCACAACATGCTTCGTGATGTTGGTCGGCGCCGCGATGTCAGCCGGCCGGGAGTGGAAAGTAGCGCCATTAGCAGAAGCCCGAATGCCGAGGGCTCCGGAACGAGCATGTTGGGAAACTCGCCTCCCTGCTGGCCCCACCAATCGAAGAGGATGCGGGCGTCGGTGCTGTTGACCAGCTTGTCGCCGTTCAAATCGCCGCTCAATCTTCCGCCGCCTACGAATTTGTTCCAGTTGCTCGCCATGACGACAAAATCAGAAGGGCCGACTTCAAAATCGCCGTTGAGATCGCCGAAGGAACTGCCGAGGCGCGTGGAAATAAAGGCGACATCAGCACTATTCACCACGCCGTTGCCGTCGGCGTCGCCATTGGTTCCAGCAACAACAATTTTGTTAAGGTTTCCCGTTACAACTGCGAGATCAAATCCATCAACTACGCCGTTGCCGGTAAAATCTCCCACAATCGGCGAAAGCGGTGCGGGCAGGGGACCGAAATAGGCGCGAAATTGATTGTCATCGAAAATCTCCACGTCTGCGAGATTGATGATCCCATCGCCGTTTGCGTCTCCCATCGTGAATGGCGCTACGGATCGTCCCCAGCTGGCCCCCATGCGAGCCAGATCGTAGCCATCCACGCTGCCGTCGCGATTGGTGTCGGATGGGGCGAACAATCCTCGACCGAGATTCAGCGACAGCAACTGGAAGTCACGGATATCGACGATGCCGTCGCCGGTAAGGTCTCCGTTGTAATATCGTGCTTTGCCAACGGTCGAGGCACCGGTTGTCATCGCAAAAAAGTCCGAAGCGTTGACCTGGAAATTGCCGTTAAGATCGCCAACTAGACCGGTCGAAACAGACACTGGCTCTCCAACCAGATCGATGATTGCCTGCAAGTTTTTCGAAATGCCCGTGTCGAAGTTTTCCCGCGTATGCACGCCCGCCAAAACGGGAATGCGTCCGCTGGTGAAGAAGCTGGGTGCGCCGGAATCGCCAATCTGCGTTTCCGCTTCGTCGACGCCAAGCCCGTGTACCGGATCATATGTCCAAGTCAGGTTGCCGCCAATGTCGACGCTGTCGATCTCATTGCGGCCTACGCGGACGCTTGTCCAGCCGCGGGGCGAATCCTGGCCGAAAACGAACAGATCGGTGTCGGTGTAGGACAAATAGTTTGTCGCTTCCTGCCGCTTGGCGAGCGGATAGCGGGTGACCCAGTCGGGCGGCGTGCTGGCGAGTTTGCCGACCCACAGGTCGGTGAGCCCGACCCGCTCGCCGACGTATTTATTGCCGGTGGCGGCGATTTCCGTTTCCCAGTATTCGCCCTGCGGATCGGTCGTGCGATAGAACCGCACTTTCGGCGCGGGGCCGGCGGAATCGTTGCCCCGGTTGGGCTGGTTGTGGAAGGCGGTGATGAAATAATTGTCCGAGATCATCGTCACGCTTTTCCAGTTGGTGCCGCCGGTCGCGGGATCGGGGATGCGGCCGACGCCGCTCCAGTTGAACGCCGCGCCGATGAAGGCCTTGTCGGGGCCAACGTAATACGGGTCATGGAGCCGGTCTTGATAGCCGGCGATCTGCAGGTCGGCCCGGGCGCGGGGCGAGAAAGCCCACCAAGCGCAGAGAGTCGGCACGACGAGGACCGACCATTTCCACGCTCTACGACCGAACATTAGCGACGCCTAAAGAAACGTTTAACAATAATTGCGGTAGATGAAAGACACCGTGGAGCCAAGGAGAACGGATCGAAACTGACCGCTAATGTTCGCTAATCATCGCTAACGGAAAGGGTAGCATGACCCAACTGGTATTAGTGGTCATTAGCGCAATTAGCGGTCCAATGCCGCCCGCTTCGGAATCTCCGTCCCTCGCTGATAATTTTGGAAATCGGGAATTTATCACTTAGCTGTTCCGTATTCGACGCATGGAACAAGGCTTTGCTGGATTATAGCCGGGCGGATTGCCGCTTTCGTGCGAAATTGCGCTAGGATTTTCGAGAATTTATGGCGATGCCGCCGGTCAGCCGACTTTGCTGATTCAGATTTTTACGCTCTGCGTCCGGTCGCGTAGGATCGCCTTCGCCAACGAAAAAAGGGCCCTGGTTTCCCAGGGCCCTTTGTAGATTTCAGATTCCTAACTCACCCTCACCCTGCCCTCTCCCATTAGGAGAGGGATGGGAAGGATCGGCTTAGCCACGGCGGCGGATCATGCCGACGCAGCCTACCAGAGCCAAGCCGAGCATCGACAGCGTGGCCGGTTCTGGCACGACAATCCGCACGTTGAGGGCCACACCGGTCGTTGACAGCTCGCCGTCGCTAAGCGTGGCGCTAAAGGCATAGTCGCCACCCTTCCAGCCGTTCGGATTCCAGTTGAACTTGCCGTCGGCACCGAGAACTGGGTCGGTCGCGCCCGGGAAGGCCGGATTCTTGCCAGGACCGGTGAAGGTCAAGGCGCTCCAAGTCAGCGGAGCGGCTTCAGGATCACTGCCGGTCAACTGCAGGTTAGTAATCTGAGACGGCAGCAGCACGTCCGGATTGTTGATCGCGGTGATCACCGGAGGCAGATTGCCACCGCCACCGCATGCAGCCAGGCTGCCCGTGCAGGTTTCTGCGGCGAGGGTCGCCGGTGCAATGGCACCGCCCGCCCCGAACAGATTGACGAACACGTCAACATTTGTCAAATCCACAGACGGCGTGCCATTATAATTACCTTCCGCGAGCAATAGACTCGAAGTCCAGGTCGGCTGGATGATGCCCGTGTTGGTGTTGCCGGCGGGCAAGAGAGCCGAAAAGCTGCCAGCGGTCTTGCCGAAGCCCTGAATCAAGTAGGGGGTCGGCGTCACGGTGTCTTGACCAGCACCAATCAAGAACCCGGAACCCGTCGGTACCTGATTATTACCGGAACGAAGTAGCGTGAAGCCGGCCGGGAAGATATCTCCATCCACGGTCTCGCTGCTGTTTACGCGCGGCGCACGGTGCGTTACGGACGAAACGCCCTGAATTGAAATACCATAACCGGCGATACCGGTGCTTTCAGCATCTGTGATGCTGGCATAAAGCTGGTAGGTGCCGGCACCGGACAACGTGCAGCCGTCGCAGCCGGTCGCTGTTGGATCCTTGATCAGTTGCAGTTTTACGGTACCAGCCTCAACACTCGACGCAGCGACGCAGACCGCCAAGGCAACACAGGTAAAGGCAAAGGATTTTCGTAACATATTCATTTCACTCCAAAGCTAAGAAGTAGGACCAAATACTGATGGAAGTCATTTCAATCGATTGCCGTCATTTCGCTCTAATCATGTAGTCCGTCAAACGATGTCGGTCAGTCGAGCGAGGGCAATCGTTCTCCGGTAGTGCACGCCTTCGTCGACCGCAACTCGCGGCCGACCCAGTCCCAAAGAGGACTTAGACTCTTTGTTGCACTACCGTCGCCATAAGCATTAGCACCGTCCTCCTATTTAGCCTCGAAGCAGTGAAGCTGAATCTATTGTATTGGAGAGCTCGTACTGTGGCCTCTCGGCCGCGGGCGAGCTAATTAGCCAGTTGTGATGCCCCCTGGCTCCCCACCTCTTGAAATCGTTGAACTAAGAATTCTTGCTTTCCGTCACCAGACAAAGAAGGAAGTATCAGGCAAACAAAAAAGGCCTCGGAACGCACCTGCGTGCGTCCCGGGCCTTTTAAATTGCAAGATACTCGTGAGTTCGACTCGAAAAAATAGGCTGCAGAGTAAACTAACTACAGGTAAAACTACCTACAGATACGGACTCTTTCGCTCGTTACGCTGATTGTATCAGTCGTCAATCGAGCCGTCAATCACTTTTTCAAAAATTTCTTACTTGCGGCGGCAGCCGGCGAAGCCGATCAGCGCCAAACCGAACAGAGCGAAAGTGCTCGGTTCCGGAATATGCCAAGTGATGGACAGCGTTCCAGTGTCCGATGCACCAAGGCCGTCGGTGTACTTCAGGACAGCGGGATATGTTCCAGCCGGCGAGCCATTACCGATCCAGGTAAACAAGCCCGTGCTCGGATCAATCGACGGGGCAACGCCATTGGGCGCTGTAAAGCTATCGATCGACCACACACCAACCGGGCCATCGTCGGTCAGCGACAAGCTGTCCGAGTTTGCCACAGGAGGATTCTGGGAGAACCAATCCACGGCCTTGTCGCCAACGAGCGGAATCCCATTTTGCCCGCCCAACACCAGGGAAGCCTTTTCAACCCCGGATCCCACGATTACGTTTGCAAATACGTCAACGTTAGCCAAGTCGACAGATGGCGCCGCTCCGGCTTGGTAGGTCCCTTCGGCCAGAAGCAGCTTCCCTGACCAGCTCGGCTGAATTATGCCGCTATTCGTATTTTCAGCTGGCAAGCTCGCAACCCAAGAGCCGGGGGTTTGGCCAAATCCCTGAATCAGGTACGGCGTTGGGGTGACCGTGTCCTGCCCCGCGCCGATGAGGAAGCCGCTGCCGGTCGGCACTTGATTGTTGCCGGAACGAAGCAGCGTGAAGCCAGCCGGAAAGACGTCTCCATCTGGTGTCTCGCTGCCGCTCACGCGAGGAGCACGATGCAACACCGTGGATACATTCTGAATAGAAATCCCGTATCCTACGATACCCTGGTTATCATCGGCACTCGACTCAGCGAAGAGTTGATATGTACCTGGCCCAGACAATGTGCAGCCAGTGCAACCAACTGCCGCCGGATCCTTAACAAGGCTCAAAGTCACTGTGGCCGCATTCACACCAGCTACTGCCAGATATGCTGCTGCGAAGGCCCCCACCACAATTCTGTTCTTCATTAGTTCACCTTATGCCATGAATCTACTTCTGTGCAAAACTCCCAGATCCCATGCCTCATCGAGCACAAACCAAAAGCCCATGCTGCGAATTCGTCCCTATCCCTACGGCAGCCGCGAGCGGCCGCGTGAAAACATTCAGACTTTCCCTTAGCCTCGTCGGCGAATGCACCCCGTCATAGCGCACACTGCCATCACGAGCATCCCAAGGGTCGCCGGCTCGGGAACAACACTGATGCTACCGCCTCCCGGTGCCGGCACGGACTGGCCGAAGCTAGCTTGCAGGATGCCGAAGTCACCAATATTGACGCTACCAGTTTTATTGAAATCACCTTGCGTCCAAATCTTCCCGGATCCGCCGAAGTTGGCCTGCAAGATACCAAAGTCACCGATATTGACGGTGCCATTCAAATTGGCATCACCACCGAGCACAGACTTTGAAAGCGAACCGCTGAACGTGTCGAAATTCTGACCGGCCTGAGCAATACGAGCATTGCCCGTATATGCACCCGACCAAGCAACGCCAGTTGTCAAATTCGGGCCAACGGTCGATGGGCCTGCCGTTTTGACGATGAAAGCTTCCTTCGCACCGCCTGTTGTGAAGTAGGTACTTCCCAACGCAGCGACGATCTGGTTGCCACTGACCTTGACGCCGCTATCGGCAGCGCCCCAAAAAGCAAACCCCGGAATGGCGCTCGCCGGGTTGTTCGCCGGAAAGTTGGTCGTATTGACGACCGGAGCACCGACGATCGGCGCACCACTGAAGGCCAGCGCCAACTCCATCGCCAAAGAGCCACCCGTGCCGTTTGGCGGGTTGTCGGCGAACAAGGCAGCATCGGGACTGACGCTAACGCTCCACTGCCAATTGCCACTGGCATCGAGCACCGGCAGACCACCGCTACGAACCAAGTCGATCGACAAAGTCGGCGCGGCCAAGACCGGCGACGCGACGACACACAACAACCCCGTGATAACTATGCTCTTCCAGGACATCAGATTCTCTCCACCCTCTTAGAATGAAAGTTAAAAACCAGAGTTGCTGAGCGAAGCAGTGAAGCCGCGATGACATTCGAGGGGGCGAAGTTGTTTTTGAGCCGAAGATTCGTTCAGCTCACTCGCTTAGCGAATATCACACGCTTGTCAGCCTACCCTCCTCACGTACCAAACTAAAACGCACCACACAGACGATACACACTAAGCAGCAAGCGATTGCGAACGTGTCGGTCGACCGAATCTAATCTCGTGCCCTGCCTGGGCCCCCAATTCATCCTGCGACAAGCGAGAGAGAGAAGAACTGCGGGATGCCGCGCCTGCGGCGCGACTCGCTGATCGCTCACCCCTACTTATCAGCCCCCTAAGAAAAGTTCGGACAGCCGGTTCATCTCGTCGAGTTTGGCCGACCGTCACGCTGGCTAGAAACGGGTGTGATTCTAACGGACGTAACAGGCAACGCAAACTCTCCGCGCAACATTGCGCGGCGTATCTTCGGCTCATTATGCTCCTGGCGTTCGGGGGTGTCAAGCAGTTTCCAAGTCGAAAGTTGCTTTTTTCACAGGGCTTTCATGATGCGCGAAACCCTTGGAATCAGCCGCAAAATGAAGATTTCAGGGCTGCCGCGGCGAGGCACTGACAGGGTGTCGGCGCGGGCCTCGATGCCCCATCTGGAGGAGACGAGAGCAGAAATCCTGCAGAAAATGCGCGGTCGACAGCCAACTCTTTGAATCTGCGGTCTGGGAGTCCCCAAGGGCCGGATGGAGAGTCCGTTGGAGGCTGCCTTGGGGCAACTGCAGCTTTCGGAGCGCCGGATGGGAATCGCACTCGCCCGAGTTGCCGGTACCAAGCCATCGCAAGGCGTGGCGGCTTGCAAGCACGAAGGCCGATGTGACTCGTGGCGCGCAACGATCATTTTTCGCGTCGCAAGTGACATCGCGGCAACAAGCTCGCTGCTGGGCGCGTCGAACTTTCGCCAATCGTTGCGATGCGAACTTGACGACAAAATTTTTTTTCTGCAACGCGCTAGATTTCTCCAAATCGCTTTGACTCGCTGTCGGCGATTTTGCTAACCAGGAGAGCGTCGACCTTGGAGGTGCGACGGGCGACCGGCCGACGGCAGTCGCAATCGCTTCCGCAATACCGCCGTGAGCAACTTGACAGACCACGATTTCGAAGGGAGGAGTTTTTTCCGCGCGTCGAGAGTTTCCGTGACTTCACGACCTCAATTTCCAACGGAGGGCGCGGCGCGGGAAGTTCGGCGGTGGAAGTTCGTGACGTGCGACTAGGCCGCACAATGGACGAGCGAGATCGACTGCGAGCGCGATGCCGATTGGGCGTCGCGCCGCGACAAGTTCGACCGCTCCTGCCCGCTAGGGCTTGGGCCTGGAACCGGCATGACGACCATCCGCAAACTGCCCGTCAAGCGCAGGGCCAATTCCATTCACCCACTGGTGTATTGATGATCGACCAGACATAGCCCGTCCCGCGGGGCAGCAAAGCGGGACGGGCTTTTTTTGTGCGCCGGCGGCGGGGCCAGGGAATGGAGCCGCGAGCCGAGCCGGATGCGCCGAGCAAGCTTGGCGGCTAAATGGATATGGCCTCGCCTCGCGTCGGGATGGCGGAAACTGCTATAACGGCCAGCAGGCGTGCCATGGCCGAACTCAAGACATTTCTATTCACCGACATCGTCGGCTCGGTCGAGCTGAAGGGCGAAATGCCCGGCACGAGCGATGCAGAACGTGATCAGGCGTTCATTGCCCAGATCCTGACGCCTCACCGGGCGCGGATTGAACAGGAGCTCGCAGCCCTGGGGGGGCGCGTGGTTTCAACCGCCGGGGACGGGCACTTCCTGGTCTTTTCCGACACGATCAACGCCGCCCGCTGGGCGATCCATCTCGAGCGGGCCCATCGCGACGCTCCGATCGTCACGCCCTCTGGAAAGCCGGTGGCAGTCCGCATGAGCATGCACCTGGGCATCCCCCAGGCCGACCCGCATGATCCAGACAATTTCGTCGGCAAACCGGTCGACTACGCGGCCCGGCTGAATGACTACGCCACGGGGGGACAAATCCTGGTTTCGCGGAGCATCGTGGCGGTGCTGGAAGACGCGGGCATGGATGGCGTGACGTTTCATCAGCACGGCCGGCGGGACTTGCGCGGGATCGGCCTGGTCGACGTGTACGAGTTGGTCTACGACGCGAGCGGTCCGAAGAAGATGCGGCCGCAGCCGCGAGAGTATCCGTCGCGGGAATGGACGATCATCCCGGCCACGATGGGGCTGACCGAGTATCAGGCCCGCGGACATCGGACCGACGTGTTGCCGGCGCCGGTGCGTCCGGCGCTCGCGCCGGCACGGCTGGGCAATTACGAGTTGGTCGAACGGATTGGCGGCGGCGGGATGGGGGACGTCTATAAGGCCCGTCACCAGCAGTTTGGCCGTCAGCGAGCGGTGAAGGTGATCCGGCCCCATTTTGTCGAGTCGGGCCATCGCGAGGTGATCCGCCGCTTTTACCAGGAGATCAAGGCGGTCGGGGCCCTGGAGCATCCCAATATCGTGGTGGCGGTCGATTCGTCGACGCCCAGCGACTCGATCCATTACCTGGTGATGGAATACATCGACGGCATCGGGGCCGACGAGCTGGTCGCCCGGCACGGATCGCTGGCGGTGGCCGACGCCTGCGAAATTGCCCGTCAGGCGGCGCGCGGCTTGGCCTACATTCACCAAAACGGCATGGTCCACCGCGACGTCAAACCGTCGAACCTGATGCTGACCGTCGTCTCGAGCGACAGCTTCGGCAGCGATCCTGGTGCCGCGGCCGAGCCGACCGGGAAGCGGGCCGTGGTGAAAATCCTCGACCTGGGCCTAGCGCTTTTGGTGGGCGACGATCAGCAGCGGTTGACGGTCTTCGACGATCGGGCGATGGGGACGGCGATGTACATGTCGCCCGAGCAGTGGAAGACTACGAGCGTCGACATTCGGGCGGATATCTACAGCCTGGGGTGCACGCTGTACCATCTGCTCGCGGGCCGACCGCCGTTCTGGAACTCCGATTTGCGGCCCGAAAAGGCCCACGAGCGGGAACAACTGCCGGCGATCGCGTCGCCGCAACCATTTCCACGGGGCTTGTGGGAAGTGTTGGAGAAGATGACTGCCAAAAAGCCGGAGGATCGCTACGCCGACCCGGCGGAGGTGATCGCTGCCCTGACGCCGTTTGCAATGGGCCACCGGCTGGTTCAGCTGATCGAAGACGCTGCGACGCCGACACACGATGCGCCCACTAAGACGTTGCACAAATCGGACACCATCGCGGCGCGGACCGTGGACTCCGACACCCGGGCGGGTCATACGCCCGTCGACTGGGCACTGCCCAAATCGCTGCCGCCGGCGCAGCGCCGGGCGATCTGGAAGTCGCTCACGTCGCTGGCGCTCGTTTTTCTGTGTGCCGTGATCGCCTGGCTGATTTATCAAGCGACGCAGCGGCGCGGCTCGATCGAGGAGGCCCGGCTCGCCCGGCAGAATTCGCTCGAGCTGGCGGCGAACTATGCCACGAGCGAAATTCTCCAGGAAATCAATCAGCGGTTCGAAATCCTGGAAAAGCTGGCCAAGGATTCCGACCTCGTGAGTCAGATGCAGCTGGTCGATGCGGAGCCTGAAAACGAAGAGCTTTGGAAATCAGTCGAAAAGGAGCTGGGCGCCGCGAAAATGGACACCGAGGCGCAAGCTCCGGCCGATAGCTGGTTCATTAGCGCAGCAAGCGGGGTGCAGATCGCCCGTAGCCCGCGAAGCACCGCCAGCCGCGGCATCAGCTATTGGTATCGCGACTATTTCCACGGGCAGGGCCGGGACTTCGAACCATCGTCGCCGCCACCTGCTGATTTGAAACCTGTCAGTGAGCCACATCTTTCTGCGGTATATCGCAGCACGTCGGAAAATACGCTGCGCGTGGCGTTTTCGGTTCCCATCGTGGGCGTCAGCGCGGGGACGAGCCGCGTGCTGGGTGTATTGGCGATGAGTGTCGATCTCGGCGAGTTCAACGTGCTCGAGAAACGGCTGCCGAAGGAACATGAGGTGGTATTAATCGATCTGCGCGCGTCGGTGATCGAGGGCCAACCACGCCGCGGTTTGATCTTGCATCATCAAGCCCCCAAAGAGTCGGAAGCGAAGGACGATGACTCGAGCCCGAGTTCGGCCGCCAAGTGGGTGGGCCCCGAATTGCTGGCCAGAATCGATCAATTGTTGGCCGACGAAAAGAAGGCTACGCCGGGCAGTAGTTTCTTTCTGTCGGAGTACCGCGATCCGGCAGTGACGGGCGACAAGCCCTATTGGGGTGCCATCGAGCAAGTCGAAGAGCCGCCCGGCGACGAGAATGCCATCAACACCGGCTGGCTGGTGCTGGTGCAGGAGCCGGTCGCTCGGGAATAGCCGCAGTTCCTCTCGCGTCTACGCCAGCCCGTATTGCCCCTGGCTCGCCCGTTTGAGCTTGCCCTGTTCGACGAGGGCTTCCCAAACGGCCTTGGGGTATTCGCGCGGCGGCGAGATGGCCACGATGCCCGATTTGCCGCCGCTGGACATCGGCCCAACGCCGATCCGCGAGGCGTCGTCGAGCTGCGTGAGCTTGAGCCGCTTCTTGAAGGCCTTGTAGGCCTTCGCCAATTCGTCGGCCGACGGCTGGGGGACGGCGGCTGGGGATGAAGTCGGTTGTGGTTTGTCGGTCATGGGGATTCTCGAGAGCTGAGGTCGGGAGCGGTGCGCCATTGTACCAAACCTGCCAGCAGATGTTGCGCGAGCGTGGCCAGCACGATCATCAGGATCGCCAGGCGTTCTTCGGCCAGCACCGCCCCGGCGAGTATCAGCGCCAGACCCGTGTGCTTCATGGAAAGTCCAAACATTAAGGCCAGCCGTGTGGGGCTGTCCTCGTGGAGCAGCCGCGCCAGGATGGACCCCGCCGCCAGACCCACCGCGCTGACCGCTAAGGCGAAGGCAATCGTCGCGCAGAGTGTCGCGTATTGCGACTGCTGGACGACCTCAGGAAATGCGAGGGCCGCGTTCACGTAGTTCAAGGCCAGCAAGCAAAGCACGCTGATCGTCGTCAGCCACCCCCCCAGGCCCGAGACGCGCTCGCCGCCGAGCGAATGCCGGCAGGCCAGGCCCGCGACGGTGGGCAGCACGACCCAAATGATGAAGAACGCGCCGGAGAAACTATCGATCAAGGCCGTGAAATGAGAGCGGTCGGCCGCGCTCAAGGTGAAACGCAGGGAACTCAGGAGCGCCGGAGTGATCCAGGGGGAGAGAAAAATCGTCACCAAGACCAGCGACAGGCTCAGCGCCAGATTGCCGCGGACCAATTGCGTCCAGCCGACCGATGAATTGGCCACCGGCATCGACGCTACGAGCGCCAGCCCGACTAGTAACTCGGAATTCGCTTGCTCGTCGACGACCAGCGGCAACGTCCAGGCCGCCAGCAGGACGAGAATTGCAGGAGCGATCCACACCGCCAAAGTGGCGGACAACAGCGCCCAGGGACGGGAGCGAATCGATCGGATTTGAGAGGCATCGGTCTGGAGTGCGGCGCAGAACAAAAGCACGGCCAACAACATCAGAGGTAATGAGATCTCCACAGCAGGGAGCACCGCGGGAGTCCACCGCCAGGAGCGCATTTCTCTACCCGGCCACGGCCAAAGGGCAGCCAGCAGGTAACAGGCCACGAGCAGCCAAAAGCAGTTCCGTTTGAGGAAGCCGGCCAATCCCAGATTTGCGGAAGGTCGGCGATCGGAGGGCTGCATGGCAAACCGTTCCGCCACGGGTGTTAGTTGCCCAGTTGTCGATTCAGCTCTTCGAGCCCGCGGCGTAGCTCGTCGAGGGCCGATTGAAACTCAGTCCGCGTCGAAGACAACTCGCGGCGGAGGGCGGCGAGCTCCTCGCGCAGTCGGGCGACTTCCGGGCCGCTGCTTGGGGAAACTGCGGGCGGCGGCACGGCGGCCGGGACCGAACGAGCCGCAACAGGCGGTGCTTCGCGCGGCGACGACTCTTCGCTGGTCACCATGTTGGCCGCCTCGCGGCGGACTTTTTCCATCTCGCGCTCCTGGTAGAGCGTATGTGTCACGATCGCCCCGCGACCTTCGGGCGTAAGGAAGATGACGAGTCCCTTGGACTGCAAGGAATCGAGCACCGGCCGCAGCTCGGTCATGTCCTTGATCGGTTCCATGCGGGCCGCCCTGCCCCGCAACTCGCCCACGGTCTGCGCGCCGCGCAGCAACAGCTCCGCCATCACGGCCAGTTCGACCTTTTCGACGCCGAGCCAGTCGTAGGCCAGGTGCCGGTATTTGTCGACGCGGCCGCTGCCTTGGATCTCCGACACCGCGCCAAGCTTGCGGAGCGACTCGAGGGCCGCATCGACCTGGTCCTCTTCGACGTTCATCAGCGGTGAGCGGTTGTTCTTCTGATTGCAGCCATTCTTGAGGGCGTTGATCGAGAGTGGGTAGTTCTCGGGAGTCGTCTTGGCTTTTTCGACGAGCACTCCCAGCACGCGGCGCTCCAGCGCTTCGATCGGCTGCCAGCGCGGCCTGGCCGCGGGTTCGGTGGCGGACGTATTAGCGGCTACGGTATCGGTGCTCATCGTGAGGTTCTCGCCTGTTCCAGAAGGATGCCTTGGCCGCCCCACATCTTAGCCAAGGGCCGGCGAAAGCGGCAACCACGGAGGACTGACGGCCGCAGACGAGCGCAAGAGGGTCAGCCCCCATTTTCGCGGAATGACTGCGAGCAGAGCGCGACTTGCGAGGCAAAAATGTGGCCAGACCCTGGGCGCAAAAAAATCCGGGGACCGATTCCTTGCGAAACCGGTCCCCGGTGGAGGGACGCTCGTACTAGCGGAGGCGTTTCGTGTGGCTAACTCAACAGTTCTCGTTCGTTCTCGTGTCTTCTGTTCTCTGCTGCAAACTCACCGCTGTCCGTCTTGCTGCGGCTCTGTTTAGAACGTGGCAATCGCGTCGATCGCAAACACCGTGTTGTTCCAGTCGTTGATGCCGTAGGCCGAGTTGGCGGCATTCTCGCCCGGAGTCCAGTTGTAGCGAATTTCCGGCCGGAACACGAGGTTCGCATGGGGCCGGTAGTTCACGCCGCCGGTGATTTCGTAGAACGATTGGCTCTCGCCGGTCGGGGCGTTCGACTTCCACCATTCCATTCGGACACCGCTCTTCCAGCAATCGTTCATCGTGTAGAACAAGTACTGGTTGATGCCGTATTCGTCGTTGTCGAAGCCGGGGTTGTTGTAGAAGCCGTTGGCATCGACCCAGTCGGTCTGGAACACATACTGCGTCTTGTCGGAGAGGTCAGCCACGGCGACCACCGATTGGCTGTAGCCGCTTTCACCGGCGGTGCGGAGACCGAAGTTGCCGGCCGTCGAGACGTAGGTCACGGTCACGTCGTCCATCGGCTTGAAGCCGATACCGCCGAGCCAGTTGCTGCCGCCCTGGGCCTGATCGAAACCGGTGTCCCAGCCAGCCGTCCAGCCGGCGTAGACCGTCACGTCCTCGTAGCCGCTGTAGGTGCCCAAGACGCCCGTGTGGGTAAACGGCTCGCTGTTGAACATCGTGTACGAGTGGCTGAAGAAGAAATTGCCGATGGCCGGAATCACTTCGTAGCCGACCGGCGTGAAGAAGTGACCGATCTTCACGCTCCAATCGTTGAAGCCGATTTCGCCGTAGGCTTGCGGCATGGCCCAGCCGTAGACGCCGTTGTCGAACGTCACGTCCCAGACCGGGCTGTCGTTGCCGAAGGCCTGCGTCTTCTGGGCGTCGACGCCGTACATCATGTCGAAGCGATAGCCCCAGTCGGCGCTGCAGCCGTCGGTGGCGGCAATCTTCTCGAAGTAGATCCAGGCCTGCGTCAGGTTCAGGTGGTCCGGATAGTCTTCGAACGACAACAGGTCGCCCGGCTGAACCGAGAGACGATCGTTGTCGTCGTAGTAGGCCATCGCCACCCAGCCGGCGATCGTGTGGTCACACGAGCCGCAGGGATCGTAGCAGCTCTTGAGCGTCCAGGCATCGCCCAGGCAGCAGTCGCCGAACAGGCAGCAGCCGTCGTTGCAACCGCACGAGCAGCCGCCGTCGCAGCCGCAGCTCGGCTCACAACCGCAGCTGGCTTCCTCGCCGCAGCCGCACGAGCTCGACGACGAATCGTCAGCCGCCTTCGGCTCCTCGGCCGGGGCAGCCGCTGCCGGAGCGGCCGCAGCGTCGTCGGCCAGGTTGTAATTAAACGCCGTTTGAATTGATTGCTGCGCCACCGCCGGGGTGGCACAGATGGCCAGTATGGCCATACTCATAGTCCACTTCAAAATTCTCACCGCTTCGACTCCTCTTTCGATAACCGACGCGAGCGTCCGTCCGTTCTATTTCGCGTCTAGTTAGGTGATGGCGAATCCCGCTCGAACGTAAAGCGTCCAGAAAGGGCATCGCCGAATCAGTCCAACGCCTCGTGGTTCATATCGACTTGGAGCCAAGCAGTGGTGGAAGTGCGCTTACTGGAAAACGCGCGGAAAATCTTGCCACTGTGCATGGCCTTGGTAACCTTTGTCGACTGCCGAAGGCCTGCCGGAGCCGCACCGGCCACTCGCCGCTCGAAAGCAAAGGTCGAGGGCAGAAATTGCCACCCGGCGCAAGTGGTAAACCTTGCGGGCTATTCCGGATATGCCGACGAAAGGTGCGGCCGATGCCGGCCGGGAGCGAGCGACACGGCTCAGTGCACGTGGCCGGCGTGCGGGTCGTTCGCTGCCGCGGGAGGCAGGTCGCGGCTTGAATATGCGGCCACAAGCCATTCGTTGGGGCTCACGCCGATGCCGCGCGTCCGCTGCAAGATCAGCTCGATCGAAGTCGTCGGCGAGTTCGATCCCTCGGTCGGCACGGTGACCTCGTAGAGCTGTTGAACGCGGGCATTGAAAATGGCGGCCGGGTCGACGACTTCGTCGCGGACATAGGCAACCGGCTTCCCCTGCGCATGCTCCAAGAGAAAATGAACGACCGGGTCGGCGCGAAACGTCTCGATCGGCGACACCTGCGGTTCGGTTTCTGCTTCGTGCGAACCTGGCGGCGCTTTGGGGGGCGCTTGGCGGCTGCCCACAGTCAGGTCGTAAGCCTGCTGAACGTCACCGGCCCGGAGGAGGTCGAACCACTGATCGGCGGTCGCCCGCGCTTGTCGGGACAAGAATTGCTCGGTGAGGGCTGTGCGGGCAAAAGCCGCGGCGATCGCGGCGATCGACAGGGCCAACCCGATGTTGGCCGCGGCGCGTCCGAACAGGGCCCCGTCGCTGGCGATGATCTGCCGAATGGCCATCAGCGCGACGAGCGCGCCGGCAATGGGAATCAGCAGCACGAGCGGCGCGAACAGCGCCAACGGCGCGGCGAGGCCCAATATCAGGCTGACGATCGCCAGCACGCTCGGCGTGCGATAGTTCGATTCTTCGTCCAGGCCGATCACGGACGGATGCGATTCGACAGCAGAGTGAATGCGGGTTTCCACGGCAAACTTCCTGTGATGAGCGCGGGGCCGGTGGTCCAACGAACTACATACTGACTAGCTGCGTCGCACGCGAATCCACCCTGCGTCGGCCTTGCCGAAGGCATCGCGATGCTCCGCGTAGATTTTGACAAATGCCTTGGCGGAAAAGCCTTTGCTGCCGCTGCGGCCGAAGCCGTCCGACTTGGTAACTCGCTCGACGAATCGCAACCAGCCCAGATCGGGGTTGAAGAGCGCGAAACTGGAATCGACTTCGGCCGGCGTATAAACGAGGCGGCCCCCAAAGGCTTCCTTCGGCATGGGCGAGGTGTGGAGCGTGGCCATCACGAATGCCGCCAGAACCCAGGAGGCCAGCTCGCCGACGATCGGGCCGCCGATGGGATCGATCGGATGCTTGAAGCGCATGCGCGTTTTGGACGCCAGTCCGGTGAGGACGCGGCAGATGAGCATCGTGATCACAAACAGCGCCCAAATGACGACGAAGTCCAGCAGATAGGTGTACTCGCCATTGAGCATCTCATCCAGGTAGACCGTGATCGGCGAGTAGAAGCCGAACGCGACCAGGCCGCTGATCAGGATGTTCACGAGCGAAATCGCGTTGCTCCACAGTCCCTCGCGAACCATCATCGAGGATCCTGCGAACCATGTCGCCAGGTAAATTGCCGAATACATCGTAGGTAACCCTTGTTGTTCGCCCACTCGCATTGGTCGCGGGCGTGCGGCCAATCTATTTCTATTGTTTCAACACGCGCTGCAGTTCGGCGAGCGACGTGACGCCCTTGGCGATCAGCAGCACGCCTTCTTCCTGAAACGAGCGCATGCCCGCCGACTTGGCGGCTTTGCGGATCAACTCCAATTTCGGTTCCTTGATCAACAGCTGGCGAACCGCATCGTCGATTTCCAGCAGCTCGAACAGCCCGGTCCGGCCGAAGTAGCCGAGGCCCGCGCACTTCTTGCAGGGCTTTTCGACCTCTTCCGGCTTGGGCGTGCGGTAGAGGGCCTCGACCTTCCCTTCCGGCAGGCCGAGCTTCTTGGCCAGGTCGGGTGTCGGTTCGTAGGCTACGCGGCAATCTTCGCAAAGCTTGCGGATCAGCCGCACGCACAAAACCGCCGTCACGTTCTTGGCGAACTCGCGCTGCGGCACTTGCTTTTGCAGCATCCGCAGCAGCGATTCCGGCGCGTCCTTGGCCTGAATCGTGGTGATCACCATGCGGCCTTCGTCGGCGACCTCGGCCAAGAGGATTTTCGCCGATTCGGCATCGACGAAGTCCCGGCAGATGTAGGCGTTCGGGTATTTGCGGATCAAGGCGGGCAGGATGGTAGCCGGCGTTTCGCCCCGTTCGGCACTGTAAGTCGTGACCTCGATGTTCTCAATTTCGCGCTCGCGGTGCTTTTCCTCTTCGATCGCCACGAAATCGCGGAGCAGCCGGTCGGTCTCCATGACCGAGACGTCGGTGGTGGTGGTGATGCCGCCTTCGGGCAAACCGGCAATGATTACCAAGCCCTTGTCGCGGGCCAGTTGATCGGCCCACTGCTCGGCGAGCTTTTTCCGCATGCCGAGGCTTTCGTAGGTTTTGTAACTGGCCCGCTGACCGCCCATCAAATCGACGACCACCCGCTCGCCGGTCTTCACGCCTTGGCTCACCAGCGGCAGGACGTAGGAGTGGCCGTTGTACTTGGCGCCGAACTTGCCGCTCTGCTTTTTGCGGCGTTCGTTCATTTCCAGATTCGAGAGGACTTTCATCACCGCGAGCATCACGTCGCCCGCTTCACGGTCCATGGTCCGCCCATTGTGCCAGACGCCGTCGACAAGCTGCCGGCAAACGACCGACTGCTGGGAATAGTCGAGCATCGCGCGGTCGGCGCGGCGGTCGGCCATTTCGGCGACCAGCTCTTTCACCAGCAAGTAGCCGGGCGATTGGCGGGCAGTCACCAGATTGGCTTGATTGGTTCGCTCGTCGGCTGCCTCGAGTGCCATCAGGTCGACGGGGGCTCCTTTTTCGTAGTCGGCCTTTCGCTCCGCTTCCATCTTCATGCCCACTTTGTTGAGCATGGTGGCGACCTCGTAGCGAAACCAGTCGGAGGTGAAAACCTTTTCGTGCAGCGAGACTTTGCCGTTGCGGGTGACGGTGTAAGGAATGAACGCGCCCAGGTAGCTGATCCAAAGCAACGCCAATGACAGCCAGAAGATGGCGATGCCGACGATCACCGGAAAAGTGAACAGCACCAGCACGAGAAAGAACGGAAAGAAGATGACGGAGTTCCAGGTGCCATAGCTGAAGCCGAAGATTTGCGTGTCATAGTTGATCCAGTCGCCCGAACGGACCCAGATCAGAAAAATGAAGGCGACGGCCAACAGCTTCATCCAGCTGACCAGTGAGCCTTTGACGCGACCGATGGAATGGGCGTCATCCCACTTGTCGAGCGCCACATGGACGGGCTCCGGCGGCGCTTCGGCGGGCGCGGCTGCCTCACCCGCAGGTGCGGCGGCCGGATCGGCCGGTGCAGCGGCATCGGCGGGCGGCGACTCTTGCGCCCAGGCCGGCGACGCGCCGACCCAGAGGCCGCCGCCAGTCGAGAGAACGAGCGCGAATATCCACAACGCCGCGTACCGCATCAGATAATCCCCGGGTCTTTGACTTCGATGCCCTTGAGCGCCATTTTGAGCGCTTCGCGGTTCGGGGCTACTTCCATCGCCACCTCGCGATCGATCAGCTCGTCATCGACCAGTTGCTTGAGACTCATGGTGAAATCCTGCATGCCGGAGAGTCGGCCGATGCGGATCATGCCGGGCAATTTTTCGTCGGCTTCTTCCAGAATGGCTTTTTTCACATTCGCGTCGAACAGCATGATTTCGACCGTGGGCACGCGGCCGACGCCCGGCTTGATGCTCTTGAGCAGCTTCTGGGCGATGATGCCCTTCATGTTGAAGGCGATCGCGCTGCGGAGGGCCGAGTGCATCTCGGACGGGAACAAGTCGAGAATACGTCCAATCGTGGTCGAGGCGCTCGAGGCATGGATCGTGCCGAACACCAAGTGGCCCGTTTCCGCGGCGTGGATCGCTGTCATGAACGTTTCCTTGTCGCGCATTTCGCCCACCAGCATCACGTCGGGGTCTTCGCGGACCGCGTGCTTCATGCCGATTTCGAAGTCCACCACGTCGAGCCCGATCTCGCGCTGGTTGATCAGGCACTTGTCCTCGGTGAACACGAACTCAATCGGGTCTTCCAGCGTGAGGATGTGCTTGCGGTAGCGCTTGTTGATCCAATTGAGCATCGAGGCGATCGTGGTGCTCTTGCCGGATCCGGTGACGCCCGCGAGCAGCACCATGCCTTGATCGTAGGTGCAAAGCTGCTCGATTGACGGCGGCAGGTTGAGCCCTTCGAAGTCGGGGATCCAGCTGCTCACGCGGCGAGCGACCATGCCGACGTGACCCAATTGCTGGAGCAGGTTCACGCGGAACCGCCAGATTGTGCCGTCGACGTCGACGGTATGCGCGAAGTCGGCCCCGCCGTCGCGCTCGAAGATTTTGCGGTTCCTCTCGTTCATCAGCGGGAAGCAGAGGCGGACCATTTCTTCGTCTTCGATCGGGCCGCGATCCATCGGCCGCAATTGGCCGTCGACGCGGACCATCGGCGGCTTGCCCACCTTGAGGTGCAAGTCGCTGGCTTTGAACTTCACGCAAGCGCGGAACAACTTGTCGACTTCGAGCTCGACATTGCGATGAATGAAGCTGCTTTTGAAGGCGTCGTCTTTGGCCATGGGATGAAAACCCTGCTCAAAACTAACCGGCCAGTCGCACGGGGATGCCGCGAGCCGCCATGACTTGCTTTGTCTCTTGAATCGTATACTCGCCGAAATGAAAAATGCTGGCCGCCAAGGCGGCGTCCGCTTTGCCGATGGTGATCGCGTCGGCGAGGTGTTCCGGTTTGCCGGCGCCGCCACTGGCCACCAGCGGCACGGTGATCGCTTCGCCCACGGCGGCGGTGATCTCCAAGTCGTAGCCGTCCTTGGTGCCGTCGGCATCCATGCTGGTGAGCACGATTTCGCCTGCCCCGAGCCGCTCGACCTCGCGGGCCCAGGGGACCGCTTCGAGGCCCGTCGGGATGCGGCCGCCATTGATGTGGACTTCCCACACCTCGCGGCCGTCCTTCTGGACTCGCTTCGGGTCGACATTGACCACGATACACTGGCTGCCAAACCGTTTGGCCGCCTCATATACAAATTGCGGGTCTTTCACCGCAGCCGAATTGATCGAGACCTTGTCGCAGCCGGCGAGCAGCAGCTGGCGGATGTCGTCGAGCGTGCGGATGCCGCCGCCCACGGTGAGCGGCATGAACACCTGCTCGGCGGTGCGGCGGACCACGTCCAGCATGATGTCGCGGCCTTCATGGCTGGCGGTGATGTCGAGGAAAACCAGCTCGTCGGCCCCTTCCTGCTCGTACCGGGCAGCCACTGCCACGGGGTCGCCGGCATCGCGGAGGTTGACGAAATTGGTGCCCTTCACGACCCGCCCGCGGTTCACGTCCAGACACGGAATCACACGCTTGGCGAGCATCGCGCGAGGCCTGCTTCGTTGGGCGGCGCCAGGTTCCCAAGGCACCGTAAAGGATCAACGGCCCATGGGCCGGAATCGTCGAAAATACCCTAAACTACTTAGTTTAGGTACGGCCAAGTGGCCGGTCAACGGGCGGGAATTTTGACGACGTTCGGCGGGCGGGTTAGGATTTGAGAGTCGATCGGTCCAACGGCGAGTTCGGGCGTCTTGAACGAATCCAGCCGGCATGAAATGAGCACCTTATGCACGCAACCTATCCCTGGTTAACGCCTGAGCAACAATCGGCCATTGCAGCCAACGGCGGGCTACCGATCCGGGTGGAGGACCCCACGACGCATAAGGTCTATGTGCTTGCCGAAGTACCGGCGGACTTGGCTCTATCTGACGAATACGTAAAGGCCGCGCTGACACAAGGTTTGGCTTCGATCGAAGCGGGTGATCTCGTGGCTTGGGATCCCGAGCGAATCAAGAGAGAAGGACGTCAACGGCTGGCCGAGCGCAAGGCAGCAGAGTGATGCCTCGCTATCTTCCCTCGCGCCTGGCCGACGAAGACATCTCGGCGATTTGGACGTATATCGCGCGAGACAATATTTCGGCCGCAGATCGGATGGTTGATCGATTCACGGAAACGTTCGAACGCATTGCTGAGTTTCCGGAATCGGGCGAACGGTATCCGCATCCGCAGGGTGAACTTCGTCGCGTGATCGTTTCGCCCTACTTGATCTTCTTCCGGCGTTCGGACGATGAGATCAACATCGTGCGGGTTCTGCACGGGTCGCGCCGCTGGGAAGAACTACTCGGAAGAGCCACGGGTGGCAGGACGACGGGTCAGCTGGTCGGCCTTCTTGGGCTGAGCCGCAGCCTCCGCACGCCGGCATTCTGGCAGCGATTCGAGGAACAGTCTTCCGTACGGCTTGGTGACGATCCGCGGGTCGAGGCAGACCACTGTGCCGCGGTCGGCTTTCGTGCGGATCAGGCGGCCGAAGCCTTGCTTGAATTTGATCACTGCCTCGGGGAGCTGGTAATCGCGGAAGGGGTTGCCGCCGGCCGAGCGGATCGCTTCGAGGCGGGCTTCGAGGAGCGGGTGGTCGGGCACTGCGAACGGCAGCTTGGCGATGATCACGGTTTGCAGGGCGTCGCCGGGAACGTCGACGCCCTGCCAGAAGCTGTCGGTGCCGAGGAGCACGGCCCGCGGGTCGCGCTTGAATTCATCCAGCATCTGCGTGCGCGGAGTGCCATCGGCCTGGCTCAACAATCGCAGGTTGCGTGAGACGAGCCATGGCGCGAGCGCGGTGGCCATGCGGCGGAGCATGTCGTAGCTGGTGAAGAGGACGAACGTGCGGCCGTCGGTGCGGCCAGCGTATTCCTGGATGAGCGGGACGCAGCGGCGTTCAAATTCTTGCGGCTGTTGCGCTGGATCGGGCAGGTCGCGGAAGGTGACCAGCTCGGCTTGCTCGCGAAAATTGAACGGGCTGCTGACCTGCGTGGCGAGGCACTGCGTGAGACCGATGCGGGATTGGAAGAATGCGAAGCCGTTTCCGGTGATCGTAGATCGCCGGCTATCGGGATTCGCGCTAGCCGAGGAGCTACGCTCGCCGGCCGCGCCGCCCACCGAGAGCGTCGCACTCGTCATGATCACGGTCGGCACTTTGTCGAAGAGCTGCTCGCGGAGCGCGGGGCCGATGTCGATTGGAGCGGCGGCGAGCGTGAGGCGAGGCGTGCCGCGGCGCGAATAGTGCGATTCGATCCAGTACACCGCGCCCGAATGCACCTGCATCCGCCACATTTCAATTTCCGCGGCAAGGCCCATCAGCCGATCGTGTGCGGCGAGAAAATCCTGCTGCTCGCTTTCTTCGCGGAGCTTGCTTCCGGCGGTCTTGAGTTGCTTGGCGAGCGTTTCCAGGTCGGCGCTCAAATGGTTGGACACCACTCCAACTTCATTCACGCGGCCGTTCTTCGGCGCGTGCTGCGAGCGCCACTCGAACAAGTCGCCGAAGAACACGTCGGCCTGATGGCGGCAACGGTCGACCAGTTGCTGCTCGCGTGTGAGACCGTGGTGCACTAACAAGCCCTTGTGCGTGCGGTCGTTGTAGAGCTTGTTGAGCACGTACTCGACGCTGCCGCTGGTGACGTTGATGCCCAGATGGTCGCCAGCCACGGCCTCGACCGTGTGGGCCTCATCGAGAATCAGAATGTCGTAATCCGGCAGGATGCTCACGCCGGCGCGACGGAGCGCAATGTCGCTGAACAATAGCGCATGGTTCACTACCAGGATCTGGGCGTGCTGCATCCGACGGCGGTCCTGATAGTAGAAACACTTGCCGTGCGTGGGGCAGCGGCGGCCCATGCAGTTGGTGTTGTCGCTGGCCACTTCGTCCCAGACGGGACCGAGCGGACGGAACGAGAGTTCGCTAAGTGAGCCGTCGTGCGTGGACTTGCTCCACTTGTGGATGTCGCGAAGCTGCGCTAGCTGCTCGTCTTCGTTGAACAGGCTGCGGCTGCGGGCGAGCGCAAGTTCCAGCCGCCGCAAGCTGAGATAGTTGCGACGGCCCTTGACGAGCACCGCCGAGAACTCGCGCGGGATCACGGCGTTCAAGAGCGGCAGGTCCTTGCCGATGAGCTGCTCCTGCAGGCTGATCGTGTGTGTGGAGACGACGATCTTCGGCCCGGGCGGGGGTGCGTCGCCGTTCGCGCTGGGCCCGCGTTCGGCCTGCAACTCCGTGGCTGCGATAATCGCGGGCACAAGATAGGCAAAACTCTTACCGACGCCGGTCCCTGCCTCGGCGACCAAGTGCTTCTTCTCCGCGATGGCCCTTGCAACCGCTTCGGCCATCTCGAGCTGTTGCGGCCGCTGCTCGTAATTCTGGAGCCGCGCGGCAATGCGGCCATCCGGGCCCAGAATATCGGCGGCAGTGAGCGTCATGCCGTCAGCGTAGCAAAGCCTTCGGCCACAGTGTAGCTACAACGATTCGTCGCGAATCTGGGACCAGGGAATTCCAGGAGAGTTGTCCGCTGACCGCCTCTCCAATTGTTCCAAGAAGTCCGGATCGTCGAAGCATAACAATCCAAGTTCATCAGGCGAGGGATGCTCAATCGAATCATCGATTTCGCCTTCAAAGTCATCTTCATCGATGGATTGAGTCATATACTTGTCACTTTGGCACGCGCGAGATCACGCCTTCATCGGGACTGCTCGCCGTGGCGTAGAGCCGTTTCGGAATGCGGCCCGAAAGATACGCGAGTCTGCCGGCTTCTGTGGCGTGGCGCATCGCGTCCGCCATGCGGAGCGGGTCCTTGGCGTGGGCGATGCCGGTGTTCAGGAGCACGCCGTCGACGCCGAGTTCCATGGCGATGGTGACGTCGCTTGCGGTGCCCACGCCGGCGTCGACGATCACCGGGTAGTCGGGGTCGTTCTCTTTGAGATACTCGATGCAGATGCGGATGTTGTTGGGATTCAACACACCCTGGCCGGAGCCGATCGGGCTGCCGGCGGGCATGACGCTGGTGGCGCCGGCTTCCTTCAAGCGGCGGGCGATGATCGGGTCGTCGGTCGAGTAGCAAAGGACCTGGAAGCCATCGGCGACGAGCCGTTCCGTCGCTTCGAGCGTGGCAACCGGATCGGGGAGCAGCGTCCGCTTGTCGGCGAGCACTTCGAGCTTGACCCAGTCGGCGCCGGGGTTTTCGAGTCCGAGCAGCAATTCGCGGCCGAGCTTCGCCACGCGCACGGCATCATCCGCGTTGAAGCAACCGGCGGTGTTGGGGAGTAGCGTATAGCGGCTGGTATCGATGAAGTCGAGCAGGTTGTTGCCCGCGGCGTCATAAAGCCGCTCGCGGCGCACGGCGACGGTGATGCACTCGGTGCCGCTGCGGACCAGCGATTCGCGCATCGTGTCGTAATCGGCGTATTTGCCGGTGCCGACGATCAGGCGGCTGGTGAAGGTGTGGGTGCCGAGCTGGAGGACGTCGGTCGAAAGGTCGGTCGTGGACATAAAGGTGTTATCGCGGGGCAAGCCCCGTCGCTAATTGGGCAACATGATTGGGGATGGATCGTCAGCCGCCGCCGACCAGGGTCACCACTTCGAGGCGGTCGCCGGCGTGGAGCTTGTGCTGGGAGTGCCGGGCACGCGGCACCACTTCGAGATTCACTTCCACCGCGACATGCGGCACCGTCACGTCAAGCTCGCGCAGCAGCATGGCGATCGTCGTGCCGTCGGCCACTTCGCGTCGCTCGCCATTGACTTCGATCTGCATGGTCGGTTTATCAACTGCCGTTGTAACTGCGGCTATTGCTCGTCGCGGACAAAGGCGGTGCGGAACGGGCGAACGTCGAGCGGCACGAACTCGCCAGTCTGCGGTTTGCCGGCGGCCTGAAACGCCGAGTTCCAAGGAATCGTGTAAGCAGCAACGACGCCCGTGCTGGCTTCGGCGACATACACGATGCTCTTGGCGAATTGAAAGTTCGCGCGGCCGCGGGGCATGTCGGCAAAGCCGGTCACGAGCAAGTAGCGAGCGCCGGCATTGGCTTGGCCGAAATCGGTGGCGATGTTGCGGGAATAGAGCGCGTTGAACTTGCCGGTCTTGGGATTGATCACCGCCGCCCGCAGGTCGCCCGTGAGGAAGTCGAGAAAGTAGATCGCCTCAACGCTGTCGTCGACCAGGCCCGTGGCGATGGCAAACTTATCGAGGCCGTGGGTCGCGGTGGCATGCAGCGGAATGCTGGGCCAGATGCCTGAGACGTTGAGTCCCACGACCAGTCCCAGCAACATGCCAACAGAGAGCCAGGCTCCTCGGGTTTGCGTCCACGGTTTCATCGGTAAATTCTCCTGACCCATTGGAAACGACGAGGCTCGATCCATCCCTTGCATCGTAACGCTTTGGGTCAGAAGCGGCCAGACAGGCCCCAGCAACGCTGGCATGTCATTCGGACGGCTGGAGCGATTCCGTCTCCGATTTCGGGTTGGCGTCGTCAGCAGGCGTTTCCGTTGCTGGTGACGTTGGTTGCTGTGGTGGCGTCGTGCCGCTGCCCGCGGCGCTCGCCGCGGCGCTGGCAGCCTGATGCTGTAAGATGCGCAGGATGTCGCCCAGCAGCAACTGACCGAACGGGAGCTGGCGGAAGAAATAGTTGTCGGCGTTGACGTTCGACGCCAGAATGGCTTCCGCGTGCACCTCGTTCGCTTGGATGAATCCATCCACGGTTATTTGTCCGACGTGAGGAGATTTTGCCGAGTCGCGCTTCATGCCGCCGATTCGCACGAGCGGCCGGGGCGCTTCACTCGGACCGTCATCGCCGTAGACGATCAACTCCTGACATTCGATGGTCTTGGATCTAGTGTGTTCGCTCAGTTTGTCGCGGAGTGCAGCGCCAAGGGCGAGGAACAAAAGTGGATAAACGATCCAGCGTTCGCGTTCGGTCATGGGGAGGGGCCGGAGATCAGAGGTCGGGTGTCGGGGCAACGTAGCGACAGTGCCAGAAATTATTATGACACTTTCTCTGTCGCTTCGTCATGGCTGGCAGAGTGGACGGCGGCTGTCGCAGCAGGTAATTCATAAACTGCGGTGGCGGTGCCGCTTTCGTCGACGCGAAACGGCAGCCAGGCGAGCGAGACGCGGTCGATCTCGATGTCGGTCTTTCGCGGCTTGAGCACGGTTTCTTCCAACGGCACGTGGGTGGGAGAATACCTGTCGTCGAGGCCGGCGAGAGTCTTGTCGCGATCGGCTTCCAGCGATTTTTTTTCGTCGAGCAGCTTGTCGAGGCTGGCCTGGGCGGTGGCCTGCTGACCGCGTTCGGAGGCGACCGAGCGAAACGCCGGGTCGAGCGAACGACGCCGCCCGGGTAGGCCCTTGCCGAGAAGGCTCAGTACCGTGTCGGCGATGACCCACAGCATCGTGCCGATGCGGGCGAAAAACTGCCAGCGCTGCGAGCTGACGCGAGCCTCGGCCGATTTGATGCGGGCGTCGAGTGCGGCGAGCTTCGAGGCGAACTGCTTCTCCTGCTTGGCCCGGTCGGCATCTTTCGCGGTCGCCAGCAGCGGCTCGATCCGTCTGCAAAACTCCTCGCGCGTTTCGCCGGATTTGGAGCTGACGCCCACCAGATCGCAATTCAAAATCTTCAATTCCGACTCGCGGTAAAGATGTTCTTCTAACTGGCGGCGGAAGGCGGAATAGCTGCGCTCGCGTTGCAATTCGCCGGGCAATTCCGCGAAACCGGCCGATTCATCCGGGGATTTGTCGGTGTCGAGCCGCTCTGAGAATTCTGTCGCCGCCTGCCAGACGTCGTCCGGCGCGGCGGAGAGTTTCAACTGCAACAGGTGGCATTCGCGCCAGACGTCGATTGCGGCGCTTGCGCGTGTGAAATGCACCTTGCCGCTGCCGAGGAGTGCCGGCCGGTATTCGAGCGTGTACCCGTCCGGCACGCGATCGATGACTCTCAGGAACGACTCGAGAATGCCGGCGGGCAGGATGGGGCGACGATTGATCGATTTCTGATTTGCAGCTGATGAGTTTGCGTCGCCGTCTGCGGCAGCCGTCGCGGCACCGGCAAAGTCCTTTCGCCGCGGATCCATCAGCACTTTGATCTGGTCGCGCGTGAGCGGCCCGCGAAGATACGACATCGCCCAGCGGGTCTGAAAGACGATCGGCTCGTCCTCGTTGACGTTGTTCATCAGGAACACGCGGTTGCCGAGCGCCGCGAGCCTGGCTTCCATTTCGCGACGGTTGAATTTCGAGCCCGCCTGGGCCGAAGCACCTTCGAGGCCTTCGATCACGCGGGCCTTGTCGCGCTCGGTTTGCAGGCGGCCGAGGAACCAGGTGCCGGCGTTCGAGAGGCCTTTGTAGTCGAGGTCCACCGGGTTTTGCGTCGCCAGCATGCAACCGAGTCCGTACGCGCGGGCTTGCTTGAGCAGCGTGAGCATCGGCCGCTTCGAGGGCGGATTCCCCAGCGGCGGGAAGTAGCCGAACACCTCGTCCATGTACAGGATCGCCCGCAGGCTGCTCGTGCCCGGCTGCGTGCGGACCCAGGCCAGGACCTCGTTGAGCAGGATCGTCACCAGGAACATTCGCTGGGCTTCGTCGAGATGAGCGATCGAGACAATGGCCAGCCGCGGCCTGCCCTCGGGCGTGTAGAGCATCCGCTGGATGTCGAGCGGTTCGCCTTCGAGCCAGCTGGCGAACGATGGCGAAGCGAGCAAATTGTTGAGGCTCATCGCCAGCTGCGTGCGGTCCTTCGCGGCGTAAAACGATTCGAGATCGACTACGCCGATCTTGTCGAAAGGCGGCCGCTGGATCTGCTGAATGAGCTGCGAAATATCGAGGTCGCGGCCGTCGCGCCACGAGCGTTCGATCACATTGGAGAGAAAGATGTGCTCGCGGCTGCGGACCGGGTCGGCGTCGATGCCGAGCAGGGCCAGCAAACCGGATGCGGCGGAGGCGATTTGCTCGCGGAAGGCGTCGCCATCGGCAACAAGCTCCTGCGGCGGGGCGTGGAAGGATTTGAGCACCGTGATCGGGATGCCGGCACTGGAGCCGGGGGTGTAAATTACGCGGTCGACCGCGTCGACAAACTTCTGGATGCGATCGGGCTGTTCGTCCCACTTCGCCAAGCCCTTCCGCCATAACTCCGCCTGGCTCGCGGCAAATTCGTCGGGGGGCATCTGCTGCCGGGCGGCCTCGTGCGGTTCGATCCAAGGCCGGAAGTCGCTCGGCTCGAGCTTCGGAAAAGCGAGCAGCAGATTGCCGAGGTCACCCTTCGGATCGATGGCAATCGCCGGAACGCCGTCGAGGGCAGCTTCTTCCAACAGGGACAGGCACAACCCGGTCTTGCCGCTGCCGGTCATGCCGACGCAGACGGCATGAGTGGTCAGATGCTTGCTGTCGTAAAGGAGCGGTTTCGAGGAGTCGGTTTCGCCGGTTTTGAGATCATGCTCGCGGCCAAGATAGAACGAGCCGAGTTGGTCGAGTTGGGACTCGGACATAGTCACCGTCGCCTGCCTGTCGAATTGTTCGGTCATTCGCTTGGGGAGTCAGAAACGTCGTACGCGATCTTCATTATCTCGGAAGCGAAAAAAGTCCGAGGATACTTGCCAACTACCTCGCGCAAGATTCCGAGCTTGACTAATCGCTCAATGTCCGTCTGAGCGGTGTGATAGGCAACTCCGAATTGCTTGCTCACCGTCGGAATAGTGACGACCGGCGTTCGGAAGAGCGATTCAATCATCGAGTAGGTGCGCGCCGTCGATGCAGCCACGCGTTCGTGAAACTCCTTGCGCAGGGCATTGAATCGGTGGCAGCGATCGATCGAGTCCTGCGCCTGCTCCACCGCTCCCCGCAGGCAGAATTCAAGCCACTTCTCCCAGTCGCCACGTCGACTGATATCGAACAGACATTGCATGTATTCTTCGCGGTAACGCTCGTAGTAGGCGCTGATGTAGAGCCAAGGTTGAGCGTGTCCGAGCAACTTGTAGATCATGAGTGCCAGTAGCGCCCGTCCGACCCGGCCGTTACCGTCGCCAAACGGGTGAATCGCTTCAAACTGGTAATGTACGAGAAAGCTGCGAACGAGCGGATCATATCGTTCATCGTCGGAGTTCATGTAGCGTTCCAAATTGCCCATGAGCCGCTCGATCTCGGTCGGCGGCGGAGGCACGAAGCGTCCACTGGAACCGATCTGAACTTGGTAGGTGCGAAAACTCCCCGGACTCTTGTTTTGACCGCGCACTCCCGTCATTAAGATTCGATGCATTTCGCAAATCATGCGGCTGCAAAGTGGCAAAGTGACGAGCAACTCGCAGCCGTGCTGCAGTGCTCGTCCATAGTTGTAGACTTCTTGCCGATCGGCCGCTTCGTCATCCGACAGCTGGACTTCCTGAGGATCCAATTCGAATAGCAGGAGTTGTTCGGGAGTGACGTAAGTCCCTTCGATGCTGGAAGAGGCAATCGCCTCGCGATTCTGCAGCGGTCGCAGCAGGAGTTGCGGATCGGGAAGCAATTGCCCGATGCCGTTGAGAGTACCAAGCATTTCCTTGGCGCTTGCAACAAGCGGCCATAGTCTGGAAGAAAATTCCCAGCTGGGCTGGAGCTCGTGAGGAACGAAGGCCCAATCCCGACCCCGAGCGGGTACCTGGATTGGCACCAGTGAGCCTGGCGAGAGCGCTGTAAATTGTGACTGGTCCATTGTTTGCGTCGATTGCAAACCAAGAGCCACAGATTGCAATTTATCGCCGGTTATTGCAATCTACCACAAAGACTGCTCTTAGGCACCGCAAGGAATAGAAAACCCGCGGGAAACTTCGATTCCCGCGGGTGGTGCGAAGGGTGGCTGGTGGGACTCGAACCCACGACCTCCAGATCCACAATCTGGCGTTCTAACCGACTGAACTACAACCACCACGGTTACTTCAGTTGAATCATCACTTGGTCTTGCGGGCCCAGATGACGGCGTACGTCACCGCCGCGCCGGCCGCAAAACTGCCGCAGGCCACCAGCCACAGGCTGGGCACTTCGTGCTGAGTGATATGGGCGAATAATGCAAGCATGGGAGCAACTCCATCGGGAGTTCGGAGCCAAAAAACCGGTCCGCGAACCCATCCTAAGTTACCGGCCTGGGCCGACTACGGCAAGCTCTCCAGGTACCGGCGATAGGCAGCATCCAGCTCCGAGTTCATCGCGCCGGCGGCCTCTGCGAGCGAAGCGGAATCGTCACGCCCGGCGTAGACCGCGATCAGATACTTGACCAATGGTTCGCGATAGCGGCCGCCGTCGCCGTCCATCAACATCGCCGCAAGTCCGGCCGATTGGCTGTAGAGCTTGGCCAATTCCGGGAAACGTTGGAGCGGCTCTTTGCCGAGTCGCGTGAGCTCATCAAGCGGCACGTAAAACCCACTCACCAGCAGCCGCTCTCGCGCCGCCGGCAGCCTGCCCGCCGACGACTCGCCGATCGTGTAGTACAGACCCGCCGCGGGATCGCGGTGTTCGCGCAGCGTTTCAAAATACGTGGCGATACCTTCGACGATCCAGAAATTGGCGTCGCGGCCGACCTGGCGAGCGGCAGGCCGGGTTTCCTGGAATAGCTGGTGCACGGCCTCGTGATACAGCGTGGCAATGTTCTGACTGTCGACATTCGTGTCATCGCCCGCGAAGAAATGCGCCTCACGGTCGGCGTCGAAGTAGATGCCGAGCGTTTCGGCGATCCGTGGCTGGCGGCGTTGGAGCTTGTGGACGTAATCCTGTTTGTCGCGGTGATAGACGACTCGAAAGGGGCGATGGCGTTCACGCGGCTCGCGCTCTCCGGCGAAGAGCTGTTTCACTTCGCGGTCTGAATAGGAGAAGCCGGCGAAGAGTTGTCGCCAGATCTGGTAGAGTCGTTCCAATCGTGCGGCGAGTTCCGCAGCCGCTTGCTGGCTATCGTTCGAGACCACGAGGAAGTTATCGGTGCGAACTTGCCAGCCATCGCGGCCGGGTGGGCGTTCTTTGCCGGCGTCTTCAGCCGCGATCCAGCCCGCGTTCGGATCCCAATGCCTGCCAGCGAGAATCATCCGCTTGGCGTAGGGCGTAAGCCAATGGCCATCGTGTTGCTCGTATCCGAGTGCGCGGCGTGCGTCGGCGTGATCCGGATTCTCACGGACCGCCTCGGTCGCCCATTCGAAGGCAAGGGACAACTGACCGGCATCGGCCGCGCGCTTCGCTAATTCGAATAGCTTGTCGGCATACTCGGTGCGTGCGGCGTGGTACATCTCGCTGTCGGGCTCTTTACCAGAATAGGTGTCCGGCGCGACGAACAGCAACGTCCCCGAGGCCGGTTGCTTCGGCCGCCATCCGGGCAATGCCGATGCATGTGCACTGCTCAGCCTCTCGTATTCGGCGCGTAAATCTGCTGTCTGCGGCTTCGCGACCGCATCTCGCACTGCGCACAGAGCCGCAATGCAAACAGCCGCCGTACACCATCGCTGGGATGTTCGAAAGAGGGCCACCAAGAGCGTTCCGTAGTCGAAGGTTCCGCGATTCGACCGAGAATATCTCTAGTGTACCATGCTATGCCGCTAATTCATTAACGGCCAATTCGTCGGTGGTCCCGCCATTTGTTCGATGAGTCGAAGCAGGCCATTCAGATCAACCACATTTGTATAGAGGTAATTGCCAGGGGGATACGACTCAAATTGTACGTCATACCATCCGTGCGCTAAATTCCCGTCTCGTGTGATCACAGAGAAAGTCGCAGGGACACCCACAATCCGAAAGCCCGTACCAAATGCTTCGTCCGCCGACGTACCATAGGGAACAATCCGGTCTTCGCCGTATACCTCTCGCAGTCGAACCAATAGCAATTGAATCGAATCCATCGAAAAGTCGGAGTTGGCGAGTCACTTCTCCGCAAACGCCGCGTCGAAGGCCACGCGGCTCGGTTCGAAGTCGAGCTTGCGGACGAATTCGCACGCTTCGCGGGTGCCGTGTTCGCGGTCCATGCCGATGTCTTCCCATTCGACCGAGAGGGGGCCGTCGTAGCCGGCCTGGTTCAGTGCACGGATGATCTCTTCGAAGTTCACGCCGCCGCGGCCCGGCGAGCGGAAGTCCCAACCGCGGCGCGGGTCGCCGAAGTTGAGATGGCTGCCGAGGATGCCGGTGCGGCCGTTGAGCGTGACAATCGCATCCTTGATGTGGACGTGGTAGATGCGGCTGCCGAACTCGCGGATGAATTCGACCGGGTCGACGCCTTGCCACAAGAGATGGCTGGGGTCGAAGTTGAAACCGAACTCCTCGCGGTTGCCGATTGCATCTAACGCCTTCTGCGCCGAGTAGATATCGAACGCGATCTCCGTGGGATGCACTTCGAGCGCGAAGCGGACGCCACACTCGCCGAACACGTCGAGGATCGGATTCCAGCGTTCGGCAAATTGCTCGTAGCCGGCGGCGATCATCGAATCGGGCACCGGCGGAAAAGAGTAGAGTAGCGGCCAGATGCTGGAACCGGTGAAGCCGTTCACGACGCCGACGCCGAACTGCTGCGCGGCGCGGGCGGCGTTCTTCATGTCCTCGGCGGCGCGACGGTTGACGCCGGCCGGATCGCCGTCGCCCCAGACGTGCGGCGGCAGGATCGATTGGTGGCGCGAATCGATGCGGTCGCACACCGCCTGGCCCACGAGGTGCGAGCTGATCGCCTGGCACTGCAGATCGTAGCGGTCGAGCAAGTCGCGCTTGGCCGCCGCGTAGCCAGGGTCGTTCACCGCCTTGTTGATCTCAAAATGGTCGCCCCAGCAGGCCAGTTCGAGGCCCTGGTAGCCGAAGTCGCTCGCCTTGCGGCACATGTCTTCCAGCGGCAGATCAGCCCATTGGCCGGTGAACAGCGTGACAAGGCGTGACATCGAAGCTCCTTTGCCGGCGGTCCCGAAAGATTCTGCGGTTACCGCAATGCTATAGTTTCTGTATGCGACTCCACCTGACGACCGCGCTCGCGTTGCTATTGGCATTTGCATCGGTTGCGCTTGCTGCGGTACCGATCGAACTCGAACTGGCGACGGAGCGGGGAGTGCAAATTACCGCGCCCCGCGAGTGGCTGCAACTCTTGGCGGAGATCGGCGTCACGAACGTGCGCATCCGCACGGCGACCGGTGCCGACAAGCCGCTGGCGGACAATCGCGGCACGGCGGAAGAGCCACGATTTCACGTCGTCGGCGTACTCAATTCCCGCAATGAACTGCAACTGCCCGGCGGCACGTTCGGCCCAAGCGATCGCCAGCAGCTATCAGATTTCTTCGCGCGGCTTTCGGCAGAGGGACCGGAATCGCTCACCGCAGAGCGCGGTCGTTTCGGCCTCACCGCAAAAGAGTTCGCCGCTCTGCATGCGGAGCTTGCGCAACCGCTAGGGCTGACGACCAAGGGGCGGACACTCGCCAAATTGCTCGACCAGGTGCAACGACGATTTGGTCATCGCTTGAGGCCGGATGCGGCAGCCGATCGCTTGCTGCGCGCAGCAGGGCCGATCGAAGAGGAAGCCGGCAATTTAACGGCCGGCACCGGAGTGGCGATCCTGCTTAACAATGCCGGACTCGCCCTGCGGCCGGAGAAAGCCCCCGGCGGGCCGGTCGAGCTGGCGATCGTGCCGCTCGGCGCGGCGGATGACGTTTGGCCGATCGGCTGGGAATCGCAAATTTCGCCGCGCGAGACGGCCCCTGCCCTGTTCGAGTTTCTGAACGTCGAGATCGAAGGGTACTCGCTGCAGGAAGCGGTCGACGCCATCGCCCCGCGCTTGAAGCTTCCGATCTTTTGGAACCGCGCCGCGCTGGCCAAATACAAAATCGATCCCACGAAGCTCCAAGTCCACATCCCCAAGACGCGGACCTTCTACAAACGCATTCTCGACCGCGCGCTCGCCCAAAGCCATCTCGCCGCCCAACTCCGCGTCGACGAAGCGGGTACTGCATTCTTGTGGATCATGCGGTAAATCATCTATATCGGCCGAGATTCGAATTCGCTTATTGCCGCCAAGCCGATCGGCTATAATGAGAATCGGCAACGCAATCTTGCGCCACGTTTGAGGCACTCGATGTCGACCATCTCAGAATCCTCCAGCAGCTTCCCAATACTAGTCGCTACGAGCGGTCGGATTGTGGGATTTCCTAGCCACTGGTCGCTCGTCGACCTGCAGGAACATTTAGGCGGAATTCCGCTGGAGCGCATTTCGCTTTATCGCTCACCCGGAACCGCCACGGAGGAAGATGCCATTTGGCTCGAAGATCACGAAGATCGGCTGTGTGAATTGGTGAGCGGCGTTCTCGTGGAGAAATCGATGAGCTTCTACGAGTCGATCTTAGCGATGGCCCTCGGCCACCTGCTGATCAAATACCTCGAATCGCACAATCTGGGCATCATATCCGGCCCAGATGGTCAGATTCGAATCTTGTCCAATACGATACGAATTCCAGATCTGGCGTTCATTCGTTGGGAAAAATTCCCCGATGGAAAGATGCCGCGCGATCGAGTCTGTCGCGTCGCGCCGGACCTCGCCGTCGAAATCATTTCCGAAGGCAACACCGCCCGCGAAATGCAGCGCAAGCTGGAAGAGTACTTCCAAGCTGGCGTGCGTTTGGTCTGGTACATCGATCCCCAGTCGCGCACCGCTCGCATCTACACGGCCATAGACCAGATGCTCGAGATCGACACCGCCGGCCAGCTCGAAGGCCGAGACGTGCTGCCCGGTTTTTCTGTTCGCCTAAGCGAACTGTTCGACCGTGCCGACCGTCGCAGCAACCCGCCGGCATAATCTGAGCGGCAATATTCCGGCCCAGGCCGACGAATTGCTTTCTAAAGCTTGCGTTTTAAAGCCCACCTGCGAGCACCTCCATGATCCGCGTCGAAAATGTCACCCATCACTACGGCATCCGACCGGTTCTCAAAAACGTCAGCCTCGAAATCAAAACCGGCGAAGTGGTCGTCGTCGTCGGTCCCAATGGCATGGGCAAGACGACTTTCCTAGGCGTGATGGCCGGCGTACTCTGGCCCTGCACGGGATACGTCGAGTTTGACGGCGTACGGCGGCGCGATTCGGTCGACGGTGAACGCGACCTCCGCAAGCGAATCGTCTATCTGCACGACCAGGTGTGGCTTCCGAAGTGGCGCACGGGCCGCGAATATATCTTGGCGGTCGGCCGGCTATACGGCCTCGAGGACCTGTGGCTCTTCGATCACGCCGACCGCCTGCTGCGCTTGTTTGATCTCGCGGAACAAGGCGACCAGGCGATCGGCAGTTACTCCGCCGGTCAGCTCAAGAAAATCGCTCTTGCCAGCGCGCTGATCACCGAAGCTCCGTATCTGCTGTTGGATGAGCCGTTTTCCGGTGGCCTCGATCCTTCGGGTATCCTCGCGCTCAAGCGCGTCCTGCAGCACCTCGCACAGCGAGACGATGTGACGATCGTGATGACAACGCCTGTTCCAGAGCTGGTGGAAGAAGTGGCCGACCGAATTGCCGTCATCCGCGACGGCGAATTGGCTGCCTTCGACACCGTCGACGGCCTGCGGCAACTGACCGGCTCCACCGGACCCCTCGCCGATGTCTTGCAACGCCTGCTCAATCCCGAAACACTCGACAACATCGAGCACTATTTCGCCCGCGACGCGAAGGAAGGCGCGACGTGAGCGGCTCGAGATTCATGTGCTGGTTGCGAGTGGTGGTGATTGCCGATTGGGTGATTGGGGTGATGGTCGGTTCGGTTATCATCACCTGGCTCCTTCAGCTGTTCGCCGTCACGTTGCTGAAATTCGCCGCAGCTTTCGACTTAACCGATGCAGAACGACGCTTCGCGCAAAGTTCCGTTCACCTAGTTGTCGCCTGTGTCGTGGCATTTGCGTATGGCGCATATCGTGTCACCGAGTTTCATCCAATCCTAAATAAGCCCTACGGCCGTTGGCTCGCCACCACACCTTGGAAATTTCCTGCGCCGCTCCCATTCGGGCCCATTCATCTCGTATGGCAAGATGCGGTCGTGCTGCTGATATTGTTGAGTTTGGGGTTGTTGCCGCCGTGGTGGAACCTTCCCGTTGCGTTTGGAATTCCGTTGGCTTTCCTCGCGGGCTACTGCCTCGCGCTTGGCACAGCACTCTATAAGCTCGAATCCTACCGAGCCGTCGGGCTATACGCCGTGCTCGCAGGACTTGCGCTCCTGGCTGCGTCGTACCCGCCGATGCTTGGCCTGGTGGCAATCGCTTTGCTTGCCGTGAGTTATTTGGCCATCGGTGCGCTTCGCGAATTCCCCTACACGGAAGTGCGAAGAAAAGAATTGGGGCTGGCGTGTTCGGAGCTGCTACCGGCGAGGGAAGTGTATTGGACGATCGCTCCGCTCGCCGATGATTCCCACCTGGAACTGCTGAATCCCCTCCGTACGTCGATCATCAGCTTCATTGCAGGATGGCTGACATTTGGCGCCGCCACGCTTCCGATTGAAGACTCTACACTAGAAGGCCTGTGGCTGATGTACGCCGGTGTCTGCTTGATTGCGATCGGCGGCCGCTATTTCTGCTTCATCAGCCATCGCTATCCGCCGATCTCCATTGCGGGGCGCATTGCAACTGGGAAATACGTAATTCCTGGCTACGACCGCATGTTCATAGCACCGCTGGTTGCGACGGTTGCAGCCTTTCTGCTTCCCGCGCTACTGCTCTACTTGGGAGTTTGGCCGCCGCTGGCGATTGCGGTTTCGACCACGATCACGGTCTGGCTCGCACTGGCGCTGCCGCCCAGCTTCAAAGAGTGGTATTACACCGGCCATTTCCAGATGGTGCGGCCCACCATGATTGAGCCTAAGCAACCGCGAGCTCGGGCCGGCCGGTGAACCGCTACAGCAGGTCGTCCAGTTCCTTCACCAATCGCTCGAATCGCGCGAGCGCGGTTTCGACCGGTGCCGGGCTCGTCATGTCGACGCCGGCATCCTTGAGGAGTTCCAGCGGCCACTTCGAGCAGCCGCCTTTGAGGAAGGAAAGATAGTCGTTGAGTTCCTGTTTGCCGCCGTTCGCAACGCGCTCTGACAGGGCGATCGCCGCCGAGAGCCCCGTCGCGTACTTGTACACGTAGAACGCGCTGTAGAAGTGCGGGATCCGCAGGCATTCGAGCTTGAGCTCTTCGTCGATGGCGAAATCGGGGCCGAAATAGGCGGCGAGCAACTTGCCGTATTCGGTCTTGAGACATTCGACCGTGAGCGGTTCGCCCGCTTCGGCCAGTGCGTGCGTAATTTTCTCGAACTCGGCGAACATCGTCTGACGGATGATCGTGCCGCGGATGGCGTCGATTTCGCGGTTGATGAGATACGCCCGCTCGTCATCCGTCTTAGCCCGCTCCATCATGAAGCGGCTCAGTAGCTGCTCGTTGAAGGTGCTGGCCACTTCGGCGACGAAGATCGTGTAGTTGTAGTACTCGTACGGCTGATGCTTCGACGAATAGTAGCTGTGCATCGAGTGGCCGGCTTCGTGGGCCAACGTGAACACGTGGTCGAGTACGTCCGGTTGGTAGTTCATGAGAATGTATGGCCAGCCGTCGTACGAACCGCTGCTGAACGCCCCGCTCCGCTTACCCTGGTTCGGGTAGCGATCGCACCAGCGACCGGCGAGCCCGGCCTCAAGTACGCGGCAATAGTCGTCCCCCAAGGGGCACAGGGCCGCGACCACCGCGTCGACGCCTTGTTTCCAGGTGTGGCGCGAATCGAGATCGCTGAGAATCGGCACGTAGGTGTCGTAATGGTGAATGTCTTTGAGCCGCATCTTCCGCCGCCGCAGCTCGAAGTAGTCGTAGAGCGCCGGCAGTTTGGCCCGCACCGCGGCGATGAGGTTGTCGTACACGTTCGCCGGCACGTTGTCGTGAAACAGCGAGGCTTCGAGCGCGCTTGGATAGTTGCGGGCCTTGCCGTAGTAGACGTCTTTCTGCACCGAGCTGGAGAGGGCCGCGGCGAGCGAATTTTCGTGGCCTTTGTACTGCTCGTAGAACTGGTGAAACGCACGGCGACGCACTTCGCGGTCGGGCGAATGCAGAAACAACGTGAACGTGGCGTTCGAGAGCTCGACGTCGTGACCCTTCTCGTCGCGGATCATGCCGAAGCGGAGGTCGGCGTCCGTGAGCTGGCGGAACATCTTGTCGGCCGCGTGGGCCATCTCGCTCTGCATCGCCAGCAGCTTCTCCTCACCGCGCGAGAGCGTGTGGGGCTTGTAGCGGACGAGCCGCTCCAGCTGCAGCTTGTAAGGTGCAAGCACTTTCGCGGCCAGGTACTTCTTAAGCCGCGCGGCGGGGATGTCGAGAATTTCCGGCCGGATAAAGCTCGATGCTTCGGCCGCCTTCGTGGCGGCGTGCGTATACCTTCCCTGCATCCGCTGGTACTTACTCTCCGCCATGTCTTCAGCGGTTTTCAAGAAAGCGTAGTTGCCGAGCCGCTCGCCCACGCGATCAAACGTGCTGTCGAACTTGAGGCACTTGGCGAGGGCGGCCGGCGAATCGCCGAGCGTGCCCTTAAACTTCGCATACTTGCCGATCTGCCGCTCCCACTTGCCGAACGCCTCTTCCCAGGCCGCGTCATCGGCAAACAGGCTCGAAAGGTCCCAGGTGTCGTCCTGCTTGACTTGAGTGCGCGTGGGGAGCTTCTTGGTCTTCGACATGCGTGGAGAGTTGAGGGTCTAGAGTTGAGGGTTGAGGGTCCGGCAGTTCGTGCGCTTCGATCGAAGACTGTCTGGCTAAGAACTAATGGCTAAGAGCTAATAGCTTCGCTCACCACCGCATCAGTGCCGTGCCCCAGGAGAGTCCGCCGCCGAAGCCGCACATCACGACCAGATCGTTCCGCCCGAAGCGGCCTTCGCGGAGGGCCTCATCGAGCGCGATCGGCACACTGCCGGCCGAGGTGTTGCCATAACGGTCGAGGTGGGTAATTACGCGCTGGCGATCGATTTCCATGGCGTCGGTGGCGGCGTCGAGAATGCGGATGTTGGCCTGGTGCCAGAGCCAGACTTTCACATCCTGCTTGGTGTAGCCAGCGGCTTCGAGCACGTGCTGCGACGAGTCTTCGAGTAAACGCACGGCCCATTTGAACACCGGCCGCCCGTCCATCTTCACGAACCAGCCGAGGCTGACTTCTTCGCCCGGAGCGATCGATGCTCGAGAGCCGCCTTCCGGCCGCACCAGAAGGCGATCGCCCGAGCCATCGGCGCCCAAGGTATAGGAAAGCAGCCCCTGTTCCGGACTGCCCTTGGTCACGAGCACCGCCCCTGCCCCGTCGCCGAATAGCGGGTACGTTTTCTTGTCCGCCGGATTCATCACCCGGCTGTTGGTATCGGAGCCGACCACCAGTGCGTATTTGCTGCTGCCCGAGGCAACGTACTGCATGCCGGTCACGAGCGCATACATGAACCCGGCGCAAGCCGCGCCGACGTCCATCGCCGCGCAGTTGAGGCCTAACCGATCCTGCACGGTCGGCGCGGTGGCGGGCAGCAGGTAATCCGGAGAAAGCGTCGCCAGCACCAAAAGATCGACTTCGCCGCGCGGCACGCCGCTGTCGGCCAGGCAGCGCTCGGCGGCGGCCACCGCCATGTCGCTCGTCGAAATCTCGGGCGGTGCATGACGCCGCTCACGGATGCCGGTGCGCTGGATGATCCACTCCGCATCGCAGCCGAGCGACGCCAGATCATCGTTGGTGACGATCTTGTCGGGCAGGAAGCTGCCCGTGCCAACGATCTGAATTCCCGAGAGTCGCCGCAGCGGCGCGCGTCGGATGCCAAGCTGTAGGTCGTCGCCCATGACTAAAGAGGTTACGGGCTGGTGGCAACTTGGGCAAGAGCGGTGAGCGGGTAGAGGGATGCGGGTTGTGAGTGGAGTGCAAAACCTAGCAACAATTTACGCGGCGGCGCGCTTTCGCACCGCTCGCTTGTAGAGCCACGCGCCGCGCTCTTTGCCGACGGGGGTGATCGCTCCTGTCTCGCGCAGGCAATAGGCCATGCGCTGCGCAATCCAGCGCTGGATGCCGAGTCCCGCGGCAATGTGTCCGGTGTGAAACTGCTTGGGCAGCGGCTGAGGCAACAACCTGCAAAGATCGGCCGCGGTGCGAAAGCGGGAGACACTCTCGACCGTGAGGAGCCGCTGGTCTTCCACTTCGTGATCGTCGCGTCGCCAGCGCCGCCGACGGCCATGGCCGGGGAAGCGCAGTTCTTCGATGTCGATGAGAACGACTTCGAGGGTGAGCCGCGGATGCGGAAAGACGCGCGTGAAGTGTACGAGTTCTTCAAACACGTCGAGCAACGTCCCCTGCTTGGGGCTCCGCCGCCGCGAGAGCACTTCGCCGCCGGCGCATTTCTGTTTGAGCAGGTACTTCGAAGCGACAATCGGTTTGACGATCCGGACGCGGTGCTCGGTAAGGAGTTCGGCAATCTTGTCGCGGATCGCCGAGAGCGATGAGTGCTGAATTTCGATCAGCTCGCCACGGCGGATGACATCGATGCGAAAGCGGCCGACGCGCTCTTCGACGCGCGCTCCGCGGTTGGCGTAGTGTGCTTTGAGTTGTCGGTGCAGCGTGGTTTCCATACCCGTGGCGATGAGGAACAAATGAGTTTCAATTCGAGTCGAGCGAGCCGGGGCGTCCCGCCCCCGTGTACACCGTAACTGTCGGGGCCGAGGACGGCCCGGCTCGCTCGATACGAAGCCATGCGACTTCCTACTTCGCCGGTTCGATACCGAAATCTCTCACCGTAAAGAGCGTCGTCAATTCGTAGCCTTTTGCCGCAAACGCCTCGCTACCGCCTTCGAGCCGATCGATGATGGCCAGGACGCGCTGGACCTTGAGCCCGACTGCCTCGCAGCGTTCGATCGCAAGCAGGCTCGAGCCGCCAGTCGTGACCACGTCCTCGACAATCACCAGCGACTCGCCTGGTCGAAATGGCCCTTCGACGAACTTGCCCGTGCCATGTTGCTTCGCTTCCTTGCGGACCATCACACCGCGGAGCGGCAAGTTGCGTGTGCCGGCCAGCGTGAGTATCGCCGCGGTAATCGGGTCGGCACCGATCGCCATGCCGCCCACCAGCGCCGGCATGTTGCCCGAGAGCAGGTCGAGCATTCCCTCGCCGACGAGCCGCGCTCCTTGAGCGTCGAGCGTGATCTCTCGGCAATCGAGGTAGTAGCTTGCCTTCTTACCCGATGCCAGCGTGAATTCACCAAATCGCAGGGCCTTTTCGCGGATCAGGCTCTGCAGTGCAATGCGGTCGTACATGGAGTAGTCCGTGGATCGTTGATAGTTGTCAGTGGCTGATTGTGTTGTATTGAATCAACCAAATACTGACAACCGGCCACTGACAACTGACTACTAACCACTAAGCACGTTACCGCCGAATCGTCACCGGCGATCCAATCGACAGGATGTCGGCCACCTCCTCGACGTCACGCGGGGAGAGGCGGATTCCGGGCGCTGCGGCGGTCGGACCGGAGGGTGTGCTCGAACCGCCGGTGATCGCCATCGTCGCCCCGGCGGCCGAGGGCGATTCGTTGCGCAGCACGAGTACGTGGTCCACGGTCGCCGGCGTGTACGCCGCGCTCACAACCGTCGAATCCTGTGTCGTCGGCTGGACGAGCTTTTGTTCCAGAATCCACTTGCCTTCGCTCACGGTCGTCCCCTGCTCGATCGAAGCTGGGAATCGGCCCGCGTAGCGACCGTCGAGCATCAGCGTGAGCTGGCTCTTATCGAGCTCGACGACGGCCGTGAATGGGCCATGGATGACTTTTAGTTGCGTGCCAGGCTGCAGATTGTCGGGCGTTGCGATGCCGTTGATCTTGGCCAGCAGTTGCCAGGGAACTTCATACTGCTCGGCGATGGTCTGCAGCGTGTCGCCCTGTTTCACCGTATACGGCGGTTCGAGCCGATGCTCGGTCGAGTAGACAATGGTGCCGGCGAGTTGGCTGAGCAGTGTCTCGACCTGTTGCGCTTCGGCCGGCGTGAGACTTGGATTGCCATACCAGCGGGAGAGCATCGCATGGGCCGCTACCAGCTCCTGCCGCTCCAGCGCGCCTTGGATCTCCGGCCAGGCGCTGGCGAACGTGGGCGCGGACGGCTCGGGAGCGGGCGCTACCGGAACGGCACTCGCGGCCGGGGCGGTCGCGGGCGGCGTCGGTGTGGCGGCCAATGGCGCTTCAACGGGCAGAGAGCCATAGCGATCGTCACCCGCAGGCATCATCGGCGTGACCGGTGGTGTCGCCGGCATCGCTGCCTCGGCGGTTGGCGGCAACGGCATCCCGTCGGGTGATTGTGCGAGCGGTTGCGTATTGAGCGGTGCGGGCGGCGTCATCTGCGCGACTTCCGGCATGGTCGGCGCGGCGTCTCCGGGATATTGCGCGACGGGGATATTCGCCGGCAGTGGAATCGGAGCGGCGGCGGCAGTTGACGGATCGGTTGGTGTGGGTGCAGTCGGCGCCGCGGTGGAATCGCTGGTGGCGACGGGCGGCAATTCGGGGATCGGCGGTAACTCGGCAGGCTCAACCTCAGGCGCAGCGGATTGAGCCGTCGGCGCTTCGGCCGTCAAACTGGTTGGCGGGACCGTTGGCGCAGCGGGAGACATTTCCGCCGTGGAAGGCGCCGCCGGATCGCTCCAGCTCGGGGCCGGGGTAAGCGGCGAGGCGGTCGAATCCGCGGCGAGCGGCGGCACATCGGCGACCGGCGCGGGCTCAAGTGTCGTGTCCGCCTCCGGGGGCAACGGCACGGGGCCTTCGTTGAGCTTGGTGAAAAAGAACACGCCTACGGCCACCAGGATCGTGATCGTGACCAACGGTCGAATCGAACTCATCGTCCGTCCTCCATGACGCGAAGAGTGTGTATTTGTCGGCTCATGCGAACCGAGGCGTCCTCGCCCCTGGTTTCGACGGCGCGCAATTTTCGGGCGGCGAATGGTAGGACAACCGGCGCGTTTGCTCCACGCCAGTTTCCAACCATGCAGGCGTTGCCGGCATGCGAATGCACATGATGGACAAAATCTGCAGTTTCGCGGTCGAGAATGCTATCAACCGAATGACGCGCCAATTATTCCCGAATTCATGGCACCCAACAAAGGGACATCCAGACCACCAACCAAGCTTCAGATCGAGGAGTCGATTCGAACCATTCGCGGGCAACGCGTGATGCTCGACTCGGATTTGGCGCGGCTCTATGGAGTCACGACGCGGCGGCTTAACGAGCAGGTCGCGCGAAACCTCGATCGTTTTCCCGACGATTTTGCGTTTTCCCTTACGCAGCAAGAGTTTATGTCTTTGATGTCGCAAAATGCGACATCAAAACGCGGTCGCGGCGGCCGCAGAAAGCTGCCCTGGGTATTTACCGAGCAGGGTGTCGCCATGCTTTCGAGCGTGCTGAAGTCTCCCACGGCGGTGCGAGTCAACATCGAGATCATGCGGGCGTTTGTCCGCTTGCGGCGATTGATGGCCACACCCGGTGAATTGGTCGAGCAACTGACAAAGCTCGCCGAGACCGTTCAACTGCATGACGATCGGATCAAAGTCATCTCTCAGGTACTGCAGTCGATGATCGAGAAGCCGGTCCCGCCACGGCGCTCAATTGGTTTCCACGTGGACAAGTGAGCGAGCGACACGCTAGTTGCCGCGCAACTTGGTCCGAATCGCTTCCAGTCGGGCTGCCAGTTCCTTTTCGAACCCTCGATCGACTGGCCGATAGTATTCGCGTTCGATGCCGAGATAATCCTGAGCCGCGATGCCGCCCTCGGCGTCGTGCGCGTATTCGTACCCTTCGCCGTGGCCGAGTCGTTTCGCGCCGGCGTAGTGGGCATCCTGTAGGTGCCGCGGCACGGGGAGCAATCTGCCTTCTCGGACGTCGTGGACCGCTTCGCCGATGGCCACCGTGGCGGCGTTCGACTTGGGCGCACATGCTAGATAAGCTACTGCTTGGGCCAGGGTGAGCTGGCACTCGGGCAGGCCGACGAATTCGCAGGCCTGCATCGCGGCAACGGCGAGCGGCAGGGCGTGCGGGTCGGCATTGCCGACGTCCTCGCTCGCCAGGATCACGAGCCGGCGCGCGAGGAAGCGGACGTCCTCGCCCCCTTCGAGCATGCGGGCGAGCCAGTAGATGCCGGCGTCCGGGTCGCTGCCGCGGATGCTCTTGATCAGCGCGCTGGCGGCATCGTAGTGGTCGTCGCCCGTGGGGTCGTAGCGGATGGCCTTGCGCTGGACGGCGTCGGCGACCGTGGCCGCGCTAAGCCGCAAGCGATAGGGCGACTCGGCCGAGAGGACGGCGACTTCCAAAGCGCCGAGGGCCCGCCGGGCATCTCCGTCCGAGACCTGGGCGAGAAATTCCAACGCATCGTCATCAATCGTGGCGGCGAATTGGCCGAGGCCGCGGTCTTTGTCCGAGAGCGCACGGCGCACCAGGGCCTTGAGATCGTCCGGCGCGAGCGGCTGGAACTCGAAAACGCGGCTGCGGCTCACGAGTGCGTCGTTCACTGCGAAGAACGGATTCGAAGTGGTGAGGCCCACCAGGATCACGACGCCTTCTTCGACATCGGGCAAGAGGGCATCCTGCTGCGCTTTGTTGAAGCGATGGATCTCGTCGATCATCAGCAGCGTGGGCCGGCCGCTGGCGGCCGCCTCGTTGCGCGCTTCTTCGAGCACTTCGCGGACGTCCTTCACTCCGCTCGTGACCGCACTGAGCTGCCGGAAGCGGCTGTCGGTTTCTTGTGCCAGCAGGCGTGCAAGCGTCGTCTTACCCGTGCCGGGCGGACCATAGAAAATCACCGAGCCGAGGCGATTCGCCTTGAGCATCCGCGCGAGCAGCTTGCCCTCGCCAAGAAAATGCTGCTGGCCGACGAACTCCGCAAGCGAGCGCGGCCGCATCCGCGCAGCAAGCGGCTGCACTTGTTCCAGGTTGCGTTCTTCGCTCGCGGCAAACAGGTCGGGCATGCGATGACTCAAAATGGTTCGACGATGCCGCTCGCGGGAAGCAAATCGAAAAGCGGACACGCGGTGCACTTCGGCGCGGTCTTGCGGCAGTAATCCTTGCCGAGCCGCACCAACAGGGCATGATACTCATTGTAGAGCGCGGCGTCTGGCGGCAAAGCGGTCGTGAAGTGGTCCTGGATCTGGTGGTAGTCGGCCTCGTAACCGATCCAGCCGTGGCGGGCGAGCACGCGATGCGTGTAGGTGTCGACGACGAACGTAGCGAGACCGCCGACGTAGAGCAGAATTGCGTCCGCGGTTTCGGGTCCAATGCCGCTGACGCTCAAGAGTTCCTCGCGCAGCGTGCTCAAGTCGCGTTGAAACATCGTCGAGAGCGAACCATCATAGCGCTCAACAACGAGCCGCAATAGGTTTCTCAACCGCCGCGCTTTCACCTGGTAGTACCCGGCGGGACGGATCAATTCCGCAAGATCGGATTCGGCGAGTGCGTAGAGTCTGGCCGGAGTCATCACACCCGCCTCGCGGAGGTTCTCAATCGCGCGTTCGACGTTGCGCCAGGCCGTGTTCTGCACCAGCACGGCACCGACCAGCACTTCAAACGGCGATTCACCAGGCCACCATTTTTGCGGACCGAATTCGCGAAACAATCGCTCGTAGACGTCAGTCAAGTTGTGATTCATTGTCAGTGTGCGAGCGCGGGAAGAACAATCGTTGAGTTGTGTCCGAGTCCATCGCAGGAGACTGCCTGCTGCGCAAAAGTCAAGTCTGAATTCGCCTCGAATTTTTTCCTTCCGCGAACGACCTTTGTTGCTTTTATACGCCGAGAGTATAATGGCCATTGTCGTCGCGAAACGAGCGCGTGCGAGTGACTTCACGTCACCCTCGAAGTGCTCGATTTCAACGCCGACCCGCTGGCATTATGCCAACCGATTTGCCCTTTTGAGGCGTCGTGCTGTTCTCAGGATGGTACGGCGCCTCTTAGTACCGATACGCGAGACTCCAAGACCCGAGAGCAATTCGCCGCGGGAAACGATTCGATTCAAAGCAAACGCCGTGTTATCCGTTCGCCCCAAAGTCGCCGAGTTGGTGTTTCAACTGTACGGCCGCTCGCTCCACCCCGAGCTGTTCGAGGTGCACAATGCGCGGATCGTGGAACGCGGCGGATATCGGGCCACGGTGCAGATCACCACGGCCGGTCATGTGATCACCTGGCAGTACCAAGGGATCATTCTCACCGAAGTCGCGGCAGCGGCGAACCATCCGCTCCCCGAGCGGCGACGGCTGATGTCGCACCGCCTCAAAGGGTCCGCCAGCGACGAGTTGGAATGCCGCGGCGGAATTTCGTACAAGACCCAGTTCTCGCTCGAGCCAGTGGAAAAAGAGGCGTTTTGGGCCTATCAAAAAGAGCTCACCCAGGCCGGCACTCGCCAGGGGTTGTTGCATTGCTTCGAGGCCAGCGGCCGGTTCGGCCTGGGGGCCATGAGCTACATCAACCTCGAAACCCGCGATCGCAGCCTGCGGGTACAGGCCTTCCACACGTTCCCCGACGATTACGCGATCGTGAAGAGCCAGTCGATCTTCGTGTTGCCACAAAAGCAGATTTGATTGTCTGAATTCTCATCAGGTCATCAACGCAACATTTATGCGTGCGGCCACTTCCCGCTGATCGTGATCGGACAGTTGTCCGATTGTCGCCGTGATCGCTGTCCGCGGCAAAGTGACGAGAAACGCTCGAAATGTTGATGGCTTTTGCAGACCGGCAGCTTGCCAGTCTTTGAGAAGATAGTCGGTGGGACCGGTCGCCGAATCAGTCTGGCTCGTCAGCAATCCGATAATTACGTCCGGTCGGCTGCGATGATACACGTCGGAAGAAACGACTACCGACGGGCGGCGCTTGATGCCTTGAACTCCGGGAAAATCGACGACGACCACGGCGCCAGTCTTGGCCATCCGCACTACTCCTCGCCGGAGACGCGATCGGTGTATTCCAGCGAGAAGGCTGCGAGGTCGCGGACGTCTTCCTCGGACCAATGATCACGGAAGTCGAGAGCCGCAGAGCTAGATTCCATCAGCCCTTCCAAAATGAGCTTGGCCAAGCGCAATTGCTCCGATGGCGGCAGAGTCGACACCTCTTGCGAAAACACTTCTTGAGCGGTTGCCATTCCGGACGAACTCCACGGATATAAGGCGAGTTTGCCTAACTTTCTTTATTCTACCATGCCTATCGGCCACAGAGGTGGCCCCCGCTCGGCTCGGCGTCAAAAACGTCACGATTTAATGCTCCGTGGCGAGGCGATCGTATGGCAGCGTCGCGGCCCCGACAAACTTCACCAAGGCAGCGTTCGTTGCGGCCGGGTTCTCCACGGTCGTCATGTGTCCGGATTCTGGAATTACGACGTACTCTGCGCCGGGGATGGCGTCGGCGATCTGTTTCATTTCGGCGGGTGTTGCGATCGCATCCTCGACGCCGACCAGCACCAGGGTCGGCACGGTGATGTGCGGTAACATTTCAGTCACATCCGGCCGGACGGCCATGCCACGCTGAGCGGCCGCAATTGCCGCGGGAGTCTGCCGCAGCATCGTCGCCCGAATGGCGGCGACCACCTCCGGCTGCTTGTCGAACGCGGCCTTGCGAAACAGCTTGGGCTCCATGGCGTCGGCCGCCAGCCGGGCCCCCTCCTTGGCGACCGCTTCGGCCATTTTCAGCCGGCCCGCCCGGGCTTCCTCGGTGTCGGCCTTGGCACGCGTGTCGCAGAGCACGAGCGCCCGCAGGCGGTGGCCATGCTGGCGGACAAATTGCCAGGCGACATATCCGCCCATCGACAGGCCTGCTAGCACGATCGGCTCGCGGATGCCGAGTGCGTCCAGAAGCTCATTGAGGTCGTTGGCGTGGTCCTCCATGCTGACGCCGCGCTCGGCATCGCCGGCGGCCGGTGGCGTAGCGCCAAATCCGCGGAGATCGGGAGCGATCACGCGAGCGTGCGGTGCGAGGGCCGCGATCTGAGGGTCCCACATCGTGTGGTCGAGCGGGAAGCCGTGGACCAGGAGCACGGGGATGCCATCGCCTTCTTCGACGTAGGCCATGCGGGTTTTTGACAGGTTGGCGGTCTTCATCTTGAGGTCCTCCATGGTTGAGAGTATATCGCGGTGCGGATGAAAATGGATTGCGTCGACGCCGAGATCAAGTGGCGGCGTGGGGACACTACGAGCGAGCGTGTGCGGTGAGCTAAACCGCAAGCGGCGTGCCAAACGGAAGGGAGCAGAATTCGGCCAGTGATTAGTTGTTGGCGGCCGACTTTTTGTTCAACTCGGCGACTTTCTTTTCGAATTGCCGGAGCTGCCGCTGCATCACTTGCATGTGCGGGATGAGCGCCACCGCTTCGCGCTGGCTCTCAGCCGCCTTCTCGTATTCGCCGGCGGAGAAATAGCAGCGGCCGAGCGTGTCGAGGAAACTGGCGGTGCCCGGTTCGAGTTCCAGCGAGCGCCGCGAGAGCCGCACGGCCTTCTGATAATCGCCTTCGGTGTTGGCGATCAACCAGGCCCACTGGTTATAGGGAATTGGATTGTTCGGATTGTCTTCGATCTCGGCTTCGATCTTGCGGGCGAGCTTCGTGATTCGCTCGCGGGTGCCCGCCATCCAGGCATCATCGGCGTCGCCGATGCGGTACATGGCGATCAGCACGTCGGCATCAGTTTCATCCGCCTTGATCGCCGCGAGCAGCTCTTCGCGCTGATGTTTGAAGTCGTGCTCCTGCTCGAAGTGGCAGGCCCGCAGATAGTGCATCCTGGCCGTCAGGGAATTCGCTTCAGGCACGAAATGATTCTGCTGAGCCAGGTCGCCCTGAGCGCTGGCGTAAGCCCGCTCGACGTCGGGATTCTTTTCTATGGCTTCGACGAGCGGGGCGACGGCCGCCGCTCCTTCTTCGTAGCGCTCGTAGTCCTGTAGCAAATTAGAGAGCATCACACGCGAGCCGATGGCCGAGGCGGCTTCGATCGGCTGGCCGTCGATGCCGCCTTGATACTCGCGGACGGCCCACTCGAACTGGCCCAGGGCCTCGAGCAACCGGCCCGCATCCAGGCTATCCATAGGCTTGGCGGAGGCGAGTTTGGCCGCGTTGCGGGCAAAATCCTCCGCCGCGGCGGTTTGGCCCTGCTTCATGCGAGCCATCGCCAGCATGTAGAGCGTTTGCTTCGACTTTTGAATCTCGCCGTCGTGCTTGTCTGCCAGCGCCTGGAGCGCTTCCCAGGATTCGTTTCGCACGAGCCACTTGAGCAGCGTCAGCAATCGATCCGAATCGCCCCCGCCCATCGCCAGATACTGGTCGGCGACTTCGACGTACTGCTGATTCTGGCCGAGCTGCCGGTGCACTTCGGCCAGGTTCCACAATAGTGCCGAAACCATCGCCGGCGACGTCTCGTTCACTTCCACGTCGAGCCGCTTGTTCTCATCGTCGATCAGCGGTTGCCAGCCGGCGACCGATGCGGCCGGATCGCGCAGCTGGATCGCGAACTGACGCAGCCAGAGGACAGGTGCGCGGGTGCTTTCGCCTAACTCCTGGTCGAAGGCAGCGGGATCGATCGCGCGGCGTCCGTTCTTTGCGCCCTCTTCCTGGTCGGTCTGGATAATCGCCAAGGCCGCCAGTCGCGACAGCAGCGGTGTGCGGTCGTAGCGGGCAATGCGGCATAACGCCGGAACGCCCTCGCCCTTGGGCATGGCAGCGAGCATTTGAATGATTCGCTGGCGGTCCGTGTCTTCACGATCACCGTAGGAGCGCATCAAACGCTTGACGGTGGCCGAGTCGTCGGTCTTGGTCCAGCGGACGGCAATCTGCCGCAATAAGTAGCTTGCACTGGCGGCAATCTCCGGATCGGAGTGGTCGGTCGCCGCATGGAGGCGGTCGAACGCCTCTGGGCCGATCTTGCGGATGTCGTTGGCGGCTGCACGGCGGACCGTGTATTGCGGACTGCCCAGCTGAGAAATTAGGTCGTCGATCCGTGCGTCGAGAGATTCAACTGGTTTCGCGGCCGCGTTCGGCTGCACAGCGGGTTGATCCGCGGCAACGGCCGACGACTGCGACAGTGCCGCGAGCGCGGCCGCAAGTGCCACGTTCCAGAATCGCCATCGTCGGATGCTCATCGACATGCCGTACCCTGCAGCAGAATCCAGAGAAACCCTGCTACAAGCATACTCTACGGCCGGGAAAACGTGTATGCCAGTGTGGCCCGCGATGCAGCCCGGGGGCCGCGAAAAGCGGGGTTAGCGGCGGCTTTCCATGCGGTCGATGTATTGCCGCAGCCGTTCCACTTCGTCGGTCACATGCCGCAACTTAAGCATGTTGTCGACGCGCTTGAGGAGTTCGGCCTTATTGACCGGCTTGGAGAGAAAATCGTCGGTGCCGGCCTGCACTGCCCGCTCGATATCGCCCAGTTCGTTGAGCGCCGTCACCATCAAGATCATGATCCCCCGGGTTGCGGCGTCGCTCTTGAGCTTCTTGCAAACCTCGAAGCCACTAAGCTTGGGCATCATGATGTCGAGCAGAATTAGGTGCGGCTTGAAGGACCCGACCTTTTCGAGCGTGTCCTGGCCATCGACCGACACGGCGGTATCGACGTCGAGTCCGGCCAGGTACGCTTCCAGCAACTCGACGTTCGGCTGGTTATCGTCGGCGATGAGGATGCGGCTCTTCTCGGGCTTGGTCTGATTCGCGGCCATGACGTGATGATACGGACTGCTCGCTCAAGCGGCCAGTCCATACGAGAAGTGGCGGAGCGGACTACGCTTCGAGGGCGGCGGCGGGGACGGGGAATTGTTGGCAGAGCTGCCGCACTTCCGTGCGGATCCGCTCGTGTACCTTGGCGTCCTCAGGCGCTTTGAGGGCGGCGAGAATCCACTTGCCGACCGATCGCATTTCGCTCGTTCCCATGCCGCGCGTGGTGAGGGCCGGCGTGCCGATGCGGATGCCCGAGGGGTCCATCGGCTTGCGCTCGTCGTACGGGATCATGTTCTTGTTGACCGTGATCCCGGCGTGATCGAGCGCGGCTTCGGCGAGCTTTCCGCCAATCCCCAGTGGCGTCACGTCGGCGAGCATCAGATGATTGTCCGTGCCGCCGCTGACCAATTTCAATCCGCCCGAGAGCAGCGACTCCGCGAGCGCCTTGGCGTTGTCGATGATCTGCGCCGCGTATTTCTTGAACTCCGGCTGCAACGCTTCGCCGAAGCAGACTGCCTTGCCGGCGATCACGTGCATCAACGGCCCGCCCTGAATGCCGGGGAACACGCGGCTATTGATTGTCTTGCCGTATTCCTCTTTGGCGAGGCACAGGCCGGCGCGGGGGCCGCGGAGTGTTTTGTGCGTGGTGCTGGTCACAAAGTCGGCGACCGGCACTGGGTTGTCGTGCAGCCCGGCCGCGACAAGGCCGGCATAGTGTGCCATGTCGACCATCAGCTTCGCGCCAACGCTTTTGGCGATATCCGCGAACTTGGCGTGCGGAATTTCGCGCGGATAGGCACTCGCTCCCGCGACGATCAGCTTCGGCTTGTGTTCCTTGGCGAGCGCGGCGACCTGGTCGAAGTCGATGCGGTTCGAGTCGCGCGTCACGCCGTAGGGCACGAACTTGTAAAGCATGCCGGAGATGTTGAGCGACATGCCGTGCGTGAGGTGGCCGCCATGAGCGAGGTTCAGACCCAACACGGTGTCACCCGGCTCGAGCGCCGCGAGGTAGATCGCCGTGTTGGCCTGCGAACCGCTATGGGGCTGGACGTTGGCGAATTCGGCGCCGAACAATTCCTTGGCCCGGTCGATGGCCAGTTGTTCGACGACGTCGACGAACTGGCAACCGCCGTAGTAGCGCTTGCCGGGGTAGCCCTCGGCATACTTGTTGGTGAGCACGCTGCCGGTGGCCTGCATGACGGCAGGGCTCGTGTAGTTCTCGCTGGCGATCAGCTCGAGGCCGTCCTGCTGACGCTCCATCTCGTCGGCAATCGCCCGCCAAACCGCCGGATCATTTCGCTCGATGAAGTTCTTCAACGCTTGGCTTCCAACTTTTAGAACACTGAATGGCGGACCTTGCTCCGCGCTTCCGCCCTGGCGCCAGCCCACGTGGACTCTCAATCATCGAGGCTCGACTTCGATTGTCAAGTCGCCGCGATTATCGTCGAGCTTTGAGGCGGAATCGTTGACGCGGAGATAGAGCGTGCCACTGGTTTTTGGCGTCAGCTCACACCCCAACCCAATCGGAAAAGGTTCGGCGAGGCCCACTTCAGCGGGCCGGGCGGCAGCATCCTCCGCCACAATCGCCCCCAACAACTTCCCCAACGGCCGTCCGTCCTGATATTCAATCGTCACGCCGCCCGGTTCACAGGGCCAGGCCGCACCATCGGCAAACGCGATTTGGTACCGACCGCGCGCTGTCAATCGGTAAGCGCGCCCCGCCTCGAGCCGAACACCGGACGATTGCCAACCCCGATCGGCACGAATAGTCACGCTGCGCTTGCCGCTGAGTTGCGTGCCGTCGGCAAAATTGATCGCCGTGCGCTCGAAGTCGTAGCCATGATCGAGCGCTCGCACGTAGGCCCGCCACTCCGCTGTAAGTTCGGGCCACACCGCTGCGTAACTGCGCCGCACACGGGCGTTGAACTCCGGATCAGTCACGTGTTCCGGGAGCGCGCGAAACACCGCCCGATACCGCGGATGCGAATCCAGGAACTTCGCCAGGGCCCAGCACCAGGCATACGCCTGCGGTTCCTGCTGGCGGCGGCCATCGATCGCCATGATCGCATCGATCGATAGCGCGTCCCCGGCGGCCACCGCGTCGCGCACGAGCTTGATCCGCCCGAGCATGGGCACCTCCTCGCGCGACCGCGGCATAATGTTGAGCTCTAATCCAGCGTTGCCACCGCTCCCTGCTCCCTGCCCCCTGTTCCCTGCTCCAACACGATTGGTCGCCAGCAGCTCGGCCATGCCCTCGCTGTACCAACCTGGTCCACAGCCGCCGAGGAACGTGGCCATGAACGCGTGCGTCCCTTCGTGGAGCAGCAGGTGCCGGCGGTAGTAGTCGCTCGCTTGATCGAGGACCCAGATTTCGCTCGCGTCGGCGTAGCCGTTCACCAACTCTCGATCGGTCGGCATCAGACCCAGTGCCGAAAACTTATCGCGGTCACGAATCAGAAAGGCCTGTACTCGCCAATCGCTTGTCGCCGTCGGATCGATGCCGAAGTATTTCGCCCAGAGAGGAACGGCAGCATCGAAGAGCGCGGGCAGTCCGTCGACTTCGGGGCTGCTCGGCACATCGGTATAGAGGTTGAGGTGTTGGCCCTGGAGCTTACGAAGGCCGGCGGCGGAGGCACGCGCTTCGTCGACTGGAACCGACTCAACTCTATTCGCGGACGGCGTGCTCCCGGAAATAGCCCGCGGCTCAATCGCCAATGCGGCCAGGGCGAGAATCGTTGCGGTCGACCACCGCCTCACAGAATCACCGCCTCTTCGGCCCAGTTGGCCGGAAGCTTGGGAAGCGATTGGGCGGCCTGGGCGTCGATCGCCAGCTTGCCGCGAATCGTGAAGTGGATCCAGCGATGGCAGCTCGGACACTGGCCGGCGAATCCCACGTCGTCCCACCAGGCACGCACCAAGGGGTCGTGGATCGCGCGGCCAAACGCTTCTAAACGAAAGTCGATCGCCTGCAGATTCTGCTGGCAACCCGGATGAGGACAGGATGCGTCGCGATATACCACATGGGGAGCCATCATGCGGTGGGCGCCTCCTTCGCGGTAGAGTGCGTGCATCGCATCCAAACCGACGGCACTCGCATTGGGAATTACACCAGCCATCATCGCGGCCTCCACATAACCGTTAATTCAAGTATAGTGTTCCGCGATCAATTTCTCAAATCTCAACGGCCGTCAAGACAATCCTTTGTCACACGCACAAAATCGCAAATTGAGAGCCGCCTTGCTCGATCTCACGCAAAATTTGCAGTTCGCATTGCGGTAGGATAATATGCTCGTCGAGCAACGTTCCAATTTGATTTTCAATAATGCGAGCAAGAGTAGACGCTAATGGTCGACAATCAACATCGTCGGTTCAAATTCTATCACCATACATCGCTGTTCCTTGCCGTCGCGATCGGTATTTGCCTCACGGAAAACGCACAAGCTGCTGTCAAGTACCCGCCAATTTCCAATGACAAAGCAACTTTCCAGGATTTGGGATTTCTGGGAACTGGCGAAAACAGCCGCGCTTTTGGGGTCTCGCCGAACGGTAAATATATCGCTGGCTGGAGCTGGTCCGTAGGAGTCTCGCGTCAGCAAGCATTTCTTTGGTCACAATCGACCGGAATGGTCCCACTTGGAGATCTTCCCGGTGGCCAGTTTCTAAGTGAGGCGACCGATGTTTCCGACAACGGAGTCGCGATCGGCACAAGTAGTGTTGGCGAGGGCATTGGTGCATCCCATCCGTTTCGCTGGACTCAGGAAGAAGGAATGATCAGCTTAGGAACGTTGGGCGGCAGCGAGATACAAGGCTCTGCCGAAGACATTTCGGCCGACGGTCGAGTGATCGTGGGGTATAGTAAGAATCAAAACAACACACCGATGGCATTTCGTTGGACTCGGGAATCCGGAATGGTCGAGCTCGGCAAAGATATCCTTCCGGAATTCTCGGGTTCCTATGCGTTGGGAGTGTCCTCTGATGGAACAACTATCGTCGGATTTGGCGGCGTAGATTTTGGTGGTTGGCGTTGGCGGGAAGGTAGCGGCTTTGAACCGCTGGGCAGACTATCGCAGAGCAATCAATCGATCGCGCGCGCCACCTCGTCGGACGGGTCGGTCGTGGTCGGACAGTCCGGCAATGCATTCTTGTGGACAGCCCAAGAGGGTATCGGAGATCTTGGAAAAATCATCGGCGGGCCAAACTCTTCGCGAGCTTTCGGCGTAACCGGCAATGGTGAGGTCGTCGTGGGAGATAGCGACTTCAACGGCGTGCCGTTCATCTGGGACGCGGCCAACCACATGCGAAACTTGCAGGATGTGCTGGTAAGTGATTTCGATCTAACGTTGCCCGGATGGAAGATAGAAACTGCCCAAGATATCTCTGCGGACGGTAAGGTCGTCGTCGGTTGGGCAATTCGTCCCGACGGACTTCAGTCAGCCTATCGACTTGTGTTCGAGCCTGTTGTACCGGAACCTTCCACCTTGGCGCTCGGAGTCGCATGTCTTTCATGCTACTTTGCGTGCAACCGCTCTCGCGGCTAGCAGAGACGAGCACCATTTATGTTCGCATCAGTTCTTCGTACCAACCGGCGGCGGCGGTAAGCGCATTTTTTGCTGCGACCCTTGCATCAGCTCACCCAATCGCCAGAGGCCTTTAAGCGTAGTCTGGAACGCCGGCTGGCTGGTGAGCGCGGCGAACTTCGGGTCTTCCGAAACCTGCTCGTAGCGCTGGATCGCCTGCTCGATCGACTCCATGCTGGGATAGTGATTTGGAATGTAGATCTCCGCCGGGAGTGCCAGGAATTGCTTCCAATCGTCGCTGAGACTGGCCGCCAGCTGGCGCGACGACGCATCGAGCTGGTGCCGCGCCGTTTCCAGTTCGCTCGTCGGCTGCGGAACAGGGACTGGCGCGGGTTGGGTGGGGGGCGGGCCCGGCGGACCGCTCGGCGGCGAATTCGGGACCACGGCGACAACCTGTTGCGTGGGCGGCGCGACGACGGCTGGCCCGCCGCTCGAGAGAGTTGTGATCAGCTGCACCAGCTGCATGGCGGCCGCCGGCATCGTACCCGGCGGCTGGTAGAACATCGCATCGGCCTGCGGATCCATCGAAATCGATGAGCCATCGATCGACACGCCCAGAAACGCACCGCGGGCCCGCGAGTAGGAGAGAATCTCCGCCTGCAGCGGCAGATCGGTTGCCGCGGAAGCCTGCCGTCCGACGGGGCCGGCCGCGGCTGAAGCATCGACGCCCACCTTGAGCGTGCCGCGAAGCACGTTCGCCACACTTTGCGGCGTGCGAAAGATCAGGATCAAGTCAGTCGATTGCACGCCGATCTGGTAGCCCAAGCTGCCGCCCGTGATCTGAATCATCCGCGGCGCTTGCCATGCGCCGCCCGGACCGCGCGTGACCAGCACGCCGCGCCCATGCTGCACGCCGATCACGAATGCCCCGCGGACCATGTTCGGGATGATCGCCACGCCCTGGGCGCCTTGGAGCATCGACTGCGGCAACCCGCTCGGCATCGCCACACTCTGGGAGAGCACATTGGTGGCGTCGACCACAATCTGGTTGGAGCTGGTCGGCGGGCCGAGGAGCTGGGCCTGCGCAGCTCCTGCTTGGACTGAAGCCAAGAGGCAGACGAGACTCAATAGCCACGCTCGAGAGATCATCCTAACCTCCTGGGGACGGAGAGATTTTCGCTGTGCACGTCCGGCAATGCATGGAATCTGAAATCAACGCTGCCGCAGATTAAGCCACCCAGAGAATCCAGGCAAGACAAGTCGGTGCTAGCACAAAAAAGTCGCAGGCACACCGATGAATGTGGCGGTGCCGACGAGCAACTACCGCGGCTTGAGGAACTTGTCGAGCGCCTTGTTGATTTCGCCGCCGATCGCCTGCTGCGCGGCGCCCTGCAGCAATTGTTGGGAGAGCCCCGCCACGGCGCTTTGGTCCATCCGCGGATTGCGGAGCGTGCCGCTGATGGGGATCGACAGCGACTGACCTCGCAGTCCCACCAGCAGCGCCTGCCCTTCGATCCATTTGTCCTGAATTGGCACGTGGACCACGAGTGCGACGGTTTCGTCGAGTCCGACCGAGCCCTCGGTCCGCATCACAATATCGCCAACCTGGAACTGCATTCCCTGGTGGTACACGCGGCCGTCGACGACGCGGAAGTTTACATTCTGGTCCTGGATCGAGAGGAGCGTGACCGGCTGCCGTTGACCAGGCGAGGCGAGGTCGCGCTTCTTGGCGATTGCTTCGATCTGCTGGGCAAGTTCGACCCACTCGCGGGCCATCGGCCCGGGGACGACTCGAACCGAGTGGACGGCGAGCTGCCCGGCGACGTCCGCTTTCTTGGAATCGGCAAGCGGAATTCGCGCAGCGGAGAGGGTCATCGAGAATTGGCCTTCGCTTTGAGTTGCTCCGGAAAGCACCGGCGCGATGTACTTGAGCATGGCCTCGCTGACCTGCGGTGAGATGCGGACGTTGGTGAGCACGGGCCCGGCGGGAAGCGTAAGCTCCATCGGCTCCGGATCGAGTCGCACGAGCGGCGCCGCCGTGAGCTGCCCCTCGGCGACCGCAATCGCCAGCGGATCGACGCGGACAGTGCCATCGCCGAGCGTGACGGCGAGTTTACCTGGGCCGACGGGGAGGCCGTAAATGTTGGCACTGGTCCAAGGCAATTCGCCGCGTGCCGCGAGCGAACGAGCCCAAGCGATCGCCGGATTCTTCAAACTGCCGGCCGCCTGGAATCGTGCGGTCTCGCTGCCGACGAGTTGAATGCCCTCGCCCACAAACGGCTTCAAAAGCGGCGTGATCTTGGCGAGATCGTAGTTGAGCGACCCGTTAGCGCTCAGATCGGCGGTGGTCGAGACGCGATCGACCTGGCCGTCGGCCATGAGGGCCAGCGTGGCGGACTGAATCTGCAGCTGACGAAATGCGAGGCGATCTGCAGCCTTCTCGTAGTTTGCCGTGCCACGGACGTTGACTTGCGGTTCTTGCCAGATGGTCTGAGTCGCGGGGCTACCGGGCGCGAGCTGCTGCAGCGCGAGCTGCTCGCCGGTGGCGGTAAGCTCGGCGGTGATTTGCTCCGCCTGCTGTTCGAAGCGGACGTTGCCGGTGATCAAGCCGGAGGGCTTGTACGTTGCCGGCGCAGTTGAAGGAGTCTGCCAAGCCGCGACACGGGCAACATCCGCTCGAAACGCTGCCACGCCGCTCCCTCGCGGCGGAACAGTTCCACCCGCCTGCAGTCGCAAATTCTGTGCGGCGAAGGAAACGGTACTGCTGACCAGTTGCAGTGACCGAGCGCCGATTTCGCCAGCTGAACCGTTCCAATGCAAGTCGCCCGTCAGCTCGACGCGCGGCTCGGCGATGTTCCAGCCTGGGCCGGCGATCTGCAAGTTGGCGACTGAGACTTTGGTCTGCGAGACTTCCGCAGCCGCTCGGCTAGCGCGAACTTGCGCGGTCATTTCGCCATTGCCGCCCACTTGCCACGGATCGGGCGCGAACCAGGGTCGTGCCCGCGCGATCCAGCGCGAGATATCGCCGGTGAGCCGCGCTGCGACCGGCCATGTGGGGTCGACTTTTGCGATATCGACCGGTTCGATGAGTTTCGCGTCGAGCACGTCGCCTTCGGCGTCGACCTGCAATGCGGCGGAAGCGAACTGCAGCGGTCGGTGGGTGAGCGGGTCAAACGTGCCGTCGGCCTTGGCCTGCAGCGCGAAGCGCGGCTCGGCGAAGACTTTCCCATCGCCAACCCCGACGCGGAGCTGCGTGACTTCGCCGTTGGCCGCGACCGTGAATTTGTCCGCCCCTTGCTCCGACCAGTCGAGATGTGCCGTCCCGGTGCCTGCGAGCTCATTGTGCGAAAGATCAACGAACTGACCGAGCTGCGCCGCGAGGCGATTGAGGTCGAAATTTGCGCTCACGGTCAATTGCTGAGTCGTGCCGGCCGCGGCGATGCTTAAGAATTCTGACTGGCACTTAAGAGATTCGAGCCGCAGATTTCCCAACTCGCGTCGCAGCTCGAACGTGGCGTTGATCGGCTCGTTCCACGCCAGCGGCCGCCCGCCGCTGGTGGCCGCGACGTTCGCCGTTCGCAGCATGCCGGAAAGCGACTGCCCGCCTTCGATCGGCTGGCTCCGCCCGGCGATTTCCAGTTTGCCAGCGGTGATCTTCGTATCGCCGCGAATCTTCAGCAGTTGGGGCAACATGGCCGCCAGCGGTGCCAGATCGATCTCACCTTGAAACTCGACGTCGTTGCGCGCCGCCGCATCGATCACTTTCGGATCGAGCGTGCCGCGAGCTGCGAAACGTCCCACGTCGCAGGTCAGCTGCAGGTCTTCGATCTTGATGCCAGTCGGTAGCGCCGTGAGCCGCCAGGGAAGTTCGACGTGCGCGAGCCGCATCCGGTCGCCCGCGAGTGCCGGCGCGGCGAGCTCGACCGATTGCAGCGTGATGGTCCCGGAAGTCGAGCCGTCTTGAAGCGGATTCGCAGCGGTCGCCACCCAATTGGCCGTGCCCTGACCAAACAACATCCCGCTGAGCGCTGCTCCAGGCACCTGGATTCGCAACCAGGGCTCTGCGGCCGCGAGCGGCAAATTCTGCAACTGCAGCGTCGCTTGTTGCCGTCCGTGGTCGTTCGTGACGGAGAGCGCGAACGTAGCAGGCGCCGCGGCGGGCAGATTGGGTGAATCCAGTTGCCCGTTCAGCGAAATTGGGGGCAGGCCGACCGCGACACCCCGCGAATCGACCTGGCCATCGAGGCCGAAGAGTCGCCAGCGTTGGCTTGTCGCCGTCTCCTCGAGCAACACCGTTCCGTCCACAATGTGGATCGCGGCGGCGACTTTCGTCGACGATGGTGCGGTCTGTTCCGCTGCAGACGCATTGGCAGCAGACTTCTTCAGCAGCGGCTCCAGGGCCGTCTGCCAGTTGGTGCCGTCCGGCCGGACCGCGACGAAGACCACGGGGCGTTCAATCTGAATCTCGCCGAGATTGTTGAGGTCGCCGAGCAATGACAGCGGCGTGCGACTCAGCCGCACCGCTTCGACGGTCGCCAATTTCTGTCCCGCTGCATCGGCAATTTCGATTCCGGTGAGGACCGGCGGCGTGAACCAGCCCAGGGATGCTCCGCTGGCAGTCACGCGCAGCGATCCGTCGGGAACTGCTTTCGCCAGCAGCGTGTTCAAGAGCGGCGTCTTGGCCACGATCGTGGGCAGAGCAGCGACGATTGCCGCCAGGACGCCCAGGACGACGAGCAGTTTGCCCCAGGGCCAGCCGCGGCGCTTCGCTCGCCGACGGCTCGTCGCGCGCGGCGGCACGTAGTCGCCCACCTCATCCGCGCCGTCGTCTTCCTCGTCGTCGAGAAAGTCGCGCGCAGCATCTTCGCGTTTGGCTCGTCGCTTCGCCATGCCGCGGATTCTAGGCAGAGTGGCAAGATGGGCCTAGGTCGAGAAACTTCGCGCGAGTGCTGGCAGTGCTTTCATATCTGCGCGGGAATTAGTTCGAGCGGCTTGCCTCGAACATCGCGGTAGACCGTAAAGTCGCGTCGGTCGAGGGTGAAAATCACGACTGACTCACTGCGCGACGCCAGCCGCAGGATCGTCAGGTCAGCCAAGTCCGGTTTCAGGTCGGAATAGGTAGTTGCCAATGCTGAAATTGCGATAGCGTCCTCGGGCACGAGTTCGGCGCATTGTACGAGGCCTGATGAAATCAACTCCATCAGTCTCGGAATTCCGTCTGGTTTTCGCCGCAACAACCAAGCAGCTTCCGCCAACACCGCCCAAGTAGTTATGAACGGCGGTGAATAGCGACGGGACTCATCCACACAAACAGCATGCGCCGCGTCGTCGGCCGCGAGCAACGCCACAAGCGGGCCGGCATCAATCAGGACTATTTTGCCCGCCACTCTCACCAAATCCTTCCAAATATGATCGGTTGGAACTTAAGTCCGGGGGCGTGCCTTGGATACACCCCACAAGACCGCGCTGAGATGCCAAATCATAAAACGATGGGCCCGACCCCGATCCGTTGACAGCAGGCTGGGGATGGTAAGTCGCAAGCGCGTCATCGAGCACTTCGGGCAGCGACTTGCCGGTGCTCTTTGCCAGGTTCGCCAGTCGCGCGAACTGATCCGGTGTTAGGTCAAAGCTGTCGGGCGAAATACTCATGGCTAAATCATACTAAGGGCGAGGGCCGAATTCCACTTTCGCCTACAGCTCCGGTCGCCTACAGCTCAAAGTTAAACGTCCTCGAGAAATATCGCCACAGCCGGCTGCCGAGCGTGCGCGGGGCAGTGGTGACCTTGGCGCGGCCTACCAGGCCGATGCGAAAGATGCCCTTGTCGTCTTCCGGCAGCGGCACGGCGACTTCGAATACGCGGCTCACGGGGCGGGCCACGCCGTCGTCGCCCATCTTTGTCGCGAGCTCGCCGCCGTGCAGGCTGGAGAGATGCACGGGGCTGGTCTTGAGATCTTTCTTCGCCACGCGCTCGATCTGGCTGACAAAGACGAAGTCGCTCGATTGATTGAGCATGATCTCGACCTTCTGCCCGGGAGCGATCAACTCCACATCGCCCTGATCGACCACCAGGCGTGCTTCGAGCCAGCGCGGATCGCCGACCTCGCACAACTTGGTACCGACCTGCAGCGTCGCACCGAGATTTTCCGGCTTCAGCGGCGAGCCGGACCAGTGCGGCAGCTGCCCCTCGGAAGGCTGCGACGGCACCAGGGTCGGCGGCAAGACGACACCGCTCTTGGGCGCCACGAGCTTCAATTTATCCCGATCGCGGAGGCTTTCGGCATATTGTTCTTCGGCGGCCCGCAGCCCCTCGCGGGCCTCGGCGATCTGGGACGCCGAGTCGCGCTCCTCGAAGCTCAAGTTGTGGAGCGCGGCAACCTGCGCCTTGTAGGCGTCGCGCTGGCCTTTGCGCTCGGCGATCATCACGTCGAGCGACAAATCGCTCAGCTCGGCCAGCAGTTGCCCTTCGTCGACACGGTCGCCCGGCTGCACGTAGACCGCTTCCAGAATCCCCGGCTGCTCGACATAGACACTCGCGGCGTTGCGGGGCTGGACTTCGAGGCTGGTATAGATGTGCGACGGCAGCGGAATGAATAGCACTCCCGCCACAAGCGCGACCAAGAGCCCGATCGTCGTGTACATCCGCCAGCGGACGACCTTGCCAAGCCGCCCCGGCACCTTGAAAAACTTGTAGACGTTTACCACGGGCTGCACCACCAGGCCATACACCGCCCCTAACGCGATCACTTGCCCCAGCACCTTCAAGCCGTACGGCTCGAACACCTTGTTGAGAAAATATAGAATGGAAAGCGTCACGACCCAACGATACACGGCCGACGCCACCGTGTAGAGCGCAAACAGCGTTTGATGCCGCTTGGGAAGGAACGGGTCCTCGGGCTCCTCCAATCCCAGGCACCACTTGCCGAGCTTGCGATTGAGGATCGTGCTGGCTTTCTGCCGCAGATTCGGGATTTCGAGGATGTCGCTGAGGATGTAATAGCCGTCATACCGCAAAAGCGGGTTGGCGTTGAACATGACGGTGCTCACCGAAGAGATGAACATCACATTCAGACTGATTTTGTTGATGTAAGTGTCTGGATCGGTAGACCACCAGAGGAACGTGCAGATCGAGGCCAGCACGAGCTCCACGTACATGCCGGCGGCGCCGATCGCCGCTCGCTGCCAGCGACTCGGCAGCATCCACGAGTCGGACACGTTGCAATACAGGCAGGGGGTCATCACGAGCATCATGATGCCCATCTCGTGGCACTCGCCACCGAACTTCTTGCAAGACAGCCCGTGGCCAAACTCGTGCAGCACCTTGGTGCATCCGAGGGTCGCGGCGAGCAATAGCCAATTCTGCGGTCCGCCGAAGAAGGCGTGGAAGTCCGGCAGCCGTGACCGGAACACGTCGAACTGCACCACGACGAGCGTCAGCGCCGTGAGCGCTAGCGCCAAGCAGCAGATCATCGCCGGCACGGTAAAGAACCAGCCGACGTAACGGAGCAGAAAATTGAGCAGCCGCTCGGGGTCGATCCCCTTGAAGCGCAGCGAAAGAATGTTGGCCAGCGTGGCCCAACGCTCCTGACTCTTCCGTTCGTCGCGACGTTTCTTGAGCTGGGCCCCCTGCCCTGACGCGTCCGTGATCACCAGGTTGCTCTTGTGGAGCATGCCGATGAACTGCTGCAGCTCTTCGATGCGAATCGTCTGCGGCGGAAAGTCGCGCTCGAACTGCTCGGCGATTTCGTCGAGGCTCGATTCGCCGTCGAGCATCTGCAGGATGGCGAACTCTTCCTCTTCGAATCGGAAGTACTGAAGGCCCACCGGATCCTTCACCACCCAATAGTTTCGCCCCTGGTAGCGATGCCGCCGCGCGCGCAGATCGGGCCGCATGCGGATCGGCAGCTTCCGCGAAGAGCTGGAAACCAAACTATCGGCAAGCGTGGCCATGAGGAGAGTTGAGGGTTGAGTGTGGAGAGTTGAGTGTTCAAGGCAGGGAAGCGGTGCTTTCTTCCGAACTCTCAACCCTCAACATGCTCTGTAGAAATCAATCTTGCCTGAATTTATCGAAAGGATCAGG
>JBFWSG010000006.1:0-170869 GCA_050248495.1 Pirellulales bacterium | reverse complement strand
CCAACTTCACCGGCGACTTCGTCATCCGACGCAACTGAGTTTGAGCCATCATCAGTCCTCCTGCTCTGGCCCATAACCTGATCCTTTCGATAAATTCAGGCAAGATTGATTTCTACAGAGCAAGTTCAGAGTTGAGAGTTAAGCAGCAATTTTCACAACAAGTTAGCGTCGGCGGCCACGCCGAATCACGCTGTGCTCGGCCTACCCCACTGCCCGCTGCTGCGGAATCGCAAACGGCACGGTCGGCGGCAGCCGCTCCTGTTCGACGCCTTCGGCCTGCAGCTCTTCAAACTGCCGTTGCAAGTGGTCCGGCGTCTTGACGTAAACATCCTCGAACATCGCAATCGGCGCGATCTCACAGGGCTTTGCCAGCGAGCCGTACGACTCGGCATGCTCAAACGTGGCGATCGCCTCTTGCTCCAGCGCCAAGTTAAGCTGTTTGTGAGCCTCCTCGGTCCATTCGCCGATGCCGACGAGATGCCGCTTGAGCCGCTCGATCGGATCGCCACCCGGCCAGCAAGTGTCTTCATCGTCGGCACGATACTGGCTCGTGTCGTCGCTCGTGGAATGGGCGTCGGCGCGATAGGTGAGCAGTTCCATCAGCGTCGGCCCGCCGCCGCGTCGTGCCCGCTCGATCGCCCATTGTTCGGCCGCGTATACGGCGAGGAAGTCGTTCCCATCCACTCTCAGTCCCGGAACTTGATAGGCATCCGCCCGCGCGGCAAATGTCGGACCGCCGGTCGAGAGCGAACGATGCGTGCTGATCGCCCATTGGTTGTCTACCACGTGCAGCACGCACGGCGGACGGTAGACCGATGCGAAATTGAGCGCGTGATGAAAGTCGCCCTGCGCCGCCGTGCCGTCGCCTGCCCAAGCGCCGACCACATGCCGCTCGCCGCGATACGCAAACGCCATCGCCGCGCCGACTGCCTGCGGCCATTGCGTGCCGACGGGGCTCGAGATCGAAACCACGTTCCCCGCCCGCCAGCTGTAGTGAACCGGCATCTGGCGTCCCTGCGTGTGGTCGAAGCGATTGCCGATGATCTGGCACATCATGGCCACCATCGGCATGCCGCGGACCAGGAACAGCCCTGGTTGCCGGTAGCTCGGGAACAACAGGTCGCGGTGGGCGAACGCCATCGCGCCGGCCACGCCGCTCGCCTCTTCGCCGCGGCTGGTGACATGAAACGAGACCCGCCCCTGCCGGTGCATCGCCATCATCCGCTGGTCGTACCGGCGGACGCGGAGCATCATTTCGAGGCCGTGCCGAAGCTGCTGCGGCGTGAGTTGCGGTTGCCACTCTCCGGAAGCGACCGACGCGTCGTCGAGCACGCGGATCAAACCCGTCGCGTGGGGCCGCAATTCCTCGCAAGCCGCCAGCGTATCGGGCCGCACGAGATCGCCCGGCTGCTCGCGGAACGGTTCGTAGTGCGGCACCTCGCCCGGGCGATGGGGCGGAGCGGGCACGTGCAGTTCCAGCGGCAAGGGATCGCGCAGCGGCACCATCCCCGCATAACATGCGGCCGGGTGCGATTTGCCCACCAGCGGCGACGGCGATGAGTCTTCCATGACTCGTCCCTTGGAGATGACGAATTCTTAAATGACGAATGACGAATCCCGGCGTTGTCTTGTTTCGTCATTCGACATTAGTCATTCGTCATTCCTGCTTGATTGTTTCCAAACCTTCTCGCGTCTTCCAACAGTTCGCCTGCGCGAAACGAGCTGCGAACCAACGGGCCGGACGCCACACCGCGAAATCCTTTCGCGCGTGCTTCGTCGGCCCAAGCATCAAACTGCGCGGGTGTGACAAATCGGTCGACGGGCAGGAACCGTTCGCCCGGTTTGCCTGGCGCCAAGTATTGCCCCAGCGTGAGCAAGTCGACGTCCGCCTCGCGGAGCATCTGCATCGCTTCACTCACTTCGGCATCCGTCTCGCCAATTCCCACCATGAGGCTGCTCTTCGTGAACACATCCGGCCGCAGTCGTTTGGCGTTCCGCAGCACCGCAATACTCTGCGCGAACGACGCCCGCGGATCGCGGACCGTCCGGTCGAGCCGCGCCACACATTCCACGTTGTGCGCAAACACCGCGAGCGGAATGCCGTCGAGCAATTGGGCGAGCGATTCCTCGCAGCCCGCCAAATCGCTCGACAACAATTCGATCGTGATCTTCGGCAACCGCCGGTGCACCGCCTCGACACACTGCTTATAGTGCGCCGCGCCGCCGTCGGCGAGATCATCGCGGTTCACCACGGTGATCACCACGTGATCCAGGTGCATGCGTTCCACCGCGTCCGCCAGATGTTCCGGCTCATTCATATCCGGCGGCTCGGGAGCCTTCACGGTTTCGACGCTGCAAAACCGGCAGCCGCGGGTGCAGCTCTTGCCGGCGATCATGAACGTCGCCGTGCCGCGGGCCCAGCAATCGTGAATGTTCGGGCAGCGGGCCTCTTCGCAGACGGTGTGCAGCTCGTTCTCGGCGAGCGTCGTCTGCGTGGCATTGAAGATCGCCAGCGGGGAGCCGCTGGGCAAATTGACGCGCAGCCACTCCGGGAGCCGCGGCCGGGTGCGCGCGGCGGGCGGGTCGATCGTCGGAAGCGGGACGAAGCTGTTCAAACGCGGTGTCTCTGGCTGCGATGGGTCACGCTGGCGGATGGCAGTGCTGGCGCACGCGTCCGCTGGGGAGGCGGAGTCTACAGGAAACTCCCGCACCGTCCAATGGCACGCACGCCCCGCCCCAGCCCATGCTAGCACCGCCCGTGCCAACGTCAACCAACGCCACTCGAGCGCCACCCCGACGCTTGCGGTTTAGCGAACCAAAGGCGCCCGCCAACCATCGCCCGGCCGCCATTCCAATCCGGCCTACCCCGTCAGCCCCTCGAACAGCGCCGTCGACAGATACCGCTCACCGAGGCTTGGAATGATCACGCAGATCCGCTTCCCTTTCCATTCGGGTCGCGCTGCCACCTTCGCCGCGGCGCACATGTTGGCCCCGCTCGAAATGCCGCCGACGATGCCCTCTTCCTTGGCCAATCGCCGCGACCACTGGAAGGCTTCCTCGTTGGCCACCTGGATCACTTCGTCCACGAGTGCCGTATCGAGGTTCTTGGGAATGAAGCCGGCGCCGATGCCTTGGATCTTGTGCGGACCCGGCTTGCCGCCGGAGATCACGGGCGAATCGACCGGCTCGACCGCGATCGCCTTGAAGTTGGGATTCTTCGGCTTGATGAATCGCGCGACGCCCGTGATCGTGCCGCCCGTGCCCACGCCCGCAACGATCGCATCGATGTTGTGTCCCGAGTCTTCCCAGATTTCGGGGCCGGTGGTCTTCTCGTGAATCGCCGGGTTGGCCGGGTTCTCGAATTGCTGCGGCATCCAGGCATTCGGCGTCTTTTCCACGAGCTCCGTCGCCTTGGCGATCGCACCCTTCATGCCCTCGGAGGCCGGCGTGAGCACCAGCTCGGCGCCCATGAATCGTAGCAGCGCCCGCCGCTCGACCGACATCGACTCCGGCATCGTGAGGATCAGCTTGTAACCCTTTGCCGCGCAGACGAACGCCAGCGCGATGCCCGTGTTGCCGCTCGTCGGCTCGACGATCGTCGTGCCCGGCTTGATTTTGCCTTCCTTCTCGCCGTACTCGATCATCGCCGCGCCGATACGATCCTTGACGCTGTTGAGCGGCTGAAAGAATTCGAGCTTGGCGAACACCGTCGCCTGGCCGGCGGGAATCAGGCGATTGATCCGCACCATCGGAGTATCGCCGATCGCTTGTGCGACGTTGTCGTAAGTCTTGTTCCGAAACATTGTGGCACCTGAAACTGTGTGAGGGTTGAAACCATGCGCCAGGAGCAAACAGTGCGATCCGGCGTCTCCTTATTTGCCATGAACCTCCAGCGACTTTGGTCGGCCACGCGCCCGTGGATTATCAACATTCGTCCGGCGCGGGCAAGGTCTGTCGCAGTCGCCAGCGGAGCGCAAACGGCCGCGAAACCGCGAGAATTGACGGCCAATCCGCATAGTTGCCCACCGGCACGGCCATCGCCGGAGCGGCGAACTCGACTGCCTCCCGAGCGAACGGCCAGGGCGTAAGCGAACCGCTCCAATCGAGTCCGCGGGGAGTGAGAGTCTGCGACTTCGTCTCGAAGCGATATTTCCCCAGCACCGTCGCCGACCGCGATTGCATCTCGCTGTTCGGCCGCGCTTCGTCGCCGCCGCTTGAAATCGGCCCATCCATGCATAGCCACAGACTCAACAAATCGGCCGCCAGCTGCATCTGCTGCGCTTGATCAAACACGGCTTGAGTATTTCCTGCTTCCTGATTCTTCCACTGGGCAATCCAGCCCTCGCGAAACAAGGTCCAGCCCCGCGACCAGTGGGTGACGAGCGGGTTGTCCGCCTGGTCCGAGCCGCCCGCCAGGCCGAGAAAATGCCCCGCGACGATCGCGCCCGCCAGCTCGCCGATTTGGTGCGCCGACTCGATCGATCGGTTCCAGATGCCGAGCGCCTCGGCAATCGGCAACTCGAGAAACGACGTCGGTCGGCCGCGCTCCCGATCGATCCGCGGCGCGGCTTCCCATTCAGCCCAGCCGTCGTCGTGATGGGTGATTCCGTCGATCGCTTCCTGTGGAAACGGCAGCTGCCAGGCTCGCGTGATCTCGCCGCTCACCCGCGCATGCTCAACTTGCGAGATGAGGAGCCAATTCGCGGTGCCATCTTCAACCGTGATCTTGCGGCGGATCATGAAGTCGTCGTCACCTTGCCATACCCGCCGCCCCCGGGAGTTTCCACCAATAGCACGTCGCCCCGACCAACCGTCAGCTGAATGATACCGGGGAGTTCCGTTATTGCGCCATCGGCCCGCGTCAGTCGATTGCCTCCCAGCGCACCCGGCGCACCGCCCGCCGCTCCATAGGGTGGATGCGGCCCGCGCCGCTCGGTGATCAGCGAGACCGTAAGCGGACGCAGGAATTCCAGCTCGCGCACCACGCCGTCGCCGCCGCGATGAGCGCCCGCACCGCCCGAGCCGCGGCGAATGGCGAACTTGCGCACTCGCACTGGAAATCGCCGTTCGAGGATTTCGGGATCGGTGAGCCGCGTGTTCGTCATGTGCACCTGAACCGCGCTCGCGCCGGGCCCGTCGGCCGTCGCGCCGCTGCCGCCGCAAATGGTTTCGTAGTAGCCGAATGATTCGTCTCCAAAGAGCAAGTTGTTCATCGTGCCCTGGCTCGCGCCGGCAATGCCGAGGGCGCCCAACAGCACATCAACGACTCGCTGCGACGTCTCGACGTTGCCGCCGGCAACCGCAGGCGTAGTTCCTGGCGTTGCGCCGGAACGCGGATTGAGCAGGCATTCGGGCAACAACAGCTCGATCGGCCGCAGCACGCCATGGTTCAGCGGGATGTCTTCATTCACCAGGAGCCGCAACACATAAATCACCGCCGCCGTCACGATCGCCCGATTCGCGTTGAGATTGCCCGCCACGACCGGCCCCGTGCCGGCAAAATCGAGCGTTGCCGCGACCGCGCAGCCCGGCTCGTCGACCGTAAGGCGAATCACCATCGGTACACTCTCTCCGACAGCCGTCTCTAAATAATCGACGAAAGTGCGGGTGCCACGCGGCAGCTGCTCCAGCGCCTGCCGCACTTTCTGCTCGGCCGCATCCTGCACATATTCCAAGTAGGCCGCAACGACCGGCTCCGTGTAACGCGCCGCCAGCGCCAGCAAATCGCTGGCCCCCTGACGGTTCGCCGCCACTTGGGCCGCCACGTCCGCCAGGTTCGCCGCCACGTTCCGGCTCGGATAGAGCGATTCCGTAAGCAGCCGCTCCAACTCCTCGAACCGCGATTCACCCGCCGCCACCAGCTTCAAATTGCGAACGAGCACGCCCTCCTCGGCGAGTTTCGTCGACAACGGCGGCATCGAGCCCGGCGCGATGCCGCCGATCTCCGCATGGTGTGCGCGGTTGGCCGTGACGAACAGCCGCTCGCCGGGCGCTTTGTAAACCGGCGTCACCACCGTGATGTCCGGCAGATGCGACCCGCCCGCGTACGGATCATTGGTGCAAAACACGTCGCCCGGTCGCATGTCCGGGTTCGCCGCGAGCACGTGCCGCACGGTCTCTTCCATCGCCCCCAGGTGGACCGGCACATGCGGCGCGTTGGCCACCAGCCGCCCGTCGGCCGTAAAGATTGCGCAGCTGAAGTCGAGCCGCTCGTTCACGTTCACGCTGCTCGCCGTGTTGCGGAGCGTCACCCCCATCTGCGACGCGATGCTCGCGAGCTGATTGTTGAACACCTCAAGGAACACAACATCCGGACCACCCACACTCGATCCAGCCATAGCCGAGCCCAAAATAGCCGGGCCGCTACGCGGGCCGGTCGCCGGCAAGTTGTTATCCATCGATTTCGCACCCGGCGAGCGTAGCTCCCCGGCTACTGCCGTGAGCAACAATTCGCCACCGCTGAGCTGCTCCGCCGTCCACCCCACGTCAACCACCGTCGTCGACATCGCCTCGCTGATGAGCGCCGGCCCGACAATTTGATCCCCCGCAACCAGTGCACTCCGCTCGAACTGTGGCACGTCGCAAAGCTGGCCGTCGAACCACGCCCGTGTGGTTCGCATCGAGCACGGCTGCCGCGCATCCGCACGCTTACTCTCCACAAGCGATGCCGCAACGCGACCCATCACCTCCACACGCGCCGCCGCAATCTCCAGCGGCCGCCCCTCGTACACATACCCGTAGCGCTGGCGATGGGCCGCGGCAAACTCCCGCGCGAAATCGTCATCCGCCGGCCAGGGAATCGTCAGGTAGCTGTCGACGCCTTGATAGCGCAAATCGAGCGACCGCGTGGCAGCGATCTTGTCCTCCGCGACACCTTCGCCGAGCACATCGCGACGCGCTTCAAGCTCCAATGCATCGAGGTGCCCAGCTACTTCCTCCAGCGTCGCCGCATCCAGCTTCCGCTCCACACCCAGCGACCGATGCCGCACCACGTCGGCGAGCCCAATTCCAACGGCACTCAAGATTCCAGCATCCGGATGCACAAGCACCTCGGGCATGCCCAGTTCCGCCGCCACTGCACAAGCATGCTGCGGCGCCGCCGAACCGAACGCCACCAGCAGATGCTCGGCCGGATTCGCCCCCTTGGCGACGCTCACGAGCCGAATCGCCGCCGCCATATTCGCATTGGCAATCCGCACCAGCCCCGCCGCCAGCTCTTCAACAGCGATCTTCCGGCTCCCCGACGCACTGGCCCCCGACGGACTGGCCGCTTCAGCGGCCAGTTGCCCCAGCCTCTCCCGCGCCGCCTCCTCATCCAGCGGAAACGGAAACCGCAGAGCATCAATCCGCCCCAACACCAAATTGCAATCCGTCACCGTCAGCGGCCCGCCGCGCCCGTAACAAGCCGGCCCCGGGTCAGCCCCCGCGCTCTCCGGCCCCACGACCAGCTTCACACCATCGAATCGGCAAATCGACCCGCCACCCGCCGCCACCGTCTCGATGGCCATCGTCGGCGCGAAGAGCCGCACGCCAGCCTTCTCCGTTTCGTATTCCAACTCGAACCGCCCGCCGCGCGCCGCATCGAACCGGGCCACGTCCGTACTCGTGCCGCCCATGTCGAAGCCGATCGCCCGCGTGAAACCGGCCGCCTGCGCCGCCCGCGAAAAACCGACCACTCCACCCGCCGGGCCGGAGAGAATGCTGTCCTTGCCGCGAAACTCGCCGGCCGCCACCAATCCGCCGGCCGATGTGAGCAGCCGAATCTGGCTCCCCGGCAACGATTCCGCAAGCCGCGCGACGTACTCCCGCAGTACCGGATTCAAATACGCATCGACGACGGTCGTATCCGCGCGGGCCACGAGTTTCGGCAGCGGGGCGACGAGGTGCGAAACGCTGACTTCCGTGAAGCCGACCTCCCGTGCCACCCGCGCGACAAGCTCTTCGTGTGCCGGATGCCGATCGGCGTGCAACAGACAAATCGCTAGCGACTTGACACCAGTCGCGCGCAGCTCCTCAAGTTGCCGGCGCACTTCCGCTTCGCGCGGCTCCGCCAGCACTTCGCCAGAGTGCGTCATGCGCTGGTGGATTTCAACGACGGCCGCAGTCAGCGGCGACGGCTTGCGAATCGTGAGGTCGAACAGCCGCGGCCGCGCCTGATAGCCGATTTCGAGCACATCGCCGAAGCCCTGCGTCGTCACGAGCGCCGCCCGTGCTCCGCGCCGCGTGATCAGCGCGTTCGTGCCCCGCGTCGTGCCCAGCCGCAGCACCACCGGCGGCACAGGTTCCGCGAGCGGCAGTGCCATCAAATAGCGGATCGCCACGACGGGCGCTTCGAGTGTGGAACGCAGTTCGTAGTGCGCGCCAACCGCAGAATCGTGCTGCAGTCCTAGAACTTGCAGCCGGCCGCTGCCAGAATCGAACCCCGTAACCTCGCCGTCCCAAAGCGTCGCGCCGGCCTCATCGAGAATTGCTAGTCGCCAGCCAGTCCAGAATTCTGGCGGATCGCCGCATCGCGCCGGATCGACGATCGCCGTCTGTGTCGACCCCGCACCGACGCGGCCCTTCGTCACGCCGCTCGAAAGCAGCTTAAGCCGCCGCCACCCAGAGGGTACCCGGCCGTCGGGCGCACGCGCGATCACATCCGTGAACGTCCCCCCGACGTCGATCGAGAATTCCCAGCGGCGCGAAGACATCGGGCGTTGTACGTTCTGCTCTCTGCTTGACACGAATTGGCCAAAAGCCCAAATCGTAGCAAATCGCCCGCCGCAAATCACTCGCCGCCGGTTCGTGTCAGGGCCGATCAGTTTTCTTGTGGGAGGCGTCTCCGACGCCGATATCAGCCTCTACTTCGCGCGATTTCCCGAAGTCGAGCGAAATCGGCGACAGAGTCGCCTCCCACAAATGCTCTACAGTTTCAACAACTGATCGGCCCTGAGTTCGCGTCCGCCGCGCCACCTGACCGTAGAATGGGCCATCCTGCCCGTCGCACACTCTACTTCGCTAACACCCTATGGACCGCTCGTCAGCGCGATGTCGATTGTGTTTTTGCCCGGTTTGACCTCGAACTCCAATCCGGACGTTGCCGTAGTCTCGTATTTCTCAGGAATCAACAGCCTGCCAGGCGGCGGCCGGTCGCCTCGTTGGACGTTCGCCGGCACTTCCCGAATCGAAAGACTCACCTGATAGCGCCCAGGACTCAGTCCGGATTCGCGGCTTGTCATCAGGGAGTAGCCGCCGTCAGCCTCAACGGACCCAGTAGCGGGCCTGCCACTGGTAACCGGCGAGAAAACGACGATGCCAGGCCCAATCGCCTTTCCATCAAGCGTGACGCTTCCGGAAACCACGGATTCAAGATTACTTTGAGTACAACCTCCCAGAACTATCGTCGCAGTGCCAGCAATCGCAGCCCATAAACCTGCACGCACGGACGTTCGTAGGTTGATCATCGGTCGGGGCCCGCAGCGGGCGAAGATGAGGTCTTTGAAATAGCGACACCACGCTGGTCGATTATCAATACGCCGAGACGACTTCGTTTCCGGCACGAGAGGAGAGTGCGCGATAGACGGGATGTTCTACGCTGTCCGAAATAAATCGCACCGAACCATCCACCATCGCAAACTGCACTCCGCCCGGGTGAGAGCTCCGGAAGCCGCGCATGTTCCACCAGCAGCTAGGGTTGCCCTCGGCGGACACACATGGCAGATAGCTCTGCCAATCGAAGTTGATGCCCACTCCCGTAATAGCCCAGTCCCCTTCGGAATTGAACGCCGGGCTGTTGCCATCCACCGGCGAGGCCTCGCCAACCAGGAACGTCGAGCTCGTGCCGTCCGTTACTTCGCGCAGCTTGACGCCTTTACGCGCGTAGGTCATCCGCCACATGATTCCGAGGCAATCAAAAGCATAGTGACAATCGAACGACTGCGGCGGACTGGTCGCTGTGTAAGACGGACCACCGTTCCAATATCCCGGCGGTTGATTAAACGGCGCCTGGGTGCGACTGTCGGCATAGGCGGTGTCTCCGGCATTCCCCTTGTAACATGTGGTCGCGACGAGCCACGGCGGATCCGCGATTTGCGGCGGAGAGGTCGCGATGTAGGGATATTGGTCTTGTCGTGGACCAGCAAACTGATCCGACGGGCAAAGCAAGACCGCGGGTTGGGTGGCGAGTGCGGCCCGCAATTCAGGTACGTTGGCGTTCATTCCCTGTCGTACCAGGAACCACTTCTTGTCTAAGTACGGCTTTAATCGATCGTATAACGCTTGTTCTTCAAGCTGTGGCAAGACTTCGACGATCCATCCGTGGCCACTCAGCTTCCCAGCCGCAAAGACTGGATCCGCAGGCTGACTAATCCAACGTCCGCTGGTGAGATCGTAAATGTCAGGCGGATCGTTGTATATGTCCTCGTCTATTGGAAACCGCTTCTTTTGATTCTCAAACGTAATAACGGCCAGTGCAACGTTCTTGATATTGTTTGAGCACGCGGCCCGCCGTGCCGCCTCACGAGCCGCTTGGATAGCCGGCAACAACAACGCAACCAAGACGCCGATGATGGCGATCACGACTAAGAGCTCCACCAGGGTGAAACCCTGGGGTTGTAGGCACACTCCGTGTGCCGTAACCGACCTTTGGGAACGCGGCTGCCCTTGCGAATGTGCAGCGAACGGCACACGGAGTGTGCCTGCTACGTTGTTGATGCCGCGCGAACTGGTGTGATTTCGCTTCAATTTCGCATCCTCCACTTCGGCATCGGGGTGCCTCGGCAGCGGGGGCGGCCCGCGCCGAGACGCACTCTCTCCGCCAATTGCCGGCGGAGTTGCGGCGCGCCTCGGCGCATCCCCCAGCGGCCGCCCGCTATCCTTTCGCGCGCCGGCGCGACCAGGCTAGCGCTCCGAGCACGATCAAACTCATGACTCCTGTCGTCGGCTCCGGCACCGCGCCGGCAAGCGCTCCAGCGCCCGGCGTGTCGCCGAAGTTGTTCTTCCACAGCGTGAAGTCGCCCGCGTCGACGCCGTTCATCCCGTCGCCGTTGCCGTTAAGCGCCGCCTCGTCTGCCGCGCCCAGGTGATCGCGCCACACGGTGTAGTCGGCAGCGTCGACGACGTTGTTCTTGTTGAAGTCGCCCGGCAGCCCCGGCGGGGCCGGCAGCATCACGCGGATGCTCTCGATCTCCATGTTCACGAGTCCCGCGCCGACGTACGTCTCCAGATTCATCTGATACAGGTTGAAGTTGGCGAGCGAATTGTCGCCGTCGTTAAGGAACTCGCCGGCCAGTTGACGCGTAAAGTTGGCGAGCGGAATCGAAACCGTCGTCATCGTGCTGGTGTTGAATTGGTTCAGCAGCAGGTCTGCGTGGTATTCGTCGCCGCCCTGGCCCGCACCCGTGTCGTTGCCGTCCTTGTCCTTGAGCACGACCTGAATGCGGTCCGCCTGCCCCGCGCCCTGGGCAACCGTCAATTTCGCCTTCACTTCCACGGTTGCATTCGTGCCGTCGAAGACCTGGCTGGCCCCCGGTTGCCACAACGCCAGCCCGCCCACTTCCAGGTCGTCGTGCGACTTGAGGACGATGTTCGTGAACCCGTTCTGATCGAACCGCGAAACCTGGTCGGTGTTCGCGGCGTTGTTGCCTTCGCTCGGCAGGTAATCGTGTCCGCCGATGTTGATCAAGGGGTCGTCCAGGCTGCGGTGGAACGGCGAGCCGAAGCGAATGCTGAACCCGCTGTGGCCGTCCATGCGGATCACTTCCCGCGGATCGGGATTGATCTTCACGATCCGTAGCGACTTGATTTCGAAATGGTCGTCGGTGGAGACGTCGTCGTACGGCGTCTGAATGTGAATCTGCCGCACGCCGTTGGGAACTTTGAGCGTGCCCCCTTCGAAATCGTTGAAGTCGGGCGACACATCGCCCGCTCCCGGCAATGGCGCTTGCGCGAACATATACGACGGGCCGTTGAAGCCGGCGTTGGCCTGAGCCAGCGAGCCGCCCGTGTTCCGCACCGTGTAGAAGCCGTCGGCGTCCGGCGTGCCGGTCGGCGCCGCCAGGCCCGTGAAGTTGTATTGCCATTGCTCCGCGATCCGCTCGCCGGTGGCGCTGAAGCCGTCGAACGAATCGAGTGTCAGATTCAGCTGGTTGCCGTTGTTGCCGGGCATCGGCCGAAACACCAGCTCAGCGACATACTGAGTCGGATCAAAGTTGATGCCCCACCCGCTGCGGTCCAAGAGCGGAAACAGATCCGACGTTACATTCGGGATCACGGTCCCGGCGTCCACCGGATTATCGGCTTGCCCCACGAGGCTGAAATTGAAGCCCATGCCCGATCCGCCGGGCCCTTGTTTGCGAATCTCGAATGCGCCGTAGCGCCCGAGCGTGGCCGACGGAGCCACCATCATGTTGCCGTTGTCACCATAGGTGAAGCGTCCGAAGCCGCCGAAGCCCGAGTTCGAGCCCATGACCGTGCCGCCCGCGTCGCTGCTATTGATCGCCATTAACGCGTCGAAGCCCATCACCACGTTGCCCTGGGCCCACGCCGAATGCGCCGAGAGCGACAACGCGAGTCCCAGGCACACCACTCCCACAATCCCTGCTGTCCGTCTGAGCGAGGTCATGAAACGCCTCCGAGATTAATACGCCAATCCACCAACCGAACGCCGTACCCCCTCACCAACACTCTGGCAGCAAACTGCGCCCGCACGCCGCTGCCGCGATTCGCACAACAACTATCAATGCCGCATCAATTTTCAAACCGCTTGACCGCTTGAAATAACTCGCAGCGCCTCCAGGATGCACTCCCTGGAGGCGCTTGAGCATCTCGTCAAAATCTGCATGGTGCGCTGAGTTTGCGCTCAGCCGCGCTTCCGCCACGCCGCGAGCGGCGCCAGGGCCAGGCCCAACAGCGCCAGCGACGACGGTTCCGGAACGACGGCCCGAATCGTCGAGTAGTCCACTTCGACATTCAGCCGGCCGGTCGAACCGAACACGCTTTGAATCTGCATTTGCCGCAGACCAGGATCCTGGACACCGTTGCCGGCCGCGAAGTTGAACGCCGTCTGGCTGAACAGGAAACCGGACATCGGCTTGACCAGTTCGTGAAACTGGCCATCGTTCGGCACGGCCGTCAAATCCCATTCGAACACGTATTCGTCCGCCCCGACGGGGAACCCGCCGTCGTGATCGATATACGATGTCCGCATCGCCGTTGCCGAGTTGTTCGGCAAAATTTTGACCCGTACCGCCCATTCCGAAGTCGCCGGATCGAAGTTGCGATTGTTCGTGCCTGGCGGCGTCCCGTAGTCCACGCCCACTCCGCCGAACACGCCGTTCGAGCCGTTGCTGTCCTGCACGTCGAGAATCAGGCTCGTCGGCCCGTCCGTGAACGCGCCCGCCGCGCTGAAGTCGTCGAACGTGAACGCGCCGAACGTGTTTTCCGGATTCGTCGGGTAGATGCTCTCATCGAATACGACCGGCAATTGCGCGGTCGCCACGCCTCCCGCCACGGCCACTGCCCAAACAGCAATGGCAAACCTCACCAGCAGTCGATTCATTAGTTCACCTCCGCTACGTCGAAAGAACTCAGAGGCCCATCCACCTTGGATAGCGCCGGTGCAACTTCGCCCACTTCCAGTTCATGCACCAACAACCTGCGAGCGCAGCACGAGAACGAGGCCATCAATGCGACTGCCGCCGTTGTCGACTCCGCTTTAGTCCCTGCGTTTGGGATCAGACGAAACCGCCGGCGAACCCTTCGCTGCCAGGCACGCGACACGAAGTCGCCGCCGAAAAGAAATCCACCAAAAACCGCTTGCGCAATCGAAGAGTAGTGCCGCCTCGCCTACTATGTCCCAATACGAGGGAACGTCCGCGAATATAACACCGGTGCCAAACGCCTGCAATCAATTTTGTCGGCAATTGGGCTGAGAAACGCAATCTCGCCGCGTGCGCAGGCCAAATCAGAGCACCGGTGCGCGATCGCACAAATTATGTGCGTAAAATCAGAATTGTTCGCTTCAGCGAGACGAACCTGAAGGCCGCATCTTGCGGGCCTGCGACGAGCTCGACGGCCGGCTGCTCCGCTGCGCCGTCTGATTCCGCGTCGTCTTTTTGGCGCGATTGCGGTAGAGATTGGCCACGTTCTGGCCCCGTGGCGGAATCACAAACACCTGGGGATCGTCGATGATCCAGCTCGTCGACCACGAGCGGCCGTTGTCCATGTTCGCCACGTTGAAGAAGAAGTTGTTAAACGATACACAGCGGTTGTTGTAAGGGAAGTACGACGCGAGATAGTCTTCCGACGTGAGGTCGTCGACTCCCGGACTGGCGTAGTAGTGAATCTGTCCGTCGGGCGTGAACGACATGCCCATCGTCCACCAGCCGGGTTCGGCGGCCTTCACGCTGCGGACGTCATTGCCGCGCGGGCCGGAGCGGATCGTGAGCTGAGCGAAGTCCTGCTCAACCTTCTTGCCGTCGGCACGACGGAACAACCAGAACATGCCGGGCCAATACGGTTCCATTTCGCCGTCCGGCTTCCGGCCGCGGCAATCGGCCCGCATCCCGAACGAGGGACCGCTGCGTTGTTCCCAATTGTCGAACGCGGGCAAGTAGACCCGCACCGTGCAGCTCGGTTGCCAATTCATGGGAACTGAGCGCCCCAACCGCCGGTCGAATTTCATGAGCAGGTCGTCCTGTTGCTGCTTGCCGCTCGGACGGCCCGGGATGCCGGTGTACTTCGAGGCGAACATCAGCGCGCCCATGCTGCCTTCGATGCCACCCGGCGGCGTCGCCACGCGCTTCACCACGTCCGGCGTGCCGCGCAGTGCACCTTCGTGCCAGAGCCGATTGCTCGACATCCCTCCCGGCGGGCGGCTCTTTTCATCCTGCTCGCTGCTGCTCTTGGGCAGCCGCAATGTGTAGCTCCAGGTCGGATCCTCAAAGTTGTCGCTGCAATCTTCCAGGAACTCGCCCGTGCCCGGCACGAATGGCGTACCGGCGAGCGCCTGCAAAACACCAACGAGCGACCAGAAAGCGAGGGCCAGCGAGAGGCGGCGGACCATGGAACTCGATCCTTGCAGAGATGGGAGGGTAGGGGGAGGAAGTGGGACGCGCACTTCTAGCACGGAACGACCGCAGCTTCAACCGCGATTCCCCCCGCTGGCGCCGCCAGCAATCTCAGGCGCCGCCAGCAATCTCCTTTGCCGCCGGTCGGTTGTGCTCCCGCAGACATTCGGCGATCCGCTCTTCGATGACCTCCGACATCAACGGGTGCAGCCCAAACGGCGCGGTGACGACGTACCGCACGCCGGGATGAGCGGCCGCAGCCTCGGCCGCCAGCCGCGGGATGTCTTCGTGCCAATGTCGCCCGGGGAGCAAAAAATACGGAAAAACCACGACCGTTGTCGCCCCCCGTTCGACGCACTGTGCAAACGCCATGGCGATCGTCGGCTCGGCGAGTTCCATGTGCGCCGGCTCGACGATTTCGTAGCCGGATGATTCGCCGAACTGCCGCACCACGTCGAACAGCAGCCGGTTGCTCTCCTCACGCCGCGACCCGTGATCGACCAGAATCACGCCCAGCCTGGCAGCAGTGACTTCATCGGATGGCGGCGAATTCTGCGGCATGCATTCAGCATAGTCCAACTTTCGCCGATCTGATACGCTCCGCCCCGCCATGGGCCTTCAGCGCATTTTCCGCCGCCGTCAGCAGCTGCCATTCACCGAGTTTGGGCACGAGCTCCGCACGTTCGACTTAGAGGTCGACGGGAGCGTCGAATTCGCCCAGTGGCTCCATCCCTTCGACCGGACGACGCAGATCGCGCAGGCGAACGTCGACGCACTGCGCCGCTTTGTAAATCCCGGCGACTTCGTGATCGACATCGGCGCCCACACCGGCGACACGACCGTGCCGATGGCGCTCGCCGCCGGCCCGAACGGTTGCACGCTCGCCTTGGAGCCCAACCCGCACGTCTTCAAAATTCTCGCCGCGAACGCCGCGCTCAATCACGACAAGACTCGCATCGTGCCACAGTGCTTCGCCGCCACCGAACGCGATGGCAAGTTCGTGTTCCACTACAGCGACGCCTCGTTTTGCAACGGCGGCTTCAAATCGCAGCAGCGCTCCTGGTTCTATCGCCGCCGCCACCCGCTCGTCGTCGACGGCCACAATTTGCTGCGAGTGCTCGAAACGGATTACGCCGATTGGCTGCCGAGACTGAGCTACTTGAAGGTCGACGCCGAAGGCTACGACCGCGCGATCCTCGCCTCGCTGCTCCCGCTCATCGAGCAGCACCGCCCCGTGATCCGCACCGAAGTTTTCCGCAAGCTCACCGCGCCAGAACGATACGCGCTACACGACTTGTTAACCGCCGCGGGCTACCGTCTCCACCGCCACCTCGACGCGAACGACTCGCAAGGCGTCCTCATCCCCCGCCACGACATGCTCCGCCGCAAGCACTTCGACATCCTCGCGGTGCCGGCGTAACGACCATTGAATGCATGCAGCACGCGATGCTACAGTCAGGCGGCGATTCTTCGCCGCCATGCGACGATTGACGACACGCTCGCAAGTAGCAACAGTGCGCTCGACGGCTCCGGCACCACGCGGGCGATCGCAATCCCCGTCACGTGATCTAACAGTTCGTAGCGAAAGGCGATGTCGCCGCGATCGTTGAAGCCGCCGCGCGAGAATTGGACGCGGCGTACTGCCGTTCCAAACAACATATCGCCCGTGCGGATCACCTTGTCGGCGACCATGTCCGGGCCCGTAAAGATACCCTGGTTGCCGCCGGGGCCGTCGATCGTTGCCCAAAAGGCAAATTCGCCATTTCGATTGATGGCAGGGATGCCGGCACTACTGATCGGGCCGTTGGTGTCGGCAATGATTGTAAATGAGTTACCTGACACGGCGACGGGTCCGTTGCCGCCGGCATCAAAAAATGCTTGTGTACCCATCGTACCTGCGTCGTTGATGGTTGGCGAGGAAAGCGAGCTCAGGGGGCCCGTTGTATCAATCACCGGCGCAAGAGTCCCGCTCGCCGTGTTCAGGAGCACGCTGTCCCCAGCATCGTAGGACGCTCCAATCGCGACGATGCCGCCCGGGCTGATGGCAGGCACACCGAAACCGAAGAACTCCCCCGCAGTGTCCGCCAGCTTCTCGAGCTGGGGAGCACCAGAACTGCGATAGATGGCACTGCCCCCTTCGTCCGCATAACCCAATAACACTACTTCACCTGCATCGCTCAGCGAGTTTGGCGAGACGCTCATCGAGGCCAGTGGACCGGAGGAACTGGCGATCGTCGTATAGCCGACCTGCCCCGGACTGTAGCGGAGCACAGCCCATTCGCCCCGATCTAAGTAAGAAGAAAAAGCGATCTGGCCGGAGTAATTGATCGAGGGGTTGATCGAGAACCCCTGAAGCTCGCCGGTGTTATCGGCGATTGCCGCAAGTCCGAATTCATTGCCGGCAAAGATTCCCGACACGCCCGTGTACAAGCTGCCTTGAAATGCGACCGTCCCCTGCGAGTTCAACGACGGATCGCTGAATACTTCGATCTTGCCGGTGCTGTCGGCGACGTTGATAAACTGATATTGGCGGGCCGCAGCGATCGAGGATTGCGTCAACGCAGAGCAGATCAGCAAGAGACAGAGCCGTTGGTTCATTATTGGCATCGGGGCCGGTTGCGAACCCACTCGCGGCGTCCAAGCGACTGGGGGAGGTTCTAATCCCTTAACAATCCGCTAGTCTACTCGAGGCTCGAGAACTTCTCAACTTGCGGAGTCGACTTCCGCGAGGAACCCGCACAGCCCATTCCGTCGGACTGGTCGCTTCAGCGACCAGCAGCGGCCCCCTCAAGATTTCGCCGCCAACTTCCCCAGCGGACCCACCGCGATCGTCGAGCAGTTTGACAAGGGATACTTCGCCAGCACCGCGCGGATGTCCGCGACCGTCACCTTTTCGAGCGCCTCCAGATCCTTCGCCACCGTGCGATACTCGCGCCGCTGCAGCCAATTGCCGCCCACGTTAAACAGCCGGCTTCGCGGCCGCTCGCTGCTCAGCACGACACGGGCCTTCACCTTGTTCTTCGCCTGCCGCAGCTCCGAGTCGCTCACGCCGTCTTCTTCGACCGCCCGATAGATTTGTTCCAGCAGCGCGAGATTTTCTTCCGTCGCTTCCGGCTCGCAGGAGAGCCACGTGTAAAACATGCCCAGGCCCTGGTACTCGTAGTGCCCCAGGCTCGCGCTCTCCGCGAGGCCCGACTCCGTGAGTTCCCAGTACATCCGGCTGCCCGAATCGTCGCCCACAATCGTCGCCAGCAGCTTCGCCGCGTAGCGATCGTCATCTTCGCTGGCAGGTGCGTCGGAGAGTTGCAGCACATATTCCTGAGTCGTCGCCGGCCGCTCGACCACCTCGAACTTCTTCGTCGACGCCGCCAGCGGCACGGAACGCGGCGCCGGCTGCGGCTGCCACTCACCGCACCGCGCGGCTACCTGTTCGATCAGCGCCTCAAAGTTCACTTTCCCAGCCGCCGCCACGAACACATTCCCCGGGCTGTAGCGCGAGGCGAAGTATGCGTGCATCTTATCCCGCGGCAGATCTGTGATGCTCGCGTTCGTTCCCAGCACGCTTTTGGCCAGCGGATGCTTGCCGAGGTGCAGTTCCTTGATCCGGTCGTCCATCCCGAACGGCGGCTGGTCGAGGTACATCTGGATCTCCTCCAGGATGACCTTCTTCTCCATGTCGAAGTCGTCCTGCCGCAGGCTCGGCCGCATGATGTCGGCCAGGATGTCGATGCTCGCCTCCTGGTACTCGGGCAGCACCGAAGCGTAATACACCGTGCACTCTTCGCTGGTGAACGCGTTGTAGTGGGCTCCGATCTCGTCGAACTCGCGGTTCACGTCGTCGGCGCTCCGCCGCGGAGTGCCCTTGAAGCACATGTGCTCAAGGAAATGGCTCACGCCCGCCACATCATCCGTCTCATCGCGCGAGCCGGTCTTCACGAAGAAGCCGACGCTCTCCGAATGGGCGTCGTCGTTCACTTCGGCCAGAATTTCCAGACCGTTCGGCAGCGTATGACTACGAAATTCCACCCTTCACCTCCAACGGTTCCGGTCCCAGCGTCACGACGAGCAAATCTTGCGGCGGGTTGGCCCGTAGGAAATCGTTGATGCTCTCCCGCGAGAGCTTGTCGATCAGTGTGCCGATTTCATCTAGCGTCCGCGCCCGGCCCAAGTGGTACCACTCTCGTGCCAAAGCCCCGCTCCGCGACGAGGAGGACTCCTGCTGCATAATGAGCGAGCTCTTGATCCGCGCCTTGAGCCGCGCGAGCTCGTTCGCTTCAATTCCCTCTGGCAATCGATGCAATTCGCCCAGCGTCACATCCAGCGTCTCCTGCGCCCGCTCGGCGGTCGTTCCCGCGTAGCAGAACACCGCAGCCCGGTCCCGCTGCGTGTGAAGCGATGCGTTCACCGTGTAGCACAAGCCGCGCTTCTCCCGCACCTCGGTGAATAACCGCGAGCTCGATCCGCTCGACAACACGCCGACGGCAGCCCAGGCCTGAAAATAATCTGGATGTTTGTACGGAATCGTCGGATACGCGATCCCCACGTGCGACTGGCTCGACTCGAACGGAATGTGATTCGCCGGTACATGCCCATTTTGGGGTGCGGGCGCCGTGTCATCCCCCTTTTTCCAGTCGCCAAACAGTTTCTCGACGTGGCCGATTAACTTCGGCCAATCGAAGTTGCCGGCCACCGCGAGGATCGTGCCGTTTGGCCGGTAATGCTTCGCATGGAACCCGCGCACGTCGTCGTATTTGATCGCCCGTAGATCGTCCTCTTCGCCGTGGCTCGACCGGCCCCAGGGGTCAGGATACCGCCGTCGCCGCAGCTCGATCATCAATTTGTGACTTGGATCATCGTCGACGCCGCGCAGCTCCTGTTGGCACACGCTCCGCGCCTGTTCAAGCTGATCCTTGGGCAGCATCGGCCGCCGCAACAAATCGGCGAACAACTCCAGCCCGGCCGCCAGATTGTCGCGCAGCGTCGCGCCGCCAAACGACGCTTGCGTTGTGCCGACCGACTCGCCTCGCTCGACGCCGAGATTCTCGAGCTCCGAAATCCAGGCCCGCGCATCGCGGTCGCCCGCACCGCGGAGCAGCATTTCGCAGGTGAACGACGCGAGCCCGAGTCGCCCTGCCGGATCGTAGGAACAGCCGCCCGGCAACAAGAACGTGAACGCCGCCGATTCAAGCGACTTCGTCGGTTCCCCGACGAGCACCATGCCATTGGCCAACTGATAAGAGAATATTTCTGCTGACACTGAGTTTTTTGAATGGGTCGAGAATTAATTCGCGGTTTCGAACAAAGAAAACGGCCGAGGTCAGACCTAGAGATTGAGACGTTGCTTGACCTCATCCAGCCCGATTGCGTTTTGACTTGTCGCCCGCGCTTCGAGCAACGCCATCAGTCGCGGATTGTTGCGCGACCTGGCAATCTCCTGGTCGAACTCGTCGACGGCAATCAGCAGGAACTCGCTGCCGTCGGCCAACCGAACCAACAAGTCTTCGCTTCGGGCTTCGTCCAGTAGTCGGTTCACTTCCAACGGATTGGCAGCCAGGTCAATTGTCTTCATAGTTCATACTTCCCACCGCGGATCCACAGCTCATTGCCAACCTTTTCGCCGACCGCAATGACTCTCACAATTTGCCGATCCAAGTGCACATCATAGAACACGCGAAAATTGTCTATGCGCAATGCCCATTCGGCAAGCCGGTTGAGCCTCAGTCGCTTGCGGTTCCTGGTTTGCGTCGTCGGCTCGTGCGACAGTTGGGATTCGATCGTCTCAACCACGCGAACCTGATCGAATTTTCGCAATTGTCCCAGATCGCCGAAAGCTTCCTCTGTAAATTCGATCAGATACATGCCAGATTTCAGACCGGCGCCGGGAAAGCCCCAACTTCATCTTGCGGCACCAGTATATGGACCACATTGCCGAACCGCACTGCCAAAACCGCACTGGGCTCGAATTGGTGGTACGGTGAGGGTCCGATTCGAAGGCCCACAGCAGGGCGTCAAGAGTAGGCGAATTCCACCGCCTTGTAGAGCGTTTTCGTCCGCTGAAAGCCCAGCCGGCGATAGAGTCGCACCGCCTGCTCGTTCTGGCAGGTAACTTCGAGATAGGCCCGCGACAGCCCCACTTGCTGGAAGCCAGCGAGCGCCGCCTCGATCAAGGCTGACCCGACGCCGCGCCGACGATGCCCTGGCGTGATACCGACATTCTGAATCCCTCCCAGCCGGCTCGATGCGCGAATGCCTTGGATCGTGCCACAGTACTCAATTCTTTGCCGTCCATCGCCGACGTACACCGCCAACCAGGTCGCCTCCGGCAGAAAGTCTTCGCGGTCGCTGATCTCGGTCATCAACCGAATGCAACCTTCCGATTCGCCCAGGCAGGTGAAGATGTCGGCGTCGATCTCGTGTCGGAAGCTGAAGTATTTCGCTTCCGCGTGCTCGCAAATCTGGTCCGGATTCCAGGGCAACAGGCGATAACCGCGCGGCAGTGCGATGTCGCCGAACGTCCGGCACCGCAGGTCGATCTCCATGCGAAATCGTTTGAAGTAACTGACGCTCATACAAGGACCAACCGCGCGAATTCTGGTCGCCGCCCGATCGAAGATCGTCCCTCGCTATGAATGTACCGCTCGCGCCGAAGAGGGTCAAATTTTTGGCGACGTTACCCATGCTGTGACCGCGACAAAGCTGGCCGTCGGAACCGATAGAGTCGCGCCAATCCAACAATTGGCCGAACAGCGACGGCCTGCCCCAAGTCGCCAAGCGGTCTTTCATCGCCCGTGGCGATGCCCGCCGGAGCCTCACTCACCGTCGGTGCCAGCCGCGCCGCCCAGCAATTCCGCCCCGCCGGCCCTTGATTTTCCGGCCGCTCCAACCGATAATTTTGATTAATCAAAAAGTCCGACCGGGCGGACTGGGGTATTCGATTCTCCACGCCTCGGTTAGACTCTCCACAGCTTGTAAACCACGAGCAACTAACATGTTACGCGGACGCCTTTCGACTGTCTGGCCGCTTCTTGCACTGCTGACTGCATCGCTTGCCGGCTGCGGCAGCGAGCCTCACGCCGACGGCGAGCCTGCCTCGACTCCGCCAGCTGCCAGCAAGACATTCTCTGGCCAGTATCCGATCAAGATCGTTTGTACGACGGGACAAGTGGCCGACATGCTCCGCAACATTGGCGGTGAGCACGTCGAAGTGACCGCCTTGATGGGACCGGGTGTCGACCCGCATCTGTATCGCGAGTCGCCTTCGGACATCGAAAAGCTCTCCAGCGCCGACGCCATCTTCTACAACGGCGTGCACCTCGAAGGTCGCATGACGGACGTCTTCGAGAAACTTTCCGCCCGCCGCCCCACATTTGCGGTGACCGACGGGCTCGTTGCCGCCAAGGACTCGCGTTTGCGGAAGCCGCCGGAGTTCGAAGGTTACTACGATCCTCACGTCTGGCATGACCCCAAGATTTGGTCCGATTGCGTCCGCTACGTGGCGACGAAACTCAGCGAGCTCGATCCGGCGCATCGCGACGACTACGCCGCCAATAGCGCTGCGTACGAGAAGCAGCTCGCGGATCTGGATACCGAATGCCGCGCCAAACTTGCCGAAATTCCCAAACCGCAGCGGGTATTGGTCACCGCCCACGACGCATTCGGTTATTTTTGCATCACTTATGATATTGAATCGATGCCGCTGGGCGGCGTGACGACCGAAGAAGAGGTCTCGATTGGCCGCATGGACGAAGTGATCAATTTCATCGTCGACCGCAAGGTCAAGGCTGTGTTTGTCGAGTCGGCCGTTGCCCCCCGAATCGTCGAAGCCTTGATCGAACCGTGCCGCAAGAAGGGACACGATGTGCAAATCGGCGGCCAGTTGTACGCCGATGCCCTGGGCGCCGCCGGCACGCCGGACGCGACGTACATTGGCATGATTCGCGCCAACGTGGAGACCATTGTCAAGGCGCTGAAGTGACGTTTCCGCATGCACACTACTCCCACCAGAGCAGCGAATATTCAATCGACGGCCGCCGCCGCTGCCACAGCGCCCGCTCTCGAAATCCACGACATGACCGTGGCCTATCACCGCAAGCCGGTGCTCTGGGACGTCGACCTGGTCGTTCCCGAAGGAAAACTTGTCGGCATCGTCGGACCCAACGGCGCCGGCAAGACGACGCTTATCAAGGCGGTGCTTGGGCTGTTGCCTCTGGCCAGCGGCAAGGTCGAGATTTATGGCAAGCCTTACACCGAGCAGCGGGCGCTCATCGGCTACGTACCGCAGCGTGAAAGCGTCGATTGGGACTTTCCGGTCACCGTGGAAGACGTCGTGCTGATGGGCACGTACGGCCGGCTGGGTTGGTGTCGCCGGCCGGGTCGGGCGGAACGAGCCATCGCCGCGCAATGTCTCGAACAAGTCGGCCTTTCTAAGTTCGCCAAGCGGCAGATTCGCCAGCTCTCCGGCGGTCAGCAGCAGCGCGTGTTTCTGGCCCGCGCGCTCGCGCAAGATGCCAAAGTCTACTTCATGGACGAGCCGTTCGCCGGCGTCGACGCGGCGACCGAAGCGGCGATCATCGCTCTCTTGCAGCAGCTGCGTTCGGAACGCAAGACGGTATTCGTCGTGCATCACGATCTGCAGACGGTCCGCAGCTACTTCGATTACGTGATCCTGCTCAACATGCGGCTCGTGGCCTGCGGCCCGACGGACACCACTTTTACTACCGCCAATCTTCAGGAAACCTACGGCGGCCGGCTCACCATCCTCGATGAAGCGGCAGAAGCCGTCCGCCAACGCGAGCCCATCCGGTGATCGGGCAGACTGCTTTGATCGGATAGACGCCATGTTTGGACAGTCGATCACGTTCAACGTGATGCTCGGCACCGCCCTTTTGGGAGCGACGGCCGGCGCGATCGGCACGTTTGCCGTGCTGCGGCGGCGGGCGCTGGTGGGCGACATGCTTTCACACGCGGCGCTACCCGGAATCTGCATCGCGTTTGTGATTATGCAGAATCGCAACTTGATCGGATTGTCGCTGGGCGCGCTGGCCTCGGGACTGCTCGCAGTAGGCGCGGTGACCGTAATCACGCGCTGGACACGCACCAAGGAAGATGCAGCGATCGGCATCGCGCTGAGCGTGTTTTTCGGAGCCGGGATCGTGTTGCTGTCCATCGTCCAGCGGAACACGAGCGGCAACCAGGCCGGTCTCGACAAGTTCCTGTTCGGCGAAACGGCCGGCATGCGGATGAGCGACATCCAATTGCTCACGGCGACGGCGCTCTTCGCGCTCGTGATCGTGATTGCGCTATACAAGGAATTCCAACTGCTGTCGTTCGACGTCGATTTTGCCACGGCGCAGGGTTGGCCGACGCTGGCGCTGGATCTTGTGATGATGGGGACACTGGCGGTAGTGACGGTCGTGGGACTGCCGATCGTCGGCGTGATCCTGATGGCGGCGATGATCATCTTGCCGGGTGCGGGAGCGCGCTTTTGGACGAACCATCTTGGCAGAACGCTGGTCCTCGCCGCGCTGGCCGGCGCTGCAGCGGGAGCGATTGGCACGTTTCTGGCCTCACCGCTGCCCGGCCAATGGTTCGGCGCGAACGTCGCCGAGTTCGGTTCGAGCCGCAAGGCAATTCCACCCGGACCGCTGATCGTGCTGGTGGCGGCGGCGTTCTTTCTGACGTCGCTGCTGTTCGCGCCGCGGACCGGAGTTGTCGCACGAGCCTGGGCCGAGCTGCGGTTGCGACTGCGCATCTCGCGCGAGCATCTGCTGCGGGCACTATATGAATTGAGCGAGCCGGAGCTGCCGAAGTTGCCGAGAATCTCAGAATCGCAACTCATCGCCCACCGCGTCTGGAATCGCCGGCTACTCGATTGGTGGTTGAGCCGCGCAGAGGCCGGCGGGTTGGTAAAGCGCGTCGACCACAGCGTGCAGCTCACCCCTTCCGGCCTGGCAGCGGCGGCCGAGGTGACGCGCACGCACCGATTGTGGGAACTATTTCTCGTCTCGAGCGCTGGCATTGCGTCCGACCACGTCGATCGCGATGCCGACGACGTCGAGCACATGCTGCCGCCGCAATTGATCGACGAGCTCGAACGGAAGCTGGCGGCGGCCGGCAAGCTGCCGCGCTCGCCGCACGTAATTTCGGCCGACAGTGTGATCGCAGAGAGTGTTGCACCGAAAAACTGATGTGGGAACTCCTGGCACAATTTGACTGGCTGGAACCGTTCCGGTCGACTTCCGGGCAGCGGATCATGCTCGTCGGCGCGCTCACCAACGTCGCCTGCGCTCTGGTCGGCTGTTACCTGGTGCTGCGACGGATGAGCCTCATGGGCGACGCGATCGCGCATGCCGTATTGCCGGGCATCGTGATCGCCTTCGTTTTCTCGGGAAGCATGAACATCGTGCCGCTGTTCATCGGTGCGGCATTGGTGGGGCTGCTGACGACTTTCCTCACACAGACGCTCCACCAATTCGGCCGCGTGCCGACGGACGCGGCAATGGGTGCGGTGTTCACGTCGCTCTTCGCGCTCGGCGTCGTGCTGCTCAAACGCTACATCAGCGGAATGCACTTCGATGTGGCCTGCGTTTATGAAGGCTCGCTGACGAGCGTCGCGCTCGATACAGTTTCTATAAGTACAGGGTTGTTTGGAGACTGGGAAGTGCCGCGGCAACTCGAGTCGGTGCTGCCGATCGTCGTGCTCAATCTGGTGATGGTGCTCTTGTTCTGGAAGGAATTCAAGCTCAGCTCGTTCGACACCGGAATGGCGACGTCGATGGGCTACTCGGCGACGCTGTTGCACTACGTGCTGATGGCTCTGGTGGCGATGACGAGCGTCGCAGCGTTTCAGGCCGTGGGATCGATCCTGGTGGTGGCGATGCTGATCGTGCCGCCGGCCACCGCGCAGCTGCTGTGCGATCGACTGAGCCGGATGGTGCTGCTCGCTTGCGTCTTCGCAGTTGCGGCGGCGGTGGGCGGCTACTGGCTCGCACACGAATGGGATGTGTCTCCGGCCGGTGCCATGTCCGTGTTTGCCGGCGGAATGTACGCGATTGCGGTGCTGTTCGCGCCAAAATACGGAATTGTCAGCACACTCGTGCGAAACCTGCAGACGTCGATCCGAATTTTGCGCGAGGACCTGTTGAGCATGGTCTATCGTGATGAAGAACTGGGCGGCGCGCCACTCTCCGCGAGCACCGCCGTGGCCGCGGTGGGCGGCGGCTGGCAGGCGTGGTGGGCCCTCGGCATGTTGCGACGACGCGGGCGATTGACGCTCTCGGCCGATGGATTGCAATTGACCGACGACGGACGCGAGCGTGCCAAGCGGCTGGTGCGCGGGCACCGCTTGTGGGAAGCGTATCTCGTAAAGCACCTTGGGTTGCCGCTTGATCACGTCCACGCGCCGGCCGACCGCGTGGAACACTATCTCAGTGAGCCGCTCCGGGATGAACTGCAGAAGGCGGTCGACAATCCGCAGCAAGACCCGCATGGACGGGAGATTCCAGACGCTCGGCTCTAAAATTCTGGCGAGGCCGCTCCTAAGTCTAAAAGTGGTATAATGATTTGGGCAATTCATTGGAGGCTCGGCAATTATGGCGACCGTAGACGATCGACTGAGCTTGCTGGAAAACGAGTTGACCGAATTGCGTAGACAACTCTCCGAGCATTTGGATTCACTCTCAGAGATGTGCAATTCAAACTGGATCGGAAGAGTCGCCGGTTCATTTCGCGATGAGGCGGAATTTGACGAGGTGCTGAGGCTGGGCCGAGAAGCGCGTGGGAATGAACCGATCGACGTTTCCAATGGCACGGAACGCTGATCGTGTATCTGCTCGACACCGACCATCTGGGAATCATCCAGCGGCAGACAGAGCCGGAGTTTTCGCGTCTGCTCGGGCGCATCGGTAAGCATCAGCCGGCGGAGTTTTTCGTCCCGATCGTAAGCTTTCACGAGCAGGTATCTGGTTGGAATGCTTATTTGCAGCGCGCTCGCAGTATCGAATCGGTTGTTCGCGCCTATGCAATGTTTCAGCAGATTCTCGTCGATTTCGCACGAATGGCCGTAGTGCCATTCGACACGCCCGCGGCTCGCGAGTTTGACGCGCTTCGTTCGGCCGGGGTTCGCGTGGGGACGATGGATTTGCGAATCGCGGCAATTGCCATCTCTCGACAATGGACTGTGCTGAGCCGAAATCTTGTAGACTTCCAGCGCGTTCCTGGACTGCAAGTCGAAGATTGGACAATGTAGCGAACCATCTCGGCTAGCGCTATTTCTCGACGAGGCGGCGGAGGACCTGCAGGTTGATCGTGTCGAGGTCCTTGCCCTTTTCTTCGCCCTTGGGCGTTTCGAGATACATCGGGATCTTCTGGAAGCGCGGATCGTTGACGAGGAAGCGGAAGGGTTCCTTGCCCATGTGGCCGCGACCGATTCCGGCATGACGGTCGACGCGGGAACCGAAGGGTTTGGCACTGTCGTTGAGGTGGAAGGCGCGGACCTGTTTGAGGCCGACGGTTTTGTCGAGCTCGCGCATCGTCTCTTTGTATTCTTTCTCGGTGCCGAGCGCGTAACCCGCGGCGAAGGTGTGGCAGGTGTCGATACAGACGCCGCCGACACGCTCGGGATCTTTGACGCCTTCCCAGATCGCGGCCAGCTGCTCGAAGCGATGGCCGAGGCAGGAGCCCTGACCGGCCGTGTTTTCAAGAAGGCACTTCGATTGGATGCCGCGGGTTTGTTTGTGAACTTCGTTGAGCGCGCGGGAGACGGCCTTGATGCCAGCGGCTTCGCTCGACGAGGTGAAGGCGCCGGGGTGCGTGACGACGTACGGAATGCCGAGCCGGTCGGCGCGCAACAGCTCGACCACGAACGCGTCGACCGATTTCTTCCAAAGTTCTTTATCGGGAGTGGCGAGGTTGATGAGATACGAATCGTGGGCGATCGGGTGGGTGATCTTGAGCTCGGCAAGCTTGCTGCGGAACTGATGGACGTCGTCATCGGTGAGCTCTTTGGCCCGCCACTGATTGTTGTTTTTCGTGAAGATTTGGACGCAGTTGCAGCCGACGCGGTGGGCGATTTCGACGGCTTTGTAGTAGCCGCCGGCGATGGATTCGTGGGCGCCGAGGATGGGCATGGTTGATTGGAAGTTCGTTCGGGTTGAGCAGGTGGTGAAGGGGCCTTAGAATGTTGGCTCGAAATTTGGGGGTTATTTTCAGAGAAACCAGAGCGCGGAGCAAGCTCCGCCGCTAAATTGCAGACGGGGAAAATTGAAGCATGGAACGGACATTGATACTGCTGAAGCCAGATTGCGTGCAGCGGCGATTGATGGGCGAGGTGATTTCGCGGTTCGAGGAGAAGGGCCTGAACATCGTGGCGCTCAAGATGATGCGGGTGACGCCGGCCCTGGCGAAGCAGCATTATGCCGAACACGTGGCGAAGCCGTTCTATCCGGCGCTCGAACTGTTCATCACCGGCGGTCCGATCGTGGCGGCCATCGTCGAAGGCCTCGAAGTAATCCGCGTCGTGCGTGACATGCTCGGGGCCACCAGCGGGCTCAAGGCGGCGGCGGGGACAATTCGCGGCGATTATAGCTCCAGCCGGCAGATGAACCTGGTCCATGCGTCGGACGGGCCGGATGCGGCCAAGCGCGAGATTGCGCTGTACTTCAAGAAGGAAGAAATCTGCGAATACGAGCCGACGATTGTGCCCTGGTTGCGGGCGAGCGACGAAAGCTAGGCGCTCAACAACAGCCGCCAAATCAATCGCCACGAAAAGGCACGAAAAGTCACAAAGAAGATGGGGTGGAACTCCATCGAGTTTTTGTGCCTTCTGGTGACTTTTCGTGGCTATTTCTTTTCTTTGCTGCGGGCTGGCAGCTCCACCGGATTTTCCAGGACTTGAAGCGTGCCCTTTGTGGCATCGAGCTCGACTTCCGCGCCGACCGGGAGCGTCGTGTTGTAGGACACGTGGCCGACGGGGAAGTCCTTCAGCACAGGAACGCCGAGGCCCGCGAAGTATTCGTCTAGCACGTCGTCCATGCTCCAGTCGTCGGACCATTTTTGTTCTCCGCGGCGGCGCGTGAAGTGGCCGAGAATCACTCCGTTCACGTGATCAAATTTGCCGGCGAGCTTGAGAGTCGAGAGCATGCGGTCGATTCGATAGGGATCTTCGCCGACGTCTTCCAGGAACAGGATCTTGCCGTCGGTTTCAATTTCATAGGGCGAGCCCATCATGGCGTGGAGCACGGAGAGGTTGCCGCCGATGAGTCGGCCGCGGGCGGTTCCGCCGACGAGGGTCTCGGCGCTGGGGACCTTGTGATAGAGGTCGGGATCGGCGGCGCGCTCTTCGTTGGTGGGCATGGCGAGGATCTTGTAGCCAATCGCGCTGCCGTACTCTTTCGCCAACAGGGCGCGCCAGAACCAGTGGCCGGGCCAGGGTTTGAAGTTGTCGGAGTTGCCGAGGCCGTACTCGGGGACGGGCGAATGGAATGTGACGAGGCCGGTTTGCTGGTTGATGGCGATGTGCAGGCCGGTGATGTCGGAGAAACCGATGAAGATCTTGGGGTTGTGGCGGACGATGTCGTAGTCCAGATCGTCGATGATTCGCGTGGTGCCGTAGCCGCCGGTGCCGGGAAAGACGGCGTCGACAGCGGGATCGGCGAAGGCGGCATTGATTTCGGCGGCCCGCTCGGCGTCGGTGCCGGCGAGGTAGCCATGTTTGCGGAAGAGGTTTTGCGGGAAGACGACTTTGAAGCCCATTCGTTGGAGACGGAGCCTGGCGAGTTGGTTGCGGGGCTGGTCGAGATATTTGGCGGGTGCGACGAACATGATGGTGTCGCCGGGAGCGAGAGCGCGCGGGAAGAGCGGCGGCGGCCCTTCTTTCGGCGCGGCGCCGGCGAGGCAGGGGCCAAGGAGGATAGTGAGGAGGCTGGCGAGGGAAAGTGGGCGGGGACGTGGCATGGGTGGCGGGCTAGTTTCGTGGCGCTGGAAGTCGCGGAACAAGTTCCGCCGCTAAATGATGGTGGAACAGGAACAGGGTTTGATTGTAAATGGTTTGGCGGCGGTGGGGTGGTGGGGGAGAATTCGGTGCGCGAATTTGCTTGTTCTTCGCGCAAGGCGACGTCCTGTTGCATGTCGGCCGCGGTGTAGGTCGGCGAGCCGAGAATGGTGGGAATCGTTTGAGCGAGTTCCTGATACCGCGCCACGTCGGACTCGTAGGTGACGTCTTCGAAGATGTCGGGCGAATTTTGGGGTGGGGGCGGGGTGATGGGGGATTGCGGATTGGGGATTTCGGATTTCGGATTGTCGTTTGGTGGGGGCGGGGTGATGGGTGGGGGCGGGGTTGGTTGAGCTAAACCGCAAGCGTTGGGTGGGGGCGGAGAAGCGGAAGAGGCGTTGGCGGAAGCGGATGGTGCGTTGAGGGCCCACCACCAGCCGTGCATGAGGCCGCGTTTTTCGGTGTTGCCGGCGAGCTCGTGGAAGGCGCGTTGGAGGGTGCGGACGAGGAAACCGCGGCGTTCGCCTTGGCGGATGACGTCGCTCGCGGGGCGGGGGCCGTCGGCGAGGGCGGAGAGGAGGAACTCGCGGGCGGCGAGGCGCTCGGGCGGCGGCGGCGTGGGTTGCTTGGGGCGGGCAAAGGCAGCCTCGGGGGTCGGGGTGGGGACTTCCGGTTCCCAGGTGATGCGGGGAGCGAGGGCGGTGGGAAGTTGCGTGATGCGGTACGCTAAGCCGCGAGCGGCGGCGGTGAGGTTTTGTTTCAGCGGCAGCAGCAAGTTGCGCGTCGGGTCGCGCTGGTCCTGGGTGACGGTCCAGAGAGAGCGGGCGGTGGAGACGAAGCCGGTGCTGCCGGCGGCGCGGTGGATGGCGGCGCCGTCGTTCTTGCGAAACTGCGTGACCGCGAGGATGGCGATGTGTTTCTCTTGGGCCAGGCGGATGAGCGGCGTGAGGACGCGGCGGACGACGGTGTGGAAGTGGGAATCGCCGGGGCCGACGAAGGCGTTCACCGGATCGACGACGATCAGCCGGCAATCGGGAACGCGGTCGACGGCGGCGCGGAGTTGGGCGAAGTCGGTGCGGAGGTCGGTGATCGAAGTGATTTGGAAGACGCGATTCGGGTCGGCGCCGGCGGCGTCGAGGCGGGGACGGATGGTGTCGGAGAGGGTGTCGGCGGCGGACAATATGAGCACGGAGCCGGGAGTGGGCGATTGCGGATTTTGGATTGCGGATTGCGGATTGGCGTCGGGCCAGGGGAGGGCGCGGGTGAGGCGGGCGGCGAGGTCGAGGGCGAGGAGCGATTTGCCGAGGCCGGGATCGCCGGCGAGCAGGGTGACTTTGCCAAAGGCGATGCGGCCGGGCCAGAGCCAATCGACGGGCGTGGCGGGGTGGTTTCCAGCACAGAGGAGTTCGAGGCCTGCGGCGGAGTCGGGGTCGGCGAAGTCGGGAGGTGGTTGGGGATGGCGAGACATGGATTGGTTCCCGAGCGAAGTGGGGGGCCTGAGTGGAGGAGTTGGGCGCGCAAGTGGAGCTAAACCGCAAGCGGCGTGGGTTGCGGAGGAGTGGACGGGAAAGAGGTGAACGGTAAGCCCTGAGCGGCGACGGTAAGTGATTATTTGAACACTATCGACCGTAGCGAAATGGCGGGGCGAAATCAACAACTATTTTCGGCCACTTGCTTGAGGATGGTCGGCCGTTGGAATTTGACCGCTTGTCAGGGTCAAGAGGTACGCCCGCGGGGTACGGCGTTCAGCATGACCGCGGACGTGAGAAGTAGCAGAAATGGCGTTGGTTCAGGCACAGGCAGGGCGGTGACTTTGACACTGTTTGACCGGGTGAAAGTGAGCATGACTTGAGGATCGAACTTCGGATTGTCTGGGCCAACCGGATCGGAAACGAAACCGGTAACGGCCTGGGTGGCGGAGGTCGAAAAGGAGATCGTACCAACCCGCGGGAATCGAGAGTCGAAGCGGGGAGTAATCCGGAGAAGTCCCGGTCGCACCAGACCGTAGTCAACAAGGACTCCGCCCGCGCTGAAGCCATAGTTCTCGCTGGGAGGAGACCATTCGAAAGCAATGGGACCGCTCACGATCGAGCCATTCTCGGGTCGAAGAATTGTGGGTCGTTCGAGAGTCAAGGCAGACGAAGTGAGGCGCGCAATGGTGAACCGATAACTTTCGATCAGGCTGGGATTTGCAGGATCCGCGACCCGATACGTCCAATCACCCGCCAGGGCATCCATCATCTCTTGCAGCGAGGCAAATGCTCCAAGGTCCGCCGAACTCTGGACGGGAGATAGAACAAACGGAAACTCCTGTCCGGTGGGTGACGTTAATGACTTTGCGAATGACGCGAACGGCAGTGCGTTAGCCCGTATGGAAAACGTCTGGGTGCCATCAGCGTGAAAGGTGTCAAAGGCACTGAGTCGAAGACTTTGCGCGAGTTCCGCACGAGCGGAGGCCGCCCACCACGTCCAAGAAACTATGGTGAGGAGGAGGAAAATGCCGACGATTTTGAATTGTTGAAGCCGGAAGATAGCCGTCATTGGTTCGACTCGCGCAAATGTCGCTTGCGGTTCCCGACGTCAATTATGGACAGACGTACGGCCGGAAACGAGCAGTGACGTATACGTTTGGAGGACACGGTTCGAACTGGAATCGTCACGGGGGTCTGCGATTATTCCCGCCGTCTTGGCTTTGGCGACGACCGAGCGGCCACAACGGAATATCACTTTGCGTGTCCCGAAGTTGACGGGCTCATTTTCATTCGCCGGGTTGCCGGGTGAGGGCGAAGTAGATCACGTAGAACCAGGAGAAGATGCCGGCGAGGATGGCCCAGAGAATGGAGCGGTTGCGCTGCCAGGACGTGACGACCGCGAGCACGCTGCCGAGGCTGACTCCGGTTTGGACGATGACTTTGGGTTCGACGATGTCGGCGAGGAGGAGCATGGTTGGGTCTCCGGGCAGGTGGGGTTGATGCGGTTCGGTCTGGTTGGTTGCGCGACAGGCAGCATAAACTTGTGGGAGGTGGTGGGCAATGGAAATGTTGTGGCCAGTGGTGGAGGTGGCGTTGAGAATTAGCTCAACTGCAAGCGGAGGAAGGGGCGGGTGAGCGGAAACGAGGGTGAGTGCCCGGTGTTGTTGATGGGAGGTGATGTGTGGCGCAGCGACTCGTGGATTTGAGTCTTGAGAGGCGGCGTGAGCCGCTGTTGAGCCGGTTTGCGTTTGCCAAGCGGGTTGTGGCGAGCTGCGGGGCTTCAGCGCTGTTGATTGCGGTGTCGCTCTACGGCGGGATGTGGGGGTATCGGTATTTCGAAGGGATGTCATGGGTCGACGCGTTTGTGAATGCGGCGATGATCCTCTCCGGGATGGGACCGGTGAGCGTGCTGGAGACGCAAGGCGGGAAGATCTTTGCGGGGTGCTACGCGCTCTATAGCGGGCTGGCGGTGATCATCGCCACGGGATTGATCCTCGCGCCGGTGGTGCATCGCCTGATGCACCGGTTTCATTTGGAGGCGGAGGAGGAGTGAGGGGGATTGCGGATTTGGGATTGCGGATAGCGGATTGGTTTGAGGTGGTCGCGCGAGAAGGTGGGGCGGCGCGTGGGGTTGAGCTAAACCGCAAGCGGTGAGAGGGCGCGAGGGAGAGGAACTTCGCGGGTTGGGTCCGCGTTATTTTGATTCGAGGCCGTGGTCGGCCATTTCGTTGAGCAGGCGGCCGCGGGTGGATTCGAGGTTCTTGAGGAACTCGGACGTGTCGCCGTAGGCACGCAGGGCGTATTGCTGGGCGACGGTGCCGCCGGCGGGGCGTTTGCTGTACTGGAAGATGTTGTACTCGACGAAGCTGCCATCGGGCGGACCGACGAGGAAGTCGATCATCACGTCGCCATTGTTCGGGTTCTCGACGAGTTGCGTCGGCGCGCCGGGGTAATCCTGTTTGACGGCCTGGACGGTGCCTTCTGCGAGTGACTTGGCGTCGTCGATCGAGTGGTACTCGCGGATCGAGGCCAGGTGGGTCCAGTGTTCGAGCGTTTCGCCCTGGGGGATGTACTCGTAGATCGGGGCGTCTTCGGTGCCGCCTTGCCAGGCTAGGTCGAGGGTTTGGCCGTCGATGGTGACCGTCTTTGGTGGAGCGGTTGAGGCGACGGTGGGTTCGGCGGCGATGGCGAAAGGCGCTGCGAACGCGATGGCAACAACAACGACGGTTTCAATGAGGTTTTTGGCGTGCATGGTCGTTCAACCGAATTAGCGCGGAACAAGTTCCGCCGCCAAATGGGTGTGCGATGTGAGGCTACAGCGTGAGCAGCGACATGCTGACTTGGATCAGGCGGTCTTCGAGGAGCAGCGCGTCTTTGTCTTCGGTTTCGAAGATCACGTTGATGAACTCGAGGCCACGGGCGTAGGCGATCGAATAGCCCTGGCCGACGATCACGCTGGGCACCGTGATCTGGAGGAAGGCCCATTTGGTGTTGGCCAGCGCGGACTTGATGCCGCCGACCACGATGTTGGTGATTTCGCCGGTGGCGTCGACGACCTGAGCGTTGAGCTCGGTGAAGTCTTCCTGGAGCAATCCACCGACGGCCCGGACGGCAATCCGCTCGGTCATGTTCAGGGTCACGAAGCCGGAAACCTTGCCGTGAACGCCGATCAGGCCCGTGACGGTGCCGCCGTCGCGAACAGGGACGGCCGACGCGCCGACGCAGCGAGCCGTGAGGCCGCACATCGTGAAGGCGCCTTGCACGCCGGAGAGTGCGGCTTGGAGCAACGTCGCGTTGACGGGCATTTGGGTGGCGGGCGCTTCGGCAGTTGCGGCGGACATTGAGGTCGCTCCGTACGGGAGGAAATTTGGTGACGCGGCGGTCGCAAGCGCCGCACGGGAGAGTGCGTTGTGGAAATATGGGTTGCCAGACAAGTGGCGAGCGGCGAATGGCTACGAGTTGCGAAAAGATGTGAAGAAATCGTGCGGCCCGCGTGCTGCATCGCCGTTGGAACCGTCACAACTGAACGAAGCGAAAATAGCGGGCTGCAGCGGCGGCGATTTGTCATAGTCGAGCTAGAGTTTCTTACTTCCGCCAGACAAGCATGAATCCCCCCTCCCGCGTCCGGGCTGATGAACGAGAAAGCCAAAGAGCAGCAACTCGTCGACAAATCGACGAGCGGCGACGAATGGAATATCGATCGCTGCGGTCGCTGCCAATCGCGCTTGGCGCTGCGACGGCCGACGGCTGAGTGGCCGGCGAGTCCTTGGCGTTGCCGGCGGTGCGATGCGGTGTTTCTGGCCAGCCCGCAGCTGCGCGAGGGGCGGTGCTTCACCGCGGGAACTCGAGCGGCCTTCTATTTCGACGTGATCGGCGATGCGGTACAGCGGCCGGCGGCGGCGCCGGTCGGGGTCTCGGCCCAGGACGTAGTCCGATTGCGACAATGCCTGACGCAGCCGACCGGCGATCGCCCGGAATCACGGCGCCACCGACGGCATCCGGTGCTCGCCGCGGTCACGCTGATTCCGCTCTCTCAGGACCTACGGATTGTGGATGTTCCGAGCGCGGCAATTGCGGTGAACGTCAGCGCGGGCGGGCTGGCGATCCTGCACAACAGTCTGCTGACGACGCCGTTTCTGGCCGTGGATTTTTCGCTGGCCCATGCTGCGCTATCGCCGGTCGTGCTGGAGAAAGTGCGGACGCGAAAGGTCGGCGAAGCACACGAAATTGCTGGCAAGCTGATCAGCCGGATCGAATACTGAGGCGACAGCTGCGGCGACTGGCCGAAAACTTTAAGGCCAGCGGCAATTATTCGTCGCCAGTGCCGCGGTCACCCAGCTCATAGCGGCGAATTTTGCGGTCGAGCGTAGAGCGCTCGATCCCGAGGATCGTGGCGGTACGGCTTTTGTTCCAGCCGGTGAGGTTGAGAGTCGCCAGAATGTGGTCGCGCTCGACGTCGGCGAGCGAGGTGGGCTGAGGCGGGAGGCCGCGGGCGTCGCTCAGCCCCGTTTCGGTGTCGCCCGAGGTCTTGAGCGTGGAGAGGACGAGGTCGTCGGCGTCGATGTATTCGCCGCGGGTGAGGACAACCGCCCGCTCGATGACGTTCTTCATTTCGCGGACATTGCCCGGCCAGCGATAGCGGAGGAGCTCTTCCATCGCGCGGGGCGAGAAGCCCTTCACCTTGTTGCCGGTTTCGGCGACGAAGCGGCGGAGGAAATATTCGGCGAGGACGGGGATGTCTTCCGGTCGCTTGCGGAGCGCGGGGACGATGATCTCGAGCACGTGCAGGCGGAAGTAGAGGTCGCGGCGGAATTTGCCTTCGGCGACGTCCTTTTCGAGGTCGCGATTGGTGGCGGCGATCACGCGGACGTCGCACTTGATCGCTTCGTGGCCGCCGACGCGCTCGAAGGGATGGCCTTCCAGCACGCGGAGGAACTTGGCCTGCAGGCGTTCGTTCATCTCGCCGATTTCGTCGAGCATGAGCGTGCCTTTGTCGGACTGCTCAAATTTGCCGATCTTGCGTTCGGTCGCGCCGGTGAACGCGCCCTTCTCGTGGCCGAAGAGCTCGCTTTCCAGCAGCGTTTCGGAGAGGGCGGCGCAGTTGAGGCAGACGAACGGGCCTTTGCGGCGCGGGCTGGAATAGTGCACCGCGCGGGCCACGAGCTCCTTGCCGACGCCGCTTTCGCCGCGGATCAAAACTGTGGCGCGGCTCGGTGCGGCGCGGGCGATTTCCTGTTCCACTTGCCGCATCAGGTCGCTGGAACCGATGATTTCGCTCTGCACGCCAAGGCGTTCGCGGAGCTGGACGTTTTCGTCGCGGATCTGGTTGAGGTTTTCCGCAAGTTCCTGCTGACGGGCGAGGTTGTCGATAGCCACTGCCACGGTGTCGGCCACCGCGAGCGTGAACTCCAGATCGTCCGGATCCATCGACTTGCCGGCGTCGGTCGAATAGAGATGGACCACGCCGAGGACCTTGCCTTCGCTGCGGATGGGCGCGCAGATGACGCTCGTGGCAAGGATGTCGCCCTTGGAGTCGCGGCTGCCGAGCTGGCTGTCGTCCATCACGTTGCGGGCGAGCACCGCCTGGCCGTCGCGCATGACCGTTGAGGCTAGAAATTGCGAGACGCGGTGGTAACGGTGGGGTGAATCGCTGCGCGAGGACACGACTTCGAGTCCATCCGGCGATTGCTTGCTGGCCGGGGCGCGGGAGCGGAGCAGCACCGCGCCGGCGTCGACTTGCGTGCCTTCGAACAGGCCGTCGAGCGTGACATGGGCCAGCGAGACGACGTCGCCGGCCTTGGCGAGCTCAAAGGCGAGTCGGCAGAGATTGGCTGCCGCGCGGCCCACCTTGGGGAGCTGGATGTCATCTTCGCTTTCGTCCGGCCGCTCGGTGAGGAGCCGGCTTTGCTCGCGGCGATGAGTGATCGTGGTGGGCTCGTAGGCTTCGAGCACACTCTCGGCGTCGATCTCCTCGACAGTGCCGGTATTGAGCGCGCCGTTACCGACGGGCTGCGCGCCACGGAGCAGCGTGTGCGAATCGGGGAATGCCTGCGAGAGGTCGTGGACGAACGCCAGCTGTGAGTTGCCGATGCGGACGACGTCGCCCGGCTGCAGAGAGTAGTCGGCGTGGATCCGCTTCCCGTCGACGAGCGTGCCGTTGCGGCTGTCGAGGTCGCGCAGCGTCCAGCGGCCCTGCGACTGGAAGACCTCGGCGTGGTTCCGGCTGCAGCGCTCGTCTTTGCAGACGATGGCATTGGTCGGCGCGCGGCCGACCGTGATCGACTCGCCGTCAACGAGCCGGAACACGTCGGTCCACTTGGAACCTTCGCGAATAACTAGATAGGCCGTCATCGAAGGAAAAGAGCAGGGAGCAGGGAACAAGGAGCACGGAGCGGCGGCGTCCCTCGACGGGGCCAGCGCTCGATGCTCCCGGCGCCCTGCCGGACTGCTCGTGTGCGGATCTGCCAAAAGTCTCCCTACTTACAAGTTATTACCGCTGGGGGCCTGGATTCAAGCCGGAAGGTGCAGAACCGCTCTGGCGGGCAGGAGTTAGGGCGACAGAAGCACGGAGCAAGGAGCAGGGAGCACGGAGTAAAGGCAAAAATCCCGCCGCTTTGGGCCCAACACTCCATGCATCTCCGCACGAAAATCGTTGAAACCAAACGGGTTAGCAATTATTGTGAGGGTAGGAAGGATCGGTATTTGAAAAGGCTAAACGACCGGTAAAGGCACACCGGCCGATCGTGGACGCTGCATTTGCGCGCCCACCGTCTCGGAGGCAGAGAATAACATGGCAGCAATACACATGATCAACGTACATATGATCAACGTTCGTCGTTCGTTCGTCGTGACCGCGCTGGCGGTGATTGCAGTTGGGTCGTTGGCTCAGGTGGGTTGGGCTCAGTTCTTCCGCGGCGGTGCGGTCGGCGGCGTGAAGGTCGACGTCGACGGCGTGCTCTCGAACCCGCAAGTCTCGGAACTGAAGGAACTACGGCAGGCCTGGCAGGCCGGTTTGCAGGACGTGCCCGCGGACTTGCAGAAACCAGCGGAACTCCGCTTTGTTTCGCTGAAGCGACTGGAAGCGGAAGCAGCGAAGGCACAGCAATCGGGGCAGCCGATTCCGGACGCGGTGCGGTTCATGGCGGGGCTCACCCGCGTGAAATATGTGCTCGTGTATCCGGAACAAAATGACATTGTGCTCGCCGGACCGGCCGAAGGGTGGCGGGTCGATGCGCTCGGCAACGTGGTCGGTGCGTCAAGCGGTCAGCCGGTGCTGCTGCTTGACGACTTGATGGTGGCGCTGCGGGCGGCGGAGCAAGCCAACATGAGCGGCATCAGCTGCTCGATCGACCCGACGCCCGAAGGCATGCAGCGACTGCAGCAGATGGCGGGTTCGATGCGGGCCGGCAGCAATCCACAGGCGGTGGCCCATCAGCAGGAACAGGCCCTCGGCCTGCAAAAGATCAGCGTGACGGGCGTCCCCGACACGAGCCATTTCGCTCGCACGCTGGTAGCGGCCGACTTCAAGATGAAGCGTTTGGGCATGGGTTTTGAACGCGCCCCGGTCGACGGCATGCCAAGCTTCTTGGACATGTTCAGCGCTCGCACCGCCGGCTTGCAGAACATGATGCCGCGTTGGTGGCTGGCGCCGAATTACGAACCGATCCGCCGCGACGCCGACGGCTTGGCCTGGGAGCTGCGCGGCACGGGCGTGAAGTGCCTCACCGAGCAGGACATGATGACCGCCGGCGGCGGCCGCCAGCATACGGGCCAGGGCGACGAAGTGGCCGAGAAGTGGGCCAATAACTTCACCGGGAAATTCGCCGAGCTCGCCCGCGAGGACTCCACCTTCGGCCAGCTGCGGAACGCGATGGATCTGTCAGTGGTGTCGGCACTGCTGGCGAAAGAGAATCTCACTCAGTTCGCAGGCCTCGAAATGCCGCAGCTCACCGTGGGCGTTGCGCTCGAAGAATACCCGGCGCCGAAGGCGGTCGCTTCGCAGGCGAGCCTCGTCAAGAAAGGTCGCAACTGGCTGATCAGCGTCTCGGGCGGCGTACAAATCTTCCCGTGGCAAGTGGCCGATCGCACGGAAGTGGCGAGCGATGTGGCGTCGGTGCGGCCGCAGCGCGAAGCGGCGGATGGCGAGGGTTGGTATTGGTAGTCCCGTGTGACGCCTGCCAATCGATTTCGCGAAAATCTGCTTGATTTGGTCGCCCCGCGGCGGAATGGTAGAATTCTCGTATGACCTACCAATTCGACGCCATCTATGACAACGGGGTGATCAGGCCACTGGAACCGGTCGTGCTGCCGGATCAGTCGCGCATTAAGGTCACGGTGGAGGCGGTGGAGCACGCTTCGTCGAATGACGTGGCACTCGCGGACCAGCGGGCCGCGTTTCAAGAACTCTGGGCGGAGCTGGATAAGCTGCCACAGCACGAAAACAACGATGGCTGGTCGGTTCGCGATCACGACAAGCTGCTCTACGATGAGCTGCAGCAATGATCTTCGTGGATACAGGCGTGTGGTACGCCGCGCTTGTCGCTGAAGATGCCGATCATTTGCTGGCTCGATCTTTGTTTCTCAACGCCTCTTCGAAATTCGTCACGACGGATTACGTTGTCGACGAATTGCTGACACTTCTGGTGGCTCGCAGCCAACGTGACGTTGCCGTCCAAGCCGGCAAGCGGTTTTGGTCGGGTAGGTATTGTCAGCTTCATTGGGTAACTCCGGATGATGTTGCCGCTGCTTGGAATATCTTCGTCTCTTTCGACGACAAGCGATGGAGCTTTACCGACTGCGTCAGCTATGCCGTGATGAAGCGGCTGGGCGTTACGGAGGCGTTTGCATTGGACGACGATTTCCGGCAGTTCGGATTCGTGAGCGTGCGGCCGTAGAAAAAAACTCTTGACGACACTCGTCGTCGCGCGGTAGATTGCTTGACGACAGGTGTCGTCTTCATCGGAGTGGCGGCACTCTGCGTGAGTCTTGATCGGTTTACGTCGAAGGAGTGCGTGCGATGGGTCGGGTGCCGGAGGCGGGTTTGACGCCTGTGCAGTTTGAGATTTTGGAGGCGGCATGGGACGCGGCCGATGGGGCCAGCGTCGCGGAGATTTGGGAGGCGATCGCCGCGCGGCGCGAGGTGGGGCGGACCACGATTCTGAATCTGGTCGATCGGCTCGAGAAGCGCGGCTGGCTCGCGCGGAAGAAGGTCGAGGGCGTGTTTCGTTATACGCCGACGGTGTCGCGCGAGGTGGCGGCCGGCAATGTGGCGGCGGATTTCGTAGACGCTTTCTTCAGCGGGTCGGCGAGCGAGCTGGTGATGAGTCTCTTGGGCTCGAAGAAGATTTCGGCGGATGAAGTGGAGCAGCTGCGGGCGATGCTGGACGCTCGGGCGCGCGACCAACAGAACAAGGGGACGCGGAAATGAATCCTTTGGCGCCGGTGTTGTCGAATTCGACGTTGCTCTTTTTGGCCAGCGTGGCCGTCGCGTCGCTGCTGGTGGCGGGAGCGGGTTTGGCCATCGCGCAGGGCATTCGTCGGGCATCGCTGCCCTTGAGGCACGCGGTTCTGGCCAGCGCGCTCGCGGCGGTGGTGGCAGGCCCGGTGCTGCTCGTTGTGCTGGCCGCGAGCGGCGTGGGTTTCTTGGAACTTTCCTCGCACGACAGCGTGTCCACGTTGCCGCCCTCCACGCTCATGTCCGTGGATCAGCCGCTGCTGCCTGCGAGTAGCGTGCTTGATGCGGCTGCAGAGCCGGTTGCAATGCCGATCAATGTGAAATCGAATGCTGCAGCGGAGCCGATCGCGGTTGCGGAGATTTTGCCCGCTGCAACCAACACTTCCACTTTCCTGCCAAGTCGCGCTTGGACATGGACCTGGTCCGACGTGGGTCGCTGGCTGATTTTGCTGTGGGCCGCGGGAATTTTGTGGAACTTTTTGCGGCTGATTCTCGGACTGTTGCGGTTGCGTGCGCTCTGGACGAGCTGTCGGATTTCGACCAGCGAACATATTGTCGAATTGTCACAAGGCATCGGCAGCGCGATGGGGTTGGCGCGAGCGCCGGCGGTTTACGAATCGCCAGCCGTTGCGGCGCCGCTGACGCTCGGCCTGGTGCGGCCGTGCATCGTCGTGCCAATGGAGGTCGCATCGCAGCTGACGGTTGAGCAGTTGCAGGGCCTGTTACGGCACGAAATCGGTCACATCGTGCGGCGTGACGCGTACGTCGGTCTGCTGCAGCGGTTGGCGCTGGTGGTCTATTGGTGGAATCCGCTGGTACAACGTGTGAGCGCGGCAATTTCGGAAGTACGAGAACAAATTTGCGACGACCTGGCGACCGGCAGTGCGGCGCGCGGCGAATCGTATGCTTCGATGTTGGTGGAGCTCGCGCGGCAGGCGGCTTGTGCCCGACCGCTGCCGGCGACGATCGGCATGTTCGACGGCTCGCGGCGGGAATTCAGCCGGCGCGTGGAGCGTCTGCTCGATGAGGGCCGCAGCATTGTCACGGCCCTTGACGGGCGGACAAAGGTTGCCGCGACGATCATCGCCGCGGGGCTTGTCGCGCTAACGGGCCTCGCATCGATTCAATTCGAATCGATCGCCGCGGAGGCGGAGACGGCAAAGGAATCAGCCGATGCTGCGCCTGCGCCGAACGGCAGCGAACCACCGGCGGTGAAGTGGCCGAAAGAGCTGTGGGGCGTAGTCAATGATGAGGTGGGCCGGCCGATTGCCGGGGCGAAGGTGCGGCTCGACCTGGAAAAGATTCACGAATACAAGATGGGACGTTGGGATGAAACCCTGTGGTCGCGGGAACTCACGACGGGCAAGGACGGCACCTATCGCTTCGACACGGCCGAACTTCCCGAGATGAAGCACCGGCCGTTTTGCCTGAAGTTGAGCGCGACGGCCGACGGTTACACCGAGTCGAAGACCTGGAACTGGTACACGCGAAGCGATACGAAGGTCGACGAACATTGGATGGATCTGAAACTGCTGCCCGGTCGCACCGTTCGGGGCAGGGTGGTCGATCACAATAGCGAGCCGGTGCCGGGCGCGGTGGTAAAGGCCGCGGCCGATTACGGGCTCAACAGCGGCGGCCGCGCCTGGGGTTGGGATCCGCGCAAAACCGATGAGGACGGCCGGTTTTCGATCGCACTCCCCACCGACGAAAAAGTGCCGGTCGAATTGTGGGTCGTGTCGCGCGATTGGGCCCCGCAGCGCGTGCCCGTGCCGAAGAAGGGCGACGAGCTTTCCGATATACGACTGCAGCCAGGCGGTCGCGTGAGCGGCTCGGTGACGCGTGAAGACGGCTCACCCATCAACGGAGTGGTTGTGGTCGCGGAGAGCGTCGACGGCGGCACGCTGCAAAACATGGGTTTCTCTGTGCATCTGGCTGTGAAGACTGATGCCGGCGGTCGCTACCAACTGCCGCCGATCGACGGCATCTACCGGGTTTACCTCTCGAAGTCCGAAGAGACCGACGACCGGATTAGGGATCGCTTTGTAGTGGCGGACGGACCGCTGCCGATCGTGTCGCCGGTGCGCGTTGCCGTGTCTGGTCATCAGGATGCACAAGTGGATTTTCGCACCGGGTCGACATTGACGGTTCGTGGCACGGTCCGTTGGCCGGATGGCAAACCGGTGGCCAATTGCCAGGTGCAAGCTTCGTTCATGCCGCCCGGCTTCGGCGGGGGAATCTGGATGGATGACACGCGGACGGACGCCGTGGGGAATTACACCGTCACGTTGCCGAAACCGATCGAGGGGATCAGCATCAACGTGATCGGCGCTTACGACTCGAAGCGGGTCTGGCACTTTGGGAACCCGGCCGATCACGTGCAGGCAAAACAGAAGAGCTTGCAGTTCATCGTGCTTGGAGACCTGACCGCCGACGTGAACGGCATCGATTGGGTGCTGAAGGCGGAAGACGATGTTGAGGAGATGCGGTCGGCCAGGCCACAGCAGGACGACGCGGCCACGCTGGAGCTGAAAAAATTGGAGCGTCGCTACAACTTGCGGCAGCAGGAACTGCAGGATGCGCTCGCGCAAACCAATGATCTCGCAAAGCGAAGCAAATTGCAGCTAACCCGGGACCCGCGGGTGCTGCTGGCCGACGACTATCTGGCGTTGGAAGAGAAGTATCGCGGCAAGCTCGCCGGCCTGGCGGCGCTGGTGAAGCTGAATCAAATGGCGGCGAGCGTGGGCGACTTGATGCCCAAGCTGCCCGAGGCACGGCGCGAGCTGTGTCGTCGCTTGGCCGAGCATTATATCACGCATCCGGACCTGGACGTGACGTTCCAGAGTTTCTCGGGAGGGCCGCAATTGCCGTCGGGCCTCGAACTCTTGGAACGGGCGGTCGAAGTGAATCCTGAGCGGACGGTGCAAGCGGCGGCAATCTATCAGCTGGCCTGTTACCACGCCGACATCGCCGACCAAGTTGAGGTAGTCCCGCTGATGATCGAGGAAGCGGAAGCCAAACAGCCGCGGGATGAGGGAAGACTGATCGCGCTGCGGATGGCGACCGACAAACTGAAGGGGTTTGATTCTGCGGCGTCGCGTGAAAAAGCGATTCAGTTCGCCGAAAATCTAGAAAAGGGATATGCCGACCTGCGTGAGCCAGAGCGGACGTTCAACGGACAGGGCATGTTTTGGCGACAGTCGGGAGCCGTCGATCAGGCAGACGGGAAGCCGAGTTATGGCGAGCTCGCGGAAGGACTGCTATTTGATCTGAAGCAGTTGCAGGTCGGCATGCCGGCGCCGGACATCGCGACGGAAAAAGAAGGTGAGCGTGAATTCGCGACACAGTATCTGGGCAAGGTGACCGTGCTGATGTTCGACTATTATTTTGACGAGCATCTGGAGCGGATCATGGCGGACTGGGCGAAGCAACAGGCCGGCAAGCCGCTGGACGTTTTGGTGGTCCGCACGAAGTTACCTGGAGCGACCGACGACGGCGACAAGAGCGCGCTCGCGCCGCTGCGATTCGTCAACGAAGAAAACGGCGGCCCGATCGCGACGCAGTGGAATATTCGCCGCCGGCCGACGTTTGTTGTCGTCGACGGCAACGGCGTGATCCGGGCAAGGAATTTTCCCGAGGTGCCTTTCCACCTGGTCAGCGAGTTACTCAAGGTCGGGGCGGCGGAGACGGATCGGGTGTTTGTGCCGGATACGAAAGTGACGCGATAGCCTACTTCGCTGGGGGCTCGCTGTCGCTCGACCACCAGCCACCCTGTAGTCCGTGGCCGGGTGGCACGACTGTAGCCTCCAGCGACGGGCGTGGCTTTGAGACAACACCGACATCCACGCCTCTCGGCGGAGCCTCAGGGACGTGCCACCCACGCTAGAAATTCATTTCCCACTGCGTGTAGAAGAGGTCGGCGTCTTTGGGTGCGAGGATTTTGTCGCCGCGCCAGAAGTGGCTGTAGCCGAAGAGCACGTTGGAGCGTGGGTTTTCCGCATGTCGTTCGCAGCGACCGCTTTATGAAAAAAAACGCTTCGGAGAACCGAAGCGCGGGCCGGATGACTCTATCAAGTCGGCGAACGCTGCGGCATGTGACGCTTATGACGTTTGGCACGAATGACTCGTATAGCCGAGTTGCGTCGTGGCACTTAAACTTGGCGGCGTCGTTGGCTCGCTTGGACCAGGCGAATGTGAATCAGAGCGATTCCATGCCACGAGTCGAATGAATTCCAGACGTTGATTCCTGCCGATGACTCCCCAACAAATTCGCGCTGTACAGAGCTCCTGGGCCGGGATCATCACTCGCAATGAAGAGGTTGCCGAGCTGCTGTATCAACGCCTCTTCGAATTGGCCCCCGAGTACCAACGCCTGTTTCGCGTCGATCCAGCCGAGCAACACCGCAAGCTCGCCCACATGCTGGACGTCGTGGTCGCGGGACTGAGGAAGTTCGAGCTGACGGCGCCGGCGCTGGAAGAACTCGGTCGCAAGCACATCGAATACGGGGTGACCGACGAGATGTACGACACGATGGGGGAGGCCCTGCTTTGGTCGCTCGATCGCTTGATCGGAGCTGAGTTTACTCCTGAGCTGAAAGAGTCCTGGACCGCCGTATACGGGGCGCTGGCAGAGGTTCTGCGATCCGCCGCGAAATCGTCGCCGTGACTGTCTCGAATGAATTCACTGGCCATCTGGCATCGCCGGCCGCAAGTCGCCGGGCTTCAAATCGTCCGGCATCAATTTTCAGGACCTCGTCGATTTGCGGACGTTCTTTCCAATCGTCAATCGACTTTGTCGACGATTCCTCTCTCACCATTTGCCGCCGGATTGTTCGTCTGGCAGCGTGTCCGCGGCAGCCGGGCTCTGAGCGGGCTGCGAAAAACTGATAGGTGCTCTGCGCGAAGCGACACATGATTCACTTCCGCGGCGCCAGTGCGTGGCGTAGGATGGCGGATGGGTTTTTTCAGCCAATTTTTGCCACCGATCTTATTCCGCCATGACCAACGCTCCGCAACGTCGTCTCGTGATTTTGACCGAAGGCCGCACCGAGCCGGTGACGGCCAAAACCGCCGCCTGCGTGATCCGCTATGGACACGACGAAGTGGTGGCGCTCTTGGACTCGACGCAGGCGGGCAAGACGAGCCAGGAACTGTTGGGAATCGGCGGAGCGATTCCGGTGGTGGCGAAGCTCGAAGACGCACCGGGTGCGAACACGCTCGTGATCGGCATCGCGCCGAGCGGCGGGAAGATTCCGCCGGCGTGGCGGCCGGTGCTGTTGGAGGCGATGAGCCGGGGGTGCGACGTCGTTTCCGGATTGCACGAGTTCTTGTGCGACGATCCGGAATTCGTGGCCGCCGCGGCGAAGCATGGCGTGAAGCTCGTCGACGTGCGGAAGAATGACGAACGAGATGTGGCCAAGGGCGAAGGCTTCCGGCCGGGTTGCCTGCGGATTCACACCGTGGGTCAGGATTGCAGCTGCGGCAAGATGGTGGTGTCGGTCGAAGTGGCCCGCGGGCTCTCGAAGCGCGGCAAGGATTGCAAGTTCGTCGCCACCGGTCAGACGGGCATTCTCATCGAAGGGGACGGCTGCCCGGTCGACCGCGTGATCAGCGACTTTCTCAACGGGGCGGTCGAGAAGCAAATCTTGGCCAATGAGCATCATGAGATCCTGGTGCTCGAAGGGCAGGGGTTCATCACGCATCCGCGGTATTCGCCGGTGACGCTGGGCCTGTTGCACGGTGCGCAGCCGCAAGGTCTCATCCTGTGCTACGAAGCGAATCGTCCGCACGTGATGGGCATGCCGGGCGTGAAGCTCAAGCCGCTCGCCGAGCTGCGCGATTTGTATGAGAAGGTAGCCGGCGCGCTTTCGCCGACTAAAGTGATCGGCATCGGCCTCAACAGCCGGCTGCTCTCGCCGGAAGACGCGGAGCGGGAACGCGAGCGGGTCCGCAAAGAAATGGGCCTGCCGGTGTGCGATGTGTTCCGCCACGGGCCGGATGAGCTCGTCGACGCGGTGCTGAAGCTGCAGCGCGAATTGATGGGCTAGATTGGAACGGCGCATTCCCTGCTGGGGCTCAAGCGAGCTTCCCCTCGTTGCAACTGGGCCTCTTTTTCCACGCTGTTTTGGATGAGTCCCGAGTCATCCCCTATACTGAAGCCAACAGTTTTCTGGTCGTAGGCGGGGATGGCATGGCGGGATCTTTTGCGTGGCGAAGCTGGCGAAAGCGGGTGCGCCGGTTGCAATCTGGCGCGGCGCCGCGGCGGGTGCTGCGATTTGAATCGCTCGAGGAGCGGACGCTGCTCGACGGCGGGGCGGGAGATGCGGGCGGGGCAGGGGCTTCGCTCGAAGCGGTTGCGGCGGGACGGCTCGCGTATCACAGCTACACTGACTACGGCGTCGACGGCGAGCTGCACGTGTGGAACTTCTCCGATGCCGCGGCCGACACGCGGGCCGAAGGCACGGTGAACGCACGGGTCCGCTATGCGATGAACCCGCAGTTCTCGGGCAATGGGCGGTACCTTGTCTTGATGGGCGTCGACCGCCAGCTGCCGAAGGCCTGGCCGAATCTGGACGTCTTCATTTACGACTTTCGCACCGACACGGTCACGAATCTCACCGAGGCGCTCGTCGGGGCGGGCTTTCTGACGGCGGGGAACGACTGGATCGACGAGGATCCGTCGTTCGACCCGACCTCGCTCACGATTGCTTTCAAGCGCCGCAGCGGCGGCAGCTCGGATTTGTGGTCGATGAAGCTCGACGGCACGGCGCAGACGCCGATCGCGCTCACGCGGCTCACCAATACGCCGAGCACCGAGGAGTCAGGTCCAAAGTTCTCGCCCGACGGTCAGACGATTGTCTGCTGGGTCGGCGTCGGGCCGTCGTCGTATATCGGGTCGCTCCCGGCGGCGGGCGGCGCGGTGGCAGTGGTTGTCGACAACGCGAATCGGCAGGACTACTATCCCAGCTATTGGGGCGACGGCCGTATCCTGTACACGTCTTGGGACACGAACGGCAACGGCGACGATGATATCCGGGTGCGCGACCTGGCGACCGGGGCGGATGCGTTTGGTCTGGGCGGATTTCATTCGCCGGCCGAAGACTCGGATGCGTTCGCGATCTCGCCGACGCTGGTGGGCTTTTCGTCGTCCTACCAGTCGGCCGATGGCAAGTGGCGACTGCGCTACGGCAATCCGACGACAGGTGAAACGGCAGCGCTGCCATTCCACACCGCGAACAAGCACGATCTGGGCGGCACGTACACGCCGCATGTCGTCAGTTACGTGCCCGGTCCGGAGCGATCGGAGCTGCCGGGAGATTACAGTCACAATTTATTGGTGGATGCGGCCGACTACACGGTTTGGCGCGACACGCTGGGCTCGACCGTCGATCTGCGGGCCGACGCGAGCGGCAGCGTGATCGGCGTTCCGGATGGCGTTGTCGACGAGCATGATTTTGCGTTCTGGAAGGCGAGCTTTGGAAACTCGCTCGGCGAGGGGAGCGGGGCGATTGATGCTGGAGATGAACTGCGAGCCGTAGAGACGCATAGCAACGGGGGGCGAGTCGGCAGTGATGTTCAGGTAATAGCCGGCGAGCTACGTCTCGCCGGTGAATTGTGGGCCGCAGCGGCAGGACCGGTAGGACCGGCGAGGCGTAGCTCGCCGGCTATTGTCCCTGGGGTGGCGGGCGCGGCGCGTGGCATCGACGGGGCCTTGCTGGAGTGGTTCGCAGGGTCGAGCGATCGAGTGCACGGGCCTGCGGAGACTTGGGGACCAATCTTTTCGGCCGAAGAAGCCGAACTCAATATCGGCGGCAGCAACGGCCCGGTCGATTCGGCGTTTGCCGAATGGGGTCCGCTCGAGCGAGAACGGCCACTCGGTTGTTTCGGACCAGCGATTTTTACGCTGTTTTCCGCGTTCTGAACGTTGCACTCGGGGCGTGCGTACCTTGGTAGTAGGCGGTTTTTGGCCTATTATTTGGCAGACCTTTGGCCGAGTCGGTTGTGCCGTCGTTCGCGCAGCTTCCCGCCCCATCCTCCCCTCGCCGTTGAGAATTTCCTCCATGATGAAACATCGTCCAGCTGCCTGGTTGTTAGTCTTGTTGGTTGGCGTCGCCTGCGGGCTGCCTGCGTTCGCACCGCCGGCGTTTGCCGCGGACGCCAAGGCGGCCAACGAAAAGAAAGAGGACAAATCCAAAGGCGATGATAAAAAAGACGCAGACAAAAAGGACGACGTCGACAAGATCGTGACGACCGAGCACGTGGCGACGATTCAGGGCCAGGAGATCAAGTACACCGTCACCGCCGGCAAGCTGGCGATGAAGAATGACGTGGGCAAGACGAAGGCCCACATCTTCTTCATTGCGTACACAAAGAACGGCGTCGAGGACCTGGGCCAGCGGCCGATTTCGTTCGCGTTCAACGGCGGGCCGGGGTCGTCGAGCGTGTGGCTCCACCTGGGAATGCTCGGGCCGAAACGGATCAAGCTGCCCGATGATGCTTCGAGCCTCGCACCGCCGTATGAGCTGGTGAACAATCCGCATTCGCTGTTGGATATCACCGACCTCGTGTTCATCGATCCGGTGAGCACGGGCTTCAGCCGGCCGGCCGATGGCGAGGACAAAGGCCAGTTCCACGGCTATCAACAGGACATCGAGAGCGTTGCCCAGTTCATCCATGAATACCTGAGCAAGTACGGCCGCTGGCGGTCGCCGAAATTCTTGATCGGCGAGAGTTACGGCGGGCTGCGAGCGGCTGGACTTTCGGGCTACCTGCTCGAGCGGTACAACATCGCGCTCAACGGCATCGTGATGATCTCGCCGGCGATCAATTTCTCCACGATCGCATTCGGCGCGGGCGACTTGCCCTACATTACGTTTCTGCCCAGCTATACGGCGACGGCGTGGTACCACAAGGCGCTCCCCGGCGACTTGCAGGCGCTCGCGCTCAAGGACGTGTACCAGCAGGCAGTCGACTTTGCCAATAACGAGTACGCGCTCGCGCTCATGAAGGGCGAAGCCTTGAGCGATGCAGAGCGGAGTGCCGTGGCGGAGAAACTCGCGCGGTTTACGGGCCTGTCGAAGGATTATGTGGAAGGGGCGAAATTGCGGGTGCCGATGTGGCGCTATGGAAAGGAGCTCTTGCGGAAGAAGAGCCGTACCGTGGGGCGGTACGACAGCCGCTATACGGGCATCGATGCGGACGACGTCGGCGAGAACACGGAATACGATCCAAGCCAGGCGGCGATCTTCGGCCCGTTCACGGCGACGATCAACGATTATCTGCGGAACCAGTTGAAGTTCGAGGACGACCGAGTGTACGAGATTCTCACCGAGGCGGTGCAGCCCTGGAAGTACGACCGCTTCGGCGCCCGCTCGCCGGACGCCTCCGACACGTTGCGTCAGGCGATGGCCGAGGTGCCGTTCCTGAAGCTGTTCATCGCCGAAGGGTACTACGATCTGGCGACGCCGCCGCAATCGGTCGAGTACAGCGTGAACCACATGCTGCTGCCGGCCGAGCGGCGCGGAAACGTGACCACCAAGCTCTACGAAGGCGGACACATGATGTATGTCTTCGAGCCGTCGATGGAAAAGCTGCGCCGCGACCTGGAGGCATTCTACAAAGACGCGCTCTCCGGCAAGCCGAAGTCGAGCGGCGACGAAAGCTGAGCCGCGGCGGGAGTTTTCACTACCAGAGCACGGAGGACACGGAGAAAGCGGCGGAATTTCGACCGCTGATGGACGCTAATCTGCGCTAATAGTACCATCAGGGGGAAGCTAATAGCGTCGATCGGCGCTCACTAGCGGTTCTCTTTTTGCCTTCCTCGGTGTCCTCCGTGCCCTCTGTGGTGAAAACTTAGTCCGCCATGGCTGAAGCGCAGATTCCGGAAGGTGACTCGCTGTTTCGGCGGACGCTCGCGGAGTGTCGCGATCTCTACATCTCCAGCGCCACGGCCTGCGCGCGTGAGCATCCGCATCTGTTGCCGCAAGGGAAGGGCAAGCGGACGCTCACGGCTGAGGAGTTCATCGCGCTGATGGACGATCTGCACCGCGGGGCGGTGCTCAAGGTGTATTTCAGCGTGGTCGAGGCGGACCGCAAGTGGTCCGGCCGCGAGCGGTTCCTGGCCGAGGAGCTGCTCGACCACCTGTGGGGCAAGCGGCTTACGGGCGAGGAGCTGCGCACCGCGGCGCGGCGGCTGGCCGAAGATGCGTCGAAGCTGACCTGGTACAGCATTGTGCGGCCGTTCGATCAGATCGTACCGCTGCGCGAGCATGTCGGGGCGTTGGAAACGATCGTGATGCGTTTGGCGAACCTGGTGGCCCGGGCCGATGGCGAATTGCAATTCAGCGAAGCGGCGGTCGTGAAAAATATTCAGGACGAACTGCACCGCCACCTGCGGCCGATCCCGATCGACCAGCCTAACGAGCATGCGACTACCGACGCGGCCGGCCAGCAAGCGATCGAGACGCTCAAAAGCGAGGCGGGGGACATTTATGCCGTAGGACAAAAGGAAGGGGGAGGGAGGAAGGTTGAAGGGGGAAGGAAGGCAACAAGCGCGGCGGCGCCTGCGGCGACGTTAGAGGAATCGCTGGCTGAACTCGACGCGCTGATTGGGCTGGAGCGCGTGAAGCACGAGGTGCGGACACTCACGAATTTCTTAAAGCTGCAGAAGCGGCGCGGTGAGGCCGGGCTGCCCGACACGGACATCAGCCTGCACATGGTGTTCACGGGCAATCCTGGCACGGGCAAGACCAGCGTGGCCCGCATTCTGGGCAAGATCTTCGGGGCGATGGGGATTCTCAAGAAGGGGCACCTGGTCGAGACGGACCGCAGCGGGCTGGTGGCCGAGTTCGCCGGCCAGACCGGACCTCGGACGAATGCCAAGATCGACGAGGCGCTCGACGGGGTGCTGTTTATCGACGAGGCCTACAGCCTGGCGGTCGAGGACGCGACCGATCCCTATGGCGATGAGGCGGTTCAGGCACTTTTGAAACGATCGGAGGACGACCGAAACCGGATCGTCGTAATCCTGGCTGGTTACCCGGAGGAGATGAGCGATCTCCTCAAGAGCAATCCTGGTCTGTCCTCGCGCTTCAACCGGGTGCTCCACTTCGATGACTATTCGCCGCTAGAGCTGGCGCGGATTTTTGCGTTCCTGTGCAAGAAGAATCATTACAAACTCGCAGCAGCAGCGCGGGCCAAGTTGATGCTCGGCGTGACGGAGCTGCATCGGTGCCGCGACAAACATTTCGGCAACGGCCGCGCTGTGCGCAACTTGTTCGAGCAAGCTGTACGGCGAATGGCCAACCGCATTGCCGACATCGCGCAGCTGGATCAAGAGCAATTGATGCTGCTGGAAGACGCCGACGTCGAGTTTGCAGATCTGCCGGCGGAGTGGCTGAAACCTTTCGAAGGCCGCGAGGTGAAGTTCCGCCTCTGGTGCCCCGGCTGCAAGTTCGGCAGCGACGTGCCGGGAAAGATCTTGGGTCAAAAAGTCCGCTGTCCGAAGTGCAAACAGGATTTTGTCGCGGAGTGGGGAGAGGTGAAATAAGGAGTCTGAGGCGATTCTTCAAGATGACCATCAGAATTCAGACAGATCTTCCATTCGCCGGGCGCCATGGAGAACACGTACGATTCGCAACTCGTCGTCCAACGGTTCGAAATAGATTAGATATTGGCCATGGCAGAATCGCCGGAGGCCAGGACGAATCTCACTCACTTCCTCACCGATGCCGGCATAGGATGCAAGTAACGTAAAGTTACGTTCGATCTCATCCAGCCAACGAGCGGCGGCGGTCGGATTGTCGGCCGAAATGTATTCTGCAATCGCTAGCAAGTCTTGCTCCGCGCGACGAGATCGGGTCACGCGAGTCATGGTCTACTCTCGAGCCAAATTCTTGAGCGATTGCCGCCGCTGAAATTCGGCCTTGATCGCCGCCATATCGAGCGGCTCAAACGCGCCTTCCGCATAGGCCTCGTCGATCTTTGCGCGGACGTAATCGTCGGCAATCGTTGGTGGCGCGGCCTGCTCGATCAGATAGTACACACGATGGGTGTTGGGGTCCTCGACCTGCGCGAACCCGCCGCCGGCATGGACAGCGGCGGTCAACTCGGGAGTCAGCGGAATTTGAACCGAAGGTTCCATGTTCGAATTATAACACCGGTGTTCGCGGGCATTCTAGAATCGTTTCGCTGCTGCATTTGAGCCGGCTTTGACGCGAACCAGGCGGTGTATGGCGGCGTCGTGAATTGTGGTAAATTGCCGCGTTTGGAAGGTGCAGGCAGTTCCCAATGGATTCTCTGGTACATGGCCGCAAATAAACCGCCGCAAGACGATAACTCCGCCGAGGCAGAGAAGCCCTCGAAGAACTTCATCGAGCAGATCATCGACGCCGATCTGGCGGTCGGCAAGAACGAAGGCCGCGTCCACACGCGGTTCCCGCCCGAGCCGAACGGCTACCTGCACATCGGCCACGCCAAGAGCATCTGTCTCAACTTTGGTCTCGCCCAGGAATACGACGGCAAGTTCAACTTGCGGTTCGACGACACGAATCCGACCAAGGAAGAGCAGGAGTATGTCGACTCGATCATCGACGACGTCCGCTGGCTGGGTGGCAACTGGGAAGACCGGCTGTTCTACGCGTCCGACTATTTCCAGCAGCTCTACGATTGGGCGATTCAACTGATCAACGACGGCAAGGCGTACGTCTGCGACCTGACGGCCGAGCAAATGCGCGAATACCGCGGCACGCTAAGCGAGCCGGGGAAGAACAGCCCGTTTCGCAATCGCTCGGTTGAAGAAAATTTAGATCTATTCCAGCGGATGGAGGCGGGCGAGTTTCCGGATGGGGCGCGGACGCTGCGGGCCAAGATCGACATGACCTCGCCGAACATCAACCTCCGCGACCCCGTGATGTACCGCATCAAGCACGCCGAGCACCATCGCTCGGGCGACAAATGGTGCATCTATCCATCGTACGACTACACCCACGGGCAGAGCGACTCGATCGAGGGCATCACGCACTCGATCTGCACGCTCGAGTTCGAGAACCACCGCCCGCTGTACGATTGGTTCTGCGAGGCGCTTGGTATCCATCACCCGCAGCAAATCGAGTTCGCGCGGCTCAACCTCACGTACACCGTGATGAGCAAGCGGAAGCTGCTGCAGTTGGTGCAGGAGAAGCACGTCGCCGGCTGGGACGATCCGCGGATGCCGACAATCCGCGGCCTGCGTCGCCGCGGCTACACGCCGGAAGCGATGCGCGCGTTCTGCGAGCGGATCGGCGTGGCCAAATTCAACAGCACGATCGATATGGCCTGGCTCGAAGACGCGATTCGCGCCGACCTCAACGAGCGGGCTCCGCGGGCGATGGCCGTGCTGCGGCCGCTCAAGGTAGTCATCGAAGATTATCCCGAGGATCAGACCGAAGAGCTGGAAGCGGTCAATCATCCGCAGAAACCTGAGATGGGCGTGCGAATGGTGCCCTTCTCGCGCGAGTTGTGGATCGAGGCGGACGACTTCATGGAAGACGCGCCGAAGAATTTTTACCGGCTCTCGGTCGGACGTGAGGTGCGGTTGCGGTATGCGTACTTCGTCACGTGCACAGGGATCGTCAAGGACAAAGCCGGCAAAGTGGTCGAGCTCCGCTGCAAATACGATCCGGCGACGCACGGCGGCAACGCGCCGGACGGCCGCAAGGTGAAGGGCACAATCCACTGGGTCTCGGCGCTGCACGCCCACTCGACGGGGGTGCGGCTCTACGATCATCTCTGCAACACCGAGAACCCGGACGATGTGTCCGACGGAAAGACCTGGCTCGACAATATCAACCCGAACTCGCTGGAAGTGATCCCCGACGCCAAGATCGAGCCAGCACTCGCCCAGGCCGGGCCAGGCACCCACTTCCAATTCGAGCGCCTCGGCTACTTCTTCACCGATCCGAAAGACTCGCAAACAGGCCGCCCGGTCTTCAATCGCACTGTGACGCTGCGTGACACTTGGGCAAAGGAATCGGCCAAAGGGTAGGGCGGTGTCGACCGGCGATTTTCCGGTAGGATTCGCGTGCTAGCACCTCGAAACGACTCGGCATGGCCTGCGATTCTCGTTGACCCCAAAGCGAGAAACCGCGCATAGTTAGCGTGCTGGCCTGGCGCATTTCCCCACCTCCGCCTTCGCGCCGGCCCGGTCGCCGTCGGCATGGTTCGCCTACAACTCTGTGGAAGGATTCTTGAGATGCGTACATGGATGATGCTCGTTGCGGTGTTGGTGCTGCTCTTTCCATTCGTGGCGCGCGCTCAGACTTGGGACGGCGGCGGAGCGAACGACAACTGGACCGAAGCCAACAATTGGAGCGCGAACGTCGTGCCGGCCAACAACGGCACCGCGACGCCGAACTTCGCCGGAGTCCTGCGGCCCAACCCCGTGCTCAACGTCGGTGTCGATCTGAACGGCATCACCTTCGACAACAATTCCGGTGCGTTCAACATCATCACGCTCAATGGCTCGGTACTCACGCTCCGAAGCGGCGGCATCACGAACAACAACGCCGCTACGGGTCAGGCCATCAGCCCCACGGTCCAAGTGGGGGCATCCCAGACCTGGGGCGGCGCGGGCGGACTCACGATCGCCGGCGCCATTGCGCTCGGCTCGAATACGGTAACGATCGATTCACCGGCCACCGTCAGCTTAGGAAATGCAATCAGCGGCAGCGGAAAGATCGTCAAGAACGGCGCGGGCGCGCTGGTTCTGACCGGAAGTAATACGAACTTCTCGGGCGGCATCACCCACAACTCCGGAGTGCTCGCGGTCGGTATCAATGCGGGCCTCGGCACCGGCCTGCTCACGATCAACGGAGGTACTTTTGAAGGCACCGGCGGGGCGCGATCGCTCGCCAACGCTGTGGAAATCAACGGCGATTTCGGCATCGTCACCGGGACGGCCGTCACCTTCACCGGGGCCGTGAGCGTCAACGGCGCGCGGACGCTGACCAACGGCATCGCGAATTTGGCGATCTCCGGCTCGCTCGGCGAATCAACCGCCGGCAGCAAATTGACCCTCGCCGGCGCCGGCAACCTCACGCTCAGCGGCACGGCGCTGACGCTCGGCACTTCGTTGCAACAGAACTCGGGGACGCTCACGGCAACGGGCTTGGTCAACTCGGCCGGCCGCACGCTCACGCAGAACGCCGGCACGTTCACCGGGTCGCTGATCAACCGCGGCACGTTCATCCTCAACGGCGGCACGCACAGCGGCAACATCACCAACGAAGCCGGCGGCGACGCCACGCTCAACAGCAACCTGACAGTCACTGCCGCTCTCAACAACTCCGGAACCTTGCGCGTCGGCGGCGGCCGCACGCTCACCTTCGGCACGCAACACTTCAACAACACCGGCACGCTGGAACTCGCCGGTGGCACGCTCGCCGCCGCAGCTTCCACGCTGTTCGTCAATGCAGGCGTCGTTTCCGGCTTCGGCACCATCTCGACAACCGGCACGAACATTGGAAACACGGGCTTGATCCAAGTCGACAGCGGCAACCTGACGCTGGCCTCGAACGTGTATGTCAGCAATGCCGGCTCCGTTCAGGTTCCCGCCGGGCGATCGCTGGTTTGGAACAGCGCCGCGACATTCAACACCTGGGGGCTGATCGAGCTCGACGGTGGAACGCTCGACGGCACTGGCCGATACATCAATATCGCAGGCGGGGAAATTCGCGGGGGGGGTCGAATCGCGGCACCCCTTACTAACAACGGGGGGCTGATTCGCGCCACGGGCGCGACGCCACTGTCGGTGGCCAACCTGATGGGAGACAACACGTCGGGCGGCGAACTGCGCGTTGACGACGGCGCTACGATGAACTTCCAAAATGACTTCAGCAATAGTGGCACCATCGTGCTGGCCGGCGCGAATGCCAGCCTGAATCTCAATTCGCTAACCAACGCCGGCACGTTCCGCGGCGCTGGACGTGTCACCGGCACCGTTATGAACAACGGCATCGTTCGCGCCGAAGAGGGCACTCTCTCTTTCGCTGGCGCGGGAAATACCAATGCCGACGGCGGCCAGCTCCAGGTCAGCGCCGGCAGTCAGCTGTTCTACACGCAGGGGCTGGCCACGAACGCCGGCACGATCGCGCTCACCGGCGGGGCGCTCGACAACAACAACGTGGTGCTCGCCAACCCCGGCCGCATCGAAGGCTATGGCACGCTGCGAACCGGAGGGCTCACGAACACCGGCGTGGTGAGCGTCGGCGGCGCGCTCGACGTCTTGGGCAGCGTCAACAACAGCAACGCGGTGAGCACCGCCAGCGGCTCGACCGTCCGTTTCTTCGGTCCCGTCAGCGGCGCCGGCAGCTTCACCGGCACCGGCACGGTGGTCTTTCTCGGCTCGCTGGCCCCGGGGGCAAGTCCGGCGATCGTCAATTTCGGGGGAGACGTCGCGCTCGATGGAGTGTCGAGCCTGGAAATTGAATTGGGAGGCACGACGCCGGGTAGCCAGTACGATCGACTCAATGTGGCGGGCGACGTGTCGATCGGCGGAGCGCTCGATGTCTCGCTGATCAACGGCTTCGTGCCGTCGATTGGCAACTCGTTCCAGATCATCAATGCCGCCGGCGGCGTGAGCGGTACGTTCTCCAGCATGTCGCTGCCCGCGGTCGCCGGCGGGAGCTGGAGAATCTACTATCAGCCCACAACCGTCGCCCTCTCCGTGGTGCTGGCCGGCGACTACAACGGCGACGGTCGCGTCGATGCCGCAGACTACAATCGCTGGCGCGACACGCTCGGCCAGACCGGCGCGGGCCTGGCCGCGGATGGCAACGGCAACGGCCAGATCGACGCCGCCGATTACAATGTTTGGAAATCGAACTTCGGCCAATCGGCGGGCGCCGCGAGCGTTTCGCCAGTGCCGGAGCCGGAAGCACTCTGCTCGCTTCTTGTCAGCTCGGCAGTCTTAAACTTGTGGCGGCGACGCTCCGGCCGAATCCACGACCGATAAAGACCGCGGCCTGAAGCGCGGTATCAGGGCATCTGGTCGTTCATCGAATGCTGCAAATCAATCAGCGCCTGCTGTTTGATGCTGATCAGGCCGCCGCGCGGGTGGTCCAGATCGACGATCAGCGCAATGACCATGGCGATCAACAACGGCAGCATGTAGCTGGAAAAAGCGCTTCGCGCGCCGCTGGAACCGGCAGAATAGCCGCTCACGTAGCAGCCGCAAGTTGCCACGGCCAGCAGGATCAGCCACACGGCCCCCGGCACGTGGGTTCGCAGCGCGTTTTGCCGGGTCGTGTCGAGGTCGATCAATTCATTGAGCGCATTGATGAAGGTCGCCACGATCGACGTTGGCGACTCGGCGGCTGCCTCTTCGGCGTGGCGCCATAGCTCCTGCTGGATCTTGGCTGCGGTTTGCAACGCCGCCTCGACCCGCGACTGGTCCGCGCCGGCATCGAAATACTCAAGCCGTGCCGCCAGGTAGTCTCGCAACAATTTCTTGACTGGCGTGCGGTGAGATTCGGGCAAGAGCGACGCGCGCAAATACGTCGTGCCGATCGCGTTGGCTTCGGCGACAATCAGCGTACGGCGCGTCTCGTAACGCGACACTGCCAATGCAAAAGTGAAACCCAAGAGCAGCGCGAGCAGCCCCAAGATTGCCGCCTGAATTCCGCCGATTGGCGACTTACGCCCCTCGTCTTTCGCAACGTGTAGCCGCAACCCGAAGCGGAAACCGATTTCTGTGGCCGCCATCAATGCCACTGCGTAGATCAACAGCACGAGCCAGTGGCTGGTGAATACGCGCGTGAGAAAGGAGTCGAGCATCGTGGGAATAACGACACCAAAGATTGCGGGCGGCAAATCGCAAACGGCGAGACCGCAATTCTAGAGTCGACCCCGGATTCTCGAAAGTGCGGCTGCGCGTCGTTGGCGTCACGCTGCGAACCACGATCACCGCGAGGCCGACGTCACTTCGGAATGCGAAGCGCACGGAGAGCGCTGATTCAACTGCTTCGTCCAGCGAGTTAGTCCGTGCGAACCGAAGCGGTGCGTCTCGCTATTCGAACAAGGCAGTTCGGCTCCGGTTCCGATTGCTCCGTGGTATTAGGGACTCACGTCGCGAATCAGCGTGTCGACGTTCAGAGTGTCGGGTCCATCATCACAAATTGCGAGTAACAGAACTCGAACGGGGCCAAGCCGTGAAACAGCCACAGCCCCTCAAAACACGCCGGCCAGGGCGACCTGCCCCGTCCGCCCTGGCCAGCACCGTTTCGCTTTTCTAGCTGGTTCGACTATATTTGAATGTGCCGCGGCCGCACACCTCCGGAACTCGATATTTGGATGCCCGCTTGTCATTACGCGTATGACACACTTCGTCACCACCGTAACGCTGTGCGATTCTGCCGGTCGGATGGTGTGGACGACTAGCCCCAATCCGGTTTACAAGCCGGGTCCGTTCATCTGGGAGTATGCGTCGGACGAGGACCGCGAGGCGTGCAAGAACGCGATCTCGCGGACCGTGATGCTCCGCGAGCCGCAAGAGTTCGACGCTTCGTCTCACGTCGACGAGCACTACCACTGTTGGGTTTGGCCGCTCCATTCGCCGGAACTGGCGGTCTGCATGTTGGCGGTGCAGGTGCCGAGCGAGCTCAAGCGGTTGAGCGCCCGCGAGCGGACGGCGCTCGAATTGCTCGCGGCAGGCAACAATACTCGGGAGATCGCCCGCGAGATGGACGTCAGCGTGAGCACCGTGCACACCCACTTTCGCCGGGCGCGGAAGAAGCTCAAGCTGCGCAGCGTTGAAGGTCTGATCGGGTTCGCCGCGCGGCACTGTTATCCAACGACTGCGCCCATGACTCCCGACGTACTCACCCGTATCGGCGAGATGCGGCGCAACGCCAAGCGCGGAAATTCTGCGCCTTAGGCTAAATTGGCGTCAGACCGGCCACGACCACACCGCCAGCGAGCGATGTGGTCGCAGGCCCGGCCGCTGAAGGCCGCCGTTCCCTGCGAGCTCGGAAAGGTAAAATTCCGGCCACCGTCCCTGGTTGTTGGCAACCGCCCTCAACAACAAAGTTCGAGCTTCACAACTGGCAACAAACTGCGATCTTCGCCCGCGTTTATCGCGTAAGAAATAGCAGCGGTGGCAAAGCTGTGTGCGAAGGCGCTAAACGCGCCGGCCGGGGCGGCCTGCCCCAACATTGTTGGTCCGTCCCCGGCCGGCATTGGAGTCCCCCATGTGTGCTCCCGCTCATCATCGGGGGATTGGCGTGTTCATGCCATCGCATCCAACACCAACTTTGGACCGCAATCGTCATGTTTCAGGGCAGATTTCGCCGAAAAGTGGCGTCCTCGACGACGGTTGTCGTATCCGCGCCGACACGCTTTGCGATGCTGTCGAGTTTAAGACAAATCGTCACTACCGGCTGCGAGGGCCGCCCCGGTTGCTGGTATGCTGGCGGTACTATCTGGCGCACGAAATTGGGCGGATGTCGATGCGTGCTAGGACTTCTGTCATACCAGTTGTGACTCTGTGCGATTCCCGCGGCAGGATGATTTGGACCAATCATCCCAGCCCGGAATACAAACCGGGCGTGCCAATTTGGGACTACGCGGTGCTGGAGAACCGCGAGCTCGTCAAGGACCAGATCGCGCGGACGCTCTTTCTGAATGAGCCGCAGGAGTTTGAAGCGTCGAGCGACCGGGGCGAGCGCTACCATGTGTGGGTCTGGCCGATGAATTTGCCCGAGCTGGGCGTGGCCATCGTCGGCCTGCAGATGCCGGATGACGTCAAGCTGCTGACGGTCCGCGAGCGCGAGTGTTTGGAGATGCTGGCCGAAGGGCACTCGACGGCCGAGATCTCGAAGGCGTTTGACGTCAGCATCAGTACGGTGCACACCTATCTCAAGCGATCGCGCGAGAAACTGCGGCTGAGCAGCCTGGAGCAATTGATCGCGTTCGCTTCGCGCTATTTGCCACAATCTCCCCACCCGCCGCGCGAATCTTGAACGTCCTCGGCTTTCGATTTGGCGGCGGCGCACAACGACACCGCCGGTTCGGCGAGCCCTCGTTCGCAGTGTCATTCTGTCGGAAAATTGAGCGACATTTGACGTCAGTTTTCGCGAGGCCTAGGCTAGTCTTGCGCGGCGAAGTTGGCCGCATGTCGCTCGAAGCGATGCATGATCTTTGGATAGTGAAGTGCCAGGAGATTCGCGATGAAGATGCGGACATTTGTACGTCGTTTGCGCGGCCAGTTGTTGTGTGTACTGACGGCGGCATTGATGGCAGCAGGCCCGGCCGCGCGTTTGCAAGCGGAGTCTCCGGTCCAGGCGGAAGGCGCCGAGATCACGCTGGAACTCCCGGCGAAGATCGTGGTTGATGCCACAGAGCCGCGACAAATGGAACGCGGGCCTGGCGACACAACGTTGCTGGCCGATCCGGCAGCGGGGAAGATCGATCTGACCTATGTCACGCCCCAGGCGGCGGCACTCATTTCGCTGCGGCCGCATCAACTGCTTACATCGCCCAGCACGGCCATGCTGCCTGTAGAGGTGGTTTCGGCAGCGGGACTGGAGCACCTGGGAATCGATCCGGCCGATGTCGCCGAGGTGGTGCTGTTCCTCGAACCGCCGTCGATCATGGGGCTGCAATATGGGGCGGTGATCAAGTTCGCCAAACCGTTTGAGCTGAGCGATTTGAAGGAACATTTCCGCGCGCACACGAAGCCGAGCGACTTTGCCGGCAAGCAGTATTTGCAGAGCGTCGATCCTCGCTTTCCGAGCCTCTACATGCCGGACGACCAGACGCTGCTGGCGATGACCGACATCGCACTCCGCAAGACGCTCGCGCCGATCGACGCTGCGGCGAGTAGCCCACTGCTCAAGCGAGTCGGCGAGTTGGCGGGCGGCAACGACTTGTACGCAATGATCGACGTGGAGTCGCTGCGGCCGCTGATCGTGCCGTGGCTGAGCGTGGCGGTGGCGCAGAAAGGGGTAAATTTTCCGGCCGAAGCCAAGCCGTTTCTGGAGTTGCCCAATTTGATTGCGGCAATCGATCTGGCGTTCAATGTCACAAATTCCAGCCCGACGCTGTTGGCGATTCACGCCAACGACGCGGCGAGCGCCGACAAGATCGAGTCGCTCTACCACCTGGCGGAGGACATGCAGCGGAAGAACGTGGCGACGGAGGCAGCCAAGCTACAGCAAAGCGACGATCCGATCCAACGAGCGCTCGGCAAGTATTTGGAACGAATGAGCAAGTCGAACGTCGAGACTTACACGTATCAGCGGCACGGCGACGACTTGATCCTGCTCAAGATCGACAGCTCAACTGCCTCGCCGCAAAACCAAATGATCATCGTCGCCGTGACGGGAATCCTCGTCGCCTTGTTGCTGCCTGCGGTTCAGGCGGCGCGAGAGGCGGCGCGGCGAAACCAGTCGATCAACAATGAGAAGCAATTAATCCTGGCTATGCACAATTACCACGATACGCGGAAGTCGTTCCCGGCTCACGCCAGCTACAGTCCCGACGGCAAGCCGCTCCTGAGCTGGCGGGTGCAGCTGTTGCCGTTCTTGGGCGAGGGCGAGCTCTATAGTCAGTTCAAGCTGGATGAGCCTTGGGACAGTGAGCACAATCGCGCACTGGTGGCGAAGATGCCCGCGGTGTTTGACAACCCGAACGTCAACGCGCCTGGAAAAACCGACTATCTCGCGCTCGTGGGGCCGCATTGCGTGATGGATGGCTCGGCGCAGGGCACGAACATCCGTCAAATCACCGACGGCACGAGCAACACTGTCATTGTCGTCGAGGCGGACGCCGACCGGGCCGTCGAGTGGACGAAGCCCGAGGACATCGCCTTCAACCCGAACGACCCCAAGGCCGGCATTCTCAAGTTGCGTCCCGGTGGGGCCAGTGCCGGCTTTGCCGACGGCCACGTGCAATTTATCAGCGTGGACGTCGACCCCGGCCTGCTCAAAGCCCTGGCCACACGGGACGGCGGCGAAGTGACTAACCTGCCCTGACCAACTCAGCAAGCTGCCGTTCGGCGCCGCTGGTGACCAAGCGCGAGCGCGCCGATCGTCAGCAGCAGCGCGGCAGCGGGCTCGGGCACGGCAACCACATTGCCCAGCAAATTGAGGGTCAATTGCTGCCCGCCGACTGCGCCGGCGAGCGCCGTGTCGTCGGATACCGCGAGCGTGTAGCTCGCCGCGAAGCTGCCCGGGCTCGAAGTGTCAAACATCGCGGCAAACAGTTGGCTCCCACCGGCTGCGATGTTGTTCGTGGCGGCGAGCGTCGTCGTGAATGCGCTCGTGCTCCCCGCGCCGCTGAAACTGGTCAAATCGAGCGGCGCCGTGAATCCGGCCGTCGCCACCAGGTTGAACACGTCAAACGACGACTGCAACAGGCCGCTGCCGATCGGTACGGAACCAAAATCGATCGTCAACGAGTTGAGATCGCTGAGGCCGGCGAAGCTGGCATTGGCGTGGTCAAGCACGCTCAAGTTGACGTTGAACGCGTCGTTGCCGTCATTGGCGCCGACGCCGGCGCCGCCCTCGTTCGTGACGTCGAGATTGTCGACGACGACCGTGCCGCTCTTGAGACCGGCCGTGGCCGTGCTCGCGGCGAGGCCGATATCGATCGACTTGGTGCCGGTGGTGTTGTTGGCAAAGGCATTGTAGCGGCCGGTGATGCTGCTCGTGGCCGCGCCGCCGGGCGTGACTTCGAAGTAGGTGCCGTCGAGACCGGCCTTATTGAGCGTGAACGACTGGGCGGCCGGCAAAGGGGCGCCTACAATCACGCTGCCGAGGTTCACGTCGCGCGTCGAACCGCCGTTGCCGGTCGGCGTGCCGCCGGCGATCGTGATCTGGCTGTCGTTCATCTGATCGACGAACACGCTCCAGACATACTCAGGACGATCGACATACGCGTTGCGGTTGTTCTGATAGTACGAAGGGTTCATGGCCTGGCTGTAGACGGCCTGATTGCGGCGGCGCTCAAAAGTATCGGGCACGTCGAGGTAGTGCCAGTTGATCAGGGACGACAAGTCGCCCATCTGCGTGCCGCTCGGCAGCGTGTCGACGAGCGTGAAACCTTGTGCAGCCCACCGGGTGGCGGCGTAGAACTGCGTGCGGGCCATGTCGCCCTTGTCGGCGTCGCCGGGAAAATAATAAGAGCCCACATGCTGGTTCGCACCGGTGGTGTTGTCCAGGCCGTAGGGCTTGTTGCCGCGCGATCCGTTCACGCTTGGAACCGCCGGTCGCAGCATGTGATGATCAGCGATAGCGCCGGTCGAGTTGTTGTTGGCGTCCTGCGGCTGGAGCGAATCGGGCCACGTGTGCTCGCGGTTCCAAGTGATGCCGTTGTCCCAGGCGGCCGGCACCGAGGTGCGCGTGTACACTGTCAGCAGATTGCCGGGGACGTTCGGGTCGGCGTCGATGATGGCCGACGAGAAGCGGAAGTCGCCATACGTGCGTTGGATGTGACCAGTCGACATGATCGTCGTCAGCTGGCTCTTGAGCGTCGCGCCGGTTCCGGTGGCGGCGCTGTAATAATTTACCGGCGGATCATACGCATCGGCCGACGCGATGCGGCAAGCGGTCAACTCCGCCCAGGCGGCAAGCGCGCACACGAGCGCGCAGGATCGATAGCTGGTCTTCACTAGCGGTACTCCTCAAAGATGCGCCGCCCGACACTTTGGCAGCGGTTCCGGGAAAATCAAGGCGGGATAGTTATGGTTGGCGCCTGGAGGTGGGCATCGCGGCCGGCGGGGCAGACGGAATCGGGCTAATTCAATTCCGCCTGCCCCCGGCTCGATGATTGTCCCCTTACTCTAGTTCAAAGCCAACACAGGGTCTAGCCATTGCGGCGGCGGCGATTGGCCACGCAGGACGCAATGCCGCAGAGTCCGACCAGCGCGATCGTGGCCGGCTCGGGAACGGCGACGCCCGTCGTACCGTTGACGACAAAGTCGTGTACGCCGGCGTCGGTGCCGACGTCGAACAGATACCAGGTGCCCGCTGAGCTGGAGGCGCCCCAATTGGCGATCCGGAAGGTAATCTGCGTTGAGGGTTGAATGTTCTGCAGCGCCGCAATGCCGCTCAAATTGATGGCCGACAGCGAAGCGCCCGAGCTCGAGGTGCTGGAATAGTCGAGCGAGGCGATATTCGTGAAGCTGCCGCCGGTGCTGTATTGCAGCAGGCCGCTGGCAGGGCCCGTGCCCGAACGACGGTATTGAATCGGGTCGAGGCTCGAGAAGGAAAGGGTTTTGCCGTCGGCCGGCTGAAGCGTAAATGTGACGAAATCTCCCGCGGCAATCGCGGCTGCCGCGTCGGCGTTGCCATCCCAGCCGCTGCCACCCCAAGCCCGTTGGGCGGCAGTGCCAGCGGTCGACACCCCGGCGCCGCGCGTCAATCCTCCGGAAATCACATTCGGGTCAGCCGCAGTCGCAGCGTAAGGCGATGGGCCAAAATTGGCGTTCCCGCCCGGCAGCGAATTGAAGTCCCAACCAGCGATCGTCGCGGCCAGCAGCGACGAACTCGTGGTGAGCGACAGCGCTCCAACCAGAATTGCGCGATGCACCTTCGCGCGGAAATTTGCGGTGCCGAACACAGTCCTCTTCATTAGACAGTCCTTTCTCAAAGCTGCTGGTATCACGAAGCCACCGTTGGCTTCGAGTGGAGGACTGTATCCACCGAATGTTCAATATCCATGAAGCGAATATGAATTAGCTCGACGCGCGGCAGTTCTGCAAAATCGGCGCACGTTGATTGCGCGAAGCGCAGTAAATCGAGAGACGACCTGTCGGCGTGGCTCAACGGGCGACGCGCTGACGCTGCAGACCGATGACACACGCCGCGCCGATCAAGAGCAAGATGCAACTCGGCTCCGGCACCGCCGTCGGCGCGAGCGCGGCTTCACCCGCAGTCTGGCCGAAATGATTTAACCACATGTCGTAGTCGTCGAGCGTGTAGATCGTGTCCAGGCCGTCACGCCAGACGACGTAGTCCGCCGCGTCGACGACGCCGTCGATATTGAAGTCGCCAGCCAGCACCGATTTCGCCAGCAAATTGAGAATCAAAGTCTGCGTCTCTTCCCCGGGCAGGTCTTCGTCCGACAGGTTCAGCGTAAAGACCGCGCTAAACTCGCCGATGTTCGTCGGAGCGAAAAAGGCGTCGAACGATTCGAAATCGCCTTGGGCCATTCCGCTGAAAGCCGCGAGCTCGGTGAAGAAGGCTTCCGTATCGCCGCTCCCGCTGATCGAGTCGAGGTCGAGGTCCGCGGCGAAGCTTGGCGCGCCCGCTGCCAAGAGATTGGAAATCAGGAAACTCGTCGACGCCTGTTCGCCGAGCGGCACGACTCCCAAGTCGATGGTGATGTCACTCAGGGCTTCATCGATCGAGAACGAGGCAATGGGGTGATCGACGACCGCCAGACTCAAGTTCAACACGTCGTTGCCGTCGTTAGCGCCGTGCCCCAGGCCACCTTCGGTCGTAACGTCGAGGTTGTCGATTATCACCGTGCCGGATTTAATGCCCGAGCTGGCCGTCGAGGAATTGAGCCCCACCTGCAGTGTTCGGCTGTCCGGGGCGCCGTTGCGGAAGGCGTTAAAGCGCTCATTCAAAGAACTGGTCGCGTCGCCGCTGGTCGCGACGCTGAAGTACGTGCCGTCATCCCCCAATTTGTCGAGCGTGAAGTTTTGCGGTCCCGGCACTGCGCCGCCCACGTAGACGCGTCCCAGATCGAGATTTACGGTCGAGCTGCCGTCCGTCGCGACATCGGCGCCGTCAATTACAATCTGGCTGTCATTCATCTGGTCGACGAACACGCTCCAGACGAACTCCGGATGATCGATGTACGCGTTGCGATTGTTGGTGTAGTAGGTTGGATTCAGGGTCTGGCTGTAAATCGTTTGATTGCGGCGGCGTTCGAACGTATCGGGCACGTCGAGGTAGTTCCAGTTGACGAGCGATGACAGGTCGCCCATTTGAAAGCCGGTCGGCAGCGTGTCGACCAAATTCAAGTCGAGGCTGCTCCAGCGCGTGGCTGCATAGAACTGTGCGCGGGCGATGTCTCCCTTGTCGGCGTCACCAGGATAATAGTATCCGCCGGCGACAGGTCCATAGCTGCCAGTTGTGCTGTCGAGGCCATAAGGCGAGTTGCCGCGCGAGCTATTGATGCTTTGGTTGATGGGCCGCAGCATGAATGGATCGGCGATCGCGCCGGTGGCGCTGTTGCTCGCGTCCTGCGGCTGGCGGGAGTCTGGCCAGGTGTGCTCGCGGCTCCACGTGGCGCCGCTATCCCAGGTTGCGGGAACAGACGCGCGATTGTAGACGAGCAGGATATGTCCGGGCACATTGGGATCCGCATCGGTGATTGCCGCCGAATAGCGGAAGTCGCCATAGGACCGCAGCACGTGGCCAGTGGACATGATTGTGGTGAGCTGGCTCTTCAGCGCCTCGCCAGTGCCGGTGGCGGTGCTGTAGTAGTTGGCCGGAGGATCGTACGCGTCGGCAAGCACGAGGCGCGTGAGCAGAAGCGCTGACAGCGCGGTCAGCGCGCGGAGTGAGTTCCTGCGGGCCACTAACGGTACTCCTAAGAATTCGAGCTGCCGCATCCGGCGGCACAACGTCGGCTGTTCCGGGGGAAGTGTGGTTCGCCTTGCCCGACGCGTCTGCCAGCACCAGCAAACCAAAGCTTCAGAATACCTCAGCGTAGTGCGAATCGACGCGGCCGTGAAGCAAATATGCAAAAGAGCGGGAGTTTCTCTGCGCGAAGCCGAGCGAATTTGCGCTGCGTCGGTCAACCACTTCCCTCTAGTGGGTGAGGTCAGGCGTTGCGCTTGGTTCCGGCCTGCCTCCCCACCACTCGGCTAGCGACTGGAACACCACGTAGAACGCCGGCACGAAAAAGATCGCCAGGAAGGTCGAGGCGATCATACCGCCGAACACTGCGGTGCCGAGTGCCTGCTGGCCCGCCGCGCCGGCGCCCGTGGCGATCACCAGCGGGACCACGCCCAGGATGAACGCGAACGAAGTCATCAAGATCGGCCGGAACCGCATCCGCGCGGCATCGGCTGCGGCCTCGCGGATGCTCTTGCCGCGGTTGCGCAGGTCGCGAGCGAATTCCACGATCAGGATCGCGTTCTTGCTCGCGAGCGCGATGATCAGCACGATGCCGATCTGCGTGTAAACGTTGTTGTCCATGCCGCGGATCGCCACCGCCGCCACCGCGCCCAACAGCCCCAGCGGCACCACCAGAATCACCGCCAGCGGAATGAACCAGCTCTCGTACTGGGCCGCAAGCACGAGATAAACCAGGATCACGGCCATCGCAAAGACCAGATTCGCCTCGCCGCCGACCTTCTTTTCCTGGAAGGCCATGCCGGTCCATTCGTAGCCGATCTGCGGCGGCATCACTTGGGCGGCAATTTGTTCCATCAGGTTGAGCGCTTCGCCGGTGCTGGCACCGGGGGCCGGCTCGCCGGTGATTGAAGCGGCCGGATACATGTTGTAGCGATTGATGATCTGGGCGCCGAAGGTCTTTTCAATGTTGGCGAGCGTGCCCAGCGGGACCATCTTGCCGTCGTGATTGCGGACCTCCAGGCGGCGAATGTCGCTGACTTCCGCACGGTGATTGGGGGCGGCCTGAACGCGGACCTGGTAGACCCGGCCGAACAGGTTGAAGTCGTTTACGTAGGCCGAGCCGAGATTGGCCTGCATCGTGGCGAAGACGTCCGCGAGCGGCACATCCATCAGCTTCACTTTCTCGCGGTCGATGTCGACGAAGATCTGCGGCACGCCGGGGCGAAACGTGGTGTTCAGCGCCGCGAGTCGTGACTGGCTCCGCGCCGCTTCGATGATGTCGTTGACGACCTGCGAGAGCGTGGCTCGGCCGACGTCTTCCCGATCCTGGACCATCATTTCAAATCCGCCGCGCACGCCCAGGCCGCGGATCGCCGGCGGAGGAAACGGAAAGATGATCGCCTCCTGGATCGCGCCGAATTTCGCACGGAGCTGTCCGAGCAAGGCCTCGAGCGTGAGTCCCTTCGGCAGCCGCTCTTCCCAAGGATCGAACGTCACGAACACCGTGCCCATGTTGGGCGCCGAACTTTGATCCAATAGCGACAGGCCGCCGATCTGGAACCAGTCCTCGATGCCTGGCGTGTCTTTGAGAATGTGGTCGATCTTGTCCATCACCACGCGGGTCCGGGCCTGCGAGGCGGCGTCCGGAAGCTGCACGCTGATCAGGATGTAGCCCTGATCCTCAGTTGGCAGAAAGCCCGTCGGCAACTGCCGGTACCACCACACCGTGCCCACGATCAAACCGATGAACAGCAACATCATCAGCGGCACGACGCGCAGCAGCTGACGCACGATCCAGAAATACACGTGCTCCAGCCAACCATAGACGCGGTTGAACCCGCGGGTGAACAGATTCTTGTGCTCCTTCGGCTTGCGAAGCCAGAGCGCGCACTGCGCCGGCTTGAGCGACACGGCGTTGATCGCGCTGATCGCGGCCGTGGCGGCGATCGTGAGCGCGAATTGCTGGTAAAGCTGACCGGTGATGCCGCCCAAAAACGCGCTCGGCAGGAACACGCTCATCAGCACGAGCGTGATGCTGATGATCGGCCCGAGCACTTCGTTCATCGCCTTGATCGTGGCCGGCTTGGGGTCGAGGCCGCGCTCGATATGGTGTGCGGCGTTCTCTACCACGACGATCGCATCGTCCACCACGATGCCGATCGCCAGCACCAGGCCGAACAGCGTGAGCATGTTCACGGTGTAGCCCATCAGCGCCATGGCGAAAAAGGCGCCGATGATCGTCACGGGGACGGTGGTCGCCGGCACCAGCACCGCCCGCCAGTCTTGCAGGAACACCAGGATCACGAGGAGCACCAGCACACCCGCCTCGATCAGCGTGTGATACACCGATTCGATCGAGGCTTCGACGAATTTGGTCGTGTCGAGCGGGAAGTCGTAGTGCATCCCCTCTGGGAACGACGCGCTCATTTTCTCGAGCGCACCGCGGACTTCTTCGGCGACCTGAATCGCGTTGCTGCCGGGCAGCTGGTAAATGCCGATGTTCGCTGTGGGAACGCCCTGCTTGAGATTGAATTGATCGTAGGTCTGCGCGCCGAGCTCCACGGTGGCCACGTCGCGCAAGCGCGTGATGCGTGAGCCGCTGCCGGTCTTGAGCACGATGTTGGCGAATTCCTCGGGGCTCGAGAGGCGGCCTTTGGTAGTAACGGTGTATTGGAAGGGGACCGGCTTGTCTTCCGGCAGCGGCGGCTGGCCGATCTGGCCGGCGGCCACCTGGACGTTCTGTTCCTGGATCGCGTTCACGACGTCCTGCGTCGTGAGGCCGCGGGAGCGGAGCTGCTCGGGATTGAGCCACACCCGCATGCTGTAGTTCGCGGTGCCGAAGACCGTCACATCGCCCACGCCTGGCAGCCGGCTCAACGCGTCGCGGAGCCGGAGCGTGGCATAATTCGAGAGGAACAGACTGCTGTACTTGTTGTCCGGCGACGTGAGCGAGACGACGATGATGATGTTGGTCGACTGCTTCTTGACCGTGATGCCCTGGCGGCGAACTTCTTCGGGCACGAGCGGCTCGGCTATGGCGACGCGGTTTTGCACCAGCACCTGGGCCGTGTCGAGGTTCGTGCCGATCTCGAACGTGATCGTCAGCGAATAGCTGCCGTCGCTGGATGACGTCGACGACATGTAGAGCATGTTTTCGACGCCATTGACCTGTTGCTCGATCGGCTGGGCGACTGTGTTGGCCACCACCTCGGCGTTGGCGCCGGGATAATTCGCCGTGACGCGGACTGTGGGCGGCGTAATTTGCGGATACTGCTCGACCGGCAGGCCATAGAGGGACACAATGCCCAAGAGCATCGTGACGATGGCGATCACATTGGCGAAGATCGGCCGCTCGATGAAAAACTTCGAGAGCATGACGGTCTACTCTTTCGGTTTTTCAGGTGCGGCGGCGGTCGGCGATTCGCCTTTCGTAGCGTCGTTCGTCGCTGGAGCTGGCGTTTCCTTGGCCGCCGCGGTCGGCGCTGGCGGCGGCGCCTGGTCCTGGGCTGTGGCTTCCGTCGCCTGCTGCGGGTTGACGGTTACGCCGGGGCGGGCCCGCTGAATGCCGTTGACGATCACGCGATCCGTCGGTCCGATGCCCTCTTCAACGACGCGGAGCGGCCCGTCCGCGATGCCCAGCTTTACAGGCCGATACTCCACCACGTTCTTGTCGTTTACGACCAGCACGAAATCGCCGCGCTGGTCGGTACTGATGGCCCGCTCTTCCACGAGCAGCTTCGGCACGGGCGAGCCAACCGCGGCATGAATGCGGACCGTCAGGCCGGGGATCAGCATGCTATCCGGATTAGGAAAGATACCGCGGCGCATCGTCGTGCCCGTGCCGGGGTCGACGCCCAGCTCGCGGAAGTCGAGGCGGCCTTCGTGCGGGAAGCCCTCCTCGTTGGCGAGCGCGAGATAGAGCGTCGGCGGATTGGTCGCGGGATCGGGCAGCTCGTGCTTGCGCAGCATCTCCATGAACCGCAACAAGTCGAGCTCGCTCAGATCGAAATACGCATAGATCGGGTCGATGCTCTGGATGATGGCCAGCGGCGTCGTTTCGGTCTGCACCAGGTTGCCGACGTCGACCAGGTGGCGGCCGATGTGACCGGTGATCGGCGCGCGGATTTCGGTGTAGCCGAGATCCAGCTCCGCGCGACGGACGGCCGACTCGGCAAGCGCGACGCCGGCCAGCGAAGTTTTCACTTGGGCCGCCTGTGCGTCGAGCTCGGCTTGTGTCACGGCCTGTTGCGACACCAAAGGCTCGATGCGGCGATACTCGGACTGGGCCAGCGCGAGTGTCGCCTGGGCGCGCTCCAACTCGGCCTTCGCGGCTTCGAGCGCAATCTGGTAGGGCTCCTGCTGAATCACAAACAACAGGTCGCCCTTTTGAACCGTCGCGCCGTCCTCGAAGTTGATTTTCTCCAGATAGCCGTTCACGCGGGCACGAAGGTCGACCGTCGCGGTGGCCTCGGTGTGGCCGATGAACTCGATCGAATCGGACACCGGTCTTTCGACCGGCAGTGCGACCGTGACTTGCGGCGGTGGCGGCGCGACAAACTGGTTCTTGCCCCCACACCCCGCGACGACGAGCGCAGCGCACGCAATCGCTAACCGAGCGAATGCGAACCCAGACGCGTGATCTCGAAACACAGAGGACCTCGCCAGCGAGCGGGGAGGGAGGCAATTTAGGAGGGACAGAAAATTATATAGCGCGCTAACGATTTGACCAGCGAATTGCGTAACCTGCCAAAATATAACACTTTAGCGTCGGAGCGATGGCGGCCAATTCCCACAAGCGACGTATTAGACAACGTCGTGCGGCTTGGCCTCGATCGGCTTGTCGGAGGCCACACGATTCACAGCGTTGAGAAATGCCAGCGTCGCGGCCTCGACTGTGTCGGTTGACACTCCGCGGCCGCGAAAGGCTCGCCCGTTGTGCTCGACCTCGATCGTCGATTCGCCCTGCGCGTCTTTGCCGCGCGTCACGCTGTGAACGCGGAAGTCGCGGACAACGACGCTGGTGTCGGTGATCTCTTCGATCGTGCGAAAAATCGCGTCGAGTGGCCCGTCGCCGCCGGAATTCTTGCGGGTCACCTGTTCGCCATTGCGTTCGAGCGTGACGGAGACTTCCGGCGTCCCGCCGCCCGTGGCGTGAACCTCGTAGCCGGCCAGCTTCCAGAGGTCCTCGGCAATGTTCATCCGCTTCTCGATCAAGGCGGCGATGTCGGCGTCGTAGACTTCCTTCTTCTTGTCGGCGAGCCGCTTGAATTCATCGAACACTTCTTGCAACTCCTCGGGCTTCAAGTGATAGCCTAAGGCCTTCGCACGGTCGGCGAGCGCCGCGCGGCCGCTGTGCTTGCCCAACACCAGGTCGGTGGCAGTGAAGCCGACGTCTTCGGGCCGCATGATCTCGTAAGTCGTGCGTTCCTTGAGCATGCCGTCCTGATGGATGCCAGCCTCGTGGGCAAAGGCGTTGCGGCCGACGATCGCCTTGTTGCGCTGTACCTGCATGCCGGTGATATTGGTGAGCAGGCGGCTGGTGGGCACCAGCCGCGGCGTGTTGATTCGCGTCGCGGTGTGGTAGTAGTCGCTGCGGGTCCGCATCGCCATCACGACTTCTTCCAACGAGCAGTTGCCCGCCCGTTCGCCGATGCCGTTGATCGTGCACTCGATTTGTCCGGCGCCGTTTTCGACGGCCGACAAACTGTTCGCCACGGCCAGGCCCAAATCGTTGTGGCAGTGAACGCTGATCACCGCCTTGTCGATGTTCGGCACGCGATTGACCAGGGTCTTGATCACGCCGCCGAAGTGGGCCGGTGTGGCGTAGCCGACCGTGTCGGGAATGTTCACCGTCGTGGCTCCGGCGGCGATCGCGGCCTCGACCACGCGGCACAGGAAATCGGGCTCCGTGCGGGCAGCGTCTTCCGGCGAGAACTCGATATTGTCGCAGTAGCCCTTGGCCCGCTTCACGCCTTCAATCGCGCGGGCAATGATCTCGTCCTTATCCATGCGGAGCTTGAACTCGCGGTGGATGGCGCTCGTGGCCAGAAAGACGTGAATCCGCGCGTCCGGTGCATCCTGCAAGGCCTCCCAAGCGCGATCGATATCTTTCTCGTTGCACCGCGCGAGGCCGCAAATCGTCGATCCGCGGACGTTGTGGGCAATCTCGCGGACCGCCTCGAAATCACCCGGCGAAGCAATCGGGAAGCCCGCTTCGATCACGTCGACGCCCAAATCCACGAGCGCTTGCGCGACTTCCAACTTCTCTTCGAGATTCATGCTGCAGCCGGGCGATTGCTCGCCATCGCGGAGCGTGGTGTCGAAAATGACGATCGATCGTGGTTCGCTGGCGGACATGACTTTCGCCTTGAAAGGATTGAAAAACTGGGGACAGTAAAAACAAAAAACCCTGAAGCCTTGGCGGGCCTCAGGGTTCTCGTATTTCGTGTTGCTTGTCTGCTAAGTCAAAGCAGCGTGCACGAACCCTAAGACTCGCTCTTGGCGAGCGCCAATAGAAGGAGGCTTAGGCTTAGCAGGTTCGTGCGAATCATGGCTTTTTCTGTGCTTAAAATCGGCCCGCCGGCACGCAGCCCGCGAGCAAATCTTCGTATAAATCTAGCTGACGCCGGCAGCCGGGTCAAGGTTCGGTGAAAATCCCCGAAAATAGATTCACTTCGCGACCAGCAACTTCGCCATGCAGAGGCTATTCTCCATCCCAACATATTGGCCATAGTTCTCGATCCGCGCGTAGCCAGATTTTTGATAGAAGCGGATGGCCTCTGGCTGCTTGATGCCGGTTTCGAGGACGGCCCGCGAGTAACCTGCTTCGAGCGCCCAATTCTCCACCTCGGCTAGCACCAGCGCGGCGACGCCGCTGCAGCGGTGCTCGGGCCGCACGAACATCCGCTTGATCTCGGCGGTGTCGTCGGCGAATCGCTTGTAGCACCCGCAACCGATGGGCAGCTTCTCGTCGTACGCGATCACTGCGCCGTCGATCGACGCGAGCGCGTTGAACGGCGTGTACTGGGCCTGGACGGCGCCGTACACGCCTTCGAGGTAGGCGTCGAGCAAGCGGACGAGCTGGATGAGTGACTCGCTGTCGCGTGATTCACGTACGATCGAAATCATGCGTCAGGCCCGGCGATTGGTGAACTATATTTCCCCGGCGGTTCCAGGGTCGTGTTTCAGTTTATGGGCGGAACCGTTAAAACGGAACCAGTTCAAAGCCGGGAGTTTCCGCCGATGCCGGGCGATTTCTTGGATCTATCGAGCGAAGGGCCGAGCGGCGCTGGCGCTCGTGGTGCGGGCGGGAGGTCGACAAGCGATCGCAAGTTCGTAGGCGTGCAGTTCACCTGCTGCGACGTCTACACACGCGTGTACATCAATCGCGAGGCGACGGCCTATGAAGGCCACTGCCCCCGCTGCGGCAAAAAAGTGCGGCTCGGCATCGGCCCCGGCGGCACCGACTCTCGGTTCTTCACCGCAGGCTGACGCCGCCACCGCCAAATGACAATAGCCGGCGAGCTACGTCTCGCCGGGCAAGGTGACGTCGCCGCCCCAGCGGTTGTACACTCCCCTGGCGACGCGTAGGTCGCCGGCTATTTATTTGCAAATTGCGGCGCTAGCAGTGCTGCCGACGGCAATTGGCAGTGGCTTGCATCCCTTGTTCATTCCGCGTGGATTCTCTATTATCCGCGGCCCGAAATCTCGTCCCCACGTCGACCGTATCGCCCATGCAGACTGACTTCGAAATCCAGCGCTCCACGCGCCGCTGCGCCGCGACCGATCGGCCGCTCGCGCCGGGCGAGTGGTGCTACTCGGTGCTCGAAGTTCAGGGGGCCGAAATCGTCCGCAAGGATTTCGCGGCGAGCGCCTGGCCGGGAGCGCCCGCCGAGTCGTTCGGCTGGTGGAAGGCCCGCGTGCCGGAGCCGCATGCCAAGAAGATCAAGCTCGCGCCGAACGAAGTGTTGCTCGAATTGTTTGACCAGCTTGCGGAGCAACCTCATCATGAAGACATGCGGTACGTGCTGGCATTGCTCCTCGTGCGGCGGCGCGTACTGCGACTCGACGGGCCCACGCTGGGTGCGGCAAAACCTTTCGCGTCCGCAGACGTACAATCGATGACCGTGTTCTGTCCGCTGCGCGACGCGAGCTACGAAGTGTCGGTTGTGATGCCCAGCGACGAGCGGATCGAAGCGATTCAGAAGCACTTGAATGAGCTGTTAGTTTCCGGAACCGAATCTGTCGCGAGCGACGCCGCGTGAAACTCTCCGCCGCCACATCTCTGGCCTGGTTGATCGCGACGGTCGCGCTGTTCGCCGGTTCGGGCGCGAGCTGCCAGCGACCGCTGACGTTCAGTCCCTTCGCGGCGCAGGGGCCGCCGGCGCCGCAGGTGCTGCCCGAAGCCGCCACGCGCGAGCAGATCATCGCGGCCGTAAACCAAAATTCCAGCCGCGTTCAATCGATCACCGCCACGAGTGCCTCGATTTCGATTCCCGACACGATGAATTTGCCCCTGCTCACCGCGAACATCGCGGCCGAGCGGCCGAACCGCGTGCGAATCACGGCCGGCACGGCACTGACGGGACAGGAGTTGGATCTCGGCAGCAATGACCAGCTGTTCTGGATGTGGGTCCGCCGGAACCAGCCGCCGGCTGTTTACTTCTGCCGCCACGAGCAATTCGCTAACAGCGCGATTCGCCAGATGATGCCGGTCGAGCCGGCGTGGCTGCTCTCGGCGACGGGCATGACCGAGCTCAACCCGGCCAACGTGATCGACGGGCCGCTGCCGCGGAGCGACGGCACGGTCGAGCTGCGGATGTTCATGCCCTCGGCCTCCGGGAATTTGCAGCGCGTGGTCGTGATCGACGCCCGCCGGGCGTGGGTCGTGGAGCAGCACGTTTACGATCCGACCGGCCGCACGCTGCTGGCAAGCGCCGTCGCCGAAACGCATACTTACTATCCCGCGGAGCAGGTCTCGCTGCCGCAGAAGATTTCGTTGCGACTGCCGACCGCGGGCCTCGCACTCAAGATCGATATGGGCGCGGTGCAGATCAATCGTCTCTCCGGCGACCCGACACAGCTTTGGGCGATGCCCGTATTCGAGGGCTATCAAAAAGTCGACCTCGGCGGAGCGCTCCCCAACACGCCGCTCCCAGGCCAACCGTCGCCGGCCCAGTCGATTCCAATGCAGTCGATTCCGAATCAACCGCTCCCGATGCAGCCGCCGGCGCCGCCGACCGCACAATTCACTTACCCACACGGGCAAGTGGAGCCGGCCTCCTACCAGCCGCCGGCGAGCGCGTATTCGCCGTACATTCGGTCGGAATTCGTGCGATAAATCGCGCGCGAACTCGCCGGCTCGTCCGCGCGTCGTATCTCTTGTATCCTTGACGGAGATACTTGCCGACGAGGAGCGCGTCACTATGGTCGACTACAAAGTCACCGAGCTGGATGAGACGATCGACTTCGGCAATCTGCCGTATTGGGACGTCGTGATCATCGGCGCCGGTCCGGGCGGGCTAGCGGCCAGTCTCACGACGGCCCACCGAGGCCTGACGACGCTGGTGATCGAAGCCAAAGACAAAGCCGGCGGCCAGCCGCAGTTTCTCTACGCCGACAAGAACATCGTCGACGTCCCCGGTTTTCCGGACGGCATCCGCGGCGACGAGCTCTCGAACCGCGTCTACCGCCAGGCCACGAACGCGCTGGTGCAGTTTCGCTTTCAGGAAGAGCTGGTGGCGATCGAGGACACCGAACAGGTCGAAAAGGACGACAAGCTGAAGCGCGTGGTGACCACGCGTGACGAATATCTCTGCCGCAAAGTGATCCTGGCCTGCGGACTGTTGCACTATCCGCGGAAGCTGCCGGTGCTCGATGCCCTCGAATCGAAAAAGGTGTTCTACAAGATTCCCAAGATCGGCGACTACGAAGGGCATGGCGTCGTGATCGTGGGGGGCGGCGACTCGGCGTTCGATGCGGCCGTGATGGCCATCGAGCGTGGCGCCTCGGTCGACGTGCTGTGCCGCGAGGAGCCGATCGCCAAGAGCGACACCGTGGCCCGCGTGGTCAGTTCGGGCGGCCGCGTCCACGTGCCTTGCGAAATTGCCGCCGCGGCCCACGAAGGCGACGGCATCCGACTCACGCTGACCAATGACGCCGAGCTGCGAGCCGACTACGTAATCGTACAGATTGGCTTCTTGTCGGCCAAAGACACGTTCGAGCGGCTCCAGCTGCGGCTCAACGAGGACAGCAGCATCGCCATCGACCCGTATTTTGAAACCAGCCGCCACGGCATCTTCGCCATCGGCGACGTTCACGGCGACATCAAGCTGATCACCGTCGCCTGGGCCGAAGGCATCCAGGCTGCAATCTACGCCTTCAAGGAAATCACCAGCCCGTACTGGCTCAACGAAAAGCGGCTGCGCGACCAGAAAATCGCCATGATTGGCGAAAAAATCACCGCTGCGGCACGGGGAAGGAGCCTTTCGCAATGACTTCGTCAGTCCACGTCCGACGCGGTTAGTCGCGCAATATGGCCGAACCAAGTTCGGTAGGATATGCTTGATTACTAGGAGAGCATATGCATTATCGCGTGCTGCTAGAAACCGATGAAGATGGCGTGTTCGTCGCAGAAGTGCCATCGCTGCCAGGTTGTATTTCACAGGGAGCGACCCGCGCCGAAGCTCTGGCCAATATCAAAGAAGCGATCGCCGGCTATCTCGAAAGTCTCGACCACCATGGTGAGCCGGTGCCTCCGTCGATCTCTGAAGAGGTGGTGGAGGTCGACGTTTGAGCAAGCTGCCGGTCGTATCTGGCCGGGACGCAATCCGGGCACTGGAAAAAGTCGGCTACGTCGTGGATCGTCAGCGTGGAAGCCATATCGTCCTGCGGCACGCTCAACCACCTCATCGACGCATCACAATTCCGGATCACCGGGAAGTTGCCAAAGGCACCCTCCGCGGCGTCATCCGCTCGGCCGGGTTGACCGTCGACGAATTCGTCGATCTGCTGCAATAATCGACAATTCAAACAGCGAAAATGGTCATCAGACAGCCGTATTGTTGCCAGTCCCATTCGGCCCGCTAAGATGAAGTGGGAGGCAAACTCGGCAACTACCTGCGGCAACTTGTCATGGTGAAAGCTGCGCTCGCTTCTGTGCGTTCGATCGACTCCGAATGGCTGCGGGATGCCAATTCGTTTCTCGTTTCGGCGATCATCCATCTCGTCGCGCTCGTGCTGTTAGCGCTGTTGATGATGACCAACGACAAGGGTTGGTCGGGCCTGAACTTGGTGGCCCAGATGGCCGATGGGATCGACGCCCCCTTGGGGAGCGGCGAATCGTTCGACGAGAGCATCGGCAGTTTCCAGGTCGAGACGGAAGACGCCGCCTCGGCGGCCGGGCCGATCACGCTGTTTGACAATTCGAGCGCGATGGTCGCCAGTACCTCCGCAATCGAGTCGCCGCTCGACGCCCTGAGCAGCGGCGGCCTCGAGGGCACCTCGATCGGCGACGGCAGCGGTGGTTCGCTCGCCGGCGGTGGCGGGGGCGATGGCAGCGGCGGCGCCCAGTTCTTCGGCATCGGCGGCAAGGGCGGCACGTTCGTCTACGTCGTCGACATGTCGGGCAGCATGAACGAGGAGGGCAAGTGGGAGCGCGCCCGCGCCGAACTGCTCCGCTCGATCGAGCACCTCACCGAGAACCAGCGCTATTACATCATCTTCTACAACGACGGCTGGTATCCGATGTCGGGTGACAAGCCGGTCGATTCGACGGCCAAGAACATCGACCGCACCCGCCGCTGGGTCAGCCGCCTCTGGCCGGGCGGCGGCACCTTCCCGCTCGAAGCGCTGCTGTTCGCGCTGAAGCTCGAACCAGACGCCGTCTACTTCCTTTCCGATGGCCGCTTTGATCCCGCGGTGATCGAGGCGATCCGTGTACAGAATCCATCTTCGACCGGGCAAATCCCGATCCACACGGTCGCCTTCGTCAATCAAGAGACGATCCCGATCATGAAGCAGATCGCCGATCAATCGGGCGGCAAGTTTCGCTTCGTGCAGTAGCGACGAGATTTGACGCTGAACTTACGGAACGAGCCGGCCGTCTGGCGTCATGTATTTGCCCTCGGGGTGCGGGCCCGGCTCGTTGGCCAACATCGCGGCTTGCGCCACGTAACTCATTTCTGGGCCGATGTACCAAGGTTGCTCAGGTTTCTCCGGGTCCTCGGTCAGCATTTTGCGATCCATCATGTCCCAACGCACGTCTTTCGCCAGCCGGCGATCTCGTCGCGGATCTTTGGGTCGATCGACTACCAATACAAAGTGACAAAAGCCCACGTTCTCCACACGGCTTGAAAAATCCTCCTGAAATGGACATCTGAAGACCGGCGGCCGCGGATACTCCGCGTCGGCATTCTTGTCGTTCTTCATTGCATCGTAGAGCGGCGCTTCTTCGATCCAGCGCAGCACGGCAATTGGCCAGCGGCCTCGTTCCGGAAATTTTTTCGTCGCGTAGATTGATTGGTCGAGTGCCAGCGAGACATTTCGCAGATTATTCATGCACTTCGTGTCATTTGCTTTGGCCCGCGCTCCAGAGAGCGCCGGCAAGAGGAGGCCGAGCATGACGCCGATGATGAACAATACGACCAACAACTCGATCAGCGAGGCGGCCGGGCGACGTTCGAGCGATCGCTGCGTGCGACAAGAGCCAGAAGAAAGTTTGCTGTCCGCCATGCCTCGATTATCGATCCGTGAAATCGAGACATGCAAGAGATGTTCTGATTTTGTGGAATAGAATTCGACCCTGCGGCGAATCAGAATCGGGAACGGCTCGCGACCTCATTCCTCCGTATGGATCAGCGGGTGGCGCTCAGAGTGCGCGCGAAACCAATGGCGCCGTTACTCCGTAAGCAGCCCTGCCACCGCCACCGCCAACAGCGCTCCGATGATCGGCCCGACGACTGGAATCCAGGCATAGCCCCAATCGCTGTCGCGCTTGCCAGGAATGGGGAGGAGTGCGTGGACGAGTCGCGGGCCGAGGTCGCGGGCCGGGTTGATCGCGTAGCCGGTCGTGCCGCCCAGCGACAGGCCGATCGCCAGCACCAGAAGCCCGACCGGCAGCTTGCCGATCGTGCCCAGGCCGATCTTGCCTATCGGCGAAAAGGCATCTTTCATCCCACCGAAATCAATCGACGCGTCCGCCGCCAACAACACGGCGAGCACAAGCACCAGAGTGCCGACGACTTCGCTCAGCAAGTTCGACAGCGGCGAGCGGATCGCCGGGCCGGTGCAGAAGGTCGCCAGTTTGGCGTCGGCATCGGTCGTCGCGGCGTAGTGGGGTCCATAAAACATGAACACCAGCACCGCGCCCAGGATCGCGCCGAGCATCTGCGCCGTGACATACGGCAGCACCTGATCCCACGCGAAATCGCCGGCTGCCGCCAGGCCCACCGACACCGCTGGATTCAAATGCCCGCCGCTGATCGCCCCGACGCACCACACGGCCACGAACACGGCCATGCCCCAGCCAAACGCGATCACGATCCAGCCGGAGGCGTGCCCCTTCGTTTTTTCGAGCACGACGTTGGCCACGACGCCGTTGCCGAGCAGGATGAGAATCGCCGTCCCGATGAACTCCGCCAGATACGCCTGCATTTTGAGTCCCTCCGCTGGTTGATCCGTCCGTCGCGCTCGGAAGAAGAACGCGTTGTCGCGTGCGCGCGATGTGAGGAGGCGGCCATTGTAGACGGCCCGCAGGGATATGTTAACAGCGAGCGCGAGCGGATTCCGCGCGGTGCGAAGTGGCGACCACCTCAGCAGCTCGAAGCGGCGTTGGAACGCCTGCTGCTCAGAATGTACTTGAGGGGCGGTCAAGGTCCGCCGCTTAGCCGTGGCTGCCTTCAGATGCGATCAGCCGGTCGCTCGTTCGCGATCGTCCTTGGAAGCGGTCTGCGGCGCCGCCTTAGAGGCTTTACCTTCGCACTTGAGATTCGCCGAATCGTGGTTTTCGGCGGCGCTGCTGGGCGCTGCGGACGGCTTCACGGGACGACAATGGGCGTCGGCTCCACTTCGGACTTCGCCGCCGCGCGGCGTTTGTCGCGCACGATAGTTCGGCGACTTCTTGTCAGCGTCTTCATTTGGCCGCGGTGTGCGGCGCCCAGACGCATCGCTGGTCGTCGACATGATCGAGTACCCCTTACGCTTCGTGGACACGGCGAATCGAAATTGCTTGAACATGACAACTGACGTACGCAACTTCGATGCCACTCGAAGGCCCACATTGTCGCGGCTTACCCACGGCAGAGTCGCCGGCAGGCGTCGCGCGCGGAGCTATGCGAGAAAACGCGGGCAAGTTCTTCCGGATGATCGCGGAACCAGGCATGCACGATGCGCGGTTCGGCAGCATCGCGGTCGTCGATCGGCCAGGCTTCGGCGTCGGGCAGTCGTTCCAAGCGATTGAGCCATTCGAGGGCGACCGGCGGTGTGGCGGGCTCGCGCCTTACCGCCAGGACCGCGCCGCGATGGACGAGCATCCAGTCGTTCCGCCGACCGCGGGCCAGCGGATAGACGAAACTGCGCGGCTCTGCATGGGGCCGCGGCAGCAATCGTTCGCGGAGCGTTTCGAGGTCGCTGCGGATTTCGTGCAGCCGCGCCGCATGTTCGAATTGGCGGCGCTCGCCGGCGGCGGCGATCGCGGCTTCCAACTCATCCAGGGGCGAGTCGTCACGGCCGTCCAAAAACGCGCGAGCCCGGGCGAGCTGCGAGAAATACTCGCCGCGCGACGTCCGTCCGGCACATGGCGCAAGGCAGCGTTCGACTTCGCCGCGCAAGCAGAGCGGCCGGTCGACGATCGGGAACAACTCGCCGTCGTCGGCAAAGCGGACCGTCGTGTCGCTTGGGCAATCGGGCAGCTTGAACTGGCGATTGAGCAGCTCGACCGAGCGGATCAAGTGGCCGTTGTGGCTGAAGGGGCCCCAATGGTGGCGGCACGCCTTGGGCAACTGCGCCGCAATGCGAAAGCGGGGCGCTTCCTCGACCGACAAGTAAACGAACGCCAAACGCCGCCGGCGCCGACCGCGGACGTTCAGATCCGGCGCGAACCGGCGGATCAATTCATGCTCCCGCAACAGCGCCAAGAGCTCGTGGCCCGCGACCTCCCACACGATGCGTTTCGCTCGGCGGGCTATACGGAGTTCTTTTCGAGCCGATTCGTCGCGGGTGCTGGGGCTGTTGCCTGGCTGCGGCGACGATCCCTGGAAATAAGTCAGCAGCCGTTTCCGCAAGTTGGCCGCTTTGCCGACGTAGACAAGCCGTCCGGCGAGATCGATCATCCCATACACGCCAGCCGCATTGGGACAGACGCCACGCAGCGCACGCCGCACGGCACGCCGATCGCGGACCACTTCGAGCGGCGCGGGCACTCCGCGCCGCGGCAGAAATACGCTGGGTCCAAACGTCGTAAACTCGTCGCCGGCAGTAAATCGCATCCCTGCCCCCACGCACATCCGTGCATCCAACGGCCGGGCTCCAATAGACCCCGGCCGGCTGAATAAGTCGAGGTCGCTAGCAGGTTGCACCACCCTCGCCGGGGGATGCTTGCATTCATCGGCTAGTGCACTAGAATACGCGGCTACTGGCGGTGCAAAGATCCCAGCCCGTTGCGAATTTAGGGAGAGACCCGCATGAAAGCCCACGCTGCTTATTTCATCCTGATTGCCGCTTTGCTGTTGTTTTCCATGCCGGAATATGCGGCGGCAGGACTCGACGTCGTGCCTGTGCCTGAACCAACCGCGATTCTTGTTTGGGCCGCGCTCGCCGGCCTCGGCGGATTATTCTTTTGGCGACGCAATCGCGACGCGGAGTAACTCTACGGTAGCGCTTGCTCCCGAGCGCGCGGATGAACCCTGTCATGCATGTCGAGGTTGAGACGCGTCGCCTCGCAGCTTCGACTGGGAACAGCCAGGCTTGGCTGACCGCACTTTGCCTGTGCGCTGCGTTGGCGTTTGTCGCCTGGGCCGCCGAATCGTCGATCTTGTTGCCGGCTAGCTTTGCCGACCGCTACGCATTGATGAAGTCGGAGGCAAGTGGCTGGGCGACGGCGCGTTTTCCCGCTTCAGTTCTGCCAACATTTCGTAATTTTGCGGCTCTCGCATTGTCGCCACTGCTATATCTCGGCTTCGCGGCCGTGCTGGCTGCCGAGAGGCTCGCGCCGGCCGATCGCGATCAACGACCTTTCTGCCGTGGCGTCGTCCACGACGGCATCGCCTGGTACTTCATTAATACGCCGCTGCGGGCATTCGTTTTCGTGGGCGCCGTGGGACTTTTCTATTTCGTATTCGACAACTTCGCACCGTTTCTGCGGATCAGTCCAGAGTTGACCAGCGCCGTGCCAATGTGGATCCTGGCGGTAGCGGCCGTCGTTGTGGCGGATCTGATGAAGTGGTTGCAGCATTACGTTCATCACAAAGTCGCGCTATTGTGGCATTTTCACAGCGTGCATCATTCACAACGCGAGCTGAATTTGTTCACGCAGGCCCGCTTCCACGCCTTGGAAATGGCCACGCTCGCGCCGATCATGTACCTGCCGTTGTATATGCTCAACCTCGACTTCACGCTCGCGGTGTGGATCTTGTTGATCACCGAGTGGCATGGCCGGGTCACACACGCCAACCTGCGGACGAATTTCGGCCCGCTGCGATACGTGTTCGTCACGCCCCAATCGCACCGCATCCATCACTCGCGTGACTCGCGCCATCACGATCAGAATTTCGGCACGCTGTTCTCGTTCTGGGACCGGCTGTTCGGCACCCAGTGGCCCGACCATGAGGAGTATCCGGCGACGGGAATTGCAGACGAAAGCTTTCCCCTAGAGAAGTCGGTGTCTCCGTCGAGCGTGCTCGCCAACTACTTCGCGCAGCTCGTCTATCCGTTTCAGCGAATCGTTCGTTCGCGGCGCGATTCGGATGGCGGATCGTAAGCGGGCAGGGCGTTGGACATGGCAAGGCCCCGCGGTAGAATGGCGGCCGCCATGTAATAGGAGCGTCGGCGGTCGATCAACCGATATATGTCGTTGATTTTCACCAGCCGCCTGCGGAGGGAGCCGTGACCATCGCCGAAAGTTTTCCCCGTACGCTCGGCCGCGACCTGATTGCAGGTGTGGTGGTATTTCTGGTGGCGCTGCCGTTGTGCCTGGGTGTGGCGCAAGCTTCTGGGGCGGCACCGGTCGCGGGCATGATTGCCGGCATAGTCGGCGGTATCGTGGTCGGACTCTTGAGCCGATCGCACACCAGCGTCAGCGGTCCCGCGGCGGGGCTCACGGCCGTCGTTGCGGCGCAAATCGAGTCGCTCGGGTCTTACGAGGCATTTCTGCTGGCGGTCGTCCTGGCGGGAGCAATTCAGATCGCACTCGGCGTGGCGCGGGCCGGCGAGATCGCGGTCTACTTTCCCACGAGCGTGATTCGCGGCCTGCTCACGGCAATCGGCGTGATTCTGATTCTCAAGCAATTTCCCCACCTCCTGGGCTTCGACGCCGATCCGGAAGGGGACATGGCGTTTCAACAGCCCGACGGCGGCAACACTCTCAACAGCATGCTCGCTGCCGCGACGAGGTTTCATCTTGGGGCGGCAGTCATCGGCCTCGTCTCCGTCGCACTGCTGCTGTTGTGGGATCAGTTCAAACTCTTGAAGCAATCGATCGTCCCCGCGCCATTTATCGTCGTGCTGATCGGCGTCGGCTTGAGCGAATTGCTGAAGGCGAGCTTTCCGCAGAGCCAGGACTGGCGCGTTGGAGCGAGCCACCTCGTGCAGGTGCCCGTCGCCGAAACGCTCGCCGGCGTGGTTGAATTTGTCCGCTTCCCCGCGTTTCCGCGGATTATCGATCCCGCCATCTGGATCGCCGGATTTACCGTCGCCATCGTCGCTTCGCTCGAAACGCTGCTGAACCTCGAAGCGGTGGACAAGCTCGACCCGCAGCAGCGCTTCTCACCTCCCAGCCGCGAGCTCTTCGCCCAAGGCGCTGGCAACGTCGTGGCGGGTCTGATTGGCGGGCTACCCGTCACGTCGGTCATCGTGCGGAGTTCGGTCAACATCAATGCCGGCGCGGCCACGAAGCGCTCCGCCATCATTCACGGCGTGCTCTTGCTGTTGTGCACGATTGCTTTGCCTCAAATGCTCAACCGCATCCCGCTGTCCGTCTTGGCGGCGATTTTGATGGTCACCGGCTTCAAGCTGGCGAGCCCGAAGATCGTGCGGGCGATGTGGGCTGAAGGGCTCAACCGATTCTTGCCCTATGTGATCACGGTCGCGGCAATCGTGTTCACGGATTTGCTCATCGGCGTGGTGATCGGGCTGGTGGTGAGCACCGCCTTCATCCTGGCGAGCAATTTGAAGCGGCCGGTGCGGCACATCGTCGAAAAGCACGTCTCGGGCGAAGTCCATCGTTTCGAGCTGGCGAGCCAATTGAGCTTTTTCAACCGGGCGATTCTGGACGCGGCCTTGCGAAAAATCCCCCGCGGCGGGCAGGTGCTCTTGGACGCGCGGAACACCGTTTATGTCGATCCAGACGTGATCGACTTCATCAAGAACTATCGGGACAACATGGCCCCGGCCCGCGGCGTCTCGGTCAGCCTGTTGGGATTTCAAGATCGGCACCAAATGCCGGATTCGATTCAGTACGTCGACTACGTAAGCCGCGACCTGCAGCAAAATATGACGCCCGCCCAGGTGTTCGAAGTGCTGCGGAACGGCAACGAACGATTCCGCGAGAACCGCCCGCTCACGAGGCTCAGCCGCAATCAGCTGGCCGGCGCCGCGTCGGGCCAGTTCCCGATGGCGGCCGTGCTCACTTGCATCGACTCGCGCACCCCGTCGGAGCTGATCTTCGACCTGGGGATGGGCGACGTGTTCAGCGTCCGGATCGCGGGCAACATCGTCAGCGATCGCGTGATGGGCAGCCTCGAGTACGCCTGCAAAGTGGCCGGGGCAAAGCTGGTCGTCGTACTCGGCCACACGCAATGCGGCGCGGTAACGGCAGCGGCGCAGCTACTGGTGGACCGCGTCTCGGCCGCCGAGCAAACCGGCTGCGAGCATCTGGACGCGGTAACCGGCGAGATCCAGGCGGCGATCGACGAGCCGACGCTCGCGCGCCTCGCCAGGTCGGAGGGCGACGTGAAGACGGCCATCATCGTGGAAATCGCCCGCCGCAACGTGCTCCGCGTGGTCACGATGCTGCGCACCGAAAGCAGCACCCTCGCTCAGCTCGAACGCGAAGACCGCATCGACTTCGTCGGCGGCCTGTACAACGTCTCTTCCGGCCAGATCGAATGGCTCGTGGAACCGACGGCGGAGCTGGTCAGCAGTCCGCGGAGCAGCGGGAATCTGCGGTCCGAGTGATGGGGCCGACGGCGGGCATGACGAAGCGTCGAGCATTGCGTTACCGTCTGTCATCATTCATGCAAATGCCTCCCCAGCTGAGACTTCCGCACGATTTCTGACGTCCTATCCTGGAGACGTCGCACCGGTCGCCAATTTTTGCCATGCGGCTGATTGGGGGCAGACTCGCGGCATCGTCGGCTTACTGATTTATGCGATATAATGGTACCGAGGAGAAATTGCGATGACTTATCGTGGGCTGGTGAAAGACGGGCTGATTCTTTTGGATCCGGGAGTGTCATTGCCGGAAGGGGCAGAGGTACACGTCGAAGTGATCGAAGCCCGGCAGAATGGCGAGGAACTACAGGCGGTGCTGTTGCGGCACGCCGGGAAAGGGCAGGGGTTGCCAAAAGACTTGGCGGAACGCCATGACTGTTACGCACATGGAAAACCAACGTCGTGAAATCGACCTTTGCCGACAGTTTCTATTTTCTCGCGTTGTTTAATCCGGACGACGCTGCGCACGACCGAGCAGTTGATTTGTCACAGAGACTGGTGGGAAATCTACTAACGACGGACTGGATACTAGCGGAAGTCGCCGATGCACTTTCTGGTGCAGCCAATCGCGGCGCATGCATCGAAATGATCGACGACTTGAGGCATTCGAGTCGGATTGAAGTTTTGCCTGCGACGCGCACGAACTTTGAGTCCGGCTGGGAACTGTTTGGCAAGCGTCACGACAAGGATTGGTCGCTCACCGATTGCATTTCATTTGTGGTGATGCAGGAGCACGGAGTGACTGATGCGCTGACGGGCGACCGCCACTTCGAGCAAGCAGGATTTCAAGCGCTTTTGCGCGAGTAATATCCCGCACCGTTTTGGTCGGCACGCGTCGCGGACCAGTCATCCACTTCGGCACAGCACTCAGAACGACTGTCCCACATTACCCGTGCGGTAAAGCGGCAGGTGGCGGTAGTAGACTTCGAGCGTATAGAGGGAGAGGCAGGTGACGTAGAGCCGGCCGCCGTCGCTGCCCCAGCGGTCACCGCCAGGGTCCCAGCTGCCGCGTTCGCGGCCGCGGCGAACCTGTTTTTCGGGCAATAGCTCGCGCATCTGGTCGTTCCAGATCTTCCAGGGCGAATCTTCGATGTGATGCATCACCTGCGTGGCGTAGTACCAGTAGTAAACGTTCTGCTCGTTCCACTCTGGCAGGTTCTCGAGTAGATAGGAGACTCCGCTTTTCAGTCGCGGGTCGTCGCGTTCCCAACCGAGATACATCCGGCAGAGCAAGCCTTCGGCGGTCAGCGTGAGCGTGGCGCCGTCGCGCTCGCGGTAGGCGTAGCGGCTGCCGCCGTCGCGGGCCACTGAGTCGAGAAAATCGCTCGCCCGTTGCAGCGTCGGGCTGGGCACGTCGAGGCCGGCCATGCGGGCGCTCTGCAATGCCATCACGAACCAACCGGTTACCGACATGTCGCTGTCGACGCCCGGCTCGTACCGCCAGCCCCCTTCGGGTGATTGGATCTTCACGCAATAGTCGACGGCCTTTTGGGCCATGTCGCGATACTCGTAGTCGTCCGTCATGCCGAACAGTTCGCAAGACGCGATCGTGCAGATGGCCTGGGTGTAGAGTTGCTGATTGGAAGAAACCTGGTCGAAGAACTTGCCTTCCTTGTCCATCTTGCGGGAGAGAAAGCCCCAGCCGCGGCGGACGACGGGCGTGAACGGGTGCTTGGCCTCGCTCTGCGGGGTATAGCCGGCGCCCTGGAACGCGAGCAGCGCCATGGCGGTGGCGGCGGCTTCGTTGTTGCTGCGTCCGCCGTCGCGGTACGGGCCGATGAGGCTCCACTGTCCGGTACGTTGCTGCTGGTTCGCCAACCAGCGGAGCCCCATTGTGACGGCGCCCTCGGTCTTGCCGGTGCCGCCGTACGCCTTCACGAGCGCGTCTTTCATGCCGGCCTCGCGACCGGAAAGCGCGAGACCGATCGTTGTGGGCATCACGGTGCCGGTATCGGAGAGCAGGGGATTGGGCGCCATGTCGGTGGCATTGGGCGCGGAGAAGGGATCGTCGACTTGCGGCAGGCTCTGCGTGGTAATCGCCTGCTCCGAAATCTCGACCGCCGCGAAATCGTCTTGCGCGAGATCGAGGTCGTCGGCGACCGGCGTGCTGACGTCGTCGGAATAACCCGCGCTGAGCAACAGGTCGTCGACAATCTTGGGTTGGAAGAACAGCAGGCCCATCACGATCAGCGCCGTCATGTGGATGATCGCCGACAGCAGCCAGGGCGGGGCCATGAACAGCCAGCCCGCGACGTCGAACAGAGGCGGCTCAAGGTCGGCCACCGGCGCGAAAGGCTGTGCAACGACCGCGCGCGCCGGCACAAGCGGCACCGCAGGCCGCGATTCGCCGGGCGGCGGAGTAATCACGTCGACCATCGCGCGCGATCGTATCCCGAAGAAGGACCGTCTTCCGAAGCAGACGCTGTTCCGACAAAAGGTCGCGTTCCGGAGAGGCCGGCCGCAGCTGCTACAACCGACAGGCCTTGCGCCGCCGCGGAAGTGCGACTCCACTTGTCACTGTATCGGCCGCGCAGATCAGCAGCAAGCGCGCGGTGGGGCGCGAACTGTCCTGAAAACCGCGAAAAACTGCGGCGCGTAGCGATTATGCCAGCGCCGAGGGCGCCACACAAAAGCCGCTCGGCACCTTGCCCGCGGACGCCGGCATGAGTAATAATAGAGGACCTGACGCGGGGTGGAGCAGCCAGGTAGCTCGCGAGGCTCATAACCTCGAGGTCGCAGGTTCGAATCCTGTCCCCGCCACTTTCGGCAGCATGAATTTGCTGCTGCTGTTGAACCCCGGCGCCAACCGGGGTTTTTTCATGCGCGGTGCGGAAAAATTCCAGCGCTTTTGCCGGTGCTGCAGCAGGCTAAACTGCAGACTGCTCCGCATGCCAGGCCACAGCGGACGACACGTCGCCCGCGAGCAGTACCACCAATGTCCACCACCGAAAATGAAAATTCGACGCCACCGCCGGTCGCCGCGCGGCTGAGCTTCTGGGACACGGTCAGCATCATCGTGGGCATCGTCGTGGGCACGGCCATCTTTCGCTCGTCGACCGCGGTGTTTCAAAGTGTTTCCGGGCCGGTGATGGCACTGGCGGTTTGGACGCTGGGCGGGCTCGTCTCCTGGTGCGGCGCGGTTTGTTATGCCGAGCTCGCCACGACCTATCCCCGCGATGGCGGCGACTACGAGTATCTCAACCGCGCTTTCGGACGCTGGTGTGGCTTTCTCTTCGGTTGGGCCCAGCTGACCACGGTCGTGAGCGGCAATATCGGCATCATGGCGTATGCGTTCGCCGACTATGCCGTGCGACTGTGGCCGCGACTGCAGGTTTTTTCCGTGTGGCTCGCCATCGCCCCGATTCTGCTCTTGTCGCTGACCAATGCCCTTGGCGTCGTCGCGGGGAAAGCCACGCAGAACTTGCTCAGCATTCTGAAAGTCGCCGGGCTCGCGGGCGTCGTATTAGCAGGTTTATGGGCCGCGACGCTGCCTGCTGCGCCGACTCCGACTTTGCCGGCCAATGCCGAATCGAATTTCGGCCTGGCGATGGTCTTCGTGCTCTACGCCTTTGGTGGCTGGAGTCACGCGGCCTACGTCGCCGCCGAAGTTCGCAACGAGCGGAGCAGCTTGCCCCGCGCACTGGTGATCGGCATCTGCTGCATCACGGTGATCTACCTCGCCGTCACCGCTGCCTACCTGGCCGCGCTCGGTCTCGACGGCGCCCGCGCCACGGCCACGCCTGCCGCCGACGTCTTGGAACGCGCCGTCGGTCCATGGGGCGGTCGCGCGATCAGCCTGCTCGTGATGCTTTCGGCGCTCGGCGCGATCAACGGCATGATCCTCACCGCCACGCGGATCTATGCCACCCTTGGCGCCGACTACCCGGCACTTGCCTGGCTCGCCAACTGGGACCGTCGCCACGCCGCCCCCGTCGCCGCGATCGCCGCGCAGGCTGTTGTTGCCACGCTGGTCATGCTAGCCGTGGGCACCGAAACCGGCCGCAGATTCTGCGATGCCGCGCTCGGGACCGTAGGCCTCGCGCCGCTTCCCTGGAAAAAGTTTTTCGGCGGCTTCGAAACCTTGGTCGCCGGTTCGGCGCCCGTCTTCTGGGGCTTCTTCTTGTTGACCGGCCTGTCGGTATTCTTATTGCGGCGTCAGTCCGCGTTGCCCCGACCCTTCTCGATTCCACTGTTTCCGCTGCCGCCGATTGTATTTTGCGCCGCCAGCGCCTACATGTTGTATGCCAGCCTCAGCTATGCCCGCTGGCTCTCCTTGCTCGGCTTCTTGCCGCTCGCGCTGGGTATCGGCGTCTGGGCTTGCATCCGGCCTCGCACTGGATCGGACCTCGACCACAAGGATCTGTGATCATGCTGACCGCTCAACAAGTCATCGATCGCCTGCAGCTCGTGCCGCTGACGATCGAAGGTGGCTACTTCCGCGAAACCTACCGTGCGCCGCTCCGCTTCATGTCGCACGCGCTGCCGCCCGAATACGGACACGAGCGCAACGCCTCGACCGCGATCTACTACCTGCTCACGCCCGACACCTTTTCCGCCATCCACCGCGTGAAAAGCGACGAGGTGTTTCACTTCTACGCCGGCGATGCGGTCGAGATGCTGCAGCTCTGGCCGGACGGCGACACTCGCGTGTCACACCTTGGCAACGACCTCGCGGCCGGCATCGAGCCGCAGCGGGTGGTGCCGGCTGGCGTGTGGCAGGGCTGTCGGCTTGTTCCCGGCGGGCAGTGGGCACTATTGGGCTGTACCGTCGCCCCCGGTTTCGATTACGCCGACTTTGAGCTCGCTGCCCGTGACGACCTACTCCGCGACTACCCCTCCCAACCGGACCTTATCCGCGCCCTGACAGCAGAAATCGCCGAAATCTAGGCGAATTCCCTGCTTACTTCTGCCGGCTGTAACACGACTCTTCTGCCCCGTAACAGGGATAGCGAGGGCGATCGTCCCTCCACGGAACAACTCCCTGCACACGAGAAGAGGAACCCATGAAACGCACGTTCGTACGGTTGGCCGCGTGCTTTGCGCTCGCTTCGATCGCGCTCGCCTCGACCAACGCTAGCGCCGGTGATCACGGCAAGAAACGCTCCGCCTTTACGCAGTCGGGCGGCGGCAATGGAAGCGGCGGCGGCAACAGCCCGTCGATGAAATCGATGAAGCTCCAGTCGAGCACGTCGCGCAGTTTCAGCGGCCTAAGCGTCAATAGCGGCGGCGGTGGCGGCGGAAACAGCGGCAATTCGTCGTTCAACCAGTTCTCCCGCAAGACTTCGAAGTCGTTGTCCAGTATGAGCCAGGGCAACTCGTCGTTGCCGAAGATTCAATCGAACGGCAAGTTCAACCAGCAGTTCAAAAGCCTCAGCAGCCAGTCGAACGGCAACGTGCTCGCCAATCCTTCGTTCAACTGGAACGGCAATGCACACCGTACTCGTTCAAACGAAGGCTTCGACAAGAGCAAGCTAAGCGATGCCATCAAAAAGGGCAATTTTGTTCCGTTGGATCCGGGCATCGGCAACGGCATCGAAACCAAGCCCGGCAAGTTCCCGTCCGGCAAATTCAAGGGCTGGAATCCTGACAAGCTCGCCGACGTGATCAAGGACAAGGGCCAGTTCCCCATCGGCGACAAGGTGTTCGGCGACGGCAAAAAGTACGGACCCGATTTCGGCGACAAGTTCTGCGACACTCCAAACCAGAACAAGAAGTGCCACGACCACGATTGCTTCCCGTGGTGGAACATCTTCATCAATTGCTACCCCAACAACTGCCACGACCACTGGCACGACGGCTGCCACAATTACTGCTACCCGCCGATCTACTACTGCTACCCGCCGGCGAATTACACGACGATCATCAACGAGTTGCCGCCGCTTCCGGCCCAGCCCGCGCTGGTCCAAGGTTGCGACCTGGAGCTGGTCGATTTGCGTCTGGTCGACCTCGGCGACGCCGCGAAGAACCTTGGCCCGCGTTACCGAATCACGCTCCGCAACCGCGGCACGCTGCCGGCCGGCAACTTCCAGCTGATGTTGCTGGCCAGTGCCGACGGCACGCCGAAGCCTGGTTTGCCCAGCGGCTCGGTCGAAGTCGCGGGCCTGGCCTCCGGCCAGCTGTTGTCGGTCGACGTGCGGCTCACGCTCACGCCGGACCTCGCCACGATGACGTCGCTCATCGTTGCGGCGGACAGCGCTTCGCAAGTCGTCGAGACCGAAGAGAGCAACAACGTCGCGGTGATCGACCGGGCGAAAGTGCTGATGGCCGACCTGGCCGCGTTCCCGACGCCGTAGTCATCGTCACGTAACGACGACGTAGCTCACTTTGAAGGGTCAGGTCCGGACTCACTTCCGGCCTGGCCCTTCACTGTTTTGAATTGGGCTTCGGGCGCCGGCTTCGCATACCACTCGCGGAGCACCTGCTCGGCTTGCTTTCCATAGACGCAGAAGCTCCGATCCGTCGCCGCTGCCGCATCCGGATACAACCGCGCGGGCCAATCCCACCAGCACCAGCCCATGAACCACGGCTCGTTCCAAAACGTCTCGAAATTCGCCTGATAGTAGTTCGCCTGCTCCTGTTCGTCGATCGGCCAATCGGCCCGCTCATCCACGTGGGCCCACGGTGTGCGGGCACACCCGCGGACCGCCGTCACTCCCGATTCGATGAACAGAATCGGCTTCCCCCATTTCGCGCTCACCTCGGCCAGGTGCTTCTTCACCGGCTCGAGCGCCGCCTTGATCTCTGCGACGCTCGTCGTCCGCTCGGCCGGCGTTTCGACGATTTGCCCGTCCGGCCCAAGGATTGGGTAATACGCGCTAATGCTGATGAAGTCCAGATCGTCGAACCACTTTACCTTTTCTTCGTTGCCGTGATTCACGTCGTAGGTGATCTGTCCGTGATACACTTCGCGGACTTTCTTGATCAAAGCCCGCCATTTGTCTTCGAACTCCTCGGTAGAGTTCATCTCGCAGCCTAAGCAGAGCACCGGCACCTCGCGCTCTTCGGCGATCTTTGCGTAGTGGACGATGTAGTTCGTGTAGTCGTCCCACCACGCATCCCACTGGGCGAGATCCTTCACCTCGCCCTCGCGCATTTGCGGCTTCTCACCCCACGGATCCATTTCGCCCGTGATCCCCGCTGCCCGCTCTTCGTCAGTTACCGGCCGGTAGAAACGGATCCAGGCTCGCCACACGTCGTCGGCTGAATTGACGACCGGCTTCAACATCGGCGTCATCCCCGCGGCCCGCGCCTTGTCGATCGCCCCGCGCAGCTCGTCATCGGTGATCATCTCCGGATTCGCGTCGCCAAAGATGATCTCCGGCGAGTCGTACGATTTCATGTTCGGCGCAAACGCGATGCAGACCCACTCGGTCCCCGTGTCGGCCAGCTTCTCGAGCGACTCGTCCGCTTGCGGCGCCGCGTACGACCCGCGCCAACCGGTCCAGCCCCAAGAATACCCTTTGATGAAGCCCAGCGATTTTGGATCGTGCTTGGCCTCGGCAGCCGCACCCAACGCGACGAGCAGCCCGACGACCGTGACCCCACGAAGCCAACGCTGCGAACGTAAAAACTTCATCCTCAACTCCGCCTGCTTTGGTGAGTTAAACCGCTTTACACCGCCGAAAACGCTCCCTAAATCATAGCTCGGCGCACGAGGGGACGCAAACTTCGGCCCCTGGTCGAGCGGCTTCCACGGCCGCTACGATGGACTCTTACCTCTCACCCACCTAGGAACCTTTCTTCCATGAAATTGCTTCGCTTCGGTCCCGTCGGTCAGGAAAAACCAGGTCTCGTTGATGCCGCGGGTAAGATTCGCAGCCTGGTGGGCGTGATCGACGACGTCGCCGGCGCGGCCCTCTCCAATGCCTCGCTTGCTAAGCTCCGTACGATCGAACCCGAAAAGCTGCCAGTGGTCGATGCCGGCGTCCGCATTGGTCCGTGTGTCGCCGGTGTCGGCAAGTTTATGGGCATCGGCCTCAATTACGCCGAACACGCCGCTGAAACCGGCGCGAAGATCCCCACCGAGCCGGTCCTGTTCATGAAGGCGACCAGCTCGATCACTGGCCCGAACGACAACATCGTGCTGCCCCGCGGCTCCGAACACACCGATTGGGAAGTCGAGCTCGGCGTCGTGATCGGTGAGCGGGCCAAGTATGTCAGCGAGGCCGACGCGCTCGATTACGTCGCCGGCTACTGCACGTCGCACGACGTCTCCGAGCGTTCGTTCCAAAAAGATCGCGGCGGCCTGTGGGACAAAGGCAAAGGCTGCGACACCTTCGGCCCCATCGGCCCCTGGCTCGTCACCAAAGACGAAGTCCCCGACCTGCAGAATTTGAAACTCTGGCTCGAAGTCGACGGTCAAAGGATGCAAGACGGCAACACGTCGACGATGATCTTCCCCGTGCGATTCCTGGTCAGCTATCTCAGCCAATTCTTCACCCTCCACCCCGGCGACGTCATCACCACCGGCACCCCCAGCGGCGTCGGCATGAGCCGCGAACCGTCGATTTACTTGCGCGCCGGCAACACGGTCCGCCTCGAAGTCGAAGGCCTCGGCACGCAGCAACAAAGCGTAGTTGCCGACCGATAGGTCCGATTAAATTCTCCGGGGTACAACATGACTTATCCGTTTGTGCGATCACCCGACGCCTTCTTTCTATGCTTTGACGAGCTGCCGCCAGAGATTAAGACCGCGGCATTTGAATCGCCCTGGGGAATAACGGATGAAGTGCTCTGTACCTTCAATGAAACGCTGATTGGTAAAATAGCTAGAAATCGTAATACAGCGATCGTACTTCTTCCGAATCTGGATCGAATGCGGAATTATTCGTGGCCCTCTGCTCACGAATTCCTTGAAGCACTTTGGACGTTGCTCTTGTCATCACGCGGTTGGTACATCCATTGCGAGCGAGATTGCGACCAAGAGCCAGTTGCGGAAATCCGAGATATGGTGAGTCTTCGTGAATTGCTAAAGCAGCTAATCGATGTGTGCAGCAAAGGCGAAGTGGCAATTCCAACTTTTCGGGCCACCGATTCGCAAATCAGCTCATAGGAGAACGAGACAAGGGCTTGTTCGGTCACTTAGGGCTTGCTGCGCAAGGCATGTCCGTCGACGATGCATGAATGCGTGGGCCAATCCCGCAACTCTAACAGCGGGGGATTTCTGCTTACCTGATGATTGATTTCCAGAGAATTGGCATGCCACCGATGGCGGTGGTAGACTTATCGTATGACCCACGACGTTGACGCCATTTACAGTCACGGGATGTTTCGGCCCATTGAGCCGCTCGCGCTTCCGGATGGGACTCGCGTTCACTTACGCGTCCAACCGGAATTCGAAGGCACGTCACTGCCAGGTAGCGAAGTACGAATTCTGAGTCCTCGGCTTGCGCATCCGGAGCAGTCTATCGATTTCCAGATGGAAGTTCGCGACATCAACGGGGTTGGTTGAGGTTTGCGATGCCAGGGTACGACGACGCAAATTTTAAGCCGGCGGCCCCAATTGCAATTGTCACCGTCCGGTCGCCGCACACGAACGTGGCAGTGATAAATGTCCCCATGTTGCTGGACACCGGGGCTGATGTGACGCTGCTTCCGCGCGATCGCATTTCAACGCTCGTCGAAATGGAAAAGCTGGTGCAGCATGCTCAGCTAGTGGCATTCGATGGCACCAAAAGCACCGCACCAATTGTTCAGCTAGAACTTGAAATGCTGGGGAAGTCATTTCGCGGCCAGTTTATTCTGATTGACGGCGAATACGGAATTCTCGGGCGTAACATCCTCAACTCACTGACCGTCCTTCTCGACGGTCCGGCACGTTCGTGGAGTCTGAACCGCTGAAGGATGCAACATGGGTCTCGTGGAACTCGACACACCCTACGGACCCCCTAGAACTTGCACCTTAGCGATTCGATCGCGGTGTCGAGCGCGAGCGTCGGGCTCACCAGCGTGATGCGGCGTTCGGTGTCGCCGGTGACTTCGAGTTCGATCTCGAGCCAGTCGTCCGGGAGCAAGTGCTCGACGCGGTCGGCCCATTCGACGAACGTGATGCCATCGCCGTCGAAATATTCCTCAGGGCCGAGCTGGAGGAACTCGTCTTCGTCCTTGAGGCGGTAGGTGTCGAAGTGATAGATGGGCAGCCGGCCGCCGCGGTACTCGTTCACGAGCACAAACGTCGGGCTGGTGACGCCGCCCTCTGGTACGCCGAGTCCGGCGGCCACCGCCTGCACGAGCCGCGTCTTGCCGGCGCCGAGGGTGCCGATCAGGCCGATCACGGTGCCGGGCGGCAAGACCTCGGCCAGCGCCCGGCCGAGTCGGTCGGTGTCTTGTTCGTTGTGGAGGGTGAGGGTGAGCATGCGAGGCGGAGTGAGTAGGTGAAGAAGTTAGTAAGTGAGTAGGTGGGAGAGTTAGTGTTGCCAGCCTTGAGGGGTGAGCGGAGTGCGGGCGCCGGTGGCGTCGGCGAGACAGAGGCCCGGCTCGGGGACCAGCTCGCCGATGCGTGTGATTGGACAATCGAGCGGGCGGTCGTTCAAGATCGACGCGGCGGATTCGGGCGGCACGGCCAAGAGCAACTCAAAATCCTCGCCGTCGGTGAGGGCGTGCGTGAGCGGATCCGTGAGCGATCGGGCAGCTGGTGAAACGGGCACGAGGTCGCCGCGGATCACGGCGCCGCAGCCGCTCGCCCTGGCCAGCCGCGCGAGATCGAGCGACAGGCCGTCGCTGATGTCCATGCCGGCGTGGAGGTCGTAGCGCTCGTGGAGCAACAATGCTTCGCGGACGCGCGGGGTGAAGTCGAAGTGGTGGCCCGCCAGGCTGCCGCCGAGGGAGCCGGTGACCAACAGCACGTCACCGGGCTGGCCGCCGCTGCGGGTGAGTGGGCCGCGGCGGGTAGTCTCGCCGAAGGCAGTGACGCTGATGACGGTTGGCCCATCGTGCGTATTGGTGTCGCCGCCGGCAACGGCGACGTCGAACTCGCGGGCTAGCGGCAGCAGGCCTTCGTAAAGCGCGATGGCAAGTTCCAACGACGAACGTCCGCCCACACACTCACGCGGCAGTGCAATCGAAATTGTGGCGGCCACCGGCCGGGCAGCCATCGCCGCCAGGTCGCTCAGATTGGCGGCGAGGGCCTTGCGGCCGGCGCGACGCGCATCATCGCGGTCGAGCCGAAAATCAACGCCATCGGACAGGAGGTCGGTCGTAATGACGAGATCGCCGGAATCCGCTTGCTTTAGAAGCGCGGCGTCATCACTAATCCCCAAGGGGAGTCGGGGGTGGGACGGGACGTGCGCCCGCAACCACTCGTAAAACTCGGCTTCCATGCGTCCATTGTAGGGGAAGCGCGGAGCAGGGAGCAGGGAGAAAGCCAATACTGCGTACAGAGTACTGGGTACTCGGTACGGAGTACTCCGCAGTTCGCTACCGCACGACGGTGTCGCTGCTGGTAGCGTTGGCCACGGTGACGGCCGCCATGTCGAGGTGGCCGTAGAGCATCGTCTTGCCGCGGAGGACGTAGAACTTCATCGAGCCGATCTCGCTGAGGTTCGGGCGGGTCACGATGTAATCGATGTCCTGGTTCGACGCGGTCTCCCAGCCGTGCATGCCGACCAGGATGTCGCCGCTGCGGATGCCTTCCTTGGCCGCGGCGCTGCCGGGGCGGACTTCGACGACCCGCATGCCGCCGCGATAGCGCGAGGCCCGCTGCTTGAACGTGGTCTTGGGTTCTTCGGTGAGCTCCATGCCCAGCACGTCCCAGGCCTTCGAGCAGCTGCCCAGTTCCAGGTCGAGCGACATCCGCTCGCCATTGCGAACGATGGTGAGCGGAATCTTCTCCTGGTTCGAGCGATCCAAGAGTGCCCGCTCCAAGTCGAGCGGCCGAGCAACGGGCATCTGGGCGACATCGCAGATTTCGTCGCCCACTCGCAGGCCGGCCGTCGCGGCGGGGCTGCTGGGCTGGACTTCCTCGACCAAGAGGGTGTGCGATTCATCCGGGGCACTGCGGCTGACGATGCCGTGCCGCTTGTTCTCAAGTTGTTCGATGCTCATGAGCCGCGAGGCCACGGACATCACCTGGTCGACCGGGATGGCGAAGCCGATGCCCTGGGCGCCGGCCCGGACCGCGACGTTCAGCCCGATCATTTCGCCATCGACGTTCATCAGCGGACCGCCGGAGTTGCCGGGGTTGATGCTGGCGTCGGTCTGGATCAGGTCATCGTAGGTTTGCGTATCGCTGACCTGCACGTCGCGACCCAGTGCGCTGATGATGCCGCGGGTCACGGTGTGTTCGTAGCCGAATGCATTGCCGAGCGCGATCACCGGCTCGCCTTCCATCAGGTCGGCGGAGGTGCCGATGCGGATCAACGGCAAGGGTTCGGTGACGGGGATCTTGATCAGGGCGAGGTCGCTCTCGGCGTCGCGGGCCACCAGCTCGGCAGTGTACTCGCGGTGATCGTAGAGCGTGACCTGGATGCGGCGGACGTCGGCCACTACGTGGTAGTTGGTGAGGATGTAGCCTCGTTCGTCGACCACGACGCCGGTGCCCATGCCGTTGACTTGCCGCGGCGCTTCGGTGCCGCCGGCAGCAGTTTGGACGGTGGAAGCAACGGTCTTCTGCCCCTGGATGTTGACCACCGCGGGGCGGGCGGCCTGCACGGCGCGCACGACGTAGGTCAGCCGCCGCGACGAGATTTCCTTCGCCCCTGCCGATTCGACCGTCTGCTCTGACATTCCAACCAGGACAATTGCTGCCAGGCACGCGCAGAGGGCGCGGGACTGGCACTTCAGAGTGCGCGGTCTGTGGGTCATTGGTAGCCGATTCGAGCGGGACGCGGAGAACGGTGCGGGCCGTGACCGTGGCACGATGCAGTCGCAATGACGCACGCAGTTTGAATCGGCCCCGCGTTAAGTTCCGCTCCAACGGCACGACCGGCAGCGGTACAGTCGGCCTAGTTTGACAAGGCGAAAGCGATGAACGGCGGCAGAGAGCAGCGGCTGGAAGATGCGCTACTGGATGCAGCTAGCAGTTACTTGCTTGGAGCGTTCGGTCCGGAAGTACCGGGAGGGACGGGCGCGATGGGAGCGCCGGGAGCGCAGCTGCCGGAGCCGTAAGCGCCGCCGACCATGTTGTAGCCGTAGTCGGCGCGCTGGGCGAACGCGGGCTGCACGGGCACGGGGAAGAAGCGGCCGGGCGGCAGCGGCGGCGGAGGGTTAAGGCATTGCGGCGGCACGCAGAAGTTGAAGATGCCGGCTTCAGGGTCGTAGCAGTGGAGGCGATGGAGATGCAGGCGGTGCCAGAACTTGGGCTTCTCTTCGCAAGGCGCTGCACACGGCGCTTCGCACGCGACAGCATCGCAGGGAGGCGCGATCGGCACTTCGGCAGCACACTCACCGCTGGGAAGACCGCAGCCTGCCTCGCACTCTCCGCAGTGGCTGCAGCCGCATCCTGTCCCGTTGCCGAGGAAGAACTCCTTTACCGACTCGCGCGTCGGATAGCCCCCTTCCGGGACGACGACGCAGCCCGAGGGGACGACGAGCCCGACGAGCGCGGCGCCGGTGAATGCCAGCAAGCGGGCTCGCCAGAAGCCGGTCGATGTTGTCGGTGCGCAGTCCTTCACACAGCGGTTGATCGGCCGCGGGGGGAGCGAAACTTTCGCCTAATCGGCAAACCTTGCCCAGACTATCGGCCACGCTCATGTATCGCGTCGGCGGACGGCTTGCGTCGCTTCACGAGCCAGGGCAACGCTTGCATCAAGAGGAACAGCGCGAGCACCGCCAGCAAGGCGATCGGCCAGAACTGGCGAATGTTGATGCCGAGGATGTCGCCAATCACCCCAGCCAGGATCAGCACGAAGAATGCCACGAGCAACAGCCCGCAGCCGAACGCGGCCATCGTGCCGCGAAATGCGAGCTGCTCAGTGAGCCGCTGCTGGTGGACTTCGATCGTACGCCCCTTCTGCAGGCTCAGCTCGATCGTGTCGACGACTTCCATCGCGGCGGTCGCGGTTTGCCAGGTCGAGGCCGCCTCGCTGCGGTCGGTGCCGTTGGCCGCAAGCGCGGCGGCTAGCTGGTCGATTGCCACGCGCGGCGCGTCAAACGTAGACAGCGCAATTTCGCGAGTGTCGCCACCGATGCTCGTCCGAATGGTGTCTGCGTCTGGCGAGAGATCAAGCGCGGCCGCGCCGCGGTCGCCGACAAGCTGGAGCGTCGCGGAGTTGGCACCGGACGGTGCTGGTGCGACGGCCCAGCGCACGGTCGCCGGCCCCGGTGTCGTCATCTGCACTTGGAGCGAGGCGTAGGATACGTCGGCCACACGCGGGCCGACGGCACTCACGGTGCGGATGCCGCCGGCGACTTTCCGCAGGACTTCCGCATCGCGAGCGAGATGGCGGATGATCGAGTCGCGTTCGCAGTCGTCGAGCGAACGCTGGAGGATGATTTGGTGGATCGCGCCGATCGGGCCCGCGCCGGTAGCTACCCAATCGTGCATCTCGTCGATCGCCGGCGCACCCGCGAGCGGCGCGTAGTGCCGCAGGATGCCGTGGACCTCGTGCCGCGCCATGTCGAGCTCGAAGTAAGCCAGCACCGAGGTGCCGATGGGATGGACCGCGAGCACCGGCATGATGTCGGCGGCAAGTCGCTTGAGCTGCTCGGCCCGCAAACTTTCCGGCGCGTTGCCGCGCCCCACGAGCACCGCGTCTGCGAGCCGGTGGTCGAGTAGCGATTCCCAATCGTCGGACACGCGGAGGCCCGGGAGCAATTCGCGCAGAGGGTCGCGTTCTTCCTGACGAACATCTCCCAGCCAGACGATCGCGTGTCCGGCTTGGGTCGCTGCCGCGACGAGCGCGACGATATCGGGATCGGTGCCAAGGACGGCCAGTTTCATCGGGCGGTAAAATATGGAAGGCGGGTAAGGCGTCGAGAGAATTCGATTATGCTCGCAAGGGGCGATTGATGTAAGATAGTGGTATGAATGCTCGGATCGGATGGGGCCGGATTCTGCTCAGCGTCGCGCTGCTGGCGATGACGACTCGCACGTGGGCGGAAGAGAATTCGGCCGCTGCCATCGACGATAGCGCGCAGCAGCCAGCGGCGGGCGGTTTGCCGGCGCTTGTCGATCAATTGGACAGCAATCGGTACCTCGATCGGGAGCGGGCGACGCAGGCCTTGCTCGCCGCAGGTGCCGCGGCACTCGATCCGCTCCTGGCAGCGGCCAACAGCGATCGGCCCGAAGCATCGGACCGCGCCGTGTGGGTGCTGAAGAAGCTCGGCGAATCGGACGATCGAGAATTGGGTCTCGCGGCGCTCGAGCGGCTGGTGCAAGTGAAGAATCGGCCGGCCGTGGTCCAGGATGCCACGCTCGCCCGCGGTCGAATCTATGAGCTCCGTTGCCAGGAAGCGCTCGCCAAGTTGGGCGCACGGCTGGTCGTGATCGATCAGATTTCGCCGGAAGGGATGCCGATCCGGATGGTGCAGATCGAGCTGACCGACGACTGGCACGGCACGGCTACGGACTTGGAATGCTTATCGAAGCTGAGCGACCATCGCTATTTCCGCGTGCAGGGGACCGCGGTCGGCGACAAAGAAATCAAGCTCTTCGAGTCGATGGACTCCCTGGCGCTGCTGCAAATCTGGAAAACAAAAGTAACCCCCGCAGCAGTCGATGCGATTAAAGACGCGCAGCCAAAAGCAGTGGTTTACGTTCGCAACCGCGCGCTCTTGGGCATCGGCGGGGCGACGCATCCCAAGGGAGTACTGGTGACCGAGTCGCGGCCAAACACCGGCGCGGCCAATGCCGGCATCCTCAAGGACGACGTGATCACGAGCCTCGACGGCGAACCGGTGAAGGATTTCGATCGCCTCACCGCGCGGATCGCGCAGTACGAACCGGGCCAGCAGATTGAAGTCAAACTGCTCCGCGGCGACGAAGAGATGACAAAGCAAGTTTCGCTGAGCGACTGGAAGAATTTCGAGTGAGCTAGCTGCGGAGCGGGCTTCGATCGTCCCAGCTCACTTTTTGCCGAGCAGCTTCTTGATCTCGGCCCAGGGTCGCGTGTTGGCGACGTCGGCCGCCGTGAGCCCGCCGCGGCGAGCCTGGACGACGCCGTAGCGAAGTACCTGCAGGCCGAGCGTGCTGTGGGCGTCGCTGGAGATCACAATCGGGATGCCGTGTCGCTTGGCGGCGGCGCAGTGGACATCGTCGAGATCCAGTCGGGCCGGGTTGGCATTGAGTTCCAGCAGTTTGCCGTGGCGGTTGGCGGCGGCAAACACCTGGTCGAGGTCGACAGCATAAGCCTCGCGGCGATTGATCAGCCGGCCCGTGGGATGCGCGATGATCGAAACATGGGGATTCTCGAGCGCGCCGAGGATTCGCTCGGTGATCTGCTCGCGGGGCTGGTTCTGGCCGTAGTGGACGCTGGCGACGACCCAGTCGGCCTCGGCGAGCACATCGTCCGGCAGATCCATGCCGCTCTTTTCGAGGATGTCGCACTCGATGCCCTTGAGCACGATGAAGTCGTCGAGGTCGCGGTTCACACGGTCGATCTCTTTCCACTGCTTGCGAAGCCGTGCTCCATCCAGGCCGTTCGCCATGCTCACGCGTTTCGAGTGATCGGTGATGGCGATGTACTTGAGCCCGCGCTCGCGGGCGGCGGCGATCATTTCGTCGAGCGTCGCCTTGCCGTCGCTCGCGGTGGTGTGCATATGGAGGTCGCCCTGGAGATCGGCAAGCTCAATGAGCTTCGGCAGCTTGCCGGCGGCGGCCCATTCAAACTCCTCGCGGGCCTCGCGGAGCTCGGGCGGGAAGCAGGGGAGGTCGAGCGTGGCGTACACTTCGGCTTCGGTCTTGCCGGCGATGTATTCGCCCTCAGCCGAGTCGTCGTCGCCGCCGGAAACGAGTCCTGACCCCTTTTTCTTGACGCGGAAGACGCCGTATTCGTTGATTTTGAGCCCGCGGTCTTTCGCCATGCCGCGGAGCACGATGTTGTGGGCCTTCGAGCCGGTGAAGTATTGCAGCGCCGCGCCGAATGACTTGGTCGGTACGACGCGGAGATCGATCTGCAGGCCGCGCTTCAGGCGGATCGACATCTTCGTGTCGCCGCGGCCGATCAGCTCGACGTCGTCCTCGAACTTGGCCAGGTGGTCCATCGCGGCGTCCGTGTCTTTCGCGTCCGCCAAGAGGTCCAAATCGCCGATCGTCTCGCGGCCGCGGCGGTAGCTGCCCGCGGCTTCGATCTGCTTAAGCCCTTTGAGCGTGCGCATGTGGGCGAAGAGCTGCTGGACGATCTCGTCCGCCTCGGCCCAATACATCCGCACGTCGGCCTTGGCCGCGAAGTCGATGCCGGCGAGGATTTTTTCCTGCGTCTTCGCGCCGAAGCCCTTGAGCTTGCTGACCTCGTCCGATTCGCACGCGGCCCGCAGCATCTCCAGGTTGAGGATGCCGAGCTCCTTGTGCAGCACGACCGCCTTCTTCGGCCCCAGGCCTGGAATTCGCATCAGCGCCATGACGTCCGGCGGCACGAGAGCCCGCAGCTCTTCGAGCATGGCGAGCTTGCGTGTGGTGACCAGCTCCTTGATCTTTTCGGCGAGATCCTTGCCGACGCCATCGATCTCCGTCAGGTCGCGTGCCGGATCGACGGCAATCTTTTCGAGCGGCTCCGGCAAATCGCCGAGCTTGCGAGCCGCGTTGCGATAGGCGCGGACGCGAAAAGGATTGGCGTCCTGAAACTCCAAGAGATCGGCAACTTCGTCGAAGGCGGCAGCAATATCGCGGTTCGTCATACCGCCATGATATGGTGTCGGCTGTTCGCGGTCAGGGGCCGTGACAAACTCATCGGCGGGGAACGCTAATCTGCACTAATCAACGCTAATCCGAATTAGCAAAGATTAGCGTGGATTAGCGGTTCCCCAACCCCGTCGTCGACTACCAGCGTTACGCCAAGAGCAGCGACGTGTCGATGGCGACTTCGATGGCGTCGGTCGGCATGCCGCAGACTTCCGCTTCTTTGAGCAGGTTCAGCTTGTTGAGGCCGTCGAGCGCGGCGACTTTGTAGCACTCGGCCATCGTGGGATAGTTGAACACCGTGTCGCGGAAGTATTCGATCGTGCCGTCGAAGCTCATCACGGTCTGGCCAATGTGGACGATCTCGGTGGCCGCTTCGCCGATCACGTGCACCCCCAGTAGCTGCCGCGTGTCGCGATGGAAGAGCAGCTTGAGCATGCCTTCGCAGTCGCCGTTGATCTGGCCGCGGGCGATCTCGCTGTAACGGGCCATGCCGACTTCGTAGGGCACGCGTTCGTTGGTGAGTTCCTGCTCGCTCTTGCCGACGGTCGAGATCTCGGGGATCGTGAACAGGCCGTAGGGCATGAAGCGGGCCGCGCGGAACGGTTCGCCGACCATGTGGCAGACCGCCTGGCGGCCTTGCTCCATCGAGGCGCTCGCCAGGGCCGGGAAACCGACGACGTCGCCCACCGCGTAAATGTTCGGGACCACGGTCTGAAAATGTTCGTTGGCCTTGAGGCGGCCGCGCTTGTCGGCCGCGAGGCCGGCGCGTTCCAGGTTCAGGCACTCGGTGTCGCCGCTGCGGCCGACGCTGAAGAGCACCGTTTCGCCGAGCACGCGCTTGCCGCTTTCGAGCTCGACGGCAACCAGGCCGGGCCGCGGCAGGCAGATGTCGACCACGCTCTCGCCGAGCCGGAAGATCATGCCCAGCGAGCGGGCGTGGTAGAGCAGCGTGTCGATGATTTCGTGGTCGCAGAATTCGAGCAGGCGATCGCGGCCGTCGACGACCGTAACGCTCACACCCAGCGTGGCGAACATGATCGCATATTCGAGGCCGATTACGCCGCCGCCGACCACCACCATCGACCGCGGGATGCGATCGAGGTTGAGGATTTCATCGGAGTCGAACACCGTGTGGCCGTCGAACGGGATATGGGACGGCCGCGAGGGCTTGGTGCCGGTGGCAATCAGAATGTTGGTGGCCGAAAGCGTCTGCCGCCCTTCTTGGGTGGCAACTTCGACGGTGTGCTGATCGACGAACGACGCCTCGCCGGTGATCACGTGGACGCGGTTGCGGGCAAACTGGTCCTGGATCACTTGCCATTCGTTCTGGCTCACATGGAGCATCTTGCGACGCAGCTCGTCCATCGTGATGTCGCGCTTGCGGCGATAGAGCTCGTTGTAGACGTCGCGGTGGCGGTAGCCGGTGAGGTGCAGGATCGCTTCGCGGATCGTCTTCGAGGGGATCGTGCCCGTGTGGAGGCAGACGCCGCCCAAGAGCGTGCGCTCGCGTTCGATGATAGCGACGCGGCGGTTGTGTTTGGCGGCGGCGATGGCGGCCTTCTGTCCAGCCGGACCGCTACCGATCACGATCAAGTCGTAGGGCATCGAAGTTGTCCTGTCACACGAGACTTCCGCCCGGCGTTTTCCCAGAAACCGGAGCTTTCGCCTCACCCCAAAACGTAGGTGACGCTCCCGTGTGCGGCGCGGCGAAAGACCGAGAGTTCGCCGCCGATATGCCGAACGAACTGATTATAAGGGCTCTGCGGACGGCAACAAGTTGGCGTGGAGGGCATCGCCGACGCGAACGACGCCCGACGATTGTGCAGCTGCGAGCCGTGTGTTCACCGAGAGGCGATAGAAGTGATTGAACCTGTCGCGCGGTGCCCAAGCGGGGAGGGCGGCCTCGCGCTCGCGGGCGAACGACTTTTGAAAGCCGGCGATCGGCTCGGCGGTTTGCGAGTCGCGCGTCGGCACGACGCAGCGCTGGCAGGGATTGATGCCAAGCCAATGCACAGCGCCGATTTGAAACGGAACTGTGGTGTCCACCGGGCCCACGAGATGATCCTCCCAGAACGGTTCGACGCCATCGATTTCCAGGTTCGCGCGGAAGCGGCGGCGAGTTTCTTCCAACGTGAGGCCGGGGAACCATTGCGTAATGGCTGCGAGCGTGGCGGTGCTGAGCAGCGTGGGACCGGGGGACTCGGTGTCGTCGGGGAAACCGGTCGTGGAGTTCTCCGCTAAGCCGCAAGCGATGCCGAGGGCCTTTGAGAGATATTCGCTGATCTCGGATTGGTTGTGGACGAGAGAGAATTGGTGTCCGTGGTTGAAGCGGACAGCCATGGCGGCGAGGTCGTACTCGGCGCGGATGGCGTGGATGGCGGGCGTGCGTTTGCCGTTCACACATTTGCCCTCGGCGTCGACGAGCGCGAAGCGGCGATCGTTTTCGAGGGCCCCGCTGGGGAGGACGCACGCCGCGCCGACCTCGACGCCGTCGAGCGACTTGATGGGGTAGATCGTGATGCGGCGGAGCTTGGCGCTCATGGCGGCTAATCGCGGAGCAAATTGAAAATCGGCTCGACGTCTTCGAGCGTTTCGACGAGCACATCCGGCTCTGCGGCGCGGAGCACGTCGATCGAGGTGTTGCCCGTGGGCACCGCGACCGCGAGCGCACCGATCGAGCGGGCGCAGCGGACGTCGTTCGGCGTGTCGCCGATCACCACCAGTTCGCGGTGAGCCGTGCCATTGAGATGTGTGCGGGCGGCCGCCAGAGCGGCGGCGGCGATGTCATTCCGGTCGGGGTGCTCGTCGCCGAAGCCTCCAAATGGGAACCACTGCCAGAGCTCGTAGTGGCGGAGTTTATGCTCAGCCGCTTTGGCGACGTTTCCCGTGATCAGCCCCAGCGCGGTGTCGCCTCGGTCGTCGAGTTTTTCGAGCAGTCCAACGACACCCGGCAGCACGCGGCCGTTGTACTGCGGCAACACTTCGGCCAGGCGCTGAACGTAGGCGGCGCGGAAGCGTTCCCAAACTTCGGGCGTCGGCTCGATGCCATGCAGCCGCATGATGTCGGCCGCGATCGCCTTGTCACTGCGGCCGGCGAAGGAGACCCCGGTCGATTTGGCATCGTGGATGCCGAAATCTTTGGCGAGCGTGACGACGAAGGCGGCCTGGCCGGCGCCGCCGGTGGAGACCAAGGTGCCATCGATGTCGAGGAAGCATACGTGCATGGCTACTTGGTAGGAAGCCTCTCTGGGGCCGATCGCGACTTCGGTTGGAGAGCGGAATCGGCGTCGGAGACGCCTTGTATATCCCTTGTATATCCCTGGTTTGTTATTCTGAGGGCAAGTTGATGTAGTGGTTGGTTTTTCCGCGGCTGCTCCCACACAGGCTGGTCAGTGTAACGGGTGCAGGCCGCGGTGGCGACGCGCCGTGTTCACGCTGGCGAAGGCCGCGGGCTCCAGTTGCAGGAATTTTACGAGCTGCGAGGTGGTGACGGCGAGTTGCGTTGCGGCGACGGCCACGTCGAACTCGGCGGCGGAGATTCGATTCAAAGCTTCGGCCAACAGGGCGGGGAAGTCCTCGTGAGCTCCGTTGACGGCCAGCTTGCCACTCTTGGTGCGTGAACGCCAAAGTTCGCTGGGTGATTTTGAGGCCGCGGAGGAGCCGACTTCGATCGCCAGGCGCAACCGCAAGCGGTGGACCGCCTCGCGGAGATTTTCGGCCTGGCTGCGACGCTCGTTGGCCTCGGCCCGCAAGCCGGTCGGTCGGTGGATGAGCACGACGGCCGTCGATACCTTGTTGCGGTGCTGGCCGCCGGGGCCGCTGCGGCGCTCGTGCCGGACGTCGCAGTCGGCGAGCAGCTTTTCGACTGATTTGCAGGCGGGATGGACGTCGCTCATGCTGGAAAACATAGCCCCGCGAGCGGCCCTAGCCAACGAGCGGCGGCTCTGATAGTTTCGACTCCATGAATCAGCCTATCGCCGGCGTCGCGCCCTCTCAGCTTGGGGAAGTTACGAACATGGTCGTTTGGCCGTCGTTGTCGGCCAACCCGGTCGGCCGTTTCTTCGGCCGGCTATATGCGCTCGATTACGGCATCCGGATTTTCGGCGTGCCGGTGACGCTCGGGCGGCTGATCGCGCTGGCTTCGGCCCCGGTGATGTTGGCGATCTATTTCCTGATGCGGCTGCCGCGGTTTCCGGGCGTACTGGTCGGCTTCAAGAACCCGTTCTGTTGGCAATATCGGCTCACCAATCGCCGCGTGATCATGGAGAACCCCTTCGGCGCGGAGCTCAAAAGCGTCGCGCTCGACCGCTTCGATACGATCGATGTGGTCGTCGAGCCGGGGCAGGGCTGGTACAAGGCGGGCGACCTGGTGTTCCGCCTGGGCCCGACCGAAACGTTCCGCCTCTGGGCCGTGCCGCGGCCGGAGACATTCCGCCACACCTGCATCAAGGCCCAGATGTCGTACGTGGGCGTGAAGAAGGCCCGCGAGATGGGCGCGGCCGTTTGACCTCGCGCTAGGTGGTCGAACCTTCGGCGGGTGTTTGGGCTGTCGTCGACTTGCCCTCACGGAGATTCTGGCCAAGGTTCACGCGGACCTCTTCGTCGCCGCTTTTGACGACGATGGCCCGTGGCTCGATCGACACGATCTGGCCGTCGAACTCGCCTATCTTCACCGGGTCGCCTTCAAAGAGCCGCAACGTCTCGTTCGTCGTGCGGACGTGGATCCAGGCCTGGTAGCGGCCGTCAACTTGGATCGTGCCGGTGAAGAAGGCGAACTTAGCGTTGTCGAATTTGGAGGGTGGCGGTGCAGGTCGGGAGGCCGTCGCCGGACGCTCGGGGCGCGGCGGACGATAGACGGTGAACACGTTGCGGCCGCCGATCGACTTGGCATAGTCGGCGGCATTTGGTTTGGCCGAGCGCTCGACGGTGCCGGTGGGCAGCTTCTCGTTGAAGGTGCCGGGGAGCACGAGGGCTTCGGTCTGGAGCGAAATCTTGAGCTGGGCCGGATTCGTGTCGGGCCGCAGCTGCATCCGCGTGATCTGTTGTAGCAGCTCGCTGCGGTAGTAGGCGTCGAGGAATTTCGTGAGCGCCTGCATGTTACCATGTACGTTCAGCGTGTAGCCGATCGCCGAATAGCCGGCGGCGGGGGCGAGACGCTGTTGCGGCTGGACCTCTTCGACGGCGAGGCCCGCGGACTGGAGTTGCTGCTGGAGCCACACGCGATAGGCCATCTGGGCGGCTTCGCGGTCGGCGGGCAGCGAGCGGTCCTGCCACTTCTGCAGCTGCCGAACGGCGGCCTCGCCTTTGGCCAGCTCCAGCTTCGCCGCGCCGAGGCGTTCCTGGGCGACCAGCAGCTGGGACCGTTTCTCGGCGAGCGATTTGGTGTATCGCGTCCAGAGCCGGCCGCCACCGAAGAACAGCACCATCGCGGCAACCACGGCCCCAAGAATTTTTTCGCGCTGCGTCATGGTTTGGCCTCCGTCGCCGGCGGCTTCTCCTCGGCAGGCGGCTGCGCCGCGGCCGGCTCCTCATCCTCGGACGGGGGCAGCACGTCGATCGACAGCGGAAACGCCCACAGATAGCCAGGCACGCTGGCGTCCCTGCGACCGCCGCCGGGCTGGACCTGGTGAGAGCGGTCGCGGAGCCGCTCTTCGAGCTTGGCGAGGACCGGTTCGGAGCGGGCGACGGCCTGGATCGACATCAAACCGCCGACGGCGTTGTTCCCCGGCGGCCGCAGGGCGATCAGCTGTGTGATCACCGCGTCGTCGCCGGCGGGATATTTTTTCGAGTCGAGCGGCTCGGGACGCCAGGCAGTGCTGAGGCGATCGAGCTCGTCGAGCCAATTGACGTCGGTCGCCAGCCAGCTTTCGACGGAGCCGGCATCCGCGAGCATCTTGTCGTACTTCAGCTGCCTAAATTCGTTCTCGGCGGCGGTAGTCTCCGTGTTGACGCGAGCGATCTCGGCCGTCAGATCATGCGACCGCTTCCAGAGCAGCAGGGCCATGAACAGCACGACGAGCCCCGCCGCGGCGGCCATCAGGGCATGTTGCCGTGTGAACTTTCGCACTTCCGCGCGGCGGCGGACGTTGAGAAAATCGACCACCGGCGGCCGGCGGTCCGCTTCGCCCAATGCCATGCCCAGCGCGGCCGCGAAGCAGGTCAGCGTCTCGGGCGGCAGCCCCGTCTTGGCGAGGCCCGCCGGCGCGTTGGCAATCACGTCGAACACTTCGACCGGCAGGCTCAGATCGGCCGAGAGCTTTTCGGCGTCCTGAGCTTCGGAGCTCTGGCCGCAGAGGATCACGCGGCTGACTTGCTTCTCGCCCAGCTGCTGACGGACGGCGGCACTGGTGCGGCGGATTTCACCGGCGAGCGCTTTGGCTCGGCCTGCCGCTTCGCTGCGATCCGGGATGCGCACCGTGCGCACGAGCACGGCATGGTCCCCTTCGAGCACCACCAGATCCGCCTCGTCGCTGAGCCGGTTCACCACGAGCGATACTTCATTGGCCTCGGGACTCAATCGCCGCGAGACGAACGACGCGGCGGCGGTGGCGCGGAGCGTGATCCGGTTCGGCTCGACGCCGACCGATTCGCAGAGCTGCCGCACTTCGGCGACGCCGCTCGCCGAGAGCGCCGCCGCGAGGACCTGGTGGGGCGTGGTGGCGTCGCCTTCGAGCGGAATGAAATCGAGGGCCGCGTCGCCGCCGAGCGAGGTGAAGCTCCGCTCGGCCTGGAAGCGGACCATCTCCGGCAGCTCGTCCGGCGGGGCAGGGGGGAGCGAGAGCAACACGATCTGCACCTGCTCGCGGCCGACGGCCACGAGCGTCGTGGCGCTGCTCGTCGCCGCGCCGCCTACGGCCGCCGAAAGCCGAGCGCCGATCTCGCGCGGCGGCAGAACCGCGCTGTCGGCCGACGCCAAGGAAACCGTCCACGCCCCCGACACACTCGTGCCCGTCGCTCCCGCACTCAACAGCAGCGCGCGGGCTTCAAGACGGTCCCAGTCGATGGCGAGGATGCGGGGCATGGGTGGGAACTAGCGCCTTGCTCGATCGTGGCGTCTTGATTTCGGATTGTGGATTTCGGATTGCGGAATGGGGCCAGAACAATCCGCAATCCGAAATCCCAAATCCGCAATCCCCATTGTAATCACACGCGTCAGTCGCCTTCATCCACCGTCACGCCCAGGGTTTCCAGGGTGTAGCCGGGCCCCTGGTCGACCAAATCGCGGCGGCGTTTGACGACGGGCGTCGTTTGGGTGGCGTCGATGATCGCCTCGGTGCGGTAGGCCGGGCCGCCCTCGTCGAAATAGCCGATCGCCTGGACCCGATAGACGTCGCCCCCTGCGGTGACCAGCGGCATCAGCTGCTTCATTTGTGCGAGGTCGACGATGCCACTCATCAGCGGCCAGACTTCGTATTTCTGGTCGGGCCGCTGGCCGTCGTCGACCGGCAGTCGCGACGCGATGATCTGGTCGACGATCATCGAGTCCATTCCGGGGATGCCGATCAAGAGCGGCCGCGGGGCCTGGTTGATGTTGATCCGGCCGGGGATCGAGGCGGACGAGTTGACCGCGAAGTTGTCGAACAGTTTGGGCATGTAGGTCCGCATGGCGCCCGGTTCGTCCTTGAAGGGTGACTCGCAGACGGGGGTTTGTTGCTGCTGGCCGCCCTGCTGCGGTTGCTGTTGGTTCGAATCGATGACCCTCGTCGTCGCGCCCACCAGATCGAGCAGATTCTTGAACTGCTCGCGGCCGGGCAATTTGAAATCAAGTTCCAGGCTGGCCGCCTCGACGCGCCGCGTGCCGCCGCCGCTCTGGTTGTTCTGGTCCTCCGGGCCGCCTTGTCGATAGGCGATGATGAAATTTGCCTCCGCTTCGGAGAGCACCGTGAGCGCCTGCTTGTGGAGCTCCTGGAGGTCCTGCATGTTGATATCGATCTTCGGTGTGCCGTCGGCCTTGGTGTTCTTCTCCGCGCTGTCGATCGTGAGATAAGCGGCCCAGCCGCGGTTCAACAGGCCGGTGGAATTGTCGACGCCCGCGATCGCCGTGTACGGCTCTTCGTTGGTTTCGATCAGCGAGTTGCGGTTCAAGTCGGCCCCGAACAGCATCGCCGGCGTTACGTCGCGGACCAACAGCAGCTCCTCAATCGAGCCGAGCGGCCCGTTCCGCGGGGCATAGGCCGGCGACAGAGCTGAGTAGTATTCCCGCTCGGCGCCGAGCTGTCGCTGGTCGTCGTCGGAATCGATCCAATCGAGGATCGCGTCGGCGATCGGTTCGGTCATGCCGGGGAGCGACATCAACAGGTTCCGGGCGCCATTTTCCTCGTAGTTGTCGGCGAGCAAGAGCGTGTTCAAGTTGAGCCGCGACGATTCGTTGTCCAGCCCGTAGCGGATGCCGGAGAAATAACCGGCCTCGCTCAGCGCGGGGGCGACGATCGTGAAGCGGCCGCGGAACGCCGCGAGTGGGTCGTCGACCACGAGCCGCCCCTGAAACAGCGCGGGATTGCTGTAGAGGCCGCCCGACTGCTGCAGCGTGAGCGGGTCCTGCACCGCGAGCGCGCGGACGAACTCCAGGCCCGACTCGGCCAGGTACCGCGACTCCGTCTGGCGGATGTGGGCCTGTGCGGCCTCGTGCTCGACGTACATCCGGTCGAAGAACGACATCGCGCCGAGCGTCAACAGCACGATCACCACCAGCGCCAGCAGGAGCACGCTCGCGCGGCGGCGGAGGGGCTGCTTCGGTTGGTTGGAGGATCGTGCCATTCGAGGTCGGTTCTAAATGCCGAAGCCGTTGCTTTCCGTATCGTCGTCGCCGCCGCCTGTGGTACTTCCACTCGGATTCTGCGACGAGTTGTTGCCGCTGCTGCCCGATTGCTGCTGCGAGCTATTTGCCGAATTGGCGTTGTTGCCGGCCGCCTGGGCTAGCGGCAGCTCGACCGTCTGGTTGTACATCCGCGGCTGGAGGGGCGTTTCGCTCGCCTCGGCGTCGATCGGGTCAGGCGCGATCCAGATCCGCACGTCGACCGCCGTAGGCATCGCGCCGGCCTGGCTCATGTCCCATTGGTCGAGAACCTGTGTGCCGTCGAAATAGATAAACTGGATTTGCGTCACCTCCGGCGCCAGGAGCATCTGACCCGAGTTGAGGATTTGCGAATTGGCGGTCTGCTCGGCCATCTGCCGAATGGCGCGGTCGATCGTCTGCCGCACGAGGCCGCCGACCTTGAGCTGATCCGCGGGCGAGAGCAGCGTCGCGGCCGGATCGCTGGCGTCTACCGTCGCACCCTGGCGGATGAAATAGCGAACCGACTTCAAATCGCTCGGCTTGGGTAGCGCTGCAGCATTGGCGGCTGTAGCGAACGACGAGGCCTGCTGCGGCACGGTCGGATACATTTCATCCAGCCGCGGCAACTCCACCACGTCGAGCATCAGTTCATTGGTGAGCCCATTGAGGCCGGGCTTGAGGCCGGTCGGGCTGGTGCCGTCGCTGGACGATCCGCCCATTCCGCCGCTGGATCCCGATGATGCACCGCCGGCACCGGAACTTCCGCCGCCGGTTGTGGTACCGCCGGATGAACCGCCGATCGACGTGGTCGTGCCTGTCGAGCCCGTAGTGCTTGTCGTGCCAGGAGTGCCCAGTCCACTTTGGGTAAATGCACCAGTACCTCCAAACTGTGAAACAATGTCATTGCCATTGGCCGACTGCTGGGCCAGCTGCTGAACCTGCGAAATATCTTGCGTCTGATAAACGGTCGTCGCGCGGATGTCGGCGGCGATCCGGTCGAGGATGCTGCGGGCGAGCTGGGCCTCTTCGACGCGCGTGCGGCCGGTGTCCATCCGCACCAGGTACAAGTTCACCGCTGTCCCGATCAGCGCCAGCAGCGTCACCGACAGCGCGATGGCCAGGATCAGCTCAAACAATGTGAACGCGCTACGACGCATGCTGATACCCACCTCAGGGCGTGCCGCTGTTGCCGCCGCTGCCGCTCGTGTTGCTGCCCGACGCCGAGCTCGAGGAGCTGGACGTCGATGACTGCTGTTGCTGCGACGCGGGGATGTAGTTCGGGTTGGGCATCCAGCGCACGAGGTCGCAGCGGGCCGGACGCTGCTCGGGCGCGAGCTGCTGCACGATGCTCACCCGCACCGCGACCAGTTCCTGGTAAGGTGTGGCCGCGACTTCGATCGAGGCAGCCCAAGCGGGGTCGTCGTCGAGCGGCAACACCGCGCCGCTAAGGTTGGCGATCGGCCGCGCGCCAACCAACAGCTCCGACATCACCGATTCGGCCAGCATCGCAGCCCGCGATTCGTCGGCCGCGGCCGCCGCATTCTCGTCGCCCAGCCGCATCACCTCGCCGAGCGCCGCCAGCGCCCCGGCCAGAATCGCCAGCGCCAGAATCACTTCCAACAGCGAGAATCCCAAAAAGGTGTCAGGAACCTTTTTGCAGGGACGGCGGGCCGATCGGCTGCGGCGCATGAAAAGGTTCCTGACACCTTTTTTCGAGCGAAAAAGTAGAATGTCCCCTTTTTTCATAGCGTCTCCTCGTGGCCGACTTCGCCGGCTCGCGAGATGCCGGTCAGTCCGCGGAGGGTGACGCGCAGCGTTTCGCCGTCGGGGTTGGCCACCAGCACGGCAGCGTCGGACGTGGTACCGTCCGGATAGAACATGATCGGCTGCGACCAGCCGCCTTCGGCCTTCATCGCCGGAGATGCTGAGGCCGGCCCGGCCGCTGCCGTCCCCGTCACAGCCGGCCCTGCCATTTGTGGCACCGCGGCGACCTGGCCCTGCGAAAAAATGATGTCGGTTGGCAGGCGGCTCTTGGCGAGCCGCAGCATGTCGGCCTCGGCGTATTCCTCGTCTTCGTCCGAGAGCGGCGGCAGCGTATTCAAGTCGCCCGCATTCTCCGCCGTGAGCGCGGCGAGCTGCACGATCTGATAGCGGCTGCCGCCCTGCTCGTAGCGAAACACATACGGCTCGCCGGCCTGCATCGCCGCGAGCCTGGCCTTGCCCCATGCCGCACGGACCAGCTCGCCGCCGCTGGTGAGCCGCGCCCGGGTGAGCGAATTGGAAATCGCGGGCATCATCACACCCGCGATCACCACCAACAGCGCGAGCACCAGCAAGATCTCGAAGAGCGTGAGGCCGCGCCGCATGGGTGCTATTCCCAGTTGCCGATGTCGTCGGCGGTGCCGTCCTGGCCATCCGGGCCGGTCGACCAAACGTCGTACGAATCAGGGTTGTGCTTGCCCGGCACGGCGATCTTGTACGGATTGTCCCAAGGATCGACGGCCTCGCGGTCGATGTAGGGGCCGTTCCAGCGGTCGGCGATCTTGCTGTCGGCGGGCTTGTCGACGAGCTCCTTCAAGTCCGAGGGGAGCTTGCGGGTGTGGATCTGGTAGGTGCTGATCGCCGTCTTGAACACGCCGAGCTGCCCCTTCGCCGCGTCCTTCAGCGCTTGTTCCTGGGTACCGCTGAAGATCGTGACCGCCATCGACGCGAGCACGACCAGGATCATCAGCACCAGAAGCACTTCCATCAACGTGAAGCCGGCGCGCTGGCGCTGAACTCGCGCCCGACGAATCTGAATTGACTTGCGACCCATATTTCACCTCTCAATTTCCATGCAGTTGCTTGCGAAGAGCTGCCAACTGATTGTACTCGTTTCGAGACTAACCCCATTCTAAACGGTCGTGCTCATCTTGAGCACTGGCACCAACAGCGCGATCACCACCAACAGCACGATGCCGGCCAAAAACAGCAGCATCAGCGGTTCCAGCAGGCGGACGAACAAATCGAGCCGCCGCCAGGTATCGCGCTCCAGCGTGTCGGCGATCTGCGGGAGCACGGTTTCGAGGCTGTTGGCCTGCTCGGCCACGGCGATCATTTCCACGACGTCGGCCGGAAAATGGCCGCAGGCCGCAAGCGGCTGGGCCAGGGCCTGACCGGCCGAAATGTTATCCGCCGCCTCGCGGACCGATTCGGAGAGAACTCGGTTGCCGGTCGAGTCGGCGCTGATTTCGAGCGAGCGCACGATCGGTACACCGCCGTTGAGCAGCGTCCCCAACACGCGGCAAAACCGTGAAACGGCGAGGCTCAAATAAATCGAGCTCACGATCGGAATCTTGAGCCGCCAGCGATCGAGCCAAACGCGGCCTGCCTCGGTCATCAGCTTATTGCGGATCAAGAGGGTGGCCACCGCCAGCACGACTACGATGTACAGGCCGTAGTCCTGCAGCAAGTGCGAAAAGCCCAGCAGCCAATCGGTCACCGCCGGCAACTCGCCCTTGGCCCGCAGCCGGCTAAAGAGCTTTTCAAACTTGGGCACGAACTTGACGATCAGCACCGTGACGACCGACGTGCCGACGATGAACAGGATCGCCGGGTAGGCGAGCGCGCCCATCACGCGGCTCTTGAGCTCATCCTGCTGCTCGGTGAAGCGAGCGAGCCGTTCGAGCGCCTCTTCCATGAAGCCGCCTTCGCCGCCGGCGCGGACGATGCTGGTGCCCAGCTCGCCAAAGGCCTTGGGGTGCTTGGCCATCGCGTCGGCGAGCGTCGCGCCTTCCTGCACCCGCGAATGAACGTCGTCGAGGACAGTTTTGAGGTTCTTGTGAGGCGTTTGATGGCGAATCACCTCGATCGAACGCAACAGCGGCACGCCGCTCCGCAAGAGCGCGGAGAGCTGGTTGTAAGTGGTCGCCATAATTCGCGGCTTGACCCGCGGCGAGCGGGCGGCCGGCGTGTTTCTCTCGGCCGACGCGACCTTGAGCGGAAACAAATCCTTCGCCGAGAGCGACGCCAGCGCCTCGCGCTCCGTGCCGGCCGCGAGCGTACCTTCCACGCGGTTACCGGTCATGTCGCGGGCGATGTAGGCGAATTCAGGCATGGGCGAAAATGACGAATGACAAATGACGAATGCCTAATGACGTCTTCATTCGTCATTCGACATTAGCGAATTCGTCATTTATAAACGGTCTCCCTTGGTCACCCGGAGCACTTCATCCACCGTCGTCACTCCGTTCATCACTTTGCACCAGGCGTCTTCGCGGAGTGTGTGCATGCCGTCTTTGCGGGCGGCCTGGCGGATTTCCCAGCTGCTGGCGCGGTCGTGGGCCAATTGCCGCACCGCGTCGGTCGTGTGACACAATTCGAAAATGCCTTGCCGGCCGACAAAGCCCAGCTGCCGGCAGGCCCGGCAACCGTTGGGCTGATAAAGCGGTTTGCCGCGCTTCTGGAATTCGTCCCAAGGGAAGTCCTTTGGCAAATCGTCGCGGTTCGGCTTGAATGGTGCGCGGCATTCCTTGCAGAGCGTGCGGACCAGCCGCTGGGCCATTACGGCCTCGACGGTGCTGGCCACGAGGAACGGCTCGATGCCCATGTCCACCAACCGCGTGTACGCGCTCGGGGCATCGTTCGTGTGGAGCGTGCTGAACACCAGGTGGCCCGTGAGCGAAGCCTGGATCGCGTTCTCGGCCGTCTCCATGTCGCGAATTTCGCCCACCAGGACGATGTCCGGATCGTGACGCAGGATCGAGCGGAGCGACGCCGCGAACGTCAGGCCGATCTTCGGGTGGACCTGGATCTGGTTGATACCTTCGAGCTGGTATTCGACGGGGTCTTCGGTGGTGATGATCTTGCTGTCTTCGCTCTTAATCTCCATCAGCGAGCTGTAGAGCGTGGTCGTCTTGCCGGAGCCAGTGGGGCCGGTTACGAGCACGATGCCGTGGGGCATGCGGATCAATTCGCCATAGAGTCTGTGCAATTCGGGCTCCATACCGAGGGCCTCGAGCGAGAAGTTCATGCGTCCCTTATCCAAGAGACGCATGACGATCCCTTCGCCGTGCAGCATCGGGATCACGGAGACGCGGATGTCGATCTCGCGGCCGGCCATACGGAGCTTGATGCGGCCGTCCTGCGGCAGCCGTTTTTCGGCGATGTTCAGCCGGGCCATAATCTTGAGGCGGCTGATGATCGCGGCCTGGAAGCGGCTGATCTCGGGCGGCACCGGCTGCGACTGCAGGATGCCGTCGACGCGGTAGCGAATTTTGAGGCCGGAAGCTTGCGACTCGATGTGGACGTCGCTGGCCCGCGCTTCGACTGCCTCGACCAAGATCTCATTCACCAGCCGGACGACCGACGCTTCCTGGGCCTCGGCCAATTCCGAAGCGTCGATCTCATCCAGGATCTGAATATCCTGCTCGTCGTCATCCTGCTGTGCGAGCAGACCTTCGATCGTCTCGCTACCGACGCCAAGATGGGCTTTGATCTGCCGGGCGATCTGCTCGCGCGGCGCGAGCACCGGCTCGATCGTCAATCCCGTGAGCACGCTCAGCTCATCCAGCGGGTAGAGGTCGAACGGATCGCTGGTGGCGACGGTCAGCGAACCGTTGTGTTGGGCGATGGGGAACAGCGAGTGGCGGTGGATCAGCTTCTGCGGGAAGCCTCGCAACAGCGAGAAATCGATCTTGGTTTGTTCCAGGTCGACGTAAGGGATGCCGACCTCATCCCCCAGGGCCCGCAGGGCTTCGTCTTCGCTCACCAGGCCGGAGTCGATCGCGGCCACATCCAGTCGGTTCACGTCGGGGCGTTCCCGGCGCAGTTGGTCCAACTGCTGGGAAGAAAGCAGTCCCCGTTTGACTAGAATCGCGCCCGCTTCCATGTAGTTTCAGAGTCTCGCTCTATCCAGATATCTCAATATCCCGGCGTTCGAGCACGCGCACCACGTGCGCGGCCCCTTACTTAGATGCGCCCAGGCAGCCGCTTTGTGCAAGCAGCCGAGGGCGTAATTCCTCTCCATTATGCATGGGCACCCGCAGGGGCCCAAATTACCCGTTACGTGCCCTGATCGGCGCTCGCCGGGGCGTTAGCGCGGTCCCGATTTCCGCCGCCCCGACCGCCTCGGCCAAAGCCGCGGCCGCCGCGTCCACCCGGCGGGCCGAACTGCGGTTCGGGCAGGGCAAAGGCGGAACCCATCATCCCTTCCAGCTTGGCGCGCTGTTCGGGAGTCAACACTTCGAGCAGCTGATTGCGGGCCTCGATGCGGAGCTGGCCGATTTTTTCGTCGAGGTCCTTTTGCACTTGTTCTTGCTTTTCGCGAATCTGGTCGCGCTGCGCCTCCGTGAGTCCGAGCGTGTCAGCCAGCTCGCCCTCGGTGAGGGCCGCCGCGCCGCCGCGTTGCAGCCGAGACTGCACGTCGATCTGTTTGAGCCGGTCGAACTGGTGGGGCATCAGCACTTTTTGCATCCGCCCTTCGGCATCCTTGTTGATTTGCTCAAACTTGGTGCGGATCTCGTCGAAGCGGGCCTGCCGCTCCTCGTCGCTCAAGTCGCGCATCCCGTCGAACATGCCCTGCATTTCGTTGCGGATTTGGTTGCGGATTTCCTCGCCGAGGGATTGCAGCTGCGTCTGCTGTTCCTCACTTAGTTCGATCTCTTGCTGGACTTCTTGCTGCTGAATCAGCCCAAAGGTGCCGCCGCCGCCAAAAAATCCGCCCGGTCCGCCGGGACCGCCCCGTCCGCGGAAACCGCCGCCTCCCGGCTGAGCCCACGAAAGATTCGCCCCCAGGGCCAGAACGATTGCCACTGCGACTGCAAAACACGCGAAACGACCGCCGAGTTTCATGTTCAAGCTCCTCGATAGGCCCGGAATGCGCTCGATGGAACGGGGCTGCCACACCCAATGGCCGCGCGGGGTGCGCAGCATCCCCGAAGTTTTAACCCCAGGCGATGACCCGAGTTTCCCACATTTGTCCGTCGTTCGCACGACTTCACGGTCCCCATGCGCACGACCGAAATAAGGATTTTCGAGCTTGCCGTACAAAGAATGTTAACGCCCAAGTCCGCTTGCTGGCCTTGGTGGATCGGCGTAAAGTATGGCGATTCCAGCAGTTACGGCCTGCTTCCCAACGTAAACTACGGATAGGCGGCCGCGCGGTTCGCCGTCGGCTGCAAATCCTCCCGCCGCCCGGAGGTTTGGAGAGCCTGGGAATCGATGTGGGGCGGGACGGAATGATTTTGCTGCTGAGTTCACCGAGTTGATGGTCACTAAGTCTGAAATCGCCGCCGACTGGCTCTCCCGCTACACGGGCATGCCGCTCAACGAGTTTGGGCCGTACGTGCTACTGACGAACTTTCGCGACTACGTCACACGGTTCGCCAAGAAATTCAACTGCAACGTCTACGGCGACGACCGGCCGATGCAGGCGGCCACGAATGCGGACGGCCTGTCGATCGTCAACTTCGGCATCGGTTCGCCCAACGCCGCCACGATCATGGACCTGCTCACGGCCTATCACCCACAGGCGGTGCTGTTTCTCGGCAAATGTGGCGGGCTCAAGCACACGACCGAAATCGGCCACTTCATCCTGCCTATCGGGGCGATCCGCGGTGAGGGAACGTCGGACGATTATCTGCCGCCGCTGGTGCCCGCGCTGCCGTCGTTCAAGCTGCACAAATTCGTATCTCAGAAGCTGGTCGAACGTGGCTTTGAATATCGCACCGGCGTGATCTACACGACCAACCGCCGCGTGTGGGAGCATGACGTGAAGTTCCGCGAGCAGCTCCAGGAGTATTCGCCGATTGCGATCGACATGGAAACGGCCACGATCTTCACCGTGGGCCACAAGAACCAAATCGCCCGCGGGGCGCTGCTGCTCGTGTCCGACAAGCCGCTCACGCCGGAGGGGGTGAAGACCAGCGAGAGCGACGCCCGCGTGACCCGCGACTGGTCGGATATCCATCTGCAGATCGGCATCGACTCGCTGACCGACATCGGCGACAAGGGCGAGATGATCAAGCATTTCCAGTATTAGCGGCGCTAATTTCAGGATCACTGGATTTGCACTTGAGTTGAGCAGTCGTGCGGGCGGCTTGGGGCCGCAAATCTGAGAAAAGCCCGTGCTTCTGCGACTGCTCAACTGGGGGACACACTGTTGAGCAGTCGTGGCGCGGCTTGTGCATCCTCGCGCTTAAACCGCCCTCTCACTTGCCTTTCTGCCGCGATTTTTTCCGGAGGTCCGAGAAAAAATATCTTGCAAACGGCGAGCCCACCCCCCAATAATGCGGCCACGCCACGGATGGGGGTCCCGATTCTACATCCGGGTGAGCTCGCACCATGGCCTTGTCATCGATGCCGTTCTCCCGTCGGTTGGGAAACGAAGTGTGGAGAACGGCTTTTACGCTGGTCGAGCTGTTGGTGGTGATCGCCATTATTGGGATTCTGCTGGCCCTGCTCTTGCCGGCGGTGCAGGCCGCTCGCGAAACTGCGCGGCGGACGCAATGTGTGAATCACTTGCGGAATCTCGCACTGGCTACGCTGCAATTCGAGTCCGAAAAGCGGAAGTTTCCGCCGGCGGCCCAGCTCCGCCACGGGGAAGTACCGAACAGTGTGAAACCGCCCTTGGCCAATCACAACGGCATCTCGCTCACGCTGCCCCACTTCGAGGCGGGAGCGACGTTCGCGGCGATCGATTTCGACTACGACTGGGACCACCCGAAGAATGAGGAGACGACGAAACAGAACGTGAGCGCAATCTTGCTGTGTCCGACAGCGCCGTCAGGTCGAGAGCAGTATCATGTGACCGACTACATTGCTGCAATCCGCATTGCGGTGAGCGGGTCGCCGAGCTTGCGCCCCATGTTGGTGTCAGGACGGATTGCCAATAAGCTTCACCTGCCCGACGGCTCGACGTTTTGGGACGGAATTCTGCAAGTCGACAAGTTGGCACTGATAGCGGGGACACTGCGAGTTGATGTCAAGAATACCGATCGCCGCACCGTGCGCGCGGCTCACGTTACCGACGGCTTGTCGCACACCTGGATGTGGTTTGAATGCGCCGGCAAGCCGCTGATCTATGAGCAAGGGGCATTGAAGAATGACGATCCGGAAGTCATTCGGTCCAACAACAGCCGCTTTCGCTGGGCGAGTCCGCAGACCTGGCTCACGATCAACGACTACTGCGGCCAGACGCAAATCATCAATTGCGACAATGTAAATCAGCCTTACAGCTTCCATGACGGCGGCACGAACATTGCTTACGCCGACGCGGCGGTCCGCTTCCACACGGACGATCTCGATCCGCAGCTGTTCGTCGCGCTGTTTACGATGGCAGGCGAGGACGTGATTCCCAATGAGTAGCGATTTCATTGGACGACGTTTTCAGATTGGCCCTTTTGCGGCGTGCGAGGTAGAATTGGCGATGTGCTGGCACGACCGTGGGGTATTGGGAATGAACGCTGAAGCAATCACCATTCAAGTCGATCCCGAAGCAGCGCTCGCTTACCGTTCGGTATCCGTCGAGGAGCGTCGCAAGCTGGATTTGCTGTTAAGTCTGCGGCTGCGCGAGGTCACTCGCCCCGGCACTTCGCTGGAAGATGTCATGGACGAACTAAGTCGCAATGCCCAGGAGCGGGGACTGACGCCGGAGATCCTGCAGTCAATTCTCGATGAGCGATAGACCGCGATTTGTATTCGACGCGAGCGTGCTCGTGAGTGCAGCCCTGTTCAAGGGTTCGACGCCGGATATTGCATTTCGACGAGCACTTCAAGTCGGTGAATTGCTCGCGTCGACAGCGACAGTGGCCGAGCTCTCCGCAGTGCTGGCCCGCCCGAAATTCGATCGCTATCTGACGGCGGATGAGCGCGATTTGTTCCTCGCCAAATATGTTCAACGCGTCGCGCTGATTGAGGTGACGTCGAAAGTTAATCTTTGCCGTGACGCGAAAGACGATATGTATTTGGAGCTCGCGCAGGATGGCGGCGCGAAGTATATCGTCAGCGGGGATAGCGATCTCGTCGACTTGCACTCGTTCGCGGGAATTCCAATTTTCTCGCCGGGCGAATTGATGGCGTTGCCGCGACTCTAGATGGGAAGTTTAAGCTGATCCGTACGTCCCCAAACTTCAACCAAGCTTCGTCAGAAACTCCGCCAACTTGCGGCCCAGTCCTGCGATCGACTCGTGCATTTTGGCGTCGTGGTGCTTGCCATCGGGGGTGAAGGCGCCGTGGGCTTCGGAGACGGCGATCTGATCGGGGAGCACGACCACGCCGATGTTGCCCAGAATCGAGCGCACATGCACCAAACCGCGTAATCCGCCCAGCCGGCCGGGCGACGCGCTCATGATCGACGCCACCTTTCCCTGGAACGCCGCGAGCGATCCTTCCCCCGGGGCCTGACGCGAAACCCAATCGATCGTGTTCTTCCACAGCGGCGTGATCGAGCTGTTGTACTCGGGACACGCCATCAGGAGGCCGTCGTGCTCGACGAACAACTTCTTCAGGGCGACAGCTTTTTCCGGCAATCCCTGCTCGGCTTCGAGGTCCTGATTGAAGAGCGGCAGCTCGAAATCGGCCAGGTCAAGGAGCGTGACTTTTGCTCCCGCTGCTTCCGCTCCGGCCGCAGCGATCTTGATCATCGTTTTGTTGAACGACTCGCGGCGAGCGCTTCCAGCAAAGGCCAAGATCCGTGGCGTGCTCATCGTGACTCCCCTCCAATGCGCTACTACGAGTGCAGCTTCTGATGTTCCAACGCCGCCTGCTTGTGCCGCGCGATGTCGTCCGGCTCCAGGGCCGCGAGGTACGGCAGATTGCGGTACATGTCCTCGTAGTCGAGGCCGTAGCCCACCACGAATTCATCCGGAATGTCGAAGGCCACGAAGTCGGGATTGTACTCGACCTCCTGGCGGGACCGCTTGCGCAACAGCACGGCGGTGCGGAGCGACGTCGGGCCGAAATCCCGCATCCGTTCCATGACGCGGAGCAGCGTGTGCCCGGTGTCGAAGATGTCGTCGACCAACAACACATCGCGCCCTTTGACGTCGAGCATCCAATCGGAATTGATCGACAGCTCTCCGCGGGTGGTCGTGGCCCCGCGATAGCTCGAAGCCTGCAGCACGCCGACGCGAGTCGGCAGTTCGATCGCGCGAATCAAGTCCGCCAGCAGCACCACGCTGCCGGTGAGCACGCCGATGATCGTGAGCTGCCGATCCTCGTAGCAGGCGGCGATTTCGCCGGCCAGCCGCGTCACGCCGGCGTGCAGTTCTTCCTCGTTGAGCAGTATCTTCATTTGGATTTCCGACGTTTTCTCTACCGACAGCAGCCGAATCCCATAGTTTAGCGTCTGTGAGCAGACGGAGAAACCCACCGGAATTCGCGGCTCAAAACATCGCGAGTTTTGTTTCGCTGGGAGATTGGCCAATCGCGGAACGCAGTCGTGGTGTCCTGCAGAACGATGCTCCGGAGCAGCAGTGCGCGCGACTTGCGTGTTGGCATGGCCGCCGACACATTGCCACGCAAATATGGTGAGCGCGTGCGCGTGAGCAAATGTAAGGCCACGGTCAATAATTTTGGAAACATCGGTCTCAGTGCTAGAATCGCGTGTTCAAGCAATTCCTATGGAGACGTCATGCAGCCAAATAATCGAATGACTTGGCGACTGCTACTTGACTGGGGTAAGGGTCCGACCGATGGCGAGCGGTTCAGTGCGGAATTACTCGAACTTGAAGGATTTTACGCAATCGACCCAACGCATCCGCTTGGTGGCCCGGATTGCCTTAAGGACCTAGTGCTGAAACACGATGGCAAGCGCTGGATCGCCGCTGCACATTTCGCAAACGGAGAGAAACAATTTTCGACGGTCAGGAAGAAATATACTGATGACCTCAAAGGAGTCGCCAAAAACAATGCCGACGGGTTTGTCTTCATCACCAACCAGTCACTCTCCCTTACAGACCGGCATAAGCTCGAAGAAATTGCCGGCACAATTCCGTGCGAACTCTACCACCTCGAACGATTGCGAAACATTTTAGATAGCCTTCGTGGCGTACCCTTGCGGCAAAAATATCTCGGAATCCCAGTCTCAAGCGATGAACTTGTAGCAGCCGTGGGCCGACTTGATCGCTTCGACGAAATGCTTTCAGCAGCCGCGTCGAAGGCGCTGTCTTCGGAGTTACCAAGAACAGATTCACTCGAATTACCGGGCGAGGGTGAATTCTCGTATGCTGACCTCGCAGTACTTGCGAAGGCACAGAATAAGTCTGAGATGCACCGAGCCTATGAAATCGACTCAAGGCTACTTCCGGCTTTTGCTAGCCCGGAAGTTCCAATCCCGCCAATTATACTTCTAGATGAATTTCCGGAAGACTTTGCTTCTTGTCACAAAACCGCTCACGAAGTCGCAATGCTGCTGTTCTTTCTTCAACGCTCGATAGGGCTCGCACATGTGGAGCGATTGAGTTCGGAAATGCGCAAACTTATTACGCGGGTAGTCGAGCGATTGTGGAGGAGTACAGTTCGGCTGCGCCCATTGATAGTCAAGTGCCAGTTCACATTTCTAATGGTGGGCGCAAATCGGCTTAATTCGTCGTGCGCACACTATCTCGTCTACATGAGCGCATCCCACTTTCTGCAGGAACTTCTGCAAGCAACTGAGCAAATCGGATATTCGATTGCGTCTGACGCGCTGAGCAATGCATCTGAAGGCGATGAGTTGCCGTACGATCAAGATCAAATCTTAGCGAAATGGCCCGGAGTCGTAAATTCACTTCGGAATAACTTGACAATTCGAGACGGCTTTCAATTGCTCAGCACTGCCTATTACGATCTTTCTGCGGAGGCAGCGCGAGCGGCTCGATATGAGAAAGGAATGCCTATCATTCCGGCATGGATGATAGTCAAAGGAGCTTCCGAGACGCTCTGATAGGCCGACGCATGAGTTTGCGGCCAATTCAGACTGGGATGGCCTGACCGTTGATTCAGCGCGGCGTAAGATAATGGCCGGAGGGCTGTTGCTAGTTGCGGACCGTATTAAATATCCGATCGCCGGCGTCGCCCAGGCCCGGCACGATGTATTTGTGATCGTTGAGCACGGGATCGATCTGGCAGACATAGATCTGGGCATCGGGAAACTCGCGCGTCACGACATCGCAGCCTTCCCGCGAAGCGATCAGCGCGAGCAATTTCACATGCGGCACGCCCCATTCGCGCAGGGTCGCCATCGCCGCCACGGCCGAGCCGCCGGTGGCCAGCATCGGGTCGACCACGAGCGCCACGTCGACCGGATGCTCGTGCGGCAATTTGTTGTAGTACTTCACGGGCTTGGCGGTGGCTTCGTCGCGATAGAGGCCCAGATGCCAGACTTCCGCTTGCGGGATCAGCTCCAGCACGGGCTCGACCATGCCGAGCCCGGCCCGCAGGATAGGGACCAGGCCGATCCGCTGGGCGAGCTTGCGCCCCGTAGTCTGAGTCAACGGAGTCTCGACGACCACCGGCTCGGTGGCCAGGTCTTTCAGTGCCTCGTAAGCCAGGAGCGACGCCAGCCGGCTGACCAGCGAGCGAAATTCGGTCGGCCGCGTGTGCTTGTCGCGCAAGCGCGCCAGATGGGACGCGATCAGCGGATGGTCGACTTCAATCACGCCGCTCATGGAACAGGCCTCTGAGAATCAGGAGATCGCGGCGCGAACGATTTGGCTCGATTGGACTTTTGTTTTGTTGATGCCGTGACCTACTGGATGGCCCAATCGGCGTCGGAGACGCCTCCCACAGGTTAAGTCGGAGTCTGCCGGTTGCCACCCACTCACTCGGCGATCCACTTCCGCGCTTCGTCCAGCTTGGCATGATCAAAGTACTTGATCTTGGCCGTGGTGAACGGCTTGCAGAACACTGCCATGCCGGCCTCCCACTTGGTTTCGCCGACGATGGCCAGCTTCTCGATGTCGTGCCAGTGGGCCAGATCGAACTTCGTGTCTTCCCAGATCGCGCCCATCGTCCAGCCGTGGAAATCTTCCAGAATCACCAGGAAGCGGACCTTGCCGTACTCCTTGATCTGCTTGTCGACGACGGGCACGAGCTTCTCATAGGCTTCCTTGGTAAGCTTCCCCGTGATCCGGACCTCGAGCATTTTTCCCGACGCGACAATGTCAATCGTCTCGGACATGGGATTCCTCCGAAGGATATCTGGGCGAGAGGGCAGCTGGCCGCGGCGGCCAGCATTTTTTCTATCCGCTAAGTACGCCCCCCGCAAGGAGCCAGTTCGCCGCCAAAGTCGTGGGCAGGCGCCGCGCGTCGCAATTTCCGCCACAAAGATTTCGCGTACTCGCAGGGCCGCTACGGCACACGGAGCGTGCCTGCTGCATTCGTTTCGACCTACTCACCTGGGGGCGTCGCCATTATGCTATGCTTTTTCCAGTTTCAGACTTTCACGCACGCTTCCCAGTCAATTCGCAGGCGCCGAACGTATGTCGCACGAGCATAACCACGATCAGCACGGTCATCACCACAATCATCAGACTCACCCGCACGTCGAGCGGCCGATTCACCACAAGTGGTGGTTCTGGGTGGCGGTGATCCTGATGCTCGGCGGGATGTTCATGTACGTGATGAGCGACGACGAATCGCTGCGCCCCGGCGGCGGGGAAGGCCCGCCCGTGCCGGCGGCAGAATAGACGAACGGATGGGTGAAGTGCCATCGGCGCGAACATGCTCACGCCACTTCGCGGCGAGAGCATGCCACACTGGCTGGTGAGAACCCTCGCTACTTCTTCTCGAGCAGCTTCTGACCTTCGTGCTGCAGCTGGCCCGCGAAGCGGTCAGCGATGGCAGCCAAAATTTCCGGCAGGTCGACCTGCATCACCACCGCATCGTCGCCGACGTCGATCCGGCCGCTGACTTTCTGCCCTAACCCGCCGCCGGTGAATTCCAGTCGGTCGCCGTTCCATTGCTGTTGAAACGACATCGTGGAGCGAATCGCCGCGCCGAGTAAGCCGCCACTGCGGCCGCCGCCTTGCGGCTGGCCTTGGAGTCCGGCGATCAAGTGCTCTTCAAACTGCCCAAAGCCATCGGCGATCCGCCGCTTGGCTTCGTCTTTGCCCAGTTGATGTGGCAGGGTGATCGTGATGGGTCGGGACATGCCGATTCCTCTCCAGAAAATACTCGAGTCTTGTGCGACGCATTGCCGGAGGCGCTCGATCGCCGCGCCGTCGCTGGTCGCCATAATCTTAACCGAATTTGTCCGCCTCTCTCTCCACGCGCGGCAAACTCCTTCCAAGTTATACGGGCCGCGTTTGGCTCGGACAAATTGACGCTCGCCGAACCGTTAAGCGCCACCACCGTCACAAAGCATCCTGCTTTGCGTTGCGCACCGGCGTGGGCCTACACTTTCCCAGGCATTGCGACCGCCGTGCCGCCGGCCGCCGCCCTCCCACCTTCCTTGCGGCACATGTCCCCGAGGCGAGATTTCGTCATGGAAATCAAAGCTCTGGTTACCGACAGCAACAGCAAGGTCCGCAAAAATCTCACCCGCTCGCTCAAAGAGCTGGGCATCAAGAACGTGGCCGAGGCCACCGATGGCTGCCAGGCCATCGAGATGCTCCAGAAGGGCAAGTACGACATCGTCTTCGCCGAATACAACACGAAGACGGCCCAAGGCGACGAGCTGGTGACGTCGATCCGCCGGACCGACGCCAAGACGCCGATTGTCGTGATGGCGCCCCAGTCGAAGCAGATGACCGAGCTGAAGCAGTCGTGCCCGACCGCGTCGAGCTACCTCACCACGCCGTTCACCACCGAACAGCTCAAGAAGACGGTCGCCCAATGCGTGCCGTCGATCGCCGGCTAAGGCCAGCGAATTGCAGTTGATTTCTGTTGCAGCCACCCGCGCTTTGGCGCGGGTGGCTGCTTTGCTGCGCGGAAGCGGCATGCCGTCAGGAGTGATACAATTCAAGACGCCAGCTGATTTCGGGTGGCACGTCCCTGAGGCTCCGCCGAAGGGCGTGGTGGCCGGTATCGTAGTGCAGCCACGCCCGTCGCTGAAAGCTCCTGGCGTGCCACCCCAAGCCGATGCTCCGGCGTCATTGATTTTGCCGAACTGCAACGGGCGGAACACGAGAACGATCGAACCATGCGATATCTATGCTTGCTGCTGTGCTTGATTGCAATTGCCGCTGCGGCCGCTGAACCAGCAACTCCTCCCGCGGAATCAAAGACGGAAAGCGCTAAAGAGAAGAAGTCGGCGAAGAAGCCGCGGGTGATCCTCGGCCGCATTGAATACGTAGTCCTGCGTGACGTCGACGTAAAGCTCAAGGCCCGCATCGACACCGGCGCCGGCGTCTCGTCGGTCCACGCCAAGATTCTGGAAATCAAAAAGACGGACCAGGGTGAACAGGTCCATTTCGAGATCACAGACGGCGACGGCAAAGCGAAGCCGCTGTGGCGCGACGTAGTCGGCTGGGCCAACATCAAGGTGATGAACAGCAGCGAGCGGAGCCGCCGGCCGATCGTGCGGCTCGACGTCTGCATCGGCGGCAAGAAACTCGTCGGCCGCGTCAACCTCAACGACCGCGGCGAGTTCCTTTATCCGATGCTGATTGGACGCAACCTGCTCAACACCGGCAAATTCCTGGTCGACCCCAGCAAGAAATACTTGCGGGATCCGGACTGCAAATGAAGTCTGCGATTCACGCAGCCGGCACAGGTGCCGTATGCAACACTAGAAGTTGCTCGGTTTTCAGCGGCAGCTGGGCGTAAGTGCGCCCGGAGTCGTCGGAGAATTCGACCTCGAATACATCGGGCGCAAGGATCTCGACAACGGATCCCACCTGTCCTCGCACCAACCCTTCGGCGGGCAAGTCTTGCGTGAGCGCGACGACGTCAAGTTTTGCAACTCGTTGAGTCATTTACCGGCATCTATTTTACATAGGCACTTACAAATCGCGGAAAGTCTTCGCCATCACGCACTATCCAGGCCGTGACGACTCTAGCTTTTCCGACTGGCCCCTCCAGATTGCATTCTATCACGTAACGCTGGCCGAAGGCATATTGCTTACCAGATGACGCGTCATCATTTGCGGCGGCTTGCAACAGCTGATCTCGCATCCATTCGGCGTGTTCGGCCGTCAGACCGCAGGAGGCTTTGAAAACTTTCGCCTTGTGCTTTCCCCGAGGGTGATCGACGTTCAAGCAATAGTCGACTAGCTTCTCGAGTTCGACAATTGCCTGATGTCCATTCGGCAGCTTCATTGCTGTTGATTGTCAGACAAACCTTAGGACTTCTTCCCAAACGCGTTCTGCAGCAACCCGGCGTCGAACTGCGATGGGGCGGTGCCTTCGGACGCGTACAGGTAGAGCGCCGTGAGCAGCACTGACTGTGCTGCGGCCGACACTAGTGAAGCCAGGACAATCCAGATCGCCCCGGCTACCACGCCGACGATCGTCCAGAACATCTGGTTTGTGACGGCTGCCACCACGATGCCGAGCACGATCATGGCGATGCCTCAAGCGTGGCGGCGAAGATGATCAGTCCGATGCCCATGTTGCCGACCAGCGCCTCGCCCCAAGTGCGGCGGATCAGTGAAGTGGAACGCTTCAGGGCTTCCCAGGGACCGACCTTCTCGACCACCAACACCGGCACAACAAAGTAGGTGGCAATGGCCCAAGCGGCGCCCAACAGCGATGCCACAAAGCTTCCGAGCCGTTCATTCTTCGATTCGATCGCCTTGAGCAGGAAGCCGACTGTGCCGCTCACCAGCGCCCAAGCGGCAATCTGCGGCAAGCGGCTCATCGCTTCGCGGATGCCATATCCGATCGTCGGATCGCCGCCGGAGAGCCGTTTCAAAGCGCAGCTGACGAGGGCGGCATTGAAGAACACGATGACGAAGTAGTTGACCACATAGAACGCGAACAACAGGGCCCACATCACGGGGTTCTGCTTCACTTCGTTATTTTCGACGGCGTGACGAAACCAGGGCATGCTCCACAGCGGTACGGCAAAGCTGAGCAGCACCAGCAGGCAGGCGAAGCCGCTCATCACCGGAAACAGCACCAGCTCCTTGTCGTGCCGCAACACGCCGAAGCTCTGCTTCATCAATTCCCAACCGGTGGCAATACGCTGGAACATGTGATCTCCTCCCGCGGAACGGCCCCAAAGTGAGACGCCGGCCGCCCCCAATCCGGCGGCCGCTCCCGAAATTCTAGCTTACGGCTGGGGTCGCAAAAGCTTGGATAGCGGCCGAAAAATCGCCTGCGCACGTATTTCGCCGCCGGCAGCCAGGAATTGGCGACTAGCGCGGAATGCGGACCACCGGCAAGGTCTCGCCAGGTCCGACAAGGTGCTGATACGCGGCAGAGCGGTACAGGCTGCTGCCGGATCGCGGCTCGAAGATCAGGGCGGCAAACCGGCCCCGCGGCTGGTCGAGATCAATCCATAGATCGCCGGCGACCGATTCGATTCGCGCGCTTCGTTCCTGGACGCGATCGAGTGCCTGGTTCGTGGCGGCAATGGTCGCGGCATCGGGCTGGGCGAGAGCAGCCACTTGAAATCTCACCTTGCCTGGCCGCACATCGAACGCGACGCCGCTCATCTTCCGCGGCGATTCGAGGCGTTCGTAGTGGATGCCCTGACGATCCAGGACCTCGGCGATTTCCGTTTGGTGCGCGCGAACCACGTACCCTGCCGGCAGCCGTAGCGGGGCTCGCGTGGCCACGGTCCGCGAGTCGACAAATTCGATCCGCTCAAGTTCGCCGTCGTTGATCCGCCGCAAGTCGATGGCCACCGGCGGATCGGCCTTGTCGGCCACGTACCGCACGTCGAGGGCCAAAGGCTCGCGATTGGCGCGCTGCTGCGCGCCGGCAAGCGCGGCTAGAATCTCATCCCGCCGCTGGTGCACCACCTGTAGGAACCGCTCGATGCTGATTCGTTGGCGTGCAACGCGAGCTCCCAAATTGCGGTAAGTGGGGTAGTCGCCCACTTTCGGATCGAGCCGCGTCTCCATCAGGAACGACAACCGCCCCTCGATGCCGGCGCGGTTACGGAAATTCTGCAACAACAGGCCGCCGTTGGTGACCGGCTGCCGGCTGCTGCGAATCTCGCCGAAATAGCGATGGGCGTTGAAACCCGCGGCATCGACACCGGCTATCCACGGCGTCAGCACTTCGTTCAGTGCGAAATCGCGGAGCTCGCGGCTAATGTTCGGATTGTTGGCAATCTCGAACTGGGCCAGGAAGTTGGTCAGGTAACCTTCGAGCGCGAGCGACTTCTTCTTAAGGATGGCCGACTCGTGGACGTCGAGCACGACTTCCGGCTCGTAGCGATCGAGCGATTTCACGAGCGCCACGCTCTCGGGCTGCGTGAGCGCGACAAAGTCGGTGTTGAGATTCACGCCGTTGGCATTCACCCGCTGGTTGACTTCAAAACCATCGGGATTCGAGTTGGGCACGAGCACAACGTCGACGTCGGCGAGCACGTGCTGCAGATCGCCGGCTAGCAGCTCGCGGGCGATGAACAGCAGCGTTTCGGTCCCCGCGCCTTCCATCCCGTGCTGCGAGCCGATGATCTCGACGGTGAGGCGTTCACTCGGCGCTGATTTGGCAGCGGGAAAATCCGTCAGCACGAGCGCTTCCAGCGGCCGGCCGAGCACGGAGGCCCCGATCGTTTCGACCCGCGCTTGTGGATAGGCTGCGGCGAGGACCGTCAGATAGGCGGAAACTTCGGCCCCAGAACTAGCGCGGCTGTAATTCGACTGCTCGATCGGCGTGGGCAGGGCTACTTCCGCGGCGAGCGAAAACGCGGCTCCCCAGGCGAGCACCACTCCGATCAGTCCGCACGGCGAAATCAATTTGTGAATCTTCGCGCGGCGAGATGCTACATGTTGAAATGAATCAATTGCGACGCGAGACAATGAAAACCTCTCTCTCCGGCCGCGCAAACTATTTCGCTTTAATTCCGCGGCGACCAGGTTGGCAAATTCCGGCCGCCAGTTGACGGACTAAATTCTAGCCCGTTTCCGCCATTTGCGCCGAAAATGAATTGGACCAGCGGATCGCTGGCGACTTGCCGCCAGGCAGACAGCTGTGCAATTTCGATTCCGGCTAGCCCAGTCCGCCAACGCTCATCAGTCTCCCGCGACGAAATCGCGGCCCCCCTATGAGGCGGTCGCCAAGCGGAAGTCGCCAGACTATTATCGTGAGCAAAACCGCCCCCAATTGTCCACTTAGCCTATATACACGGTTAGAAATTTCGACGGAGACCTTGATGACGACGCTGGCAATCGCACTAAAAGATGAAATTCGCCGACTCGCGCGGAAAGAAATTCGCGCTCAGACTGGAAAGACTTCCCGTGCCGTGGCCCTGTACCGCCGTGAGATTGCACGTCTGAAGCGCGAGCAGAAGGCGCAGCAGCGAAAGATTGCCCTCTTAGAGAGCCAGGCCCGCAAGGGGAACGATGCGCCGGCCGCCGCCTCCGATCCGCTTGGCGACTCGCGCTTCTCCGCACGCAGCGTGCGTGCCCAGCGGCGTCGCACCGGTCTGTCGGCGGCCGATTACGCCAAACTGATCGGCGTCTCGCCGCTGACGATTTACAACTGGGAGCACAACAAATCGCGTCCCCGCCGCGAACAGTTTTCGGCCCTGTTGGCAATTCGGGGTCTCGGCAAGCGCGAAGCGCTGGCGAAGTTGGCGACATCCGCCCCGGCGAAAAAGCCCGCCGCCAAACGCGGCCGCCCGCGCCGGGCAAAATAAAAGACAGAACGCGTCTTCCTCAAAATAGTCAGCCGCGGGTGATTCGACGGTTGAGCCGTCGAACGCCCGGGGCTGATTTTTTCTTGCACTGGCAATCGACGACTATTCCACCCGCTCCACCGGCGGCGCTTCCCAGGCTCCATCGAGCGCGGCTTGTTCCGGCCCCTCGAGCCGCAGCAGCATCATGAATGGACCAGCCGGAGCGGGCAACCAATTGGCGTCCTTCCGGCCGCCGGGCGGACGCTTCTGTATGTAAATCGTGATGCTGCCGTCGGCATTGCGCGCGAGACTATGGAGTATCTGCGAAGTGATGGCATGACGTCCAAACAGGTTTGTCACGAGCTCTTGTTGCGGCAGGTCATACATCGTCAGCGACCAGGATAAATCGGCCGGCGGCAAGCCGTGCGGGGCGAACGTGAGCGTGTAGCGATGCGAGCCGGCGTCGAGCGGTTGTCCGCCGGAATCGAGTTGCAGCGGAATCGAAAACGTCTGGTCCGCCGGCCACGGCACACCGTCGGCTGCGCAGGATATTGAACTGGCTGCCGCCAGAAAAATAACCAGTGCCACCGCCCGAACTAGCAACCTATTTCGCTGGTCCATCGAACGCTCCCCGAAATTCTCGCCTCTCGTACTCCACGCCAACCCAACCTGCCGAGTGCCATGGAAATATACGTTTCAATTCGGGGCTGCTGCGCGGTCGTCCGCAGCGGGCAGCGGCGGAGCGTCAAGAAAATCGCCGCAGCGAGAGAAAATCGATCGGCAGCTGCGAGTTGCCGTCGAGTGCCAGATCCACTACAGCCTGTCCCAGCACTGGCGTGAATTTGAAACCGTGCCCCGACAAACCGGCGGCGAACACGACGTTCGGATGAGTCGGATCTCGGTCGACGAGGAAATGTTCGTCCGGCGACATGGTGTAGAGGCAAACCGCGTGGTCGACGACGCGTTGCGAAACCGCTGGCAAGTGACTCGCGAGGAATCCTTCGACGCGTTGCCGCTCGTTCTGGTCGATGTTGCGGTCGACGCGAGCGGGGTCATCTACTCTTATGCCGCCGCTGTGTTCGGCCACTTTCATGCTCTTGCCGTCGAGCCGCGGAAATCCATAGAACACTCCCGTGGGAAGCTCGAACAAATAGACGGGGAATCCGGCGTTCGCGTCGTACGTCGCAGAGGGCGACTCGAACCAGAACAGCGACTTCCGCCTGACCTCCAGCTTCGGCAACCCGCGGCCAACAGCGCCGTCCGCCCAGGCGCCCGCCGCAATGATCAATTTCGCCGCGGCAAATTCGCCGGCGCTCGTCTTCACGCGAACGACGTCGCCGGCGGCCGACCAACTCTCGACGACCGTATCGGTATGCAGTTCCGCGCCGCTGGCCTGCGCCGCCGCCAACTGCGTCGCGACGCAATCCTCCACGAGCAAGTAGCCGGCATTTCGCTCGAACACGCCCGCTAGTTCGTCGGGCACACGCAAACCGGGCCAACGACGCGCGATTTCCGCAGCGGTCAGCTCTTCGATTTCCAGGCCATGCTGTGCAGCCGCGCGCAGCACGCCCGGCACCACGCAGCCGTCCGCCGGCCCCACTTCCAGCAAACCCGTTTCGTGGAACAGCACGCGGCCGGTGGCCGCCTCCAACTCGCGCCACAGACTGTAGCTTTCCCGCAACAGCGGCACGTAATCCGGGTGCTCGAAGTAGGCCATGCGGATCACGCGGGTCTGGCCATGCGTGCTGCCGCGGTCGTGCGGCGGACGGAAGCGGTCGATCGCCAGCGCCCGCACCCCGCGGCGCGACAGCTCGTACAACGCGGCACTCCCCACGCCGCCGGCTCCCAGCACGATTACGTCGTATGTTTGCATGGCAAGGTTCGTGAGTTGTCAGTTGTCGGTTGTCCGTGGATAGTGGATAGTTGTCTGGACGCAACGGGCAACTGACCACTAACAACTAGCACTATCTATCAAGCGCGTCGAGTGGAAACGATCATTGTTACTGGCGGCGCCGGCTTTCTCGGCAGCTGGTTCGTGCGCCACTGGCTCGAAACCGGTGGCGGTCGCGTCGTCGTTCTCGACAAGCTCACCTACGCGGGCAGCCGCGAATCGCTCGCCGCCGTGGCCGACGACGCGCGACTCGTGTTCCGGCATGGCGACATCGGCGACGCGTCGCGGGTGGCCGCGCTGCTGGCGGAGTTTCGTCCGCAGGCAGTCATCAATTACGCGGCCGAGACACATGTCGATCGATCGATCGACGATGCATCGCCGTTCGTCTCGACCAACGTCGCGGGCACATGGCAGCTGCTCGACCGGTCGCTCCACTATTGGCGTGCACTTGCGCCCGAGGACCGGGAGGCCTTCCGATTTCTCCACATCTCGACGGACGAAGTGTTTGGGCCGATCGCCTCACCCGCGTTTGCGACTGAATCATCGCCCTACGATCCGAGTTCGCCTTACGCGGCGTCCAAAGCGGCCGCCGATCATTTCGTGCGCTCGTATCACCGCACCTACGGCCTCCCGGTGCTCTTGGTGCACCCGTCGAACAACTACGGTCCGTTTCAGTTCCCGGAGAAATTGATACCGCTCGTGATCCTCAACGCGCTCGAAGGCCAGCCGCTGCCCATCTATGGCAACGGCGAGCAAACGCGCGACTGGCTCTTCGGCGAAGATCTGTGCCGCGCGGTCGTCGAGGTCCTCCGGCAGGGCAGGGCAGGGGAGTCGTACAACGTCGCCACCGGCGTGGAGATCGCCAACGAGGCGCTGGTTCGGCAGATCTGCGCACTGGTGGGTCCTGAGTGCGAGAAATTGATCACGCACGTCGCCGACCGCCCCGGCCACGATACGCGCTATGCGCTCGACACGACGAAAATCCGCGGCCTCGGTTGGAGCCCGCGCGTTGTCCTGGCCGACGGACTCGAACGCAATGTGAAGTGGTACATTGAAAATCGCGCGTGGGTCGAAGCGGCGACGAAGAAGTTCGGCCGCACAAGGCGCTTGGGCAGAGGAACGTAGCCGGCGCTACCGAATGTCGAGCGCGATCGAGGCGTTACCCATCTTGTCGCTCTGCCGATCGTTCATCGTCAGCTTGAGATGGTACTTGCCCGGTTTGGCCGTCTTCGGCAGCACGAGGCCGTATTGGATGTGGAAATCGCGGCGGCGGCTTTGGCAGGTGTCCTCGACGTTGGGAAAATCTCCGCTGGCGAGTCGCTCACCTGCATCATCCACCAGTTCATAGCTCGCACCTAGCTTGGTGTTGTAGCCTTTAATCGTCGATTCGCTGTGGTAGTTTTCCACTTCGAGATAAAGCGTCACCTGCTGACCGGCCGAGAAAACTGGGTTGTCGATCGGCTCGTAAGCGCCGTAACCGTAGACGTTCTTGCAGAAGGCGAGGTTCCGCAGCGAGAGCGAACCCAGTTCGCGCAGGTGGCCCACGGCTTCATCCAAATGGACGACGCTCGCGGCGGCCCGCCGCTGGTCGTCTGGCTGGCGATGGTGGTCGAGAAACGTCGCCAGCGCGAAAATCTGTCCCGACCAGTAGTCCTGCTCCTCGGTCGATACGTTGGGCACCGCTTGCAGGGCATCTTCCGTGTTGCCCGCCAGCAGGTTCATCATCCGCAGGCTCACGACCTGATGGACTTCGGCCGTGGACCGCGGCCCATCGACGAGGCGCTGGTTCAGATCGTCGCAGGCCAGCTTGAGATGCTGCTTCCAATCGAGCTCTCGGGTCGGCGCCGCCGGCGGCTCGGCCGGAGTGCTGTAGATCGCCTGCTCGACCTTGCCTCCCGCTTCTCCGGACGCGGTCACGACCGATGTTTCCGCCGCGATCGGTCGCGCCGCCTCCGCGACGGGCGCCGGTGCTGGTTTGGCGGCAATCATTTCGCCGGCGTCGGCCGCCGGATCGAGCGGCGCGGGCATGTTGGCCGGCGTCGCCTTGGCGAAGGCCTGCTCCAGCTCCGGATCAGGCCGAACGCCGCGCGGGTCTCCCAATCGACCGATACGCTCCGACGGCGGCTCGCTCACGGCCACATCTCGCGCATCGGCATCGCGTTCTTCGGGCCGATGCTTGGGTTTGGCGAGCAGTTGCTCGTGCAGGGCCTGCCGCGAGCGAAACTGCTGCACGACCAGGGGCCACATCTTGGCGTCCGCGCGGCTCAATTCGTCGAGCAATAGCTTGCCCGCCTGCGGATCTTTGGCGCTAATCTTCTGCACCTCGCGCATCACGTCCGCCTCGGTTGTCTTGTCCGCGGCGGACGAAGCCTTGTCGATCGCCGGCGGCAAATCACTGGGAGTCGCTTGCTCCGGCCGTTGCTGCTGCGGCGGCACGAAGGGCGGCGTCTGACAGCCGGCTTCGAGTGCCAGCAGCATGCTCGCCACGAGCGCTGTGAACGAATTGCGAGACGACGAGAGCATAGATGGAGCGCAATATGGACTGCCGCGGGGCAACCAGCGCACCGCGAGAGAGGCCGCGGAAGATAGAAAAACGGCTGCGTGCTGGCAAGCTCATTGGCCCGCCGCGCTATCCCGCTAGCGTGGCCCGAGCCGTGCGGCTGCCCGCCGAAGAGAGCCGCACGATCAACCGCTCGAGCTCCAGCCGCGCACGCGAGTCCGACGAGTTGTGGCCCTTGATCGCGAGGTCCGCTGCTAGCAGCCAGACCGTAAGCTGTCGTGCCCGCTCGCGCCCGAGCTGGCGGAGTTGGCGTTCGGCCGTGGCGAGTTTGAACGGCGGCACGCCGGCCTGCTGCAGCGCCGATTGGAGCGAGATGCGGCTGCCGGTGACTTCGGCCGCTTCGATCAGCTGCGTGGCAGCGGCCAGTTGTCGCAAGGAATGGCTCATTTGCGGCAACAAACCGTGCGGCTTCTCACCGGCAGCGATCAGTCGTCCGAGTTGTTCGAGTGCTTCCGCCGCGCGCCCCTCGGTCGCGGCGTCGACCATCTCCCAAGTGGTCCGCGTCCGCCAACCGCCGACGTTCTCCGCCACCAGATTGGCATCGATCGCGCCGGCCTTGCCAACCAGCAAGCTCAACTTGGCGAGCTCCTGCTCAAGGATGCCCAGCTCCGGCGGCAACAGCTCCAAGAGCGCATCGGCGGCCGAAGCGTCGAGCCGCACGTCGTACCGCGACTTGGCTCGGTCGGCGAGCCAGCGCTTTGTCTGCGGCTCGTTGAGGGGTTTGCACTCGATCGCCAGCCCGCCGGTGGCCACCGCCTTGGCGAGCCGCGTGGTACTCGGCCACGTCTTCACGTCAAGCACGAGCACGCCATTGCGGGCGGGCCGGGCAACATAGTCTTCCAGCTCCGCGCGGTATTCGCTCACGAAGTCATCGGCTTCATCGATAATCACTACGCGCCGCCCCCCGCCAAAAAGAGAAGCAGTCGACAACGCATCGAGTACGTCTCGCAGCGCGACGCCACTTCGGCCGGCAAACGTCGTTTGCGAAAACTCATCCTGCTCCGCTCCGAGCACTTGTTGACGAAGACCGGCGATCACCTCGCGCTTGAGGAACGCCTCCTCGCCATAGACCGCGCAGACGGGACCCACCGCATGCTTATCCGGATGCGCGAGAAACGTCGTCGCCGGGACGACGGCCGAGTTGGAGCTGTTCGATTTGGCCATACGCCGATCCAAGCGGGTTGCGATCGACAGTATAGCGAAGACGACGCCTGTCGGCACGTCGCCGCGCCGCTCACTGGATCGGCGGCAGCCGCTGCCAACGCGCCACGGCCGGCTCGCTCTCGGTGATCACCGGCTCGGCCGTCTGAAACGCAGCCACGTTGCCGGCCGCATCGCGGGCTTCGAGCTTCAGATAGACGCGCCGCGGCACGTGGCGTTCAATCGGCCAGGTGAACTCGCCCACGTTGGCCACGCTGGTGGCGATCGGCGTCCACGGGCCAGCGGGCCGACTGCTGTAGTAGAGGGCGATCGGACGCGGCTCCAAATGCGCGTCGTCCGCTTCCCAAGTGACGGTCAATTCGCCACCGGCCTCGCCCCGGGCCGAGTTGACGGCCAGGATCCGGGCGATCGGCGGCTCCAGGTCAACGTCGATCCACAGCGCCGGCGTGTCGCCGGACTGCGGCGGCACGGCATTCTCGGCCGATCCGCCCACGACGATCGAGAATCCATATTCGCCCCCGCCGTCGACCGTGACTTCGAGCGGGCTGCGATTGTCGTCATCCACGGCAAAGCGCTGCCAGGTCTTCCCGCCATCGTGCGTGCCCCAGGCTTCCACCTTGGCGACTCCCTGTGCGCCGACGTCGGCCAGTTCGTATTCCAGCGCGAACGAGCGCGAGTTGACCCGCCGCGCCAAGGGATTCACGGGGAGCGGCAACGCGCGAAAGTCCGACTTCGGGCGTGTGCTGTTCGATGCCCCGCGCGAATGCGTCAGCGACGCGGTGTGAAAAATCTCGCTGCGTTCGGTGAGCGAATCGTGCTGCGGCGGCACGTTGCCCAAGGGGCGGTCTTCCGTCGTCGGCTCAGGAATTCGGAGCGCGTCGGCCGGTGCGGGAGCAACATCGCCCACCGGGCCGACGCCGATCGGCGTGCCGTAGGCCACGGCTGTCGCTGGGCTGGTCGATGCCGCCGGCAGATTGCGGCCGGAACGGTCCGCCGGCCAGAGTTGAGGCTCCGCGCGCGGGGCGAATTGATTCGAGACGACCGACGGGGCCGAGCCGGCGGTCCAGCCTGGTTCGGAAATCGCGCTTGCCGCGGGCACGGGAGCGATCGCCAGCGAATTCCCGTTCGAGTCGATCGACGCCTGCGATCGCGCTCGATTTTTCGCCAGATCGACGACCGTGGCGCGGACGGACGTGGGTGTGCTGCCGACCGCCAAGACCAGGCTCGCCGTCCCCTCCCAAATCCCCGTGCCGACCTGCGTCTCGCCCCGCGTCGGCACGGTCTGCCAATCACCGGTGGCTCCGAACTGCGCCTCGACAACGCAGGATTGGCTCGCCAGGTTGGCATCGCTAGATCGCCACTGCACTTCCAGCGAATTGGGCCGCGCAACATGCGCAGTCAAGCTTTCGATGCGAGGGGAGGTGGTGTCGACGACTACCTTCAGCTCCGGCTGAAGCGCCGCCACGGACGTCAAACTCGCCGGCATCCGCGCCGCGCCGCTGTCGGTCGTGCGGACCGCGAACCAGTATTCGCCATCCGCCTCCGCGCGATAGTTGAACGACAGCAGGCGCGATTCACCGTCGGCGACCAGCCGCCACGTCGCGCCTCGGTCCTTGGAAACGTACAGCCAGACAGCCTTCGACGCTTTGGAGTTACCCGTTGTGCTCCACTGGTACGGCACGGTGAGCAAATTTTGCCGCCAATAGATCGGCTCCGGCGACGCGGCGGGCGTTGCCTGGGCAAACTGCGGCGGCGCCTGGGCCACGAGCGCGGCCGCGGGAAGCAGGGCAGCGAAGAGCCCGATCCACGCCGCGTTTTTCAGCACCTGGAATTTCATGTCGGACCAGCAGGGCGACGCGCGGGGGTAGCGACTCGTGCGCAAGGAGTTTCCCACCCTCGTTATCGACCGTTTCTTCGGCGTATGCCAGAAAACCGCTGCCACCCGACGGGCCCTGTCCAGCTTCGCGCGTTTCACTCGGCGATTGCCGGTCGACGCCGTTCTGGACGCGTTTTTTCGCCAGGCGCATAATGGTAGAATTAGGTGGACCTTGACACCTGGAGAAACCTCGTCGCGCCGTCGGCCGGCTCGTTCATGCCCGAACTATTTCGTCATCCGTTGTCGTGGGCGGCACTGTGGTTCGCGGCCATCCTCGCGCTCGTGGCGGTGGGGATTGTCGTGGTGAGAAGGTTTCGCGGTGATACCGCCGACGACCAGCCGAGCCCCAACGAACTGCTCTCCAAGTTTCGAGATTTACATGCGCGGGGTGGGCTAAGCGACGACGAATACCGAACAATTAAGACGAAGCTAGCAGCGCAAGTTGAACAAGAGTTAAGCAGTAGCGACAAGAAGAGTTAGCACCGCCAGCGACACGCGATTCGGTAAAAAACACTTGGCGCGGTTTTGCCAAGCAAGCTTACCGACCATGGATGCTGTCAACCCCGCGAGCCGCGCGGTTCGATGGTACCGAAGTGACAGCTTGAACGGTGCGGCCTGATACTGCGTACAGTTGGTGAGGCTTGCGATCGAGCAAGTGGGGACAAGGAAGCTCCTCCGGTTTTGTGCGGAGCGAACCGTCCGAAAGGAATGTAATTTGCCACGGCTTGCCAGGAAATGGGATCACCTCCGCGGCGAGCGGCAGCTTTCGGTTGTGAAGGTTCGACTCCGGCGTTGGACACCTAGGAATTTTGTGGCGATAGCGACCGCACCGCTGCGGACGAGCACCGCCACCCGGGAAGGAGCGATTTGATGTCGACGAGGGATATTACAGGGACTCGCCGCGGCGGGACCACCAAGAAGAACGCCTTCTGTTCGTTCTGTCGCAAGAGCTACCGCGACGTCGGACCCTTGGTGGAAGGACCGGGCGACGTCTACATCTGCGGCGAGTGCATCGAGCTCTGCCAGTCGATCCTCGACCAGGAACGCAAGCGCCGCGGCACGAGCAAGCAGCTCTTCACCCGCGTCCCCTCGCCCCGCGAAATCGTCACCCAGCTCGACGAATATGTGATCGGCCAGGAAGCCGCCAAGCGCGTGCTCGCCGTCGCGGTCCATAGCCACTACAAGCGGCTGATGAACAACGTCGAGGAAGACTCGGACGTCGAAATTGACAAGTCGAACATCTTGCTGGTTGGCCCCACGGGCTGCGGCAAGACGCTGTTGGCCAGGACGCTAGCCCGCACGCTCAACGTGCCGTTTGCCATCGGCGACGCCACCACGCTGACCGAAGCCGGCTACGTCGGCGAAGACGTCGAGAACCTGCTCTTGAAGCTGCTGCATGCCGCCGACTTCGACATCGAAGCGGCCCAGCGCGGCATCGTCTACATCGACGAGATCGACAAGATCGGCAAGACCAGCCAGAACGTCTCGATTACGCGCGACGTTTCGGGCGAAGGCGTGCAGCAGGCCTTGCTCAAGATGCTTGAAGGCACGACGGCCAACGTGCCTCCGCAAGGCGGACGCAAGCATCCCGAGCAGCAGTACATCCAGATCGACACGTCGCATATCCTGTTCATCTGCGGCGGCACCTTCACTGGTTTGGACGAGATCATCCGCAAGCGGCTCGGCAAGCGGTCGATCGGGTTCAACCAGAGCGGCCTCGGCAGTAATGAACGAAGCCTGGCGGAGACGCTTCCGCACGTCGGTCCGGATGATCTCACCGAGTTCGGCATGATCCCCGAACTCGTGGGCCGTCTGCCGGTCGTGAGTGCGCTCACACCGCTCGACGAGGCGGCGATGATTCGCGTCCTCACCGAGCCGAAGAATGCGCTCACCAAGCAGTACGAGCGGCTCTTCGCCATGGAGGAGGCCAACCTCAATTTCACAGAGGATGCCCTCAAGGCAATTGCCAAGAAGGCTCAGGCCCGCCAGACCGGTGCCCGCGGTCTGCGTTCGATCATCGAGCAGGTGATGCTCGACATCATGTTCGAGCTGCCCGACCAGCCGCGCGGCAACCGCTACGTCGTGAACGAAGACGTGGTCGAAGGCCGTCAGCAGCTGTTCCAACAGCCGCAAACGAAGAGCGCGTAAAACTACCGCGGCGACGTTCGCCGGCCTCGCCGAGTGCTTGTGCCGAATTTCAGTCCCGCCACACAAGCGAGCCCGAGAGGACAGGTGCCTCTCGGGCTCGCTTGCTTTTTCAAGTTGCCGATCGAGATTCCTACGCTTTGCGGCGTCGCAGCAATAAACCACTCATGCCGAACAGCATCAGCGCGAAAGTGCCGGGCTCGGGAACCAGCGTGTAATAGCCGCGAATTTCGCCGCCAGCCCGGAAGCTGGAATGGATATTGAGATACGCCCGGCCTTGCGCGATGCCATCGTAGAGCGCCTGGAAAGAGCTGCTAATCGAACCGCTGTTGGCAGTGACGAAGGCTGGATTGTAGCTGGATGCAAGCGTCATATCAAAAGTTTGATCCATCGATCCAGCCTTCACGCCGAGCGGAAAACCTGAAAACGTTGGCGTCTGGGTGGCAACGCCAATGTTTGTCGGAGCGTCCGCACAGCAATGGATATGCGAGGCAGTCGTATTGCCGGTCAGGTTTGAAAACGAGGATTCCACACGCATCGTGAGCAGATCCAAGTCGAATGTCACGAGCGACGTGCCGACGCCAACCGAATCCGCGGGTGGAATCGTCGGATTCTCGTTCGCCGCGCTGAGAAACGCGCGATACTTTTCCGTATGCCCCCACGCGGAAGAACCACCCAAGACCAGCCCCAAAGCACAGAAAACCAGAGTCAGTTTTCTCACGAGTCGACCTACCTTTCTGCAAGGCGCAGGCGCTGGTCGCATATCTGCCAAGAGATCGAAGCTGGCAAAGAAGCTCGAGCACCGCGCGGCCGGCGGCTCTGATTACGGTCATATTCCGAAGCGTAATCGAGGCAGACGGCCCAACACCCCTGCTGGCCCACTCGAACGCCCGCTAAGGTCCCACACCCTGCGTGAAATTTCAAGTACTTACGGGTGTGTTTTTTTGACGCGCTGGGCCGGGTTAGACTTTCCGGCTGAGCTTGCGCAACACCGCCAGCCCCCGCTCGATGGTGGCCTCGCTTGCCGCGTAAGAGATGCGGAAATGGGTGTCGCGGCGGCTGAAAATGCTGCCGGGGATGATTAACAGTTCCTCGTCAATCGCGCGGCCCACGAATTCGCCGCCCGTGGAGCCGCCTGGTGCTCGCGGGAAGACGTAAAACGCTCCGCCCGGTTCGGTGACTTCGTACCCGGCAGCTTGCAAGCCGCTGACGACCAGGTCCCGGCGGTGGCGATACGAGGCAACGTATGAGCTCATGTCGATTTCGAGTGCCGCGACGGCGGCAAATTGCAGCGGATGCGGCGCGCAGACGAACGTGTACTGCTGCAACATGGTCAGCTTGTCGATCACCGCGCTCGGCCCGTGGATGAAGCCCAGCCGCCAGCCGGTGACACCATACGTCTTGCTGAAGCCGTCGATCACGATCGACTGGTCGTTGTAGCGCGTGGGGCTCACGAATGGTGCGTCGTAACAGAACTCGCGGTAGATTTCGTCACTCAGCAGCGCCACATTGTGCTTCGCCGCTAATTCGGCGAGCGCCTGCACCTCCGCCTCGCTCGCCACGGCGCCGGTCGGATTTGCCGGGCTGTTGAGCAGGATCAATTTTGTCCGCGGTGTGATTGCGGCCGCCACCTTCGCCGGATCGATGCGGAAGTCGGGGTAGGTGTCGACGTACACCGCAACGCCGCCCACCAGGCTCACCAGCGTCGGGTACATCACGAAGTACGGCTCGAAGATGATCACTTCGTCGCCGGGATTCACCAGGGCCAGGATCGCCAGCATCAGCGCGCCGCTCGTGCCGGAAGTCACCAGCACGCGGCGATCCGAGTGGCTCAGCTCGGAATCAACCCGAGATTGCAGCACGTCGCGCAGTTGCGAGATGCCCTGAGTGACACTGTAGCCGTTCTTGTCGGCGCGGATCGCCGCGATGGCCGCTTCCTTGATCTCATTCGGCACGGCGAAGTCGGGCTGGCCGATCGAGAGATTGATCGGATTGGCCATCTTGGCCGCCAGGTCGAAGACCTTGCGAATGCCCGACGCGTCGAAGCCGGCAATGCGATCGGCGAGCCAGGGATGCGTCGGCATGGTTCAACGCTCACGCACACTGAGAAGTGTAAGTGGCCGCCTCGGCCTCTGGTACCGCTTCAAGCGACGCCGGTCGAACAAGCGGAAGCTCGCTCGCAAACGACAGGCTTGGCGATGGAGCACTCTGAGAAACTTCACTTATCGTGGCTTCGGGCAACAGCTCGGTCAATTCTTCGTCGCTACGGCTGCCGCTCTGCACCAGACCGACCATCACGAACACACCCGCCATCGCCACCAGTTGCTGCGTGCTGATCTGCTCGTGGTCGAACAGCCCCCAGGCCATTGCCAATAGCGGCACCACGTAGGTCGTCATGCCCGCGAACAATGGCCCGCGCTGAAATACCATGTAGAAGAACGCCACCGTGGAGAGCCCCGTCATCACGACGCCCAGGATCGCCAGATACAAGAACAGCTGTGGCGCAAACTCCGGTTTCGTCGGCCCGGCCAGATCGAGCGCGGTCATCGCCGGGCGGCACAGCTCCAGCGGAACCAACATCAAACCGGCGCTTCCCAACATGACAGCCGTCACCGGCAGCGACTGGGCGCCTGCGAGCTTGCGTTTCACGAACGTGTTGTTGAACGACCCCGTGAGCGGCACCACGGCCGCCAGGGCCAGGATCTGCCAGCTCATGCCGCGATTGAAGCCGTCATCGATGACGAACCACAGACAGACCAGTCCGCCGACAACGCCCAACAGCTGCCGTCGCGTCGGCCATTCGCCGAGCATCGGGATCGAAAACAAAATGGTCAGCAGCGGTATCGCTGCCACCACGACGCCGAAGAAGCTGTGGCCATAGCCCTGGCCCAGCACATAAGGCTGGGTAACGTAGGGCGCCACATTCGCTACCAGCGCCGAAAACAGAATCGGCGGGATGTGTTTGCGATCCAAGTGATATTCGGCGCGCTTCCACCACCAGATCGCACTCAGCGCCAACCCGGCCGAAAGCAACCGCGTGATGCCGATCTCGACCGGGCTTAGCGCGTGCGAGACCCGCTCCATCACGATGAACGTCGAACCCCAACAGCAACAAACGAACAGAAAGGCAAGGTAGGCCATGTTCGGCAGAATCAATAGTAGAGATACTTGTGCGAGCCTTGTGGGAGGGGGAACGCGACGCTACTTCCTCGTTTCTTGACGAACCCGCTCAACTCGGGCAGGACACGTCGCTCGCTAGTCGAGTTCACTCGCAATTCTAGCAGCTCGCGCCGGACGACGGCAGAGCGGAATCTTCGAGGAATCTCGCAGTCGGTTGTCCGATCTGAAACACGGTAAGGGTTGTCGACATCAACGATGCCACGATAATTCAGGGACTATCCAGCTGTTCCCCTTAATCATTCTGGAGCAAATCGGTGGCAAAGCGCATCTTGTTCGACCCGAGTGATTGCCGCGATCTGTCCGCGGTAGAGCAGGATTTGTTGAAAGAGGGTTATCAACGGGCGATCGACGCGCTGCGGCGAAATATCACGTCGATGGGTTTTTCTGCCTGCTCGCTCGATGATAATCGCGTGATCGGCACCGATGTGAACTATCGCGGCATTTGGGCCCGTGATGGCGCGAAAGCCGTAGTTTGGACTCTGGATCTCGAAGACGACGACATCCGCCGCTGCCAGGAGCAAACTCTCCGCACGATTCTCGACAACCAGGGCCCCGCAGGCCAATTGCCGGCCAATGTGTCGCTCGACACCCGTCGACCGGAGTACGGCGGCGTCGGCGGGATCACTTCCATCGACAGCGCCTTGTGGACATTCGTCGCGGTCTGGGATTTCTGCGAACGAACAGGCGACTTCACGCTGATCGACGAGTATGCAGCAGGCTTGGAACGGGCCATGCTTTGGCTCAAAGGCCTCGATGCCAACAATTGCGGTCTGCTCGAGATTCCCGAGGCGGGAGATTGGACAGACCTTTTCGCCCGCAGTTATCACGTGCTCTACGACGAAGTGCTCTGGTATCGCGCATTGAACTATTATGCCCGCATCCTCCGTCAGCAGAAGAAAGAAGCACAGGCCGCGGATTACGAAAATCACTCGGAGCGGGTTCGGCGCATCATCCTCAAGGCTTTCTGGCCGTCGACCGCTCGCTCAGATCCCGAACACGGGCCAATGTTCAGCGACGCCCAATTTGGCCTCGGGGATGCCCGCTATCTCGTGGCCCAGGTGTCGCCGTTCAATTACAGTTGGCGCTGTGACGTGTATGGCAATTTGATGGCCTATATCACGAACGTCGTCGACCGGGAGCGGGCCATGTTGACGTTTCAGTTTCTGTGGGGCGTGGGCGCGAACGATCCAGCACCAGTGAAAAACGTCTACCCACCCATTCACGCCGGCGATCCCGAATGGCGCGAGTACTTCACGGTGAACCTGCTGAACCTGCCGAATCACTATCACAACGGCGGCGTTTGGCCGTTCATCGGCGGGCTATGGGTCCGCTACATCCACAAGCTGCAAATGCCCGAGCTCGCGCGCCGTGAGCTGGTGAAGCTGGCGCAGCTGTGTCAACAGGGGCGCAGCGAGCCTTGGGAATTCAACGAATGGCATCACGGCGTGACGGGTCGCCCGATGGGCAAAGCTTACCAGGCCTGGACCGCCGCCAGCTTCATTCGCGCCTGCCACGATTTGCATCTCGATCCCGAGTCCATCGACAGGCTATAGTCGCGTTCCCAGACTTTCGTTTGAGAACTTTTCGAGCCAGTGTTGCAGTCCTTCCAACACTCCCGCGGCGCATTCTGCCTGGGCATGATATACGTTGTCGGCGTGCAATCGCCGCAACTCGGGCTGCGCGTTGCCGACCACGATGCCACGGAACCCGGCCCGAAACATTTCCAGATCGTTGCCCGAATCACCGGCCACGATGACGCGCTCGCGGTCGAAGCCCCAATGCCGGGCCAGATACGTCGCCGCCGTCCCCTTATTGGTGGCCGCTGGCAGGATGTCGAGATCGCGGTTCGAGCTGTAGATGAGACTCGCCTCTTGCCCGACCGCCTCCAGATGCCGTGAAAGCTGCTGCAAGAAAGTCTCACTGAGAGAGCATCCAAAATAGCTCAGCTTGAAATTCGATAGAAATTCGCGCGGCTGTTCCTCCAACTCGTCATACTCGTCGCACACGCTGCGAATCAATTCTGGACTCCAGTCAAAGGCGATCTCCGGCCAGCCTGCGACAAGCTCGCCGGTCGTTAGGTCGTGGATCTCCGTCCCCACGCCGCAAATAATCGCATCCGGTTCCGGCAATTGCCACTCCTCGATCGATTGGCAGATCGATTCTAGGAGCCGCCCCGAGCTATAGACCAGTCGCAGCCGCTCCCGTGCTTCGACGTACCACATCACGAACGCATCCAGAGCACGCTCATCGCCCAAGAGGGTTCCGTCCAGGTCCGAAACGAGCAGGTTTATGCGTTCCACAGCGCCTCCTCGGCCATCAGGTCGTCAACCCGGGCCAGGCGCCCCGCGACAGTTTCGAATAGATCTCCCTGCCGCGTTTCCAGCGACACCAGCAGTTGCTGCGCGATGCCGGTCCAGGTGAAGCGGCTCCGGGCCTTGCGGGGCCCGAACTTCGCCAATTGATGCGACACGCGCGGATGTTGCAGGACGACGGCAATCGCATGACCAAAAGCTTCAGGATCAAATGGGTTGGCGCAGATCGCTTCGATGCCCCAGGCCACTTGCTCGCAGAGGCCTCCTTCAGTCGTTACCACCGTCGGCGTCCCACAAGCCATTGACTCGATTGCCGTCATGCCGAAGGGTTCATAACGGCTCGAAAGCGCGAACACATCCGCCGCGCGGTAGTGATCTGCAAGCTCATGATCCTGGATGTAGTCTTTAAACACCACGCGGTCTGCGATGTCGAGCTCGAAAGTCAGAGCGCGCAACGACTTCAAGATCTCGATCTCACCGGGAGTCGGCGCCGTCGAACCGACCGCCAGTACGAGCCGCGCTGCGGGCACGCGCTCGAACACTGGCGGCATTGCACGAATCAGCAGGTCATACCCTTTGTTCTTGGCGATGCGGCCCAGCGCCAGCACGACCGGACCTTCCAAATCGAGCTGCTGCTTAAGCACCTCTCTGGTGGAAAGCGATACCGGAAAGAACCTCTGATCGTCGTAACCTGGTGGAATCACGCGAATCTTTTCTCGCGGCACGTCGTAGACGCTATCAGTGAGAATTTCGCGTTGCACGGGCGTCGTCGCGATCAACAGATCACATTCATCGTAAATCACCTTCTCTTCGCGAATCCGCTTGCGAAAGTTGTACTTCCGCTCCAACTCCTCCGGATCGCCGTCCATGTTGTCGCGCTTCCACGAACCGATTGAATGCGGCGTGTGCACGTGAGGGCAGCGGAAGCGGTTCGCTAGCGCCTGGCCGGCCAACCCAGCGTCCCAGTAGTGACTGTTGATGAGTCGATAGTCGAGTTTCTCTTCGCGCATCCAGCGCGCGGCATTTTCAACCCATTCAGGGATCGCCTGGCAGAGCGTTTCTTTGGGGATGAACCGCTCGCCGCCGCAGGGAACGCGGACAATCCTCGACCGTTCGCCGAGATCTTCAATCGATGGCTGCCCCTCGAATTGCCGCGTTAGAATGTCAACCGAATATCCCATCCGCGCCAAACACTTTGAGAGCTCCAGCACGTACACCACCTGGCCGCCCGTGTCTGGCTTGCCGAATTCCGGTTCCGCCGCCACGTAGCCATGCGTGGAAATCATCATGATTCGTTCGTGTTGTTGCGTGGGCATGGGATTTCTCCTTTCGCCTCAATGATCGCCAGTCACTTCGCCAGCGCGTGACAATCTCCAAGACTCAAAGTCTGGTTAAAGAATCGAGATCCAAGTGTTGAGGCAAACACTGCGCCAACACGCGGATACGGAAGATTAAGACCCAAACTTACCAACCGCCACTATTTCCCACGAACAGCCGCAAATAGAGGGCATGTTCGCTGGTCGCATTGGAATAGGGCGTGCGGCTCATCACGGCAAAGAACGCTGAAAAGATCGTTATGAGTTATTGCCTGCCCACGTAAGTATATCACAAACCGTTGGTCTATTAAACCGGTGAAAGTGCAAGCAAATATTTGCAATTTGAGATACGAATTGTGATCACTTCACGCGACTCTTGAACGACAGCACGCCGCCCTCGCCCGGTTTCACCGGGTCCTTGATCTCCCACCGCAACACCGTGGAGCCCGTGCCATTGGGGACCGAGGAAAACTGCGACTCGACCGTGCTCTTCGCCGTCTCGGGGACGTATTCGAGCCGCGTCGTGAGGTTGTCGATGATCGTTACGTTGCCGATCGTCTGATTGCCGATGTTGTCGAACCGCAACATGAAATCGACTTCCTCACCCGGCAGCGCGTGATTCGTCGAGGCGCACTTGATCAGCCGCAACCGCGGATCGCCCGGCTCGTCGGTCTGGTAGACGACGCCCGGCTGCTTTAAACCGACGACCGCCACCGCTTGCCGATTCGAGAACACGACTTGTGGACCTTGATCGCCAGTCCAGGCGATGGCGTTTTGCACGATGCGTTTGACGGCCGGAATCTCGGTTCCGACGACCTCGCCGGTCCGCAGCGTTTCCAAAATCGCGTAGGGGCCGACCGTGTTGTAGAACTCGCCTGGCGCGATGACCTGCACGTATTCGGCGGCCTGCTCGCGGCCGCGGAACAGGTTGGCCGGTCGCTCGCCCAGATTGATCGCCACGCCGGTCCGCTGCGTCGACGCGACCACCGGTTGCACTTCGGCCGAGCCGACGGGCGCAGCGTCTTCCACCGCGATATCAATCAGTTGCCGCCGCTCGTGGGCGAGGAGATTCTCGACGCGGCGCACCGCGGCGAATCGCGGCGCGTAAATGCAAACTCGGTTGCTGGGCGTGACGATCACGCGGCCATCGATCGTGTCGTAATGGGCGATGGCGTCTTCCGGTTCGAGCCCGTCGACGGCCCAGTCGGCCCGCACCGCGGCCGGCAAGCCATCGTCACCGCCGTCGCACAAGTATTCATCCGGCGGACCGACAAGCGCCGGCATCGGACAAGTCGCACAGGCATCGATTTCGCAGCCGATACCACAGCTGCTGCCGCCGCAACTGTTGTCTCCGCAGCCGGGGCAATTGCACGACGCCGGCGTAGCCCAGCCGGCAGCCACTTCTTTGCGTGACAATGGCCGGGAAGCCGCGATTTCTTCTGGACCAAGCGCCCGCACTTCGCTCGCACGCGGCGAACGCAACACAGTCGGCGCCGGACCATCCTTGGTCGCGGTCGCCGCAGCGCGATCGGAGACTTCCGTGTCTCCCACGGGCAGTCGCGCGCCCATTTCCGGCGGCAGTGCTTCCGGCGGCAGTGCCTGGCACGAACAGAGTACGAGCAGCGCGAGCGCGATGAGCGTAAGCCGCCACCAACGCGGCAGGGCAGGGGGGCCAGGCTGATTTCGGATTGTGAATTGCGGATTGCGGATTGAGCTGTCCCCCAATCCGCAATCCGAAATCCGAAATCCGAAATCTGACCTGTCCTTCGCCATCGATTCGTTTCCGCGCGACCAGTTGATTGCTATTGAACCGCTGCCTCGCTGTACGTCTGAAACTCCGGCGGGCAGGCGTCGAAGGCCGTCGTGCCGCGGTTGGGCACTCGGCCGCCAATCCGCAGAATCGCCACCGGCCGGCCCATCTCGTCGGCAATCGCCAAAGGATCGCCGCCGTGCGGTGCTTCGACCCACGCCTGCTCGCCTTGCGGCTCAGCGGCCGGCAAGGCAGCCGCAGGATTCTCCAGATAGATCACCCGCGTCACCAGCATCCCGTCGGCCGCCATCTGCAGCTCTTCGCGCGTGAGCTCGATCGGGATCGGATATCGCAACTCCAGCCCGGCGGGCGGATAAAGGCGGTCAATGACTTCGACGGTCGGAAAGACTTCGCCGCTGCCGTCGGCCGCGAAGCCGGCCACTCGCAAACGATAGACGGGTCCGATCTGGAACCCCACGAGGGCCGACTGATATTGTTCCGTGCAAAAGCCGCCTTCCTCGGCCAGCGCGATCCGAGCCCCTTCCGGAGCTCGGATCCGCACTGGCTGGAAGTATCCCGACAACGGTCCGCCGCGCAAGAGCCGCAGGTTACCAATCGCTCCCGGAGGCATGGCACCGGCATAAAGCCGATGTACCGGCGGTTGTTGGGCGTGAACCGTCGCATTCGACGCCGCAATCGCCAGTACTGCCCATCGCAGTAGACCTGCACTCTGCGTTCGCCGCGAGGACGAACGCGCGTTTGGCAATACCGTTGTCATGGGAAAACGGTGAGTAGGTGAGTAGGGTAGTAGGTGAGTAAGGAACGAAGCCCTGCACTCACCACCTACTCACTTACTCACCTACTCACCTACTCGCTTTCTTCTCTTCCAGATCGAACCGCCTGTGCGGTCCGACCCATCCGTCTTACGGACAGTAGTTCGGATCGTAGTTGCACGGCGGACCGCCGCCCGTTCCGGCACTCGCGTCCCGATGGAACAGGTTGGCGATGCCCGGGAACAAGCCGCCCGGCTCACGATGCACTTCGTCGACGTACACGTGATTCACCGGCCGCGGATAGTTCATGCCCGGCCGCTGCTTCACGCTCATCGTCATCTGCGTAACCGGCGCCGGCATGTGAACCCGCGTGCGGTTCTCCATCACGTGGCGCTGCAACCCCGCCGGATTGCCCAAGGGAATATGGGGCGGGCCAGGCAGGCCGATCGGCGTGCCGGTGATCGGCATGCCCCAGCTCGGACCGCCCGCGATCATGTTCGGCGGCACTGCGGCTGGCGCGAAGCCGGCCGTCGGCATGCCCATCGGCATCTGTCCACCGCCGCCGTAGCCGCCACCATTTCCGAAGCCGCACGATCCATTGGCACAGCCTCCGGCACAGTCGCCGCCGTAGCCGCCGTTAACCATGCCTTCATCCATCGGGCCGCCTTCGTACGGGGCGCCCTCATAGCTGCCTTGCGGCGCCATGCCGGGAGCCATCTCCGGTGCCCCGCCTTCTTGCTGATAAGAAGCACACATCACGCCGCCCGGACCGCTCGGACCGTAGGGGCCATAGTTGTACGAACCGCCGCCCACGCGGAAGTCCTTGTTACCCATCCGCAGGATCGCCAGGATCGAGCCGCGGCGATCGGCCTCGGCAATCGGATCGACACCCGGGTCGAGCCGCGTGCTCACCAACGTCTCGACGCCAGTGAGCGTCAATTCCTGGAACTCGGGATCGGGCAAGTAAATCACCTTGGTCACAAAGTTGCCGCTGGTGACCTGATCAAAATCTTCCGTCGTGAACTGCACCGGAATCGGAGCATGCGCAAGGAACGCGTCGGTCCGCGGCGTCACGGGCGCGACTTCCAGCGTCGGGAACAGCTCGACACCGTCGCGGCCCGGAATGCCGGAGATCCGCAAGCGGTAGATTGCACCCTGTTGGAAATCCTGTCGGCCCGGAGTCACGAGCGTCGCCGAATCGAAGGCGCCTGCGCAGCCCACGTCCCAATTCACCTGGATGCCATCCTCGCCGAGGAACGCGATCTGCGACGTGCCACCGCCCATCGCATAGCCGCCGCCAAAACAGCTCGGAGCGCATCCGCAGCCGCCTTCGTAGCTGGCTTGGATGACGCCACCGCCGCCACCGCCGCCGGGATAGACACCACCCATTGCACCAAACCCTCCGCCCATCGGCGGAATCACGCCGGGACCGGGGCCGCCTACGCCCGGACCAGGCTCCATCAGCCGCTCAGCCGGCGGCAAGTTGTACGCCAGTCGTCCTTGTTCACAACCCTTCGGATCGGGTCCCTCAAACAGGTTGTTGTGACAACCCGTTGCCGCGACGGCTGCCGACATCAGCAGCGCCGCGAGCGAACGCTCTACTCGCATTTTTCCCCCCTTTGCATGGCTCACACGCCCGGCCGCCGGTCACACGGACCGGTGGCGCTAGCGCGGACCTTCAGTCGTCATTAGAGATGCACGGCGACGCGCCAATCCGCGACGCTAGCACCTGTGTTTGCAATCGCACCGGCGGATTGGCGTGGACGAAGCTTCCGAGCGGGAACTACAATTCGCCGCCCGCAGCGCTTCGGGTGCGCACGCCGGCCTCGGTGCTGGCGGAGCTACCGCGCGGCCGACCACAGAGTGGTAGCCGCCGACGCGGAGTCTCCGGCAATTAGAGTTCGGTTTACGAGAAGCCGTTTCTTTGGAAAAACCGGCAAAACCGACCTATGAAGAAAAGGTTATCAGAGTTAACAGCCGCCACCGCGCTCGTCGCCGCGGTGTTGCTACTCGGCCATCACTATTGTTGGCGAGAAAGGCAAGCCAAAGCCGTGCGGAACGACGCGGCGAGTGCTGCCGCGAGCCAGACCGACACGGCGGCGAGCTCGTCTCCCGGCGCCGGCGATCAACTGCTGGTGCAAGCACGGCTGCAGCTGGAACGGCGCGTGAGCGTGACGGCCCGGCTCCGCTATCAGGCCCTGCTCAAGGGCCGCTCGCTCGCAGGATTCGGCGGCTATTGGCAGCAGGGCCGCGGCGAAGATATGCGCGTGCGTTTCGAGCTTCGCGTCAACCACGAGAACACAACTCTTTTGCAGGTTTCCGACGGTCGGTTCATGTGGACCGATCAGCAGGTGCCAGCGGGCCGCTCAATTACGCGGCTCGATCTCCGCCGAGTACGGAGCGAAATGAACCAGCCTGCAGACGAGATGGGAGATCTGGTGTCGAGCAGCATCCGCCCGACACCCCCCCCAGCCGAACTTTCGCTTCGCACCGGTGGATTGCCGACGTTGCTGAAAGTGCTCGCCGATTGTTTTGCCTTTGTGCCACCGCAGTCGATGAGATGGACTCCTCCCCAACCGCTCGAAGGTCTTCCCGAGTCGCTGCCGGTATTCGCCGTTGTGGGCCATTGGAAGCCGGAGATACTGGCCATGTTCGTGCCCGAAGGCAAAGACGCTCAAGCGCTTCCCGAGCGACTGCCGCAAGAAGTCTTGCTCCTCTTTGGACAGTCGGATCTGTTTCCTTATCGAATCGAGTTTCGACATCTGACTGCGCGGCGCGACGCAGGTACAACTTCGCCGCAGGCGGCCTTCACGCTCTCGAGCGACCCCTTGATGCTGCTGGAGCTCTCGGCCGTGTCGTTCGATTCGCAGGTGCCCGCCGGGCAATTCGACTATTCCGCCGGCAACGCCAATTGGATCGATCAGACGTCGGAGTACATCGAAGTACTCAAGAGACAGCGCGAAGAACGCACCGCCATCCAAAATCGCACGCTGCAACGGTGAGAGCTGTAGCCGTCGGGTGGCTGGGATCGAGCGACAGCGAGCCCCCAGCGCGTCATGACTCTTGTTCATCACCCACGTGATCGCACCAATTGTGCCGCGGTGCGAATCGCTGCCACCATCCCGTCCGCATTCGCGGTTCCCTGCCAGGCCCGGTCGAAGGCCGTGCCATGGGCCACGCTCGTCCTCACGATCGGCAGCCCCAGCGTGATGTTCACCGCCGAGTTCATCCCCAACAGCTTGAGCGCGATGTGACCCTGATCGTGATACATCGCCACCACCGCGTCGAATTCTCCATCGCGGGCCCGCATCATCAGCGTGTCGGTCGGAAACGGGCCAGACACCTCGATCCCTTCGGCCCGCGCTGCGGCCACCGCCGGAGCGATGATTTCGCTCTCCTCGTCGCCAAACAGACCCGACTCGCCGCCGTGTGGATTTAGCGCCGCCACCGCGATCCTCGGCTGCGTCACGCCCAACCGCCGCATCACCGTGTCGGCCAAGCGGCACTTGACGACGATTGACGCCTCGTTGAGGTCGCGAAACACCGTCCGCAATGCCTGATGTAGCGTCACATGGGCCACACCCAAACCCGCCGGGCCGTGCACGGCCGCGCCCGGCGGCAGGTACAACATCATCGCAAAGTCGCTCACGCCACACAGCTCGGCCAGAAGTTCTGTGTGTCCCGGATAAAAATGCGCCGCCGCGTGCAATGCCGCCTTCGAGAGCGGCGCAGTGACGATCCCTTCGGCGTCGCCCTCGCGCACCAACTGCGTGGCTGCCAGGATACATTGATACGCTGCCTCGCCCGTCCGCCGGTCGACTGCCCCCGCCGGCACGTCGAGCACGTCGTCCGCACCGGTTTTCCAACACGCGATCGTCGCCGCGTCGGACACCCATTTCCCCGGCATCGCTCCCGCGGGATCGAACTCGACGACCTTGGCCGAACTGCCGAGCAGCTTCACGGCCCGCCGCAAGACCTCGGGATGCCCCACGACAAATGGCCGCGCCGCCGCGTGGACCTCCGGCCGCGACCAGGCGCCCACGATCACCTCCGGGCCGATCCCGGCCGCATCGCCCATCGTAATCGCCAGTCGAGGCTTTAATTCTTCGGCCATTTTGATCGTCGCAGGCACACTCCGTGTGCCGTCGATGCAGACGTGAAAGGGGCAGGGGGGTGTCGGTGGTGCCAAAAGCAGCTACGCTGGTAGATTCTAAACCACAGTCGAATCGAGCGTAACGCTCCCCGCGTTCTGGCCATGACCCGCATCCTTGCCACGCTGTCGATCCTGTCGCTCGCGCTGGTGCTCGCCGCGCTAGCGATGGGACTGACGATCGGCGATCTTTATCACGATCCGTCGCACGACACGCTCCGCCTGGCCACGGTCCACCGTCTCACGGGCGTCGCCGCCGCGATCGGCGTCGTGCTCGTGGAATCGATTGCCGTTACATATTTCGTCGGTACCAGCCGCTGGTGCAAAGAAGTCAGCGAGACGTATCGCCTCGACATGAATCGCGTCGCCCGCCGCAACGCTCTCAAACGCCGCGCGTTTGCCGTGGCGCTCGCCGGAATGCTCGCCGTCGTGGGAATCATTGCCTTGGGCGGCGCGGCCGATCCCGCGACCGGCCGGCAGAATACTCAGGCCTGGACCATCTATCACCTCACGGCGGCGCTCGCCGGCGTGGCCTTCGTGGCCTGGACCTATTTCGCCGCCTGGCAATACGTCTGGCAGCAGAATGCGATCATCCAGGAGATCGTGGCCGAGGTCGCCCGAATCCGCCGGGAGAAGGGCCTTGAGCCCGTTGACGACGGTGGCGAAATCCGTCATTTTTCGCAGGTCTCGTGAGACTCTTGCGCGATTAGGCTGATCCCGCGGGTTGGGAGGCCTGCCGTGACAGGAGAATTTCGGTAATTATACTAGACTTGCTGCAATGAACGGGAATTCCGCAGTTTCTGTACAAGGTTCCGGCCCGATGGCGAAAGCGATGTCGATTTCAGGAATGATCGTCGCCGGCCTGATCGCCCTCATCTTTACCGCCGACCTGGCGCTGAAGATTCCCTTTGGCGGCGTCGGCAAGCTCACCGACGCCGGCTTCCTGGTGAGCGGCTTGATCCTCGCCTACCTCAGTTGGAACGCCTTTCGCGACAGCAAGTAGTTGCGCTGTAGATCGCGTCTTATGCCGCCCGCAGGATTGAGCGCTGCGGCGTCGCGGCGGGCCGCTCGGACAAGCGCGCGACTGCTGCCGAGAGCGTCTCCACGTGCACCAACCCGCGGTCTTGGAGCTTCGCCGTCCGCTTTAAAAGCCGCTCGACCGAACGGGTCACCGATCCGCCCGCCTCTTCCACGGCCGAGGCGTCGATCAACAGGTGCACGGTCGCTGCTTCCCGCGCGGCCCGCTGGATCGAACGCGCGAGCTTCCAACCGCTGCCGGGCAGCCACGACATTGGCTGCGGCAACCGCGCCTTCACGCCGAATTCCCAGACGCCATAGTGGACGCTTCGCGGGGCACTCGAGGCCGCTTCGTTCGTCGTCACCACGGCATGGATGTCATGCTTCACCACCAGGTCGATGTGCTCCGCCACGCTCGCCACGCGCGGCACCAGGGTTACCGTCTCGATCCCTGCGGCCCGGGCCTGCGAGGCACGTCGCGCCAGCTCGCGGGCAAACCGGGTGCGGCCTGCCGTCTGGCCGATCCAGTACCGGTCGCCCAACAGCGCGAGCGCATGTTTGGTGGTCGACTTCGTCACCAGGCCGGCCACGGCCGAATGGGCCGGGTCGCCGACGGCCCAAGTCGCCGGCTGATGATGCCGGTTGAACAACTCGAACAACTTTTCGGTGGCGGCGGCCAGGCTGCGGTTTCGCGCCAGATTGTGATCGATGTCGGTCGGTTCCGCTTCCACGGTCCAGTGCACGTACCCGACACGCTGCTGCCCACTGCGGCCTCTTGCCTGCGACATCGACGATCCTCGCCAACGGGATAGAAACAGCGGCCCACGCTTGTCCGCCATTGATCCATTCGGATGCCGCTTGCTCCGCACTCGACGGAAACGACGCTAGCGACGGTTAGGCAAACGCGCGAGAGGCTCCGCATCGCTCCGCCCAGGGCAGTTGCGGTCAGGAAAAGCTTGACGGCTGGCGCGATTAGCCGGTCACAGCATTGGCTGCCGCCGGGGCGTGATCGTGGGCGCCGTGAGCCACCTCTTCCAATTGGGCCACGCCGATCGCCACTCCCAACCCCGCCAACAGCGCCGCGGACAGCATGCCGCGATCGTGATGGTGAAACTGCAGCTCCGGCAAGAGGTCGCTCGAAGCGATGCACAAAAACGTGCCGGCCGAAAACGCCAGCGCGTATGCCGCCACGAGATTGCCCGACGCGCCGTGCGCCGTCGAGCTCAGTCCGAAATACACCAGCAGCACACCCAGCGGAATCGCCAGCGAGAACAGGCAATTGATCGTGTGCCGCAAGGCGAGCGAGTATCCGCCGCGGGCCATCAACATGCCGATCGTCATCGCGTCGAACGGCTTGTGGAGGAATATCACCAGAAACGTGCCGAGGCCGGCCAGCCGGGTGTCGCCGTGGGCATTCATGACGCTCGCGGCGAGCGCCACGCCGTTGAGCAAACTGTGCAGGAACAGGCCCAAGGCCGCACCGCTCCAGGTGACGTCGTGGTGCACGTTGTGATCGTGATGTGCATGATCGCAGCCCACGTGGTCGTGCGTGTGGCCTTGCTCGTCCGGGACGTCGTGGTGGTGGTAACAGAAGAACCGTTCGATAAAGAACATCGCCAGGAATCCACCGAGCATCCACCACATGGTCGTCGTCACCGCGCGGATCGCGTTGCCATCCTCGCCGACCGTCGCGTCGGCGATCGCGTGGGGCAACATGTGGAGCATGCCGACGCCCAGCATCAGACCCGCGACAAAACTCACGGCCAACTCCATGCCGCGATGCGTCAGCCGAAACCACACCGGGATCATCCCGCCGGCAATCGACGCCAGCAGGATGAACACGCAATAATAAGTGAGCAGCGCGACGTGAGGCATGGCGGAGTCGAGAGCAAAGCGTCCAGAATCAAGAGCCGATGTTGGCGTCGGCGGCGTCTTTTGGATCGAAGCGGCCGAATCTACGCCGTCTGCGGACGACCCAACCTAACCGTTTCCGACAACCAGCGAAAGGCACCTATGCGGGCATGTATTCAGCGCGTGAGCGAGGCCCAAGTCACGGTGGACGGCGCGGTCACGGGCCGGATTGACCGCGGCCTGTTGGTGCTCTTGGGCGTCGGCACGCAGGATGGCCCGGCGGAAATCGATTGGCTCGCCGAGAAGCTCGTCAACCTACGCGTCTTTGAAGACGCCGAAGGCAAGATGAATCGCTCGCTCGTCGACGTTGGCGGGGCGATGCTCGTGGTGAGCCAGTTCACGCTGTTCGGCGATTGCCGCAAGGGGCGCCGGCCCAGCTTCACCGACGCCGCGCCCCCGGAGCTGGCCGAAAGGCTCTACAACGATTTCGTCGCGCGAGTGATGTCGCTCGGCATTGAAGTGGCGACCGGCGTGTTTCGCGCGCACATGGACGTCGCCCTGGTGAACGACGGGCCGGTCACGTTGTGGATTGACACGGCCGAACTTGCGAATTGACGAGAGAGCTCACTGCTGGCCGGGCCACTGCGGCCGCTGCGCCGTATCGAAGTTGTTTGCACCGGGCTGAACGGGAAACTGGCTCGGCGGCTGGCCGAATGGGTTGGGGGGCGCGCCGTTCGGGTCGGCGGGCAACACGGAAGGGGCCGGCGCGGCCTGTTGCTGCGGCTGCCCGGCCGCAAATGGATTCCATACCGGCCGCGATTCCACCGCCGATTCCACGGCAGGAAGCTTACCGCGAACGGCGCTCGCAATCTCGTCGGACCAGCCGCGGTATCGGCCTTGGAACTGCTGGTAGCGGTCGGCGAGCGCCGGGTTGCGCGACTGAATCTGTTCCATTACGCTCGGCTCGCCGAGGATGATCGCGGCCACGATGAGCAGCTTGGCGTAGGTCGTGAAGTTCGACCAGGCGTCATCGCCCCAGAGCTTCACCGCCGTGCCGGCCGACTTCTTCAGGTGCCACGCGCCCCCTTTCCACTCGACGCTGTAAATCTCATCCAGGATCAAGTGGGACATGAAGCCGGCAAACACCGCGCCCGCCTTGTAGTAGCGGATATTCAGGTCGAACGAGTCGCCAACAATCAAAAACGCGACCCCCGCGAAGATCAATCCCGCGGGGATGCTGTGAAACATCCCGCGGTGGACCGTGTACTTGCGGATCATGTTCGTCAGGCCGAAGCGAACGAACAAGTAGACCGAGATTCCCAACAGCGCCATCTCATCCGGCCGCAAACCGAGCGACTGGAACCGGTGCAACAGCAGCATCGGGAGTACGGCTGCTGTGAAGGCCATCGTCTCGCGGAGCGGCGTGCCGTAGTCGCTGTCGATGTCGGGCAGCATCCCCGAAAAACCGCACAGTGCGCCGCCGAGGATCGACGTGTCGAGCGGCATGCCGAAATGCAGAAAGCCCACGCCGGCGTACCCGCAGCCCAAGCAGCTGCTGACGGTCACATGCATCTTGAAGCCGGCCATTGCACGAATCCAGACGAGGACTCACCACGGAGGCACGGAGGGCACTGAGAAGACGGAAGACGAAAGATGGAATTGAGCAGGAGAGAACAGAGGGAACGGAGTGGAGGTGAAAGTATTCTGCCACACACTCTGTTGTCTCTGTTTCCTCCTGTTCCAATTACCTTGCTTTTCTTTGTATTGTCCTCTGTGCCTCCGTGGTGATAATTCGGGGACGCTATCAGGGCGGGAGACTGTAGAATGTGCCTCGGCAGATTGCCAAGATCAACGTGCGTGGACCGAATTGCTAGCAAGGAACGGCAAGGCGGGGAGTGGCCTTCGCTCGGGGGCGACTGATAGCTATACTCGCCGCCCCGAACCGGGCTCACTTTCAAAGTGAGTTGTCTACACGCGGCAGCACGCCGCGTGCGCCTGCGACAGTTGCCAACCCAGGGCAAACGATCATGCAGACCTACGATTTGTTGATGCTCTTGGTGCTCGTGTGCACGACCATGTTCGGGTTCTGGAAGGGCATGGCCTGGCAGCTCGCGTCGCTGGCGTCGCTCGTGGTGAGCTACTTTGCGGCCCTCAAATTCAGCGAACGGCTCGCCCCCACTTTCGGCGACACCGCGCCGTGGAATCGCTTCGTGGCGATGTTGGCGATTTACATCGTGACGTCGTTCATGATCTGGACCGCGTTTCGCCTGATCTCGAACGTGATCGACAAAGTGCGGCTCGAAGCGTTCGATAAACAACTCGGCGCGCTGATCGGCTTCGCCAAGGGAGTGCTGCTCTGCATCGCGGTCACGTTCTTCGCCGTGACACTGCTGCCGCCCGCGCAGGGCGAGATGATCGTCGGCTCGCAGTCGGGCAAATACATCGCCCAGTTCCTGACCAAGGCCGACGCCGTGATGCCGCCGGAAATTCACCAGGTCGTCGATCCATATTTGAATCGCGTCCAGCAGCGCTTGAATCCGAACTATCAGGCCAACTTCCCGGGCGGTGGAACAGCAGCGCCTCAATCCAGCGGCTGGTCGATCCCCGGTTTCGGCGGGCAGTCGGCGCCTGAGACTCCGAAAATCGAATGGCCGCAATCGACGCAGCCCGCGTCCCAGCCGGCTGCCCAACAGCCGGTTTGGCCGACCCAGCCGACGTCATCCAATAGCGCCTCGCAACCGAATCCGTATCAGAATCCGTATTCAGCGCAGACGCCTGCCGGCAATCGCTACTAGTGAGTTGCAGAGGCGGTCTCCGACTCGAGGTTCGTCGGAAACCGCTCTCTCAGAAGTCGTCGAGCTTCTATTTGCTGCCGATGGAACGTCGGCGGAACAACGCGTCTTCCAGGCCGATGCCCACTAGCGCGAGCACTTCGAGCACCAGGCCGCCCGGTTCCGGCGTGACGTCGATTCGCCCGTAGGCTCCGTGCTCTTCACCCCCTGGGCCGGCGGCGAAGAAGAGCGTGTTGGTGGGCTGGTTGTTGAGTCCGTTACCGAACTGAAGACCCCACAGGCCTTCGATCGAAAGCGGCGTGTGGGCGGCGTTCGAGAGCGAACCCAGCAACATGCCGGTCGACTCATCGTAGGCATTGATCCGGCCGTCGCCGAAGTTGCCGACCAATAGCGCGCCCGAGAATTCGCCAAAATCGGCCGGCGCCTTGGCAAGCCCCCACGGCGCGTTGAGCGCTCCCTGCGAGATGAGCCGCTCTTGGAGTACTCCGTTCAGGTCGAACACGTTCACGAAGCCGAGCCCGGGACCCGCAACGTCGTCCTCCGCCTCGTCGTCCTGCTTGGCGTAGGTCACATACAGTTCGCCGTCGATCGCCTGAATGCCGAACGGTGCGAAGCCCGCCGGCAGGTCCGGATCGGTGAAGTTGCCGGACAGCGACGCGGGGCCAAACGCGTTGTTGAACGCGTCGATGCGGCCGTTATGGAAATCCGTCGCGTAGAGAAAATCCTGGCCGCCGTTGTTGGCCCGCGCTAATCCCTTGTAGATCGCGTTGGATGCCGAGTTGTCGATCTTCCGAATCGCCTGAGTCGAAGGCGCCGGCAGCGGCTCGTTCGGATTCCAGGCCGAGATCACGCCATCTTCGCCGGCAAAGATGAACGCGGCCGGGTTGGTCCCCGCGCCGACAAAGAAGTCGTTGCCGTCGTTGAACACGATGCCCGTCGGCGCGCCGCCGCCCGTCGAACCGGCAGGGCCGGGGATATTCACCACCAGCGACTGTTTGTTGCCCAGCCCGTCGTAGAGCGTCGACTTCCCGCTGTGATTGTCGGCGACCCAAACGAAGCCGTTCGGGTTGAACGCGACGCCCCAGGCATTGACCAAATCCGGATCAGCGTGATCAGCCGCGCCGGACTGATCGGACACTAGATTGTGGAACACGTAGCCGGATGACATCGCCGGCACAACCAACGTGCCAACCACTGCGACCAAAGAGCTCCACGTCCTACTGAACGACTTCGGACAATAAGACTTGACCATCCTCTGAACTCCGTCTCGGTGTGATCGCCCCAGTCATAGCAACTGGCCCGCGACGGATGATCTGAATGATAGGTGCGAATGAATTCGCACGTCAAGCAACGACACACGAATTTCACAATCGCCGGTGCAGGCGCGCCACGCGCGCCGCGCATGTCGAACAGAATTTGTTCAATTGCACGATAGTTGACCAGAAACCGAACGCTCTATCGGTCACCTTGTCGTGTCAGGCTGGTCTGCAGTCGACTGCGCGTCGCGCTGCATCGAAAGTCGCGACCGTGAACTACGATCGGCATCTGGCCCGGCCGCCAGCGAAGGCGCCAAACGAGGCGCACGTCAACAGCAGTAGTGACGATGGTTCGGGTACGTGCACATAAATCAAAGCCGGAAACATGACTCCCGGACCGAGATCTTCGACGCGGATGCCGATGTCCAGTGACTCGCCGCTGTCGAGCATTCCCGTGAGCCGCCCGACAAAGTTGCCGGGCCCGGCGATCAGTCCTTGAGCGACCGGCACGCCGTTGAGCTGGAATGCGCTGCCATAGAAATGGGCTTCGCCGCCGGCGACTGTCAGATCGACTCCGCCGTCCATGTCACCCAGCAGCCCGCCGTAGACGTGCAGCTGCGAGTTGACTCCCAGATGAAATGCCTCGGCGTCGCCGCGAATCGTGCCGCCGCGAACGACGGAATAGGTCTGCCCAAATCCATTGAGCCCGATCGATGTGGCGTCGATCGTGCCGCCCAGTACCTCCGCTTGAGCGTTGCCTTCAATCGAAATTCCAGCGCTACTCGCTCCCAACGGCGCAATGGTACCCGAAGTCATTTTGATCTGAGCATTGTCAAACGCGACCAGGCCGTGGCCGCCGCCGGCATTGGTAAGAATGCTGCCGCCGGCCAACTCGATGCCGGAGGTTCCGAAAACGCTCGCTGCCGCCGAGATTACGGGAGCAACCGAATCGATCACCCCGCCCGTCGAAATGGTCACCGTCGTCGGCAAGTCATCGGGTGCCGCGCTATTGAGGACGGTGATCGCGTCCGACGGCTGATTGATCACGTGCGATTGTCCGTCGTCGAAGATGAGCACGGCCAAAGCATCGTTGACCACAAGAAACGCTAGCGAAATTGCCGCAACGAAAGTCCAACCGGTGCGCATCATTGGATCACCTCTTCAAAGTAGACCGGATCAAGCCCACACTACGCTGGCCGGGGGAGATTATAAACGAAATACGGGGGGATGCAATTTTTTGCAACAACTGTTGAAACGACTTGGCATTTCGTGGCGCCGGGGTTTGGAGTCTCCTATCCTGCCAGCCGATTCGTTCGCGATCAGTTTGCCAGACCGAAGACGCTGGCCAAGAGGCTCAGAACGAAGATCGCCAGCAGGCCGGCGGCCACGAGGCGGGTCGTGCGAGAGTCAAACAGGCCGACGCGGGGCGGATTGCGATCGGCGTCGGTGAGCCAGTAGCCGCAGCGTGGGCAGCAATCGAGGTCGGCATAGATGTCCGCGCCGCAGTCGGGACAGGGGATGGCGTCGTCGGAATCAGTGTCGTCGAACTCCGAATCGTCTCCCGAATCGTAGCCCGCACCGGTCTCCGACCAATCTTCTTCTTCGTCGTTCCAGTCGCGGTTAGGCATCGGGGATAAAGACTCAGGATCAGTGGTGGTCGGCGGCCAGAACGATTTGGCGGCAGGGGCAGAATACGCGATTTTCCCGGCCGAAACCACGCCCGAAACGAACATAACAGCGATTATCGGACGTTGGTCCCGGGTGCCGGGGATTTCGCGGCAGCCCTCCTGCTCTCGTTGGCCGGCGACCATCGGACGGCTTCAGACGATGGGGGTGACTCGCCGAGACTCGATTCAGTCGCCTTCTCTCCAGGCCGCCTGTGCGCGTGCGGTCTGACCGGGAGCGTGGCCGAAAAGCGAACTCGCAGGAGGCCCGTAGACGCGTTCCGAAAGCCGGCGGCGACCGTCCAGTCGTCGGCCAGCGGCGGGCGTCTAACAGGCAAATCTCGAAGCCGGTCAGTTCGAGCGGTTTGCCGGCGGGATCGGCAACCAAATCCGACAAGCGCCGATCACCAAAGCTCCATGGCTTCGTGGTGCAGATAGATAACCCGCGCGCGGGCGCTTTTGTCGCCGCCATCCACGTCGACGTCCACGACCAGCTGGATGCAGTTGTCGGGCGACGCCCAAATTGCGCTCGCCGGATCGCCGTTTACTGTGAGATTGCGCCGCAATCCCAGCGAACTGAAGCCATCTTCGTAGTGAGCTCGCAGCCGAGTCGCCAGGTCGTCGGCCGATTCCGCAACCAGAGCCGCGGACACGTCCAAAAGCTCGCCTTCTTGCGTCATGTGATCGAATCGATCGGCCAACCAGCCATTCGTGTGGAATTGGCGATACACCTGATTCGCACGCATCTTGGAATATAGTGCCGTCTTCGTCTGCCGCACGTTTGCGGGCATCACAAACGTCACATTCGATGGCGGCTGCGATACGTTGGCCTGGATCTGATCCACGACTGCCAGATGCCGCGCAATGATTCTCTCGGCCCGCCGGTAGCGTATAACCATCCATCCCAGCAGAACGCAGACAATCGTCACCAGTACGAACGTCGCCCGCAGACTGAAGCGGATGCGACTTCGGGGTGCGCTGCCGGTCGAAGTCGGTGCGGCATTCATGGATCGAGCTCTGTTTAGACCGCTGGGTCGAGGAACTGACCCATCTTGCGGAACTTGTCGTACCGCGCCTGCAGCAATTGAGCCGTCGGTTGCTCGACGAGCTCACGCAATGTCTTGATGAGATACATTTTGAGCCGGGCTGCCATCTGGTTGTGATCGCGGTGAGCGCCGCCGAGCGGTTCTTCGATCACGTCGTCGATCACGCCGAGCGTGTGCAAGTGACGCGACGTGAGCTTGAGTGCCCGGGCGGCATCGGCGGCAAAGTCGTGGCTCTTCCACAAGATGCCGGCGCAACCCTCGGGGCTGATCACGCTGTAGTAGGCGAACTCGAGCACCGCGACGCGGTCGCCCACGCCGATCCCGAGCGCGCCGCCCGACCCCCCCTCTCCGATCACCACGCAAATAATCGGCGTTTCGAGGCGCGACATTTCCAGCATGCTCTCGGCAATCACCTGGGCCTGGCCGCGCTCTTCGGCCCCGATGCCCGGATAGGCGCCCGGAGTATCGATCAGGCAAATAATCGGCAGCCGGTACTTGGCCGCCAGACGCATCTTGGCCATCGCTTTGCGATAGCCCTCGGGATGCGCGCAACCGAAAAAGCACTCATTCCGCTCTTTGAGCGTCTTGCCTTTGTGATGCCCCGCGACGAGTACTTTGTATCGGTCGAGCTTGGCGAAGCCGGTCCGCAGCGCGCGGTCATCGCCAAAAAACTTGTCCCCGTGCAGCTCGACGAACTCATCGAACACCAGGTCCAAATAATCCGTAAACATCGGCCGGTCGGGATGCCGGGCCACCTGCACTGTTTCCCACGGATCAAGCTGACTGTAGACGCGGCGCGTGGTGTCGGCCAGCTCGCGCCGCAGCGCGCGAATCTGATCGTGCTGTTCGGGCGTCTTGTTCTGATTCGACTCGAGCTCGGCGATCCGCTGCTCCAGAGCATGGATCGGCTGTTCAAACGCAAGTCGGTAAATGGCGCTGGGCATGGGTGTGCGGAGTGAGTAGGTGAATAGGAAAGTAAGTGAGTAGGTTCCGATCGATACTTACTCACCGACTCACTTACTCACTTATTCACTGGATTTCTCCTTCACTGCGGGCTCCGCACTCGGCGGTTGCGGGCGATTGTAAAACACCTTCTGCGTTTTGATTTCCATCATCACGTCCTTCATCGACGCGGGCCGGCCGGCCGGGTCTTTCGACATCATCGACTGGACATACTTGGCGAACTCCGGCGTTATATTCTTGTCGAACACCGCCAGATCGGCTGGCTTCGACGTCAGATGGCGCTGCAAGAGTTCGCTGGGCGTGTTGGCCGTAAACGGCGGCTTGCCAGTGAAGAATTCGTGGACCATGCAGCCGAAGCTGTAGACGTCGGCCCGGAAGTCGAGGGTCTGGCCGCGAATCTGCTCAGGCGACATGTAGCTGTGCGTGCCTTGAATGACTTTCGACTTGCCGCCAAAGAGCTTGCTCAGCGCGCCGGCCGGCTTCTGCGCCAGGTTGAAGTCGATCAGCTTCGCGGTGTTGTCGTCGCTCAGAAGATAGTTGTCCGGCTTGATGTCGCGGTGGATCCAACCTTTGTCGTGCATGTGGGCCAGCCCCGCCGCACATTCGACCAAGATCTCCTTCGCGCGGTGGAATATCTTCTTGTTGTTGCCGGAGATGATCTGTTGCTTGAGGTTTTGCGTCTTGAACAGCTCCAACAGCATGTACGCGCCGTTCGAGGTGTTGTCGAACTCGTACGTCTTGATGCACGCCTTGTGGTCGAGCGTGCTGCCGACCGTGTATTCGTGCCGCAGGCCGCCAATGTGCTCGCGGGTGTACTTCGAGCCCTTGGGGAGCCACTTCATCGCGTAGACGGTGTTGTCGGCCGGCGGCCGGACGGCCCAAATCTCGTAGAATGCACCGCCTCGGATGAGGTGGAACAGGCGGTACTTGCCGACGAATTGGATTTGAGCTGACACGCGCGGATTCCAACCAAATTCCCACCACGGAAGACAAGGCGAGAATGTCGAATGACCAATGCCCAATGACGAATTGGAACTCGACATTCGTCATTAGGCATTCGTCATTTTCACTCTGGCGATCCGTGGTAAATTGTTCGCAACTTTCATTTTACCCGTGATTTACGGCTGGTGAAAGTGCGATGTCTAGCGCGGATGGAAGGGCGCACTCGCTCGGCTGGCGTGCCCTCACGCCAGCAATCGCTCGTAGAGGGCGCGAATCTGACGGGTCATTTCGCGGTGATCGAAGCGGGCACGGCACAGCTCGCGGCCCGTGGCGCCCATTTGCTCGCAAAGCGCGGTCGCCATGGACAGGTCGACGATTCGCGCGGCAAGCCCCGCCACGTCGCCGGCCTGAATGAGACGGCCCGTCACGCCGTCGATGATCACCTCCCGTGCACCATCCACGTCGTAGCTGATTACTGGCTTTCCCGCGAGCAGCGCCTGCGGCAGCACGCGCGCCAGCCCCTCGCGGTAGCTTGTGTGGACGACAAGGTCGGTCGCAGAGAGCAGCTCCGCGATCTGCGATGGGGGGACGAGACCCGTGAAGTGAAAGTTCGCAGTCAGCCCGGCGGCGGCGATTTGCGCTTCGATCTGCGGCCGGAGGATGCCGTCGCCGATGATCAGGTACTTTACGTACTTGCGCCTCTCATCGGCGATCCTTGCGGCGGCGACCAGGTCGGCGTGTCCTTTGAGGTGAAACAAGCGGGCCACTTTGCCGACCACGAAATCATCTGCTGAGAATCCAAAATCCCTTCGCACGAGTTCGCGCAGTCGGCCGGATTTCAGAAACGACTCCACTTCCATGCCGCTGTAGATGGTGGTGAATTTCTCGCGCGGCGCGACGCCCGCCGCCACCAGCTGCTCGGTCATCGCGTCGGCCACGCTGATGATCGCGTGACACCGCGCCGAGGCAACCTTTTCGCAGTGACGAAAGAACGCCCGGGCCGGTGCCGGTTGATACGGATGAAATGCCGCGCCGTGGACCGTGTGGACGATTGCCCGCACTCCCTGCTGCGAGGCAATCACCCGGCCGAACAGGCCGCACTTGCCGCCGTGCGTGTGAACGACGTCCGGCTTGAACCGCGCCAGAGCGCCGGAGAGCGCCCGCCAGGCGGCGAAGTCGCGCGTCGGATGGATCGGCCGTCGCAGCGACGGAATGATCTCGATCGGAATGCCCAGCGCCTGGGCGTCCGCTTCGAGGCTCCCTTCCGGCCCCAATCCCGGCCCCGCGATGAGCAGCACTTCATCGCCGTAGTCGCGAATCAAATCGTGGCAATTAAGGACCGTATTCTCCTGCGCGCCTCCGATGATCAATCGCGCAATCAAGTGTGCCACGCGCATACGCGATCAATACTCAACGCTCACCAGAAACAACCCCAGCGCCGGCGCCGTCTGCCCGGCGCGCCGCCGGTCGCAGGATGCGAGCACCTCCGCCACCCATGCCGCCTCGCGGCTCCCCTTGCCGACTTCCACGAGCGTGCCGACGATCGACCGCACCATATTGTAGAGGAACCCGTCCCCGGTCACTTCAATCGTGATCCGCTCGGCGATCCGCCCCACTTCCACCTTAAACAACGTTCGCACCGTGTCTGGCCGCTCGGAGCCCGCCGACTCGAAGGCCGCGAAGTCGTGCCTTCCCTCGAGCAATCGTGCAGCGATCGCCATTTGCTCCGCATCAAGCGGTTGCGGGAAGTGCCACACATAGCGGCGATGGAACACGTCCGGTGTGCGGCCATTGTGAATCTGGTAGCGGTAAGTCTTTCGCCTGGCGTCGTGCGTGGCGTGAAAGTTCTCGGGCGCCTCCTCGACCGCAACAATCGCCACATCCTCCGGCAACACCGCGTTGAGTCCACGGTGCAAATCGGCCGTTGTGAGCGCAGTTTCTGTTGACAGCCCGACGACCTGCCCCAGCGCGTGCACCCCCGCATCCGTCCGGCCGGCAGCCATTACGCGGATCTCTTCCCGCG